>JAVBLO010000024.1:0-5017 GCA_031553415.1 Bacteroidales bacterium | reverse complement strand
GTTTATCTCTAAATTCCTTAAACTTGGCTTTACAACTCGCTTCGTCAGGATATTGTGATACGAAATTTAATAAATTCATGCCTTTGTGATTTAATTTTCAGTAAAGATAATTATTAAGGGCGAAATAACGGACAATCATTTTAATTTTTCATTGTTCATTTTAAAGGATGAATCCGCAAACTACAACAGCAAAAAGGGCAACACCTTCTACAAGGGCGGCAGCAATAATCATCGACATACGGATATCGCCTCCCGCTTCGGGTTGTCTGGCAATGCCATCCATAGCCGAACCACCGATTCTACCGATACCGATACCTGCGCCAATTGCAGCTAATCCTGCGCCAATTGCAGCTCCTAATTTTCCCAATTCTGTTGCTGCTACTGCTTGTAATAAAATTGAAAGTAACATAATTCTTTGTATTTTAAGTTGTTAATATTCCTATAGTAAGTTGTGAATAGTGAGTTGTGAGATATTGTTCACTTCTCACAATTCCCTACTCCCATCATTCTAATGCTGGTGTCCTTCCACTCTTGCCAATCCGATAAATACTGCCGAAAGCATTGTGAATACATACGCTTGTATGTATGCAACCAGTAATTCTACAAAACTGATAAATACGGATAAGAGTATGGATACGACTGTCATGGTTGAATTAAGTGCTGGTCCTAATTTAACCGTTACAAAAATCAAAAATGTCAGTCCCAATACTATAGAGTGTCCTGCCAAAATATTGGCAAAAAGACGAATCATCAATGCAAATGGTTTTGTAAACATTCCCACAACTTCAATAGCAGGCATAATAGGAACCGGAACTTTTAACCAGGTAGGTACTTCCGGCCAGAATATTTCTTTCCAATATTCTTTTGTTCCGAATAAATTGACAATTGCAAATGTAAACAAGGCCAGAACAAGTGTAACCGTAATGTTTCCGGTTACATTAGCGCTACCGGGAAAAAATGGGATTAACCCCATGAGGTTATTGAAAAATATAAAGAAGAATACTGTAAGTAAATATGGTGCAAACTTTTTGTAATCTTTTCCGATACAAGGTTTGATAAGCTCATCATTAACATTCATAATAAACATTTCCATAAGTGCAACAAAGCCTTTGGGAACTTTATAATTTTTATTTTCGTTTTTTCTCTTGTACCAACGGGCAACATACATAACAAGGCAAATCAGTAATGCGGAATTAAGCAAAAGAGCAAAAGAGTTCTTTGTAATGGAAATATCCAATGGTCTGGTTTCCCGGCCAACATTATCCCTTTCTACAATTTTTCCTTTAAAATGTCCTTCGTCTGAAATGAAAAAACCTTTATACTCGGCATGTCCATGATCAAACCTGGAAGACAGGAATGTATGCCAGCCGCTGTATTGCCCTCTCACAATAACGGGCAATGGAATAGAGATGTGTTTTTCCCCGATAGATGTAATATGCCATTCATAAGAATCAGCCAAATGTTCCAGGATAGATTCACGAACATTCAGTCCGCCATCTCCGGAAGCAAATCCTAATTGAACATTCAACAGGAAAAACAGGAAAAGTGTATATTTTAATATATTCTTAAATAGATTCATGTTTTTCATTTTTTGCTTTAATCCGCCGTTCTATGTTGATAAAATACCATGTTTCGAAAGCAATCGAAAACAAATAAAACAACATAAAAACCAGTGCAAAATTTTTGATGCCGGTTTTCACGGCAAGAGAGTATACCCCTATAAAAACGAGCGACAAAATTACTTTACCTACCCGGGTCGACATATATAAATTTACCAGTTTTCTTTGGTCTAATTTCTTACTGCCTGCATCAATTATATAAATGATGACAACTTCGACAAATAAGAAATATATCAAAATCAATATATACCACTGCGGATAAAACTGGGGAAACACATAATATAACAAAGCCCCGATTCCCGCACCCAGAATCAATAAAAATGATATAAGAAATGTGATATATTTTGCTTTGAAAAAATCCATATCTTCAATCTATGCAGACATTCACTTCATTTTGCTTTCCTTCCACAAAGCCTCCTTCGATTTGGAGCTCTATCTCACCATCCTCTTCATCACAACAATAGCTCAAAATACCTTTTTGAAGCGAAGAAATGATTGGGGCATGATTATCCAATATGGTAAAACTACCCATGGTTCCGGGTAAAGTAACTGCATTTACCTCGCCTGAAAACAATATTTTCTCCGGTGAAATGATGTTTAATTTCATAAATGAAAAATTAAAAATGAAAAATTAAAAATGAAAGCCAGATGCAATTAATTTTTAATTTTTCATTTTTCATTTTTAATTCTCCTGATTCATTTTCAACAATTTCTCTGCCTTGGCTTTCACGTCTTCGATGGTTCCGACATTTAAGAAAGCTTGTTCGGGCAAATCATCCACTTCTCCATCCATAATCATATTGAAGCCTTTGATAGTATCTTCGATGGAAACCATTACTCCGGGAACTCCGGAAAATGCTTCTGCCATGAAAAATGGTTGGGAAAGGAAACGCTGTACCCTGCGGGCACGGTTTACAGAAACCTTATCTTCATCCGATAGTTCATCCATACCCAAGATGGAGATAATATCCTGTAATTCTTTATAGTGTTGCAATAATTGCTTAACTCTTTGTGCTGTATTGTAATGCTCCAAACCGATAATGTTTGGATCAAGTACACGCGATGTGGAACTCAGCGGATCTACTGCCGGATAAATCCCCAACTCGGAAATCTTACGATCTAATACGGTTGTGGCATCTAAGAATGAGAATGTTGTTGCCGGCGCAGGGTCGGTCAAATCGTCAGCGGGCACATATACAGCTTGAATAGAGGTAATGGAACCTCCTTTGGTAGAAGTAATACGTTCCTGCATCCTACCCATTTCAGTAGCCAAAGTCGGTTGATAACCTACCGCCGAAGGCATGCGTCCTAAAAGTGCGGATACTTCGGAACCAGCTTGTGTAAACCGGAAGATATTATCAATAAAGAAAAGAATATCACGACCACCTTCTCCCGCCATATCGCGGAATGATTCTGCAATGGTCAAACCCGAAAGTGCAACATCGGCACGTGCTCCGGGAGGCTCGTTCATCTGTCCGTATACTAATGTAGCCTGAGATTTTGCCAATTCTTCATAATCAATTTTAGACAAATCCCAATTGCCTTGTTCCATTTCTTTTTTAAATTCTTCACCATAACGAATAACACCCGATTCAATCATTTCACGAAGCAAGTCGTTCCCTTCACGGGTACGCTCTCCTACCCCGGCGAAAATAGAATATCCGTTATGTTTTTTAGCAATATTATTAATCAATTCCATGATCAACACGGTTTTCCCCACTCCGGCGCCACCGAACAATCCGGTTTTTCCTCCTTTTAAATAAGGAGCCAGAAGGTCTACGACCTTGATTCCGGTAAAAAGCACTTCTGTTGAAGTAGAAAGGTCTTCAAATTTGGGCGCTTCCCTGTGGATAGGTGCAGGGCTGTTATAATCCACGGTTTTCATTCCGTCGATTGTTTCACCGATTACGTTTAATATCCGTCCTTTTACCTGATCACCAACAGGCATGGAAATTGGTTGTCCGAGACTTTCAGCCGACATTCCCCGCCTGATACCATCGGTAGAATCCATGGCAACCGTACGAACTGTACTCTCCCCAATGTGTTGTTGTACCTCCAGAATGAGGTTTTTACCATCTTTACGGACAACTTTCAATGCCTCATTTATCTCAGGCAGTTTGCGATCGCCGGTTATGTCGTATGACACGTCAACAACGGGGCCAATCACCTGAGAAATATATCCTGTTTTTGCGGACATGATTTGAATTTATGATTTTTTATATAAAATGTCAGTATTGTTTTAAAATAAAACGCAGCAAAGATAAGATTTCAGATTGATAAAAACAAAACTTAATTCTTGAATTAAACAAAATTCCAGATGATGAAATTTCACCTGTTTTGTACAAAATGGTAGCCTTTTCCGGATTTCCCTTTCTACTTTTGCAGCCACAATCAATAAATATTTGCAAATGTTTTTGTTATCCTTTTCATTCATAAACCTTTTAAATTTGAATTTTATGTTGAAGTACGCTTTAGTAGAGAGTGCATTGGCAACAGAATTAAACAATGACACCTTCCTTCAGATTCCATCTCGCAATGGACACCCTTAGCTTTGGCTAACACTTCCCACTATCAGGGTGTGTGAGGAACTTGCACCCATTAGAATATACCCATGCTGGGCGAACTAAAAACCGCTCCCCAGAGAAACATTTGTCTCTCCGGGGAGCGATGAAAGGCTCATCAAGAAGCAATCAATGTCTCTCCCCGATGCAATCAAAACTTCATTTAGAAGCGCCCAACATCGTTTCCGAAAACAAGCATTGGCATACAGGTTTTGTTCATGAGTATGATAATTATTATAATGGCAGGATACCTTGAATCAGTTTAATACTCCTGTATCAACAAGCCTGGCATATTTCCCTTGTATAATGCCTTTTTCATTTATTACATAGATGGTTGGTGTTCCAATTACTCCATAGTTTTTGAAATTCTCTCCTTCAAACCCTTTGAAATCACATAGTTTTTCCGGCCAGGGGAATTGATTTGCAGTATTTTCATAAATGGTTTTGTCGTTATCTGCGGCAATGCTGATGACTTCAATACCTTTTTCTTTTAATACCGGATAATTACCAACCAACTGGTTCATTTCATTGTCACAACTGTTGCAACCCGATTCGTAAAATATTATCAATCGCCGTTGGGACGCAATATTTTGCGCCCGTATTCCGGTTTCGTTTTTATTTTCCATTTCGGTCGGAAAATATTCCGCCCCTACGAGTGTTGGGGCGGGTTTGCCGGGTTGTAATTTGTATATCGATAACATTTGTTTTAATTTTCCCTGGGGATTGGTAACACGACCGGATTGGTTCAAATATTGGGATAGGGCCATTTCATCTAGATTCCAACTGTATTGGTTACAGATAGTGGCGGCATCGTTGGCTAATGCCAAAAAGACTTCC
>JAVBLO010000071.1:0-19461 GCA_031553415.1 Bacteroidales bacterium | reverse complement strand
CAACGCCTTGTTTATCTCTAAATTCCTTAAACTTGGCTTTACAACTCGCTTCGTCAGGATATTGTGATACGAAATTTAATAAATTCATGCCTTTGTGATTTAATTTTCAGTAAAGATAATTATTAAGGGCGAAATAACGGATAATCATTATAATTAATTTTTGCCTGTCTGTTTTTGAGTTTTTATAAAAATTATCTTAATTTTTTTGTATTTTTCAAATAAGCACTATCTTTGCCCACGGAAATGGCCAAATCCAATAGCCTATTTGGGCTACAAAATTAATGATTTATTAATCAAAACGAGATTATTTTATGAGATTTTTAATTTTTATGATGTTTTTTGTAACATCTTTTTTCTGTAGTGCTTATGCACAATTTTCTGAGAACTTTTCTGATGGTAATTTTACCCAAAATCCGGTTTGGAGCGGTAATATCGCAAAATTTAGAGTCAATAGTAATTTTCAATTACAGTTGAGTGATAATGCAGACAAAATAGGTCCGGCATTTTTATCGACTCCATCTGCCAGGGTAAGAAACACTTCCTGGGAATTTTGGGCGAAAATGGATTTTAATCCTACAGTTTCAAATTATTCGAAAGTCTATTTGTGTAGTGAAGGTGCTGACTTAAATGCTTCTATTCAAGGATTTTTTGTCAGATTGGGGCATACGAATAAAAATGTAGCTTTGCTGTTGCAGGATGGAACAAAAACGGATGTTTTAATACAAGGAGCATTAAAACGTTTGGATTTAACTACTGTTGCTGTAAAAATCAAAGTAACTCTTGATAAGCAGGGTGTTTTCAATCTTTATTCCAAGTTGGATAGTGAAAGTGATTATGTGTTGGAAGGCACAAAGCAAGTGGCAGAATTTCCGGTTAGTAATTATTTGGGAGTTGTTTGTGTGTATTCAAAAACCCGTAATGAGCATTTTATGTTTGATGATCTTGTTGTTAAGAAAATTGAGGATGATGATACTCTGCCGGAACCTCCACATGTGGATACTCCCGTTTTCGGAGATATTATTTTCAGTGAGATTATGGCTAAACCAACAGGTGATACACCAGAGTATGTTGAGTTTTATAACGGTTCTCAAAAAACATTTTCTTTGAAAAACTGGCAATTTTACTACGGAGATAAACCATATGTCTTGCCTGATGTGGAAATAAAACCAGATGAATATTTTATTGTCTGTAAAACATCTTCATCGGAATATTTTCCGGAACAGGTTAAAGTTGCAGGAATTACATCTTTTCCGGCTTTGGCCAATACAGGTAAATTGCTTCGGTTGGATGATAGTAAGGGAAATCTGGTACATTGGTTTGAATATACGGAAAAAATGTATGGGGATGATGAGAAAAAATCAAAAGGAGGCTGGTCGTTGGAATGCATTGACCTTTCAAATAAGGGCAATGTTGCCTCCAATTGGTTGGGTTCTTTGAATGAAGGAGGAACTCCGGGATTGGCCAATTCTATTAAAACGGTAAATCCGGATACAGAATATGCATCCATTATATCTGTCCAAAAAATTGAGCCTGATACTTTTGTTGTTATATTTTCAAAACCATTGAGTCTCCAGGCTTTATTAGATGAAAAATCTTATATCTTTAGCGCTAATGGGTATGGAATTGATTATTTGTCTGCAAATTACCCTCAGGGAATGGAAGTGAAACTGACTTTGAATCAAATGCCGCCTAAGGGAGAAATAATTAATTTGTTTTTCTCTGGGTTGAAAGACTTATCAGGATACACTTTAAATGAAAACCAGTTAGTATCCATTGGTTCAGGATATGAGCCTGATGTTTCGGATGTTATTTTTAATGAATTGCTTCCTAACCCATTGGTTGATAGCAATGAATATGTGGAATTATACAATCGTTCGGATAAAGTTATTGATTTGGCTTATTTAAGTATAGCAAGCCGCAAAAATACAGATGGTACATTGAATAAGGCTTATCCTTTGTCATCTTCCTTGCATTTGTTTTACCCGAAACAATATTTGCTGGTAACTAAAAGCATGGAGAAAGTTACTAATTTCTATACTTGTCCGGCAGGTATTTCTGCAGTAGAGTTGCCAGTTATGCCTACTATGACATATACTTCAGGAACGGTTGTTTTAATTAATAATCAGTCTAATCTGATAGTGGATGAATTTGTATATAATGAAAAAATGCATGATGCTTCTGTTGGAAATAAGAAAGGTGTTGCATTGGAACGGATTGATTTTAATGCTCCTACGAATGATGCTTTTAATTGGACATCCGCTTCTTCCTTAGTTGGTTATGGTACTCCGGGGTACATAAACTCCCAGAAAAAAATTACTTCAGAATTCGGAATAATCAGGCAAGAAGTGAATGTTGTTACTATAAATGGTGAAAATTATCAGATTCATTATCGTTTCATCAATCATGGAAACCGTTGCAGGATAATGATTTTCGATACAATGGGCAGGTTAGTGAAGGATATGTCTAATAACGACTTATTGGGAACAGAAGGATATGTAGAATGGAATGGAAAAAATGATTTGGGACAAAAACTTCAACAAGGAATCTACTTTATTCGTATGGATGTTGTTGCTACAGATGGAGAAATAACGAGGTATGGATTGAAATGTGCTTTGAAAAATTAATAATCAACAATTAATAATGAACAATTAACAATGAAAAATGAGGATAATACCTTCACTTTTCATTGTTAATTATTGATTATTTAAAATATTGTTCGTTGCAAAATATAAACTCCACATCCTGAGAGATAACCAATAAGGGCTAAAAAAGAAATCCGTTTCAAATACCAGATGAAATCGATTTTCTCCATACCCATTACGGCAACTCCAGCTGCAGAACCGATTATCAGTATACTGCCTCCTGTTCCGGCTGCGTATGCCAGGAATTCCCAGAAATAATGATCCATCGGGAAATCATACATACCCATGGCGCCGGCAACAAGTGGAACATTATCGACAATAGAAGATAATATTCCTATTATGGATGTGATAAGATAATATTTTCCGGGTTCTTCCATTGGAATTGTATCTAATGATTGGGATAATAAGCTTAATTGTCCGCAGGTTTGCATTGCCGCAACAGCCATAAGGATTCCAAGGAAGAATAAAATACTCGGAGTGTCAATTTTTTGGAGAATGGAGCTAACTGCCATTTGATGCCTGTTTTCGTCGAGGCTTCTCTTGTGTAGTAATTCAGTGCATATCCACAAAATACCAAGGCTGCCCAACATACCTAAATACGGTGGCAAGTGGGTGACCGTTTTAAATACAGGTACGAAAAGCAAAGCTCCAATACCAAGGAAAAAGATGAAATTACGTTCTCCGTTTGTAATTTTGACTTTTGAGTGGGCAACTGATATATCCGGTTTTTCTATATGACCTTTCATTTTGAACGTCATGAAAATAAGAGGAACAATGATCGAAACCAAACTTGGAATGAAAGTCATCAGGATAATGTTTGCAGCACTGATTCTTCCGCCAATCCAAAGCATAATAGTAGTAACATCGCCAATGGGAGACCAGGCTCCTCCTGCGTTGGCCGCCAGAATGACGATTCCGGCAAATATCCACCGGTCGGTTTTGTTTGCTATCAGTTTCCTTAACAATGCAATCATCACTATGGATGTTGTCAGGTTATCTAATACAGCCGACATAAAGAAAGTTATCAAACTGATGATCCAAAGTAGATTGGTCTTTTTTGTGGTGGTAATTTTGTCTGTAATAATTTTGAAACCTCCATGAGTGTCGATGATTTCGACAATTGTCATTGCACCCAGCAAGAAGAATAAAATTTCGGCGACTTCGCCTAAATGTTCCAGTAATGGACCGTGTGTTAGCCATGACGCAAATGTTGAGTCCGGATTTTGGGACAGAAATTTTTGGAAAGTGGAGAAAATAGGATATGTAGATGGGTCTCCCATGATAAACAAACCCCACATAATAGTTCCTAAAAGAAGAGCAGTCGCTGACTTGTTGATATGTAGCGGATGTTCGAGGGCGATACATGCGTAGCCTATAATGAAGACTACAATCATAGCATAAAACATAAAGTAAATTTAAAATTATTAAATAATTGATTTTTTTGCAAAGATATTCTATTTGAATCGTTTTTCGAATTCTTCATCACTTAAAATGGAAATAATAATTTGTCCGTCAGGGGTATAGTTAGGCCTGGATAAAGAAAATAATTTGGCAATCAATTGATTGGCCTCTTCATTGGACATTGGCTTCCCGAATGTTATCGCTGCTTGTTTAGCCAAAGATAAAGCTAAAGCTTCACCGATTTCTTCTTTCACTTCACATCCGGTTTCCATTGCACGAGCAATCATATCTTGTATGGTTTCTACCGGATTGATTTTCTCTAATCCCGCAGGAATCCCGTTGATTGAATAGTCGTTTGAACCTAAATCGGCAATGTCAAAACCAATAAAGGATAAATCCTCTGAAATAACGGGCATGATGCTTGCTTCTTTCGATGTCAATCTAATGATTTCAGGAAACAAAAGTCCTTGTGAAAGTCTTTGTTTGTTTTGCATCCGTTGTAAATAATCTTCAAATAATATCCGGATATGGGCGCGGCGTTGATGTATCAGTATTAATCCTGATTTCAAGGGTGTTATCAGGTACTTTCCTTTGTATTGAAGATAATTGTAATCCGTAGTTTCAAACAATTCCGGATGGGATTCTTCTCCTTTTATTTCAGTAAATGATTGTTTGTGTGTTTCCTGAGGTTGGAGATCTATGAAATCATATAATTTTTCCCAATCTTTATTGGGTTTTGCATGAGCGGTTTCCGAGCTTCTGAAAGGATTGTAATTTGCATTAATAGTTGGTTTGAATGTTGTTGTATGATATGCTTTTTCTTTATCATACACCGGAATATTGATGGCCCCTTCCTGGTTGAATTCAATACTGGGCGCAGCATTGGCTTTCCCGATAGCTTCTTTTACAGAAGCCATGATTATCTGCCAAATGGCTTGTTCGTTTTCGAATTTTATTTCTGTTTTGGTAGGATGTATATTGACATCAATGGCAGAAGGGTCAATTTCTATGTATATGAAATAATTTGGCATATCTCCGGACGGAATAAACGGCTCGAATGCTGATATGATAGCCCTGTGGAAATAGGGATGTCTCATATAGCGGTTGTTGACAAAAAAATATTGCAAAGCTCCGCGTTTGCGGGCTGAAGAAGGCGTGCCGATAAATCCTGAAATACGCGCCAAGGTGGTTTCCACATGCAAAGGCAGTAAATTTTGATTCAATCCTTTTCCTAAAACGTTAGCAATTCTTTGACGCAAAACGCTTTCTGAAAGGTTGAATATTTCTGTGTCATTGTGAATCAGGGTAAATGAAATACCAGGATTGACCAATACTATCCGTTCAAATTCAGTTAAAATATTCCGGAATTCTGTTTCATTTGTTTTAAGGAATTTCCTTCTCACAGGAATATTGAAAAACAGGTTTTTTACGGTAAACGAACTTCCTTGGGCCGTGGCAATGGCTTCCTGTTTTTCCAACTCGGAACCGGAAAAAACAAGTAAAGTGCCAATTTCTTCACTAGCTTGCCGTGTTTTTAATTCTACCTGAGCAACAGCAACTATTGAAGCTAATGCTTCACCCCTGAATCCCATTGTTTTCAAGGCATATAAATCTTCAGCTTTGGAAATCTTGGAAGTGGCATGACGTTCGAAAGCCATGCGGGCATCTGTTTCAGACATCCCTTTCCCATTGTCAATAATCTGAATGGATGTTCGTCCGGCATCCTTGATAATGACCTGTATATGGGAAGCTCCCGCATCAATAGCGTTTTCAACTAATTCTTTTACAACAGAAGCCGGCCGCTGGATAACTTCTCCTGCGGCAATCTGGTTGGCTATGGAATCGGGTAATAAATGGATTATATCGCTCATAACGGGTGCAATATTAGCGAAAAATTGGGTGGTGAGCAAACACTATCTATATTATTTGTGAACAGAGAACGGTGAACAGAGAACAGAAAATATGCCACAGTTCATGGTTTACAAATAAACGAAGCGAATCTCACAATAATAAAAATCAATTTTTATTACTCACTTAAAAGCTAGATTTTATTACTTTTGTAAAAATAATTTATCTGCGTAAAAATATGAAAGCTTTTACCCGTTTCTTTCTTTTGTCTGTTTTTGCTTTACAGATGTTCCAGTCGTGTTTTCATAATTCCAAAACAATAAATGGAAATGGAAATTTGCTCCGGCAGGAAGTTGAAATAGCGGATTATAATGAAATATCTTTGAAGATTTCTGCCGACATCTTTTATCGCAATGATTCCATATCTTCTCCATATCTTCAGGTTTATACCGATGAAAACATTATACCTTATATTAATATTGATGTGCAGAATGGTTGTTTGATTGTTAATACAAAAGAAGGGGTGAATTTAAAAGCTACTCATCTCAAGCTTATTACCAATTCTACTAACCTCAATATGGTTAGTGTATCGGGTTCCGGAAAAGTAGAGTTGAAAGGGGAGGTTAATGCAAAAGAAATGCGTGTGGATATTTCAGGTTCCGGTTCTCTTTCTGCTGATAGTTTGTATTGTGAGCAGGCTAATTTATCAGTATCCGGCTCCGGTAAGATAAATCTGAAAGGCGTTTCGAATGCTACTGATTTTGAAGTTTCCGGTTCGGGAAATATTAATACCCTTGAATTTTCTTCGTTGGATGCCAATGCTACAGTTTCCGGTTCCGGGCATATTGTCTTGTGGGCTGGCCGCAAATTAAATGCAGCTGTTTCTGGTTCGGGAGGAATACAGTATAAAGGTTATCCGGAAATTAAAAAAGAGGAAATTTCCGGTTCAGGAAGTATTTCCCTGATAGAATGATTATGTGATTTTATCAAAATGTCTAATATGTTTTAATGATTAAACTTATGAAAAAGGATTTTTATTTTTCTGTGTTGTTTCTTATCGTGATGACCATATTTATGGTTTCTTGTAGTGAAGATGATGGTTCCGGAGTTTCTGAATCACAAAAACAAATCACATCAATTGTTAGCCAACTGGAGAAAATGGATGGAATCAATTCTTCTTTTATTGAGGGATTAAAAAAACTGGACTTCAGCAAAATGGATGAAAAAGCGTTTACCGTATTTGCCATTTCTGACAGCCCGCTCAAATCTTCTGCTTCATTAGGTTCAACTTCTTCTGATATGGTTATTGAAAGGCAAATAGTAAAAGGTGCATATACCCTCAGTCAGTTGAAAAACGGATTTATTCTTTACACGTTGAGTGGCGACCAATTGGCTGTAATTGTGTCAGACGGTGTAACGTATATTAATGGAGTGGAAATATCCGGCAGTGTAACTCAGGTAAGCAACAGTTGTATTTTTAAGGTAAATCAGCTTTTCCCGAGAGAGATGGTTGAAGTCAAGAAAGTTCAGTTTGTAGTAGAACGTTGCAATGAAGGATGGAGTCCTCTTAACATGCAGCCTTATATGCTTGTTCCTGAAGCTGAAATCAATATTTATACAGAAGAAGGCAATTTGTTCGGAACTTATATTGCTGATCGGTATGGTATAGTTAAAGTTTCCCTTCCTGTGGGTGTATATTCTTATGAGGTAAATAAAGGTAATGAAAGAAATATTTTTTCCAAACAAGAAGAAGCCGGATATGTAATAGCCGGGATTTTTACTTCCCAGGACGAAATAGATCAGATGCCCTATCAATTAGATGTCAAATTGGGTGGATTGAAGTATGTTGACTATAATGGCGATGGTATTATTGATAATAACGATAAAACCGACAGGGTTTACTTTCATGTAGAATCTGATTTTTCTAATACGGTGTATATAGCTTCGCTCAATTTTGCCTCAACTTATTTACCTACAGTTTCTATAACAGAACTTATTTTTGAATCACAGGATATATTCAAAAAAATATTGAGAATAAATTATGGTATTGATGCGGTATTGACTCATCAGGCAACGATTAATCAAACTGACTTTGTTAAGTTGTCGAATTTTAATATTCATCCTGACAATTCGATTGTTCGCCAATTATGGGATTATGGCTATTCCTTTATTATTCGTGCCAATAAAGTGATTAATCATGAAAATTTGAGCGAGGAACAATTGATGGGGGCTCTTTTTTACAGGGCTTATGCTTATTCCATTTTGGTGGACTATTTTGGTGGAGTTCCGATAATTTCTAATGTTACAATGGGAAATGAGCCTAGAAGCTCAGTGGATGATGTTTGTAATTATATTTATGCTGAATTGGACATGATTATTGCTAAAGGAAATAATTCTTTGAAATATTCGGCACTGCAATTAAAGGCCAGGATTGCAGCTGGAAAAGGTGAATTTGAAAGGGCAAAAATGTCTTTACAGGAAATTATTAATTCGGGATTATATTCCTTGCCATCAAATATAAGTACATGGGGTGGGGATAAAATCAGTGAGGGAATTGATTTGCGGTTTAGTGGTACGGACGATGTTTTAAGAAAGGGTGAGTTTAGTTATCTTATTCGTTATACCGAGACATTGCTTTTATATGCTGAAGTTACTGCTAATCTTGGAGAAATTACGGTTGCAAACCAGACTGTTAATATGTTACTGGCACAACAGAATTTAGCACCAGTAAACTCATCATCCCGAGACCAAGTCCATGATATTATATATGAGTTGAGAACTACTCTTTTGAATAAAGAAGGTATTGAATATGTAGCATTGAAGAGAATGAATAAGTTTCTGGAGGTTTTACAGAATTTTGGAGCACAAGAATTTCATCAATTATTACCTATTCCTATTTCAGTAATGTCTTCTAATCCGAATATGGTGCAAAATTCGGGATATTGATAAAAATAATCCCAAGCAATTCAATCAGAATGGTTGGGATTATTTTTTATGTTTATTATTCTCCTCGTTGATGTCTTTTTATCCTTGGTGGAGCAGCATCTTCAGCTTTCCGCTTTTTCTTAACGAAAATATCATATCTATCTATCGGCCTTAAATATTCAAAATCAATAAATCCTTTTAAGTATTTATTTTCCGGATTCAAGTCGGGCAGGGGAAGGGTTTCTCCTTTGGGTACAGGCCACAGTACCATACGTTCCGGTTTCCGGTTTTTTACCTGTATCTTGAAATAGCTGCTTTCGGTTTTGTTCATTCCGATGAAAGAGCCGTCTTTTTCTGAAGGAAAGAAAATCGTTTCGGCGTTACCGCTTACATCTATAAGCCGCACTTCACCGCCGATAAAATATATTTTCATATTCTTTCCTTTCAGTTGGTTGTAGTATGTAGTATCGACTTTTTCAACGGAAAAAGCGTAATTGATAACATGTGCCCGATCGATGGTGCTATCGTTGAAAAACATGACAATTGTGTCGCCTGTCATTTGATATCCGGTATTCCACAGAATAGGTTCATTGTAAAGCCGCAAAGTTGAATCTTTTGTGTTGAATTGGAGAGAGTCACAGACTCCTTGCATATCCCGCCTGAAAATCCGTACACCATGGAACGCTTTCATTTCCCGCTCTTTGCCAATGGTTCTCATTTGTAATGTGTCGGCATGGAGGTAAAGTGTATCTATTTGTGAATATTCTATCATTTGGGCAGAATCAGTTGCAAAAGCAAAATTTGTGATTTGGTCTAAATAGCCATAATTTCCGGTAAGGATGGCTTTTTGGGCCGTATCATTCATGAACATGTCGCCGAATGCTTCACAAAAACCTGTTTTCCTGTTGTAGAATAAAGAATCTGCAGTGATGGACTGTGTTCTTTCTTTATTATATACTGTAGAACGCTTGTATAGCATCGATTCGTCAGTAACAGTATTATACCAACCGAAACTGGAGTAGATAGTCCCACTGTCGGATTCAATTACCGAAGGGCCTAAAATTGTGGCTATTTTGGTATCTGTGGAATATTTCAGAGTATCGGATGTGAGTACGAACCTGGGATTGACTAATTTTACATTCTTCTTGAAGTGTGCCAGTTTTGTGACAGGTGAATATTGGCCGTATACAGATGTGAGTTCGTTGATAGAGTCGACAATCATCCCACCATTCAGATAATAACCAATACTAACGTTGCGGTCGTAATTGAGGCTATCGGTAAATAATGTCACATCTCCGTTTTCCATGCGTACATTGTATCTCATCTTGGCTAAATTCCTGTTTCCTTCGTAAATCAGGTAATCTCCGTAAATGAAAACACTGTCGCCTTGTTCGATCCTGACATTGTCGAATGCTTCCAACATATTAGTTTGTTCATACAAATATGCGCTGTCACAATAAATGAAAGCATTATCGTGTTTAAATACCACGTTTCCGTGTGCTACATGAACTTCTGCATTCACTTCTTTACGAAAACTTAATGTGTCCGATTCCATTGTGATTTTGGTCGGCTGTTTTTTTCCAGGAGTATTTTGTTGGGCCTGCATCATCCCAAATGCAGTGAAGCATATAAAAAACAAGCAGAAAATACCTGTAAATGATATTTTCCGCTTAATATTCTTCATTCTTAATTCTTCATTCTTCATTTCTTCACCCAACCATCTCTTTGAAAATCACAGTTTTTCCAATTGTCGTTAATCCTGATGTATGTTTCTTTTTGTTTTTGGGCAATCCATTTATTGAGTATTTCTTCTCGTTTTTGATTTTCTACTAAAGTTTTTAATATTTGGTAATCATCTGAAATATTTGCTTTGTGGCCTTCTGTCCTTGATTTTAATTTAACGATGGCTACAACTTCCTTTTGTTTGGGATTAATCATGGTGAAAGGCTTGGAGATTTCTCCTACTTTCATATTGTATATGATTTTCCCTACTTCTTGTGGTAAGTCTTGCATTTCAAATTTGGATGTACCGTAGTAGTTGCTGCGCTCGTCACGGTTTACCATTAGCCCTTTGTTATTGCGGGTGTCTTTATCAAATGAAATATAAGTAGCGGCATCTTCGAAAGAGAATTTTTCTGCTTTTATGTCACCGGCAATTGAATCTAACTTAACGGTTGCATCTTTTATTTCACTACTTGATACTTTAGGTTTCATTAAAATATGGCGCACATTTACCCTATCACCTCTTTTTTCTATCAGTTGGATAATGTGGTATCCAAATTCGGATTGAGTTATTTTTGAAACTTTTTTGGGATCATTCAATGAAAATGCTACCGCAGCAAAATCAGGGTCCAACAATCCTTTTCCCCTGAATCCAAGCTCGCCTCCGTGTTTAGCCGATTCCGGATCTTCTGACCATAAGCGGGCTTGTGTGGAAAACTCTGTTTCCCCTTTATTCACGCGGTCTGTGATTTCCCTCAGTTTTTCTTTCACGCGGTCTGTTTCCTGAAGCGAAATTTTGGGTTCGATAGTGATTATTTCAGCTTCAACTGTTGTGGCAATGTAAGGTAAACTGTCCTGAGGAAGTTTGGAGTAAAACCGGCGCACATCACCGGGAGTTAATTTGACATCTCCCACAATTTTTTGTTGCATTTGACGGACAATTTGCTGCTCCCGCACCATGTCACGACGTTCTTCCCGGATTTGAGAAATGGGTTTATTGAGGGATTCTTCAAATCTTTCCCTTGAACCAACCTGATTGATGTTGTTGTTTATCCATTGTTCTACATATTGTAAAACCTGTGATTCATTGACTGTAATACTATCTAATGCTGCTTGGTGCAAATATAGTTTTTGGATAGCCATTTGCTCAGGAATGACGCAATAAGGATCTCCATTCAACCGTTGTCCTTCAACCTGTAGTTCCAACCGGGCGTATTCTACATCTGATTTTAAGATGGCTTCATCGCCAACCACCCAGACAATTTCGTCAATGACATTGTCCTGTGCCTGGATTGATACTGAAAAACACAAGCTTACGAGTGCTATGCAACAAATGATAAAATGTATCTTTTTCATTCTATGTGAAATTTTATTCTTCCTTTTTTCAACGCCTTGTTGTACAGGTCGTTTTCGACTCCCCTGAGAAAATCCGTTTTTTTCTGATTGATTAAGATCTCCCTGATATATGGTTCTGCGTGTTCTTCAGGTTCAAAATCTCCCGGACGCAAATAATCATGGATACTTAGAAAATAATAAAAACTACTGTCTCTTACTTCAATATTTCTTTGCAAAATATTTTCTTCCAGTTTTCCTGTGGGCAGTTTGTCTTTGATTGACTGCAAATCTACCCAATGGTTAAGAAAATCATCATAAGTTACGGCATTTTTTACGATATATTTATCCAGACTTTCAATATCTTTTTGTTTTGTCGACTTGTACCAATTCCTTACATCATCGATATTGGGCGCATCTGACGGAATTTTCAAAAACATTCCTTTTATCAGAGGTGAATCTAATTTGAAATTGTCTATATGTTCTTCGTAGTAATCCGTAATGTTTTTCTTAGAAATAGCCTTTGATAATTTTTCCTGCACCAATTGTTCCTGATACCGGTATATAATCAATGCCTGGCGGTAATTTTCAACAAGGCGCTCTATTTCGTCTTTATCAGCCACATTTTTATTCGCAATTTCATACATCAACTCATCCTGTATCCATAATTGGATAAAATTTTCGGCGGCAATCAGGCTATCCTGTTTGGAAAGCCCCAAGGGAATTGATGCTTCTAACGCTTCCCTCGTTAAAGTTTCACTTCCGATACTTACAATAACACCTTTGCCCGCCTTTTCCGTTTGTTGATTACAGGCGGAAATGGCGAGCAAAGATAGTATGACAAAAGCAATTTTTCCTTTCATGAAAGGTTAAAGTTTGTCATTTAACGGAATTTACCACGTCTTGATAAATAATAACAGGGTATTTTTTATTAAGCGTTGATATCCATTCTTTTTCGAGATAGTTTTGATAATCAGTGATTACAAGACCTCTGACATCTGTATATGCTTCAGGAGCATTCAATGTTTTCCCAACAACAAATGCTTCAGGATAATTGGTAAGCGGTTTAGCCTCTCCTGTTTTGAAAATGCATTGGTCAATGTATTGGTTTTCGCCTTGTACACACAATACTTTGTCTAATTTCACATTGACAGCATCTGAACTGACATAGTTTTTTAATAAGAAATTAGCAGCATCATCAGCATTCATCTTGGAAACCTGTTTTTGCATTTTCTTCATGGATTTTTGGTCTTTGCAATGAACGACATATCCTTTGAAGTGAGGTTTTTCCCAAATGTAGTCCGCTTTGTTGTCAGAGAAGTAATTTTCAAGTCCGGTAGTATCTTTCGATGCTTTTTCCCAAACTTCATTGTTGCTGACTTCAAATAATAAAATACCATCCCTGTATTCATTCATCAGGTTTTTGAAATCAGGATATTTATTTTCCAGGTTTTTATCTTCTTCTGTCATCAATGATTTATATTCGAATGAATTCATCTTATCTTTCAGAAAAGCTGTAGATAAGCGGAAGAATGAATTAGGATTACCTTTCATAAAAGTGATAAGATCTTTTACTTTATAAGGTGTGTTTCCTGTTAAGAAAAGAGTTGATTCGTCATTTTCAAAAGTAGCAATAAATGTGCTATCCATCGGATAAACGGTGTTTGCTTTTTCCATCAATGCCTTATATACCTTTTCGTCAGCAGAAAATCCGTTGTCTTTTTTCATCTTTCCAACGGCGGGTTCTCTTAATTCGGTAGCCCTGTCGCTTCTTTCCAATCTGGAAATCAATTCTTTTTTCTTTTCTTCGTAAGAAGGAGACGGTTTTTTATCAATTAATTTGATAATATGGAAACCGAATTGTGAACGTACGGGTTTGGAAATATCTCCCGGATTCTGTAATGCAAAAGCAGCATCCTGGAACTCAGGAACCATAGCGCCATAACCAAACCAGGATAAGTCTCCACCCTGGCTTCCTGAACCTTTATCATCTGAATATTGTTTGGCTAATTCAGCAAAATCACCGCCATTGATAGCTGCGTTATAAATGGAATCAACTTTGTGAATAGCATCTGTAACTGTTATTGTATCAGCTCCTTGTTGGCACATGATCAGAATGTGTGCAGCATGGATTTGTCCAGGATCCTGTCTTTTGGCATCAACTTTAAGCAAATGGTATCCAAAAGCGCTTTGAGCCGGTTTGCTCACTTTTCCTACAGAAGTGTTATATATTGCATTTTCCAGTGTTTCAGGGAGTTGCAATGCGGATGCCCAACCTAACAAGCCTGGTTGTTTGGCTGTTTTCGATCTTTCGTCTTCAGAAAGTTCCTGTACAAGTTTATCGAATTTTTCTCCTTTAAGAATCCGTTTATAAATAGCTTCTGCTTTTTTGAACACAGCTAACGTGTCGGAAGGGAGGATAGGTCCCGGCCGTCCCGTCATTTCTTCGTTAGAAGGTTTTTCCGGGATATTCAGCATCAGGTGGCTGACTTCGATGAATTCCTTGGAACGCTCATATTCTTGCTTTACCAGATTTTCGTTGATGGGTAAATCTGTAAGATATGGTTTTGCCAATTGTGTCCGGTATTCGTTTAACTCTTTGCGGAATGACTGTGTAGTGTCTATCCCTTGAGTTTCAGCTTCAGCTACTTTCAGTTTGAAATTTTTGAACAACTCCACATATTCCTGTAAAGTTTTCTGGTCGAGAACCTGCTCATTGTTGTTCTTTTTATAAATATATTCGAATTCGGACTTTTTGATGTCCTTTCCATTGATTTTCATGATTACCGGATCATTTGCCTGGGCAATCATCATCATAGAGATACAAGAGAATCCAAAGATAAAAACCTGTTTTTTCATGTTATACTGTATTCTAAAAATTATCACTTTTACATAAACGGAAAAACTTGCAAAAAATTGCATGGGCAAGTTAAAAATTAAGAATTAAGAGCTAAAATGCTAAATTCCAAGCTTATAGTTAGGCTATCATTCCTAATTCTTAACTTTATTGTCTGTAACTGCTGTAATTCGGAGCTTCCTGCGTAATTGCCACATCATGCGGATGGCTTTCGGCCATTCCAGCATTGGTAATCCTGGTGAATTTGGCCTGGTGCAGGGCTTTGATATCTTTTGCTCCGCAGTAACCCATTCCGGCACGCAAACCTCCGACCATTTGGTAGATTACTTCAAATAAGGAACCTTTGAATGGCACGCGGGCCGCAATTCCTTCCGGGACTAATTTTTTGATGTCGTCTTCCACATCCTGGAAATAACGGTCTTTGGAGCCTTTTTGCATGGCTTCCAATGAACCCATTCCACGATAGGATTTGAATTTACGACCATTATAAATGATAGTTTCCCCTGGAGATTCTTCGACTCCGGCCAGCAAGGAACCCATCATAACGGATGAACCTCCGGCGGCGATGGCTTTAACAATATCACCTGAATAACGCAATCCGCCATCGGCAATGATTGGAATATCTTTTCCTTTTAATGCTTTTGCCACTTCGTAAATGGCTGACAGTTGAGGAACTCCTACTCCTGCAATTACACGGGTGGTGCAAATGGAACCGGGTCCGATACCGACTTTTACTGCATCTGCTCCAGCTTCTACTAGCATCCGTGCGGCATCTCCTGTAGCAATGTTCCCTACTACTATATCTACTTCGGGGAAGCGTTTTTTTGCATCTTTTAATACCGCAATAACGCCTTTGGAATGTCCATGTGCGGTATCAATCACGATAGCATCAGCTCCAGCTTCAATCAAAGCTTCAATTCTATCGAAAGTGTCTCCTGTTACACCAACTCCGGCTGCAACACGCAAGCGACCTTGAGCGTCTTTGCAGGCAGAAGGTTTGTCTTTTGCTTTTGTGATGTCTTTATAGGTAATCAATCCAATCAGTTTGTTACTGGAATCAACAACCGGCAGCTTTTCAATTTTATATTGTTGCAGAATTTCTGCCGCGGCTTCCAGGTCAGTTGATTGTTTAGTCGTAATCAGGTTTTTTTTTGTCATCACTTCATCAACTAATAAATCCAGATTTTTTTGGAATCTTAAATCACGATTGGTAACAATGCCAACCAAATGGTGTTCATTGTCAACGACAGGAATACCACCAATTTTGTATTCTGCCATTAAAGCTAGCGCATCGCTGACAGTTTTCCCTCTTTTGATGCTTACCGGATTGGAAATCATTCCGTTTTCGGCCCGTTTTACGGAGCGGACTTGTTTCGCTTGCTCTTCAATTGTCATGTTCTTATGAATGACGCCGATTCCGCCTTCACGGGCGATAGCGATGGCAAGTTTCGCCTCTGTAACTGTATCCATTGCAGCCGAGACCATCGGAATGTTGAGCTTGATGTTTCTTGAAAAGTTTGTCGAAAGATCGACGTTACGGGGTAGTACTTCTGAAAAAGCGGGGACTAATAATACATCGTCAAATGTTAGTCCATCCATGATAACTTTGTCTGCAATAAATGACATAAAAAATGCGTTAGAATTTTATTGCGTGCAAATGTAATCATTATTTTTGAAAAAATGTGTTTGAAATAAGAAGTATCTCCATGTTAAAAAATATAAACGGAATTAAATGTCTTTCAGCATGGCATCGTCGTCAGATATTAAAAGCAGGATGTCTCCGACTTGCAGTTCTGTAGAACCTGTTGGCACTATGTATTGTTCTTTTCTTTTTACCATTACAACCAATGTTTTTTTTGGTAAAGATATATCCATAATCCGGTTTCCGTTGCTGAGGAATTGAGGTTCTATTACAACTTCTTTCATCACGGAGTTAATATCATCCGAAAATTCAATGTCAAATTCAGATAATTGCGTTTTTTCTTCAGGTTCTCCTGACAGATGAAGCCATTTGGCAACAACAGGCAGTGTTGTTCCTTGTACTAACAGGGAAACTAAGGTTACGAAAAATACGATATTGAATATCGTCGGCGCTTTTTCTATATTTTCGGTAAGGGCGATTGTAGCAAAAATGATTGGAACTGCTCCCCTTAAACCTACCCATGAAACATAGACTTTTGCTTTATTCGTCATTTGGTTAAACGGGAGTAAGCATAGGAATACGGAAACGGGGCGGGATACAAATATCAGGAAAAAGCTGACAGCCAAACCTATTCCAGCTATTGGTAGTAACTCCTTAGGATTGACTAAAAGCCCTAAGGTAATGAACATAATGATTTGAAACAGCCAGGTTAAGCCATTAAAAAAGAGTTTGCTTGAGTGTTTATGTGCAAATTTTGAATTTCCGATTACTAAACCTGCAATATATACGGCTAAATATCCATTGCCCTGCAAGTCGTTTGTTAAGGCGAAAATAAAGAAGGTAAAAGCGATTAACAATACTGGGTAGAGGTACTGATTTCCCAGATTGATTTTATTGATTGTCCAAACAGCTAATTTTCCTAAAGCATATCCCATTAAACTTCCGGCAATCAATTGAAAGAAAAGAAAGCCCAGGATATGTATACCACCACCGGAACTTCCGTTTATCAATTGTATGAATGTGATGGTAAGTAAATATGCCATCGGATCATTACTACCGCTTTCAAATTCAAGTAAAGGTTGCAGGCGTTCTTTTAAGCCGACTCCTTTCGATCTGAGAATACCAAAAACAGATGCAGAATCGGTTGAAGACATTACTGAGGCCAATAGTAATGCTTCAAACAAAGTGAATGTGACATAACTGAAAAAATTATTGGTGAGCCAGTAAATGAAAAATCCGGTTAGAACAGCGGTTAATAGTACACCAACAGTCGCCAATACTCCTCCCCTCCAGATAACAGGTTTGATTTCAGAGATTTTGGTGTCCATGCCTCCGGAAAAAAGGATAATGTTTAATGCCAGCATCCCAATGAATTGGGCGATATTTGCATTGCTGAAACGGATTCCTAATCCGTCGCTTCCGAAGAGCATCCCAACCATTAGGAAGAGTACCAATGTCGGCACACCAAACCTATATCCTGTTTTTCCGGCAAAAATGCTGATAAAGAGGAGGATGCTTCCGATTAATACAATGTTATCTATAGATAAATCCATAATAGGTGTTGGAGTTTGGTACCTAAAAAGTTATAATAAGAACTTTTTAAAGTCTTGAAAGTTTTTGCTTAATTCGATACTTTGTTTTTTACCTTTCATGAAGGCTTGTAATTTTGATGGAATTTCCACTTTTTCACTGATGATGTTTTCTACTGTTTCCAAAAATTTGGCAGGATGTGCAGTTTCTAAAAACACACCGGTTTCGTTTGGTTTGAGTTCGTCCAATAAGGCTTGATAACCACACGCACCATGTGGATCTAGTAAATATCCGGTTTCTTTATAACAGTTTTTTAATGTTGTACAAATATCCTCATCTAAGTATCTGTATCCTGAAATGTCTTTAGCGATAGCTTCATGGTTGTAACCATATAAGTCTAATATACGGGCGAAATTGCTTGGGTCTCCCACATCCATTGCATTGGCTAATGTGGCGACTGATGGACGAGGATTGTATTCTTTAGTTTGCAGGTATTTCAGGAAAATGTCGTTTTTATTGTTGGCTGCAATAAAGCGTTTTACAGGCAATCCCATGCGTTTGCCGAATAAACCGGCAGTGATATTCCCGAAATTTCCGCTGGGAACGCAAAATACTACATTATCCGCTTTCCCTTGTTTGGCTAATTGTGCATAAGCATAAAAATAATAGAATGCCTGAGGTAAAAAGCGGGCGACATTGATGGAATTGGCCGAAGTTAACTGCATTTTTTTATTCAGTTCTTCGTCCATAAAGGCCGATTTAACCAATGCCTGGCAATCGTCAAATGTACCATCAATTTCTAATGCAGTGATGTTTTGTCCCAAAGTCGTGAACTGGCATTCTTGTATCGGGCTTACTTTCCCTTTCGGGTAAAGTACGAAAACTTTGATGCCCGGAACACCCAGGAATCCGTTGGCGACAGCGCTTCCTGTATCTCCGGAAGTGGCGACTAATACATTTATATCTGTTAATCCTTGCTTTTTGATAAAATATCCGAGTGTCCTGGCCATGAATCTGGCTCCAACATCTTTGAATGCAAGTGTTGGCCCGTGGAATAATTCAAGGCTGTATATATTGTCTTTTACATGTACAATAGGAGTGTCGAAATTTAGCGTTTCATACACGATTGTTTTCAGAGTTTCCGCTTCAATATCTTCACCGAAAAACGCATCGGCAACAACATAAGCAATCTCCTGAAACGACATGTCTTTCATCTGTTGGAAGAAAGATTCCGGCAATTGCTTGATTTGTTCCGGCATATACAGGCCTTTGTCAATAGCCAAACCTTTAGTTACAGCTTCCTGCAAGCTTGCAAGCAGCGCTTTTTTATTTGTACTGTAATATTTCATGTTTTCGCACAGATTTCACAGATTTCACAGATTTTTTTACTTTTATTCTGTGATATTCCTGTGTGTTTTTAATTTATATGATTATCCGCAAAGTGTCCTATTGTAAATTTTAGATTTGAAATCGGCTGTGCTAGTCATGGCTGCTAATACCAGCCTTCCAAATAGAGCTTGTCCGAAATATCTTCTATTAAATTTGTAACAGAACTCATTGAG
>JAVBLO010000088.1:0-12380 GCA_031553415.1 Bacteroidales bacterium | reverse complement strand
GTTTATCTCTAAATTCCTTAAACTTGGCTTTACAACTCGCTTCGTCAGGATATTGTGATACGAAATTTAATAAATTCATGCCTTTGTGATTTAATTTTCAGTAAAGATAATTATTAAGGGCGAAATAACGGATAATCATTTTAAATTATTATGAGTCGGAATATGATAAAGGCTTGTGATGATTTGTTTGATATCATAAAGCTTCAATTTGATTTACCAAATAATACAATTCCAAACTTCAATGATTCTAGATGGGTTGATGGAGGGAATTTTGAGCAAAAATGGTTAACATATTCTATGCTAAAAAATAAATTTCAAATTTCGCATAATGTATATTTTGGATTGATAGAACATTACTCCGATGTTTATTTTTTTGCTATAGGTTATGATGACCCCACTAATTTGCCTCCTGAATTAACTCATTATTCTCTAAATTCGGGATTATTTACAGTGTTAGTTTCAGAGTTAGGATTGCCCATTAAATCTGACATAACAAACATTTTTCTAGAACAAAATATTTTATCTCAATCAAAATCGACTCCTTTATACAAAGGCCATGATTTTAATGATTTGATAAAAATTTTCCCCAATATTTATGTAGCCGAAATTAATTCAACTTTTACCTCCAAAGACAATTTGCATCAAATAATATGTGCATATCTTTCTGCAAATAAAGAATTTTTATTACTTCCTTTCGGTCAAGTGAATTTAGATAAAATTCATGATTTAGTAGTAATCAACTCACTTGTGCTTAATTATGAAAGTATTTTACAAGCGCTACTTTCATCAACATTCAAATTTGCATTCTTGGATTTATACCGATGCATTGAAATGTTATATCAGATAATATATATTGACGAAGCTCATAATCTTTTAGGATTAACTATAAATAGAAGCGATTTTTTAGTCAAAATAGATAAAACGCTCAATTGGAAACCTAACGAAAGAAGCACTCTTACAAAATTATTTTCTCAAACTCCTTTGTTGCATAAACAATCTTTTTTGAAAACAATACAATTGATTTCAAGAACAACAAGTGAAAATAATGCTTGCAGTTGGTTATATGACTTAAGATGTAATATTGTGCACTTAAAATCAATGCAAACAAATATACAATTATCCCCAAAAGATTGGCAAAATATTATTTCAGGAACACTTGATTTAATGTCGTATTGGTATTCACACTATAGTACATTTAATTGAGCCTAAATCAAAAAAACGCCGTAGGCGTTCTAATAAATAAGTTTCTTTTTGATTCTTTTTCTTTGTATAATAAAGAAAAAGAATAGTTCTATTGTTATACATGTTATACTATAGATGATTTATTTCGAATAGGGGTTGGTAGAAATATTTCGAACCATTAGGACTTTCCCTTCCAGCCTTTTATTCTTATTCAAATATCAAAAAAAGGCCGTTTCCCGCTGAAAATGTCAAGTCGAGAAACGGCCTTTTTTTGAAAGAAATTTTTTTTATAAATCTATTCCATTGACGGATGAGTTTTCTTCAACCCATTTCCGGATTTCAATTCAACAATCTCTTCCTCAGTAATACTTTCAATTGAGCGGTTTTCATGTTTGAACTTTGTATCACAGAATTCAATCAACTTATCGACATTGCAAGTGGCAGATAGAATCTCTACCAGCCTATCATACAAATCCATGTTGAACAAATAATAAACCCGGTTGCCAAGAGCATTGTGCCGCCTGGTAAGAAGATTCATTCCTTCCAGTTTTCTGACACAATGCTCGAAAGTATAAAGATTGAGCCCCATCCGCTTCATGTACTCCGCCCTTGTCCAGTCAGTATCGTATCCTTGTTTCTTCAGAAAATCGGCTTCAATCATATGAAGGATAAAACGCGATTCTCCGGGAGTAAACAAATATGAAAGGCTATACGGATACTTTGCAAACGGAGCCAACTTCTCTCTTTTCTCACTCATAATTTCAATTTGATTTGTCGAAAGAATATCTTCCGAACTAATAAATAAATCTCTTTCATTTAATTTGCCCAGTCACATGGGAAGATTCTCGTTCACATAATAGAAATGTACTTTTCCTGCAATGACAGGCTTATATACCCCGAATCCCAATTCCCTGGCATATTTACCTACACTGATACGGTTGGGTACCTTGAACGAATATTCTTTCATGTGCTCCGACATTTCTTCAAATGTCATTCTACGCTTTAACTCCATGATTTTTGCTTTTAAGTGATTATTATTTGATATTGATTACACTTAAAATAATAGAGGGGAAGCATATGAAACGGGTTAATTTCCTATTGACATTACCACAAATATTTTCAGAACCTTTTCCAGATTGGATGGACGAATCCATTCCCGGGCGACATTCCAGACGAGGGAAAACTCAAAAATATAATTCTCCAGCTTCAAAACATGATGTGATAATTTTCCTTCAGTCGGTTTTAGTCCCAACTCATGTAATTCACAAAGTCCGTTTTGGAAGAAGGCACAACCGTTTTCTGTCTGCTTAGCCTGCACCATAGGTATCGGTGCGGGAAGTTTACCTATGACCATTCCGACTGCCCAATAAGAAATTGAAAGTCTATCCGCATATCCTTTTTCAATCAATCGCAAGATATCATCGGGAGTACCGAGACAAGGTGTTCGGCATTGATCTTTGCATTTCTGACATTGACACTCGGTTTGATACCGCCCCGTATTGGACATGATCTTTTTGAATATTTCTATATCGTTCATATTTATAGATTTTAAGGATTAATAATTTGTGGATTGTGTTGGTGCCACAATTCAATGATGTATTCCCGGCCTGCCTTGCTCCAGCGTTTTACTTTTCCGAAGGCGTATGTTTTACCCTTTTTGTTGGTCCATAAATACGGAACTTCTATCTGCAAGGTGGCATGGGAACCATTGGTCACATATTGCTTCCTTGACCTGTCCCAGGAACAAATCCGGTTTTCAACTAGAAACTTATTCAATTTGACAGGAGTGATTTTCAACTCATCCGCCAAAGTTGTACTCTTAAACCAATCCCTGTTTTCAATGAATTCATCATAGAAAGCCACTTTATGCCGGTTCTCTTCAATCACTTCCCGCTGACGATCAATTTCCTCCTGCTGCGCTGCGGCCAAAAGTAAGGCTTCCTTGAAATTGGTCGGAACGGGAAATTCTTTAGGAGGTTCATTGGTAGGATAAGATTGTTTTTTCTTGTCTTTATTCAGGACAACAACTCCCTCTATGCCAAGTTCAACGATTTGCTCGTTACACCAAACAGAGAATTCCGGAGAGAGCCATCGGGCCAGTTCCACCGCTACATTCACTTCTAACCAGGTTTCGCCCTGGCTCCCCCGTTTGGTTATAATCTGGCTCTCCAGACTTTCCGATATTCCTTCTTTCACCAAAGCTTCCCGGAAACGGGTAGTTCCCGAAAGTAACAACCATTCTCTCGGGTTCTTCCCGTAAACACCAGCCATTCGTGTTGCATTAAAATAATACTTCCCGTTTTCTGCTTTGAAAAATACCGGTTTATCACGGAAGTACAAGGTTACCGGGTTTTCCGGTGACTGTTTTTCTTTCGACGAAGTTTTATCGGGTAACATCACTACACTTTTACCAACAGGCAAGGCCGCAGTCCATTCTTCCAACTCGTCACAAAGTTTTGCTATTGTTTTGTTTTCCTTCCTTATCGAATTAAGCAGGATATGAATATCATATACGCTGATAAACCAATATAATTTACCATTCCCATACATAGGAAAGCGTGTGGCTGAACTGCATAAATCGGTTGCAGTTCCATTTTCAATCATTTCCTTTCGTTTGAGTATCTTGCACAAATCATGCAAGTTCACATAATCAACCCCTCCCGTTTCATCGGAAATGACATAAACAAGAAAATTCCGGAACGGAATCTTGTCATACTTCGGCTTCACTCGTTTCTCTTTCATCACTATTTGTTGTTTTACGTTTGTTTTCCTGTAATATTCTTCTCCTTGCCATTTCACGCACTGTGTGGTAGCGGCGATTATGGCCGCACATCTTATCATATTCTTCCAGGTTCAATGTATCCAGGTCACCGATTTCAACTTCGATATCCGGATGTACATGACGGAAATAAAATCCTCCTGTCGATACATATTTTCCCGTACAACAAAATGAAATAGCCTGTAGGTTACCTCCCGAAAGAAGCGATGCACTGTGAAGTGAACGAACAATAGCAATGAGTACCCGTGCGCCGTTAAACACAAGTACCGTTTTGGGATCCTTGAATTTGCTCTTTCTCATCATATAGAATTTTAAGATAAATCATCTTTGGTAAGCCGGTCTTTAGCCATAGAAAGCAGAGTATTGTCTGAGAGAACAATACCGGTTAGCAACATTTCGGTAATCCTTTCAAGCATATAAACCGCGAATGCAGCATCAAGGTAAGAGAGGAATAAAAGTATCAGGGATTCTTCCATGAGCCAATTTCCTTCATCTCCGTTTTGGACGACCATTTTTTCACGGGGAACTGAATAGGCTTCAGAAAAAATTGTTATCCACCAACCGAATTTTTCACTGAAAGCATGAATTGAACAGGTTTTTTCGGTTTTTTCTTTTTCAATACATGCAGTGGCATCAAAGTATATTGTGCCATCACTTGATTCCCCGAACAAGACATGGGGAAATTCCCTGTACTTAACAACAGAAAATTGCGACACGATTTTATTTTTCATAAACAAAAAATATATATTGTAATTCGGTCGCAAATATATATTATTTTAACGTAATAAAATTAAGATTATAGTAATAATTTGATTGATTATTTTTATTTTTATTATTGATATATAGCGTTTTATAAAATAATATAATTGTAATTTTAAGAATTAAAATCTATATATATTGAATATTTATTATCAATAAATAATATTGAAATAATTAAAAATAAAACATATATATTTAAGCTTTCTACAAAACAACCAAATTTTTCGATTTTTCCTATTCTTAGAAAAATCAAAAAAATGCAGACGGTTAACAGAGAAGGTTCGTTTAATCATGAATTATTGGAAAGTATTTTTCGCACAAGCAAAAAAACGATCCAGGAATATGTTCATGAAATCGAACGGAACAATCGCTATAAATCCATTCGAAGTAACGTAACAACAGGAACCATCCTTGATGACCGTTCCCGGTTGATAGACCTTTATGAAGCCTGTCTGCAACAGGATGCACACATCCGTGCCGTGATAGAGACACTGGAAAGTCAGATTTTGGGAGACCGCTATATGCTTGCCCGGTTGAACTCCCGGGGAAAGTATGTGAAAGACATCAAACAAACACAAAGGGTACAAGGTTCACAATTTGACAAAATAATCCGAGCAATCATTGAAGCAAAGCTCTATGGCTATTCTTTACTTGAAATTATGCCACATATCAATCCCCGGACGGGAAAGCTGGCTGAAGTAAATATCATTGAACGCCGGAATGTACTTCCCGACCAACAGGTAGTTGTAAAACGGCAAGGATTGTGGTTGCCGCACTGGGACCTGAGTTCAAGTACCTACAACCGCAATTACATCCTGATAAATTCGGGAGATATCGGACTTTTCTCTGCCACAACCCCACTTATCCTTGCCAAAAAATTTACAGTTGCCAACTACGTAAATTTCTCACACACGTATGGCCAACCAATCATCCATGGAAAAACTGTTTCCGAAAGTAATACCGACAGGAAACGATTAGCCGGAGATATTGCTAATGCGGCACAGAACAAAGTAATCGTTACTGGTCTGGATGATGAAATTGACATCAAGACTTTCACGATGTCGAATTCCGAAAGGATTTATATAAGCCTTATCGAATTTGTCAACAGTGAAGTGTCCAATATGATTTTAGGTTCCGAATCCATGGCAGGAGGAACACAATCGTATGTCGGTTCCACCAAAGCGCACCAGGATATTTTCCGCGAACGGATTGAAGTATATCGCCGGTATATCGAAAATATCATGAATGAAGAAATCATTCCGCGCCTGATTGCCATGGGATATATCGACGAAGGGTTGGAATTCAAATACTCCAACCGGATCGAGATGAATAACGAGGACCGCATCAAACTCTTCGGACTTATTACAGACAAATACGAAGTGGCTGCTGATGAAATCGAAAAGGAATTCGGCATTCACGTCGGAAAACAACTCAATGTCATGCCGACAGGTCCGGGAAGTATCGGCGGGAATTCCAACGATCACCACGTCATGAGTGATGAGGAATACTACAAACGATACGGACACATGAGGGAAAACAGATGATAAAGATAACACTCGACGAATTTTGTAACCATTGGGTAAAATCGAAATACGAACGTTCGATTGTCAGCCGGTTTGAAAAGAATGTATTTGATTTTGCGACAATCGCGGGACATTACTCCAAACGCTTTTTCATAACATCATTCCTCACAGGCGGATTCTATGGAACGGGTAACAAATGGCAGCCCCGGGAATCCAAATGGGGAAAGAAATTTACCCATCCTGTGTTGAATGATACCGGAACCCTTAAAAATTCTATTAGAGGAGAATCTGCTTCCACCAACAAAAACGGATGGAGAGAAAACCGTACCAAGATTTTCAAAAAAGGGGCGAAATACGATATCTGGACAACAGAAGTAAGTGTTCCACAAAAAGGGAAGCGCGGACGAAGCGGAAGATATGGCCGGTATGCCGCCATTCACAATTCCAATCCCCGGCTTACCAATTTTACAGTCAACCAATATTCATCCCGGAAACCCGTGCAACGACAATTTATCGGATTCAACAAACGGTTGGATTATGACATAACTAAGTTTTATCCTATTATTTTCAAAGGATTCCCGCATGATACGAGATAAAAAGCAGCTTGTCAAAAACGAAGATAATGTTTCCGAAATCAAAAATCTAGTTACGGAAAACAATACGGAACCTATCCCTGAAGCGGTTTCAGAAAATCCTTTTGTGGAAATGTACAATGCCGTAAAACGGACAATCCTGACAATCAAAACAAATTCATCGGAACCATTTTTCCGAACCATTATGATTGATAACGGACAATTTGCACGTATCATCCGGGAAGAAAATACAGAAACCGAAATTGCTTTCCCGGCTATATTCATTCACTTTATCAATGTCCGTTACCTGGTCCAACAACAACGTATCGGACAGGGCCGGGCAACCATGCGTATTCGTTTTATCCTCAACACGCTCAATAACCAGGATCCGGATAAGGAATGCGATCCGTTTATTATTTTCCAACAACTAAACACCGCTATTCAGGATGCTAAATCGTATGAACCGGCACTAAATGAGCGTTGCAACCTGACTTATTTTGATATGCCGCAGACAACCAATATGCTACAAGCTTACTGGATTGACTATGAAGTCTGGTTCCGGGAAACCTCTTCATGGAAATACCGCAACTGGGTGGAACGATATGTAGTCATGCCTCCCTTTACCAATCACTCTGATGCGCCCAAACATGATACAGAAAATCACAACAACCATTCAAAACCGACAGACAGAGATGCTATCAGCATAGTTCCTTCCGTTGGAGGTGACAGTTCGGAAGAAACTTAAAAACATTCTTCTTCCCCTCCTCCTATTCTTGAAAAAGTCAACTTAAATGAATACAGACAATTTCAAGAACATTGTAGGGGAATACAAACAGGGCGAAGTTGCAACCATCCGCTTATTTGAAAAAATCACGGAAGAATCTGCCAACCGTTTTGTATCGGAGTTCGATTTCCTCGAAAATTGCATCCGACCTTCCCTTATCCGCGTATTGATTAATTCCGAAGGTGGTTCGGGTTCGGTCATGCATGGGATGACGATTTATTCCGCCATCCAAAACTCCACGGTACCGACCGAATGTATCATCGAAGGAATGGCAGCATCCATGGCTTCCATTGTTTGGGCAGCCGGAGAAAAATTCCTGATGCGGGATTATTCTATCCTGATGATTCATAATCCTTTCCTTCCAGAGGCCGACGGTTCTGATTCCGATATGGTTTTGGCTTTCAAGAACCAGATTACCACTGTTTACCGCAAACGCTTTGGACTTAAAAAAGAAGAAATCGTCGCCATTATGGAAGGTAAAGCTGGAAAAGACGGGACATACTTTGATTCCAAATCTGCTGTCAAAGCGGGAATCATCCCTCAGGCAAATGTTCTTCAGACTTCCAAACTGCTCTGTGACAAGGTAAAAAACGAGCTTTCCTCTTTAGAAAAATCTTCCGATATACAGGCGCTTATGATCCGAATCAGTGCCGAAGCTACCGCAATCGAAACAGAAAATAAACACTTCCCATCCGCTTCTCCTAATCTTAAACAAACCCAAAATAGAGGACAAATGAATGAAGTAAAAAACAACACCCCTGAATATGCTGCTGTTGCCGCCACACTCGGATTCAAGGATAATTTCGAGGTAAAGGATGTAATGGCAAGAGTCTCGGAACTGATCTCTGTTGAAGCCAAACTGAAGGAAACCGACAAAGCCCTTTCCGATGCCCAGACCGTTATTGCTGGAAAAGATGCAACTATCCAGAATTTGCAGAAAAGTAATGATGACCTGACTGCAACATTAGGAGCATACCAAACAAAGGAAGCGGAAGTAAAGAAGGCAAAAATCGATGCTTTGGTGGAAGCTGCTGTCACAGCAGGAAAAATCGACAAAGTCAACAAAGCCCAATGGGTTGAAATGGCCGAAGCAAATTACTCTTTAGCTGAAAACACCCTGAATTCGATTCCTGCTCCTGAAAAGATTTCCAAGGAAATTGCTTCCGATCCTGCCAATGTGCAAGCTGCCGCTAATGCAGCCAAAACCGCCGATGAAAAGATGACCGAAAAAGTCAATGAGGTTGTCGGAGAAAACTTCAAGTTCAAAACAATCCACTAATCCCTTTAATCCCCAATAATAATGGCTGATACAGTAAATTTCCTACAGAACGGATACAACGGTGAGGTACTTGAAGACTTGCTGACCTATACGGCGCAAGGTAACGATACTTTCCGTGAAGGCTTGATCCACATCAAATCAGGTATCCAACACAAATACACTTTTCCACTCATCAAACTGGGCGATATTATCCAGGACAATGTTCCGACACCTACCAGCAATCATGGATCCAAAGGAGCTAACGGAGAAAATGAATACCAATTAACCGAAAGACACCTGATTCCCCAAGATTTTATGATATACATCGAATTCAATCCCCGTGACTATGAGAAATACTGGCGGTTTGCACAACCCGACGGCAACCTCGTTTTCCGTGATCTTGACCCGAAAGTCCAGGCAGTAATGCTTCGCCTGTTGATGGACAAGAAAAACGAATATATCGGGAATGCCATCTGGACATCCTGTCGTGGCGGAGAAACAGCTTCCGGAATAACGACTCCGACCGATTGTACCAAAATCGGACGAGGAAAAGAAAAATATTTTGATGGATTTATCAAACGGGTTATTGACAACGTGCATGCCGTAGATGCGGAAACAATCGCAGGAGGTCAAGTCATCATCTCCGGAACGACAGAGATGAATGACGGAGCTGCTGTGGAAAGGGCGCTTTATGCCATGTGGAAAAAATGTCCGAAACAGATCCGTAAAAAAGCGGGACTCAGCTTTATTATCGGATGGGATGCCTGGGATGCATACGATCAATACATTTCCGACAAACAAGTGAAATATTCGGAGAACACCGAAGTGAACCGCTATCGCTTCAAAGGAAAAAAAATCATACCTATCGTTGGTATTCCTGAACACACCATTGTACTGGGTGAATTTACCAATTCGATGGATTCCAACCTTTGGATGGGCGTTGACTTTGCGAATGATTCGGAAGTGTTGAAAATCGACCGTTTGCAATCCAACTCCGAATTGTACTTCTTCCAGATGCGGATGAAAATGGATGTAAACATTGTCCGCCCAGCTGAAATCGTAGTCCATACCGCTTACAAGAAAGCGCCTTAATCATCTTCGAATAATTCCGACTACCAAAGGGGAAGTGGAGGCCACATACTCCACTTCCCCTTTTAACAATCAATCAACAAAATTATGGCAAAGCAAAAATCAAATAATACGGAAGGAGAAATTACCTTACAGGAAGAAGTCCAATCCTCTGGTACAAACGATACTCAAAAAGCTGTTGAAACACAAGTTGTACTTGAAAGCAAAGTCGCTCCGAAAGAAGATATTAAATCTCCAGTGCCAACCGAAAGATCTTCTTTTACAGATGAAATTCTAAAAAGTTATCCTGAATACGAATCACTCTACATCGACTCACATGGCGGATGCTTCACCAACGACACTCCTTCAGTTGTACGTGGCAAAGCCATTCTTTACAAAAATCCCTATTACAAATCTTAATTCAGCACGGCAATTATGTTAGGAAATGTATTTATCAAGGATGTCGACGGTAATATACCGTCCAATTCATACGCGGGAAATGAAAAAGTCACGGGTATGCTGTTCGATGTTTCGATGCAGCCAGACTTGTTTACTTCGGGCTACGGGAAGAACAACGAAACCAGGTTGAAGCTCAACGATATTCTTTATATCACAAACCGTAAATCGGCTGCAAAGGATTTCGGAATTATCGACCGTGTTACCGTAACCGATGAAGACGAAGAAAACAACGAGAACTTTCTGCACGGTATTCCCGCATATCATATAAGGGAGTTTTTCCGTATGTCTGGGAATATCGACGGAAATGGGAAACTGTATGTCATGTTCGCCGATTGCAGTTCCGATTGGGATGCGGTTGAAATCATTCAACGAGCATCAGGTGGAAGTATCAATCAATTAGGTATCTGGACAGAACAACCGCTTTGGAAACTAAACGGTGCGGCGGAGAAGTATAATCTGAATATTGTAAAGTCGCTTAACGACAAAGCTGTCGGACTGGCTTCCCAAAATCAGCCGCTTTCAATCATTCTTTCTGCCAATCCATCCAATACAGGAGCAAACACAACGGACGGCAAACAAATCAACCTTTCAAAAATTCCAACGTGTATCTGCGAATCTTCCCGTATCAGTGTGATTTTCGGGCAAGCAAAAAACGAACAGGTGTCAATGATGCAAAAACGGAACATCAATAATACTCCTGTCGGATTTTTAGGATCCGTGATGGGTGCTGTGGCGAAAGCCAATGTACAGGAATCAATTGCCTGGGTAAAACAATTTAATCTTTTTGCCGACGATTTCCAGGAAATCGAACTCGGTTTCGGAGACATTAACCTGACGGGTGAAGATGAATTTGTAAGCCTTAACCAATATGAATCCCTATCACCCGTGCTGTTGGATGAGCTGGACGACAAGGGATATATTTTTCCCATCAAGTATGCGGGAAAAGAAAACGGGATTTACATTTCCAAAGACCAGACTTGTTCAACAGGGGATTTCCGTACCATCGCTCGTAACCGTACCATTAATAAATCCCGACGTGCCGTTCGTCAGGCATTGCTGCCTTACGTCAATTCTCCTCTGATGGTTAATCCCTCAACAGGTTTTCTGGCTGCTTCCAAGATAACTGCTTTTAAAACTCTTATCGGGGATATCCTAGCTCAGATGAAATCGGCACAGGAAATATCGGGTTACTCGGTCAATATCGATGCAAGCCAAAATGTGTTGGTTAACGATACGCTTAAAATCTCTTATGTGATTGTCCCTGTTGGTGTTGCCACTCGGATTTATGTTGAAGAAGGACTTTCCCTAACCGAAAAATAACAGAACTATGCCTATTATAAACAATGTAGCTTATTCCTGGAGTATGATAACGCTTTCTTCAACCGCACTCGGAATCGATGAAGGCAGTACCACACTGGAAGGTGTTTCGGGAATCAAATGGAGCAAAAAACGTAAAATTGAAAATAACTACGGAATGGGCGGCAAACCCGTTTCCCGTGGTTTCGGAAATATCACTTATTCTGCTTCCATTACAATGGATTATGCAACGCAGCAGATGTTGCGCTCAACTTTTGGTTCACTGATGGATATCGGAGAGTTTGACTTAATCATATCTTTTGCAAATCCGATGGCTTCTGATGACTGGACCACAACGACTGTTACGCTTAAAGGTTGTATATTTTCTGAAGACGGAATGGAATCCAAGCAGGATGATACGGATATTACGCATGAGTTTGATTTGAATCCGTTTGATATTCAGATTGGGGATGGTGACACAATATAATTACAAAGTTTTAGGGAATCATTTGATAAGTCTTTAGGTTAAATAATATAACTGTTTTAAGCACATAAGAAGCAAAGAGAAATTTTAATATTAAGATTATCATTTAATTAAATTGACTGCATTCAAAGGTATTTGGATGCAGTTTTTTAATGCTTGTGATTAGTAAAAAGCAAGAATTCAAATGAATATGTACTGAATTTAAAATAGATCATA
>JAVBLO010000040.1:0-9189 GCA_031553415.1 Bacteroidales bacterium | reverse complement strand
AATATCAACTTTCAAAAATATTACCCGATGGAAAGTGTATATTAACTCTTCCAGAAATAAATTTCTCTGAGGAACGGGATTTAATCGAAATTAATTTGGATTGGCTAAATACCGTTTGGAATTATTATGTGGATTTATCAGAGATAAAAGAATTGGTAGAAGAAGAATTATTCGCTTTTCTCTATCCACTAAAGCATTTTGAACGCAATGTAACCGATAACGAAATTCTTGAAGGTTGGACGGATGGCTATGTGAAAAATATACTCCAGATGAGTTAGCAGAACTAATAAATGATGAGGGTTTTGCAGACCAGGAATATTGGGTGCGGTTTATCAAATGCTGGTATTAAACCAACAATGCCGGTATCCTACTCAAAATATACTTCACTTGGTTGATTTCTTCAATCTTTTTGTCCGCAAATGATTTTAATGTATCAGCAGATACACCGGACAATTTTTCGTTGCCCTGTAAATGTTTCAAAAGTATTTCAGGTTTTACATCTGTATTGCTCTTGAGAGAAAAATAGGATATGGTATATAGCCTTGTATCTTCCAATGGATTGGATTCCCCATCCAGATTGGACAACATTTTACAATAAAACTCTACCGATTCTTCAAGCAAACTCATAAGAAAGGAAATTAATAAAACCGATGCAAAGGTAAATAGTACAAACCGATTAAGCAAAACAAATTTGACAGTAATATGGATAATAATGGTAAGAAACTAACAGATGAAGAACTCGACGAACTTTGGTCCAAGTTGGGCGACATTACTTTTGATTACAATGAAGATGATGATGAATATTATCTGACTGAAGATTTTCATGTTTGGGAAAAGGGTACATCCAGAACTGATATTTGGCATTGGTTCGATTCAAAATATTCCGAAGGATTAGGGAAACGACACTTTTAATTATCTAATATGAAAAATATACTTTCAGATAAAGAAATCATCACTCTATCATCAATTGTAAATATCTTCCCTGATATTTTGATTTTCCTTTCAAAACAAAATCTATTGAACCATTATCAAGCAAGGGAAATACTAATAAAAGATGAATACAAAGCATTAGTAAACGAAAGCAATCAATCCAAAGGCAAATTGATGGAATCCCTCGCCAAAAAATACAAAGTTTCCGTTAGCAGCATTGAAATTGCAATCTACAACAAATCAAAGAACAAAAACTATAAAAAGAAAAAGCATGAGTAAACAACAATGGACCGAAAAAGATTACAGAGCGGCAACGATTTTCAATATTTTGCCTTGGATTTTTATTTTGTCAATTATAATAATCGGAATCGCCAAAGACTGCTTCAGTCCGGAACCGAATCCGTTGGATAATAGTGTCAATACAAACCGTGAAATCGTTGAACATGTAATTGTAGCTGACAGTTCCCAAAACGGATTTCGAGTTGTCTTTGCAACAATAAATAATGTTACAAAAGAACGATTGGAAGAAATTCAAACACACCCGACCATTCGAAATACATTTGAAAATCTGTCAAAAGAAGCTCCAGCTTTCTTTAATCACAACATGAAAGAAACCGATATTTATGATTTTGCAGAATTTACGGTTAGATATGATACAATTCCCGATATAGAATTACACAATATTTTTATCCATGGAAAAGACAAAACGGATATGTATGCACATCCAAACCCCAAAATAGAAAATTCAGCCACATGGATTAACCCGTGTACCGAACAAGGCGTTTTATTTATTGGTCGAAACGATATTTATTACCATAGGAGAAAAAAGGAAAGGATTTACCGTTACTGGAAGTGTTACGGTGTACATGCAACATCCTTAACAGACGAACATTACAGTCATTTTTCGGAAGACGAAAGACTCTGGTAGAAAGATACTTTTCTCTGTATATATCAACAAAATAGGGGTAAAAATATTGTTGCTATTTCTTTGTTTTACAATAATAATTAGCGTAAATTTGCGTTCATATTTTGAATAATTTGATTGATTATTAGTTTGTTAATTGAAAGAAATAGATTTCACTATGGCATTATAGAGAAAGATTATGGCGCTAGAAAAATCGCAGATTAAATTTGCGATATCGGAACAAACGGGTGAGATGGTAGGATTCGTTTCCCGTCATTCCAAAACTAAGAAGTTGAAGGGAGTTCGTGAGAACTCAATATTCGGAAAGAAAATATGTGTCCTGTCCGCCGAATTAAAAGGCACAATCCTTCCCAATGTCTTGTACAATGTAGAACTGAAGCCTATGCACAAAGACAACGGTTTTGTGGTTGTTTCGGCAATCCCCGTACAATTTAAGGCAGAGGTTGAAACAGTGGTAGTTCCCAAAGCCATTTACAGGATTAACATTACCTTCGGCAACAAAACGGTTTACTTTGACCCTAAAGATGGAAAGTCTTCTTCCAGCCGCACATTGGATGGAGTACTTGAAATCCTTCATTCCCGTAATGATATTGAGGATAAGGAAAGTGTGATTGAATCCTTCAAAAAAGAAGTTTCAGTATTGTTGCAAGAAATGGAAAGAGATGGATTTTATGTTCAACCGATTCAAAAAGGAGTATCGAAATGAATCGTCCAAAAGAAGGTATTGCAACCGATTGCGCCCATTCTGAAAAGAACGGGCGTACTCTTTTCAGAGGCATTGATTTGAAAACAGGCGAACAGATCTTTTACAGAGACCTTGGTAACCAAACAGTGAATATCGGAGAATTTCTTGGTGTAGTTGCTGCAGTAAAATACATTATCGAAAACAATTATCATCCCCAAGTTATCTTCACGGACAGCATCACAGCACTTACCTGGTTCTCAAACAAAAAAACAGCTTCAAAGAAAAGGAACTTCGAACTGAAAAAGGCTGAAATTTTCCTGAAAGTAATGACTACTGAAGTTGACAAGATTCAGGTTATTCATTGGGATAATGAAACATGGGGTGAAATTCCGGCAGATTTTGGATTGAAGTAATTATTGCTTATTTTTTTATGATAGTTGCTAAGTTTACTGAGGTTTCATTTGTTTTCATAATCAATAATACTTTTATATACAATCAGACAGGGGATTATTACTAATTGACTGTCGACTAAAATTCAAGCTTACATCTTGATAAATTTCAATATATTTGTAAATACATTCGTTTGTCGAGTTTCATAAGTTTGTGAAACTCGATTTTTTTATATTGATATTCAGTGATTTATATCATTTTTTGTTTGTTTCATTTGGATGAGACTTATTTCAATATTTTATCAAAAATTATGATATCTTCATTGTCTATTTTTGCGTCAGGCAGATAAATTAATAAATCTGTCTATTATTCTTAGTATTGAATTATTTAACTTAAATTAAAGATCATCATGAAAAAAAGATCTCTACTTCCAAACAGAAAAAGAGGTAAGCTTAAAAGCAATTTTTTTAAGTTCCTTTTATTAGCAGCCTTTGTACTATTAAATCAAAGCTTGATTTGGGCTCAAAATCAAACTATTAAAGGAAAAGTAATTGATTTCTCTTCTGGAGAACCTCTGACAGGTGTATCTATTTCTGAAAATGGAACTACTCATGGAACAGTGACAGATATAGGAGGTAACTTTTCTATTTCGGCTTCAGGAAAAGGAACATTAACAATTTCATATGTAGGCTATATAACGCAACAAGTTCTAATAAACGGGAAAACTTCCTTGGAAATATTATTGAAGGAAGATACCAAAGCCTTAGATGAAATTGTAGTTGTTGGTTATGGAGTTCAGAAAAAAGCAGATATTACGGGTGCCGTAACCAGTATTAAAGCAAAAGATATAACAGGTATCAGGGGTGGTAATGCTGCTGAAGCCTTACAAGGAAAGAGTGGCCTTTATGTTGTTGCACCGGGTGCTCCGGGAAGTGCTCCGAATGTACGTGTCCGTGGTATAGGTACGAATGGAGATGCAACACCTATTTATGTTGTGGACGGAATGATGACCAACGACATATCCTATCTGAATTCAAATGATATTGAATCGATGGATATTCTGAAAGATGCTTCGGCTACAGCTATTTATGGGTCCAGAGGTGCGAACGGTGTAATTATGATTACAACAAAGAAAGGTAAAATGGGAAAAACCATTGTTTCATATTCTGGAAAAGAAGGCTTTCAATTTCCAATTGACAATTATGAAGTATGTGATGGAACCGGATATGCAAAACTAATGAATATTGTTGCTGTCAACTCGGGACAAAATGACCCTTATCCTAATCCTTCCCAATATGGTAACGGTACAAACTGGATGGATGAAATTACCCGTAACGGATGGTCGCGCGATCATCAATTATCTGTTGCAGGAGGTTCAGAAAATGTAAATTACAATTTGAGTATTGGATACTTTGATCAACAAGGTATTTGGGAGAATACTGACTATAATCGTTGGTCATTCCGTATAAACAACGATTATAAGTTAAGTAATAAAATTAAGGTAGGACACAACCTGGCTTTCTCTACATCCAATTATTCAGGACAACCCATTGATGCAGGTAGCAGTTATCGGTTTATGAGATCAGTATTAGCTGGCTCTCCGTTAATTACTCCGAAAAACGACCAAGGAGAATGGAATTCCATGCAGAATGGAGATTTGATCAATCCGGTTGCTGAGTTAGATTTAAATAAAGACTATAATTCCAACATTCTTCGTTTTGTAGGAAACGTTTGGGGTAGTTGGGATATTCTTGATGGATTAACTTTCCGCTCTACATTAGGCGAAGATTGGTTATCTAACTATACAGATCAAGCAAAACCAGCTTACAATATTAACCCTTCTCATCAAAGTAATCCAAAAAACTTTTACCGGGAGTATAACAGTTCTTCCAATACTTGGTTATGGGAAAATACACTTACTTACAATAAGACACTAAGTGATATTCATCGCCTGACTTTTCTTGGAGGATTTTCTATGAAAGAAACCAACACCCGGGGATTGGGAGCGAATGCTAATTCTTATCCTGTTTATAACTTGGATTACATGACAATTTACAGCGGAGCAAACAAAACTGTAGAATCAGAACTTCCGACAATAGTTTCAAGAATGTCCTATCTACTCAGAGCTAATTATGCATTAAAAGACCGTTATTTATTGACTGCTACATTCCGTGCCGATGGTTCATCTAAATTTGGAACAAATAACCGTTGGGGATACTTTCCGTCAACTGCATTGGGCTGGAGAATTAAAGAAGAAGCTTTCCTCAAAGATGTCGATTGGTTAAGCAATATGAAACTTAGAGCAGGTTGGGGAATAACAGGTAATGATAAAATTATTAATGATGTGTCTTATGCATTGGTTAGTCAGGCCGATGAATGGCATGCTATATACAACGGAAAAATTCATTCTGCAGTCGGTATAACAAATGCATATAACCCGGATGTGAAATGGGAACGAAATGAACAGTTGGATTTGGGAATTGATCTTGGGTTTATCAATAACATGTTGACTTTTGAATTCGACTATTTTAATCGTGAAACAAGAGATTTGTTAATTATACTTCCAGTAAAAGGGGGTTCTGGAGCGAGTGGTCCTTCTGAAGGAACCGGTTCTGTAGGTATTTATCCTACTTATTCCAATGCGGGGTCAGTGCGTAATCGTGGATTTGAATTTACTGCTAAATGGCAGGATGATAGACATCCTTTTAAATACGGATTAAGTTTAAGTGGAAGTACATTTAAGAATGAAGTAACTGACTGGAATGGAGAGGTTACTACTAATAATTTATGGTCTACATACCTTGATACAAGAATTGAAGAAGGACAACCATTTAACTATTTCTACGGATATAAAACACAAGGAATTTATCGTACCCAAGCTGATTTGGATAAATGGAATCAATATGCTCAAAGTAAAGGAAAAACAACCTATCACTCTGATGCTAAGTTAGGAGACCTGATTTATGTGGATGTTGATGGAGATGGTATGATTACTACAAGCGATAAAACAAACATAGGAAACCCTTATCCTAAATTTACAGGCAGTTTTACATTTAATGCTGGGTATAAAGGTTTCGATATTGTCCTTGATTTTGCAGGAAGTTTTGGATCCAAAGTGATGAATAACTCCTATATTGATTTTACTTCTACAGATAACAATATGCATGTTGATTGGTTGAATGCCTGGACTCCAAATAATACAAATGCTGATATGCCGCGTTTGGCGGCAGGTACCATTAATACAAACCGAACAATTGACCTTATGGTATTTAGTGGAGATTACTTTAAATTGAGAAGCGCGGAATTAGGATATACATTACCAGAAAGCACATTGAGCAAAATTGGAATCAGTAAAATGCGTATATATCTAAATGGGGCCAATCTATTATATTTCACAAAATACAAAGGATTTACACCTGAAATTTTGGGTGGATTGGATGCTAATACATATCCTTTGTCAGGAAGTGCTCAATTGGGCTTAAATCTTACATTCTAGTTTAACAAATTAACAAATAAGGAAATGAAAAATTTTAAAAAATATATATTGATTTTTGCAGGAATAGGTATATTATCTTCCTGTAATGACTTTTTGGATGTAACTCCTCAGGGACAATTAACTGATGACGTTTATTTTTCTACAGAAGAAAGTATTGATGATGCGGTAGCACGTGTCTATTCATCTATTAACTGGCGTTTATTTCGTGTAGGAACTATGTATTTTACAACTCACGAGTTATGCTCTGACGATGTGAGAATGAATACTACGGATGGTGCGCCCGTATAGGTGATTCAATAAATGTAGCATTGGCAAGCTATTAGGTATGTGTTCCAATAAGTTACCTATCATCACCAGCTTATCTGCCCACGAAAGGAAGGCAGGGAGTGTAGCACGCTGGAAAGCCATAAGCCAATTAGTTATCAAATTGCCGCTGAATGGGGAGATGAAACAGATAGATATGAGGATAAAATCCAAACTGATTAAATGATAGTCCAAGTGGTCATAGTACGGTCTATAGTGAAAGATAGCTTAACTCGCTATATCGTAACACCTCTGATGCGAGCGTCGTGTAGCAGAGGCAGGAACTTGTTACGACACAACTGCCATAAGCAGGAACGGACGGAAGTCATATCCGACAATCTATCACAGCCATGTTATTGTATCATAAACGGGGATTGCCTAACCCAGAAAGCCAGTTGTAAGGCTATGAGGTACAGACCTCTGAATATCTGGCAAGGCAACGGAGCTTCCGTAGTAGTCCGAGCAGGGGAAAGCCCTGTACATGGCGAAGGGAAGCAGCTAATAATTTTAATACAAATAACGGAAAATGTGTGAGACATTATGAGAAGTCCAGAGAATGTATTAAACAGTCTAACGGAACACAGTGAAAATTTGAGCTACAAGTTCGAACGCCTGTACCGTATCTTATTCAATGAGGAAATGTATTATGTTGCCTACCAACGTATTTATGCGAAACCGGGCAATATGACAGCAGGAGCAGATGGAAAGACCATTGACCAAATGAGCCTGAGCCGCATTGAAAAGCTGATAACCTCATTGAAAGATGAAAGCTATCAGCCACAACCCTCAAAAAGGGTGTATATCCCAAAGAAAAATGGGAAAATGCGCCCGTTAGGTGTACCAGCTTTTAACGATAAACTATTGCAGGAAGTGGTCAGAATGACATTGGAAGCCATTTATGAAAGACAGTTTGAAAAAACGTCCCACGGTTTCCGACCTCAACGAAGTTGCCACACTGCTTTATCCGACGTTCAGAAGACATTTTCAGGTGTAAAATGGTTCGTAGAAGGTGATATCAAAGGTTTTTTTCGACAATATCAGTCATGAAATACTGATTGGTATTTTGAAAGAACGTATCGCTGACGAAAGATTCATTCGCCTGATTAGAAAATTTCTGAATGCAGGATATATCGAAAACTGGAACTTTCACAACTCCTACAGCGGAACACCGCAAGGGGGAATTGTCAGCCCTATCTTGGCTAATATCTACCTTGATAAGTTAGACAAATTCATGAAAGAATACACCGAAAGATTTGATAAGGGGAAAGAACGGAAGAGAACCAAACAGGCAGTATCACTTGAAGGCAAACGACACCGTATTCTGAAACAATTGGAATTGGTAAAAGAAGGAAGCGAAAGGTCAGAGTTGATAAAGCAATACAAAGCTTATCAACAGGAAGGTTTGCTGTATTCTGATGGTGACGAAATGGATATAAATTACAGAAGAATCAAATACGTGAGATATGCAGATGATTTTCTAATTGGGATTATTGGCAGTAAACAAGATGCTACCATTATCAAAGAGGACATTAAGAATTTCCTCCACGAGAAGCTGGCGCTTGAACTGTCCGATGAGAAAACCCTCATCACCCATGCGGAAAATGAAGCAAAATTTCTCGGATATGAAATCAGCGTAAGAAAGTCCAATGACACCAAAAGGAATAAAAACGGAGTGCTAAGACGTGTCCACAATAAAAGGATACAATTAACTCTCGGAAAGGATATGTATAAGAAAAAGCTACTCGAATACCGAGTTTTAGAAATAAAACTCCATAACGGCAAGGAGTACTGGAAAGCAAAATCCCGTCCCAAACTTTCAAACAACAATGACTTTGAGATTCTTGACAGGTATAACAAGGAAATAAAGGGTATGTACAATTACTACTGCCTGGCTAACAATTGTAGCAGCCTGTCAAAATTTGGCTATATCATGAAGTATAGTATGTACAAAACCTTTGCGCAGAAATATCGGACAACGATGTCGCAAATCCGAAAAAAGTACAGTAAGAATGGACATTTTTCGGTTCGATACTACTTAAAGAATGGTACAACCAAAGACCTGACCTTTTACCACGGTGGGTTCAAAAAGAAAAATCCAATGAAAATTACGGATTTAGACAACTTACCAAAATTCACATACTATGCCACAAAGACAAGCCTTACAGACAGGCTGAAAGCAGAAAAATGTGAATTGTGCGGAGCAGTAGATAAGTTAGTGATGCACCATGTGAGAAAATTGAAGAATCTACAGGGAAAAACTCCTTGTGAAAAACAGATGATGGCTCGCAAACGAAAAACTATTGCCATTTGCAGTAAGTGTAACAAAAAACTCAGCAACAATGAATAGACTGATATTATTAGTAGAGAGCCGTATACGCGGAGACGTGTACGTACGGTTCGGGGGCGAGCATCCGAAAACCCACCGTAGTAATACGGCAGGGCGTTGGATGCTTAGCCTAC
>JAVBLO010000048.1:0-57184 GCA_031553415.1 Bacteroidales bacterium | reverse complement strand
CCGCGACTCGATCACCTGCACCTGTCCGTCGCGTATGACTTTACATTGCGGCACCGTCATTTTTTCCAGCGCTTCGAGCGATTGTTCTGCTTTGGCTTCCTGAGCTACGCCTATGATGGCGTTGATAATGACGATAGCCAGAATGATAATAGCATCCGTGAATCCTTCGCCATGCAGGTAGCCTATTACGCCGGAAATGGCGGCCGCCACCAGCAATACGATGATCATGAAACTTTTGAATTGTTCGAAGAATTTGACTATCAGGCCTTTCTTTTTCTTCTTCTCGAATTCGTTGTAGCCATACTCTTCAATACGTTTACGGATTTCTTCTGAAGTCAGTCCGCGGTCAAGCGAAGTGGAGAGTTCTTTTTCGACCTCCTGTACGCTAAGGTTGTAAAACGGTTTCTTTTTCATGTTTTATAGCAGTCTGGATTATATATTGTTTTCTATCTTTTATTAAGAAAACAGAGCAAGTACTCTGCAAAGATATATTTTTTTCTTACTCTTCACGTTTTTACTCCAAAATTTAATAAAAATCTATGCTTATAGTATTTTGGCTATTTTGATAACTAATAAGCAACTGAATATGAAAATCTGTCAAGGTACTTGCCAATTATTGAGGAAGACTATATTTTAAAATTCCTATTTGTCATGAAAAAAAACTGACAAATACAAGTGACAACTATGATACCTGTTCCGGGTGTGGAGAATAATTTATATTTCAAAACCAAACCAATTTACTGTGTAATTGAATAAAGCAATGTAGATAAGAAAACGTAGGAATTTTCCTATAAGCATAAAAATATAACATTTGATGAAGCCTACTTTATAAAATCCTAATGCAAGAGCGAAAACATCACCTATTACAGGAACCCAAACTAAAAATGCCAGCAGACTCCCGTATTTTGCAATCTTTGTCTGATGTGCTTCTATTTTTTCATGTGAAGTTTTAAACCACTTTTCTATCCATTTCCATTTTCCAATCCAACCAATTCCATAGGTAGAAAGGCTTCCTAACCAATTGCCAATGGTCGCTGTAATTAGTACATAAAAGGGGGAGGCTCCAGCTAACAACATTCCTGTAACTAATATTTCTGAACTAAATGGAAGTATCGTTGCTGCTAAAAATGAACCTGAAAATAGTCCCAAATATCCCCATTCCAAAAGGTATTCCATCATTAAACATTTTAAATTGTCAAATTTCAGCAAAAAATCTTACCTTTGCTATTAACAAAACAAAAAACTTTAAAAATTACCCTGATGAGTAAAATCATAACCAATATCATCCCTAATACGAAAATGTCGGATTTGATTGTAACTTATCCGAACACAATCACTATATTAGAACGATTAAATATCCCTTTTGGTTTTGGCGAAAAAAAAATTGAGGAAGTTGCCGCTGACCACGAAATCGATATACATGCCTTTTTGTCTGTTTTACAAGTTTTTAGCGAAAAATATACTGAAAATATTCTTCTTAAGAAAGAATCAATCCATAATTTGTTATCGTTCCTGAAAGTTTCGCATTCATACTTTAAGGAAAAACAAATACCTGAAATCAAGAAACTTATCAAACTGTTTTCTGAAAACATCCCTTCAAAGCATGGTCTTATGCTTATATCTTTTTTCGATGAATATATCCGTGAAGTCAACGAACATTTTCTTTATGAAGATGAAACGGTATTCCCATATATTGATTCCATTTTAAATGAATCTTCTGAGCAATCGTTTGCCATTAAGGAGTTTGAAAAAAATCATTCCGATATTGAGCAAAAGTTGCTTGATTTGAAATATATCCTTATTAAATATGTTCCGGAAAATGTTGTTTCTCCCTACCGCATACAAATCTTAAAACAGTTGAATACTTTGGAAAATGATTTGACTTATCATTCCATAATAGAGGACTCGTTGCTTGTCCCTTCTGTCAGGCAATTAGAGAAAGATAATAGAAAACCAAAGAAATCCTGAGACCCAATGTTCAAGCTGATAGCCGTTGTTGAAAAATCGAAAATTATACGGGAAGGATTGGAAAGTCTTCTGCGCTCGCAAGAAATTACAAAACGCATAGTTTGTATGGAGTCTTTTGACGAGTGGAATACTGTACTGAAAAATATTTCTCCGGATGTTGTTATTGTCAATCCTGATTTAACCCGTGAAGGATTGGATAAACTAAAATCCCGCTATCATTTGGAAAAGCATACTCTTTTCGTGGCCATTCTTTACTTGTATTATTCCTATAAAGAAATCAACGAAATGTTTGATGAAATGGTTTACATTACTGACCCGGAGGATACGATATTGAATAAATTCCAAAATCTGCATGATAAGATAGAAAAAACTTCTGATGATAATTCGAATGAACAATTAAGTAGCCGTGAAAAAGATGTACTTCGCTTGCTTCTCCAGGGATTTTCGAACAAGGAGGTTGCTGAAAAATTATTTATCAGCATGCACACAGTCATATCTCATCGTAAAAATATTATTGAAAAAACGGGTATCCGCTCTCTATCAGGTTTAGCTGTTTATGCGATTTTGAATAATATTGCCGATATGGATGATTTAAAACAATAAATATTAATCATTGGGATAAACAATGGTTAATACATAATCCGAATTGGCTAAATAATATCCGCAAAAACTGTGACTCTTTTCTGTTTTGGTTTCATAAGCAGAAAAACTTGAGAGATGATTTAAAACAGGATTGAAAGGATTTATATGTAAGCATTTTTGGAAATCAACATCTTGTTCTCCTAAAATCTTGAACATACTTTCTTTTGCCGACCAATGGAGCAATAAATGAATTTCTTCCTGAGTTTTATCCAAATTTGTATTTTCTCTTTCGTTCATAAAACGGGAACGTATTTTTTGGATACGGGGAGAAATATGTTCGATATCAATCCCGATGCTTTTTTTAGGGTGCAGTGCAATAGCTACAAATCCTTTGGTGTGGCTGATACTTATTTGGTAGGAATTATCTGATAAATAAGGCTTTCCGGTTTCCGTATAAAGTATTTCTTTTTCATCTCCCAACATTTCTTTCAACAACGCCCTGACGGTAAGCCATTCTTTTTTTCTACTTTCCGATGTCGTTTTTTCAATATGTTTTAGGTAAAGATATTTTTTCTCCAGCATATTTAACAATTCTTCAACCGGTTCATGAATTTCACGAACCGACCAAATGATTTGTTCTATGGATGTTTGGTACGAGTGCATAGTTCCTGTTTTTGGAATAGATTACTTTTTCATATAATATGCCTTCTGTTCAGGAGGAAAATGCTCTATTGCATAACGCAATGCCGTTCGGGGCATATTTTTGTAATGTTTGTCTAAAAAATCAACTAAGGTTTCCCGGTCTTTTTTGCCGACTTCGCGAAGCATCCAGCCAACAGCCTTATGCATTAAATCGTGTTTGTGATTCAATAATTTTTCGGAAAGAGCTAAGGTGTCATCATATTGCTTATGTTTAATAAACATCCATGTTGATACAATGGCAATTCGTTGTTCCCAAAGATTATCACTTTCAGCTAAACGATAAAGAACGCTTTTGTCTTCTTTATCCAACAAATACAACCCAATAACGTCACGACAGGTGACATCGACCAAATCCCAGTTATTAGCTTTGCGTGCGTTTGCAAGATAGAAGTCAAAAATTTCTTTCTTTTCTTTCTCCGTTTTGGCTTTTTTGAATTGTTGCACTAAAAATAAAAGACCGGCTAAACGGGCTTCATGATATTCCGAATTCAACAGAATTTGGATTTCGGATAAAGGTAATGCTTTGTTTACTTTTACGATATTCCTTGTGACAGGCACAACAATTCCCAGGAAAATGTCGCCTTCTGCGTATTGTCCTTTACCAGTTTTGAAAAAGCCTTGCAAAAATTTCGCTTTTTCAGGATTAGCAACAGAAAAAAGTTCCTGTAGTATAAATTCTGCGTTCATAAATCATTTTTGAAAGTTACAAAGGTAAATACAATTTTAAAATTCCCAAATAACCTCAATGGATGTTGTTAAACGCAGAAACTATTGTAACTTTGTAGCCAATTTTACCCCTAAATCCCTTAAAGGGGACTTGGAGCATGATAGGCCATGGTTAACTACAAATATTTAGCTGTCTCAAAAGTCCCCTTTAGGGGATTTAGGGGTTGTAAATTAAGTTATATGCAAGACAATTCAAATAATATATTAGATGACTTAACTTCAGGTGAATACAAATATGGATTCACTACCGATATTGATACGGAATATGTTCCCAAAGGGCTAAATGAAGATATTGTCCGGTTGATTTCTGCAAAGAAAAATGAGCCGGAGTGGCTTCTCGAATTCCGGTTGAAAGCTTTCCGTTATTGGCTGACCATGAAAATGCCGGATTGGGCGCATTTGAATATTCCTGAAATTAATTATCAGGATATTATCTACTATGCAGCGCCTAAAAAGAAAGAAGGACCTAAAAGTCTGGATGAAGTTGATCCGGAATTATTAAAAACATTCGATAAGCTTGGCATCCCTTTGCATGAACAAAAAATGCTTTCAGGGATGGCTGTCGATGCAGTAATGGATAGTGTTTCCGTGAAAACAACTTTCAAAGAAAACCTGGCTGAAAAAGGAATTATTTTCTGCTCGTTCAGCGAAGCGGTTCAACATCATCCCGATTTGGTAAAAAAACATTTAGGTTCGGTTGTGCCTTACCGCGATAATTTTTTTGCAGCGCTCAACTCTGCTGTTTTCAGTGATGGTTCATTTGTTTATATTCCCAAAGGAGTTCGTTGCCCGATGGAACTTTCTACTTATTTCCGTATTAATGCTGCCAATACAGGTCAATTTGAGCGGACTTTGATTGTTGCTGACGATGAATCTTATGTCAGCTATCTGGAAGGTTGTACGGCTCCGATGCGTGATGAGAATCAATTGCATGCTGCCATTGTGGAAATCGTTGTAATGGAAAATGCAGAGGTAAAATATTCTACAGTACAGAACTGGTATCCGGGAGATAAAGAAGGAAAAGGGGGAATTTATAACTTCGTAACCAAACGGGGTATTTGCAAAGGAAATAACTCCAAAATTTCATGGACACAGGTCGAAACAGGTTCTGCCATTACGTGGAAATATCCAAGTTGTATTCTTTCAGGAGATAATTCTATTGGAGAATTTTATTCGGTGGCGGTGACCAATAATTACCAACAAGCTGATACCGGAACAAAAATGATCCATGTTGGAAAAAATACCAAGAGCAGGATTGTTTCTAAAGGTATTTCGGCAGGATTCAGCCAGAATAGTTACCGTGGTTTGGTTCGTGTGATGAAGGGTGCTGAAAATGCACGCAACCACTCACAATGTGATAGCTTGTTGTTAAGTGACAAATGTGGGGCGCATACTTTTCCATATATGGATATTCAGAATGAAACGGCTATTGTGGAACATGAGGCCAGTACATCAAAAATCAGTGAAGACCAGATATTTTATTGTAACCAGCGAGGAATTCCAACCGAAGATGCAGTCGGTTTGATAGTAAATGGTTATGCTAAAGAAGTATTGAATAAGCTCCCAATGGAGTTTGCAGTTGAAGCACAGAAATTATTGCAAATTTCGTTAGAAGGCTCTGTTGGGTAGTGCTTTTTGTTTTTAAACACATAGGCACATAGGACACATAGAAGTTCACATAGATTATTTTATTTTTGAACCAAAATATTATTATGACCAAAAAAAATGTTGATCGCTTAACTCATGAAATAATTGGGGCAGCAATTGAAGTTCACAAAGAACTTGGGCCAGGATTACTGGAAAGTGTTTATGAAAAGTGCTTAATTCATGTATTGAGAGAAAAAGAATTGAATGTAAAATCGCAAATGAAAGTGCCATTAATATTTAAGGGCATCTCGTTAGATTTGGATTTAAGGTTTGATATTTTAGTAAATGATTGTATAGTGGTTGAATTGAAAACTGTGGAATGGTTTGCTCCTGTTCACGAATGTCAATTACTCACATATCTCAATTTAATGAAGAAGCCTAAAGGGATTTTGATTAATTTTTATTGTACAAATATATTTAAAGAAGGACAAAAAACTTTTGTAACAGAACATTACAGGCAATTACCAGATTATTAAAATCTATGTGAAGGACTATGTGTCCTATGTGCCTATGTGTTTCAAAATAATAAAGTGATGCTGATTATAAAGAATTTACACGCTTCCATTGATGGAAAAGAAATATTGAAAGGAATTGACCTGCAAGTAAATGCAGGTGAAGTTCATGCAATTATGGGACCTAATGGTTCCGGGAAAAGTACATTGTCTTCTGTATTGGTCGGAAATCCGGCTTTTACGGTAACCGAAGGGGATGTGACTTTTAATGGAAAAGATTTGTTGGAATTGTCTCCGGAAGAACGTTCTTGCGAAGGATTATTCCTCAGTTTCCAGTATCCGGTAGAAATTCCCGGAGTAAGCATGGTCAATTTTATGCGTTCCGCAGTAAACGAACACCGCAAGTATAAAGGAGAAGAACCTGTTTCTGCGACAGACTTTTTGAAAATGATGCGCGACAAACGTGCTGTCGTTGAATTGGATAGCAAATTAGCAAACCGCTCAGTTAATGAAGGGTTTTCAGGTGGAGAAAAGAAACGTAATGAGATTTTCCAAATGGCGATGCTCGAACCGACTCTTGCTATCCTGGATGAAACTGACAGTGGATTGGATATCGATGCCTTACGTATTGTTGCAAATGGTGTAAATCAATTGAAAACTCCTGAAAACGCAACAATTGTTATTACTCACTACCAACGTTTACTTGATTACATCAAACCTGATGTTGTTCATGTATTGTATAAAGGGAAAATTGTAAAAACCGGTGGACCTGAATTGGCGCTCGAACTTGAACAAAAAGGATACGATTGGCTCAAAGAAAGTTAAGAGTTAAGAATTAAGAGTTAAAAAATTAGTGTACATATCACTCCTTTAACTCTTAACTCTTAACTCTTAACTCTTAACTTAAAAGATATGAAATCTGAACAACAATATATAGATTTTTTCCAAACATATAAACAGCAGATAGAAAGACCTTGTGCTGATGGATTGAATGCACTTCGGGAAAGAGCATTTGAAACTTTCAAGGAAAAAGGTTTCCCTGTTTATGGTTCGGAAGAATACCAACATACCAACATACCGATATTGCTGGAACCTGATTACGGACTCAATATCAATAATATTCCTATAGATGTGAATCCAGCTGATGTGTTTCGTTGTGATGTTCCGAATCTTTCCACACGTCTTTTTTTTCTGGTTAATGAAAGATTCTATTCCAATCCGCAATCGGAAGGAAAACTGCCTGAAAGCGTTTTTTCCGGAAGTCTCAACGAATTTGCAATAAAATATCCTGAAATATTTTCAAAACATTATGGTAAGTTGGCTCAACCCGATTCTGATGGATTAGTTGCTTTCAATACAATGTTCGTTCAGGATGGATATGTTCTTTATATCCCTGAGAATGTTATTGTTGAAAAGCCTATACAGTTAATAAATATATTGCGTGGCAATATTGATACATTGGTCAACCGTCGCCTGCTTATTATAATAGAAGCCGGAGCGCAAGCTAAATTATTGGTTTGCGACCATACCATTGACGAAACTCCGACATTTGCAGTTACACAGGTAACTGAGATTTATGTCGGGGAAAATGCAGTTTTCGATTTTTACGAATTAGAAGAAAGTTCTAATAATACAATTCGCCTTACAAGTAATCATACCCGGCAATCGGCAAGTTCGAACGTAATGTTAAATGGCATTTCTCTTACTTGTGGTCGCACCAGGAATAATTACAACATCAGCCTGGAAGGGGAGCATTGCGAAACACATCTTTTTGGCATGGTAATTGCTGATAATGAACAACAAGTTGATAACCATACCAATATCGAGCACAAAGTACCAAACTGTCACAGCAATGAGTTGTTCAAATATGTTTTGGACGATAAGGCTGTAGGGGCATTCAGCGGGCGTATTGTTGTATGCAAAGATGCACAGAAAACACAGGCTTATCAGACTAACCGCAATCTTTGCGTCAGCCGTGAAAGCCGTATGTTTGCAAAACCCCAATTAGAGATTTACGCCGATGATGTGAAATGTTCGCATGGATTAACTACAGGACAATTAGATGATACGGCGCTTTTTTACATGCGTTCGCGCGGAATTCCTGAAGCTGAAGCCCGTATGCTATTGAAGTTTGCTTTTGCCAATGATATAATTGAAGGCATCCGGTTGGAACCGTTAAAGGACCGTTTGAGGTTGTTAATTGAAAAGCGGTTCAGAGGTGAATTGGCAAAATGTAGAGAATGCCGCATCAAATGTTAGATTTCAATTAAAAATGAAAAATGAACAATTAAAAATTAAATTTAGTATTTCATTTTTCATTACTAATGTTTCATTTTTAATTTTATATGAAGTTCGAAATAAATACAGTCCGTAAAGATTTCCCGATTCTCAAACGGGAAATATATAATAAGCCTTTGGTTTATTTAGATAATGCTGCTACAACCCAAAAGCCGTGGAGTGTTATCAAGAAAATAGAGGAGATTTATACAACGATTAATGCCAATATCCATCGGGGTGTACATTTCCTGAGTCAGGAAGCGACAAATGCACATGAAGAAGCGCGTAAAGCTGTACAGCAATTTATCAATGCCGGTTCTTCGAATGAAATTATTTTTACACGCGGAACAACAGAGGCAATTAACCTGGTAGCTTCCAGTTTTTGCCGTGCCAACTGTAAACATGGAGATGAAGTCATTGTATCTGCTATGGAACATCATTCCAATATTGTTCCCTGGCAATTACAGGAAGAAATTTCAGGAATCAAACTGAAAGTTATTCCTTTCGATGAAAATGGCGATTTGAAATTGGAAGAACTTGAAAAACTGATTTCCCCAAAAACGAAGTTGATTTCAGTTACTCATGTTTCAAATGTATTGGGAACTATTAATCCTATTAAGAAAGTTATAGAAACGGCTCATGCACACGGAATTCCTGTCTTGATTGATGCTGCACAATCTGTTCAGCATATTCCTATTGATGTTCAACAATTGGATTGTGATTTTTTGGTTTTTTCTTCCCATAAAATTTATGGTCCGACAGGTATTGGCGTTTTATATGGAAAGGAAAACCTGTTAGACAAACTTCCTCCTTATCAGGGTGGGGGAGAGATGATTGCAACTGTTTCGTTTGAAAAAACAACCTATAACGAGTTACCTTTCAAATTTGAAGCCGGAACGCCTGATTATGTTGGTTCTACTGCATTGGCCGAGGCTTTGCGGTATATAAACGCATTGGGTTTGGATAATATCAAAACATACGAAGATAATTTGTTGCATTATGCAACAGAACAGTTGATGCAAATTGATGGCATGCATATTTTCGGAACGTCCTCCTGTAAAAGCAGCGTTATTTCTTTCCTCGTAAAAGATATTCACCATTATGATATGGGAATGTTGCTTGACCGCTTAGGAATTGCTGTACGTACAGGCCACCATTGCGCCCAACCGTTGATGAATGCATTAGGAATCGAAGGAATCGTACGGACTTCTTTTGCATTTTATAATACAAAAGAAGAAATCGATATTCTGAAAGCCGGCATTGAGCGGGTCGTAAAAATGTTTTAAAGAAATAAGATTGATTCCGGTCCCATATTGAACAACAAGTCGATGATGCTCAGATTGGGTTGAAATCCGGATTTGGATTCAAAAACCTGATAGTAAGGTTTGAACGTATTTGTTATGGGATTTTTCTTGGGATGAATCGTTTCCCTGTAATCCACTTCATTGGGCAGGAAATCAGTCTTGTATTCGGAAGAATAAGTGATTTTAGGTTCAATATCTAATAGCCCTGTAACCATTATCCTCAGAGATTCGTTGAAGTCAAAAAGAAAGTTGTATGGCCGTTCATAAAACTTAATGAAATCATCTTCATAGTATTCAAAAAAAGGAGTGGAGTTATAAGCTGATTTTATGGAAATCCAGTGCAAATGCTGCCAGTTCCCATGTTCTGCAATACGGATATCTTTTGTAAGGCATTTGAGTGTTTCAGGCTTTTCGACAGGAATGCTTAGTGTTTGTAAACCATTGGCTGTCGCAATTATACATCGGTTCCGGTAGGTTTGTTTCACATAGTTACAATGCTTTTCAATAACAACTTCAGGAAATGCCTGCATCTGCATGTAATATACTACAGGAGCCAGATAAGCAGTTGAAAGATAAACCCTTGTCAAGCCAGTTTGCATCAGTATATTTTTGAAAAAATCCGGTCTTTCCTGTAACCGTTTAACAAATCCAGAGAAGGGTCTTTACTCATCCAGATAAGGCTGGCTTTACCAACGATATGAACTTCAGAGATAAATCCGAAATGGCGGGAATCGGCCGAAGCGCTTGTGTTATCCGAAAGCATCCAATAATAATCCCGGTTGAATAAATAATATTCTATAGGTTTGTTATCAATAAAGAGCTTCCCGTTTTCAATTTTAGCCTTATTTTTTTGTTCTTCAAGAATAATCTGCCCATAAATGTGCAGGTTTTCAGGAGTAAGTTTTATCGCCGTACTTCTTTTCGGGATGAAAAGTTTGTAATTCAAATCTTCCCTTTCTTCCAATTGTATTTTGATGGAATCGGGTAACTCCTCACGAAGGGAATAAGCTTCAAACCGGCTGAAATAATGAATTTTATTACCTGAACTTATGATGGTTTTCCTGACGGGAATATGTAATTTATTCATTGCATAAACAATCTGGGAATCAAAACGCTGCGAGTATTTATAAGATAATATAAAATCCGGGCTTAGGGCGACTTTTTTCCCATTTACAAAATAATTTCCGTTAAGCATTTCAATAGAATCTCCCGGTAATCCGACACAACGACTTATTGACAACGGTAATTTATCAACAGGTAAATCCTTTCTTAATGAAGGCGTATTGTATAAAACAACATCATTGCGTTTAATCCGGCTCTCAAAAAAACGGGTATATGGCATGGGAAACAACCGGGCATAAGTTTTTATTCCCAAAGCAGGGATAGTATCCGGGACAAACGGAAACGACAACCAAGTCATTGGCATACGGATGCCATAAGCCATTTTATTGACAAACAAATAATCTCCTTTCAGTACGGCATTTTCCATTTGCGAAGCCGGCATCCGGTAAGACTCAAAAACAAATGCACGTAAAACCAATGCTATCACAAGTGCGGACAATATGATAGCAAGAATCCTGCGTTTTTTCTTGTTAACTTGTTTATTTGTCAACTCGTCTACTGATTTTATTCGTTACCGACAAATCTGAATATGCGGTTCCAGCGGATACCTCCATTGAACAATCCGCGGTCTTTATCTAAAGAAAGCCATACAAGGATAGGTTTTCCGACAACATGGTCTTCCGGAACAAATCCCCATGAGCGCGAATCCGCTGAATTGTGACGGTTATCACCCATCATGAAGTAATAGTCATATTTGAAAGTATATGAGGTTACAGGCTGTCCGTTGATAAGAATTTTCCCGTTTTCAACCTTCATCTGGTTGTGTTCGTAATTAACAATACAACGCTCATAAAGGGCTATGTTTTTTTCGGTAAGTTCAACACTTGCACCTCTTTTAGGAATCCAAATCGGGCCGTAATTGTCGCGTGTCCAACCCAAATCATAATTGACAGGATATACCCATCCTCCAAAATAATCGGGCTCAACTATGATAGATTTGGCAAAGCCGCTTTTTTTGAGTTTAGCCAAAGCTTCCTGAGTCAAAGGAATGCGATATATAGGATTGTAACTGTCTTGTCCGAACTGGTCTTTCCCACTCGGAGAAATGCCTAATGCTTGTAACAGTTGCACATTCTGAGGATTAACGGAACTTCTTATATAGTCGTCTTTGCTTACGCCAAATAATGAAAATGTTTTATCATTCCAACTTGACCCTGTTGTTTCCACAAAATAGTTCAACTGCATTTTTTTAGGATCTTCCAGTTTTTTTCCATCGATATACACTTCATTATCTTTAACTTGTAAGGAATCTCCGGGCATGCCCACACAACGTTTCACGTAATTTTCCCTTCTATCAACAGGGCGATAAACGACTTCTCCGAAATCTTTAGGATGGCTTTTGATAAACTGCGAACCGTTTGACATGTGATGCAATTCTTCTTCCACCTGATGAGATAGAGTATAGAAATCTGTTTGCTGATAGTTGAGGGCAACTGTATCTCCGGCAGGGAAATTGAAAACAACAATATCGTAGCGTTTCACTTCTCCAAAACCTGTCAAACGCTTGTAAGGCCATTGCGGCCAATCGATGTATGATTTACAATTCAAAACCGGCAATGTGTGCTGTGCCAAAGGGAAAGAGAGGGGAGTGTTTGGAACACGTGGTCCGTAACTCACTTTACTTACAAAGAGAAAATCGCCTACCAACAACGTTTTTTCAAGCGAAGATGAAGGAATTTTATAATTCTGAAAAATATAAATGTTGATGAAATATACTGCTATAAGTGCAAAAATAATGGCATCCGCCCATTCTGCAACCTTGCGTACAGATTTATTTTTTGATTGTTTCCATTTTCCCCAGGGGATAATTTTGGAAATATAGATATCAAAAATAAGGGGTAATAATAAAAGCCACCAATAGTTACCAACCCAAGCTATGAAAAAAATATATATCAGCGCAACAATGCCGAACTTAATCCATTGTGATTTAGAAGCTTTTCTCATTTATTCAAAAATTAAAAATATCATTCATTGTCAGGAAACCTTTTTTGCCTTTGGTGAATTCGGCGGCGATAACTGCTCCGAGCGCAAAACCTTTACGGCTTTTAGCATCGTGTTTGATGCTGATAATGTCAGCTTCCGATTCGTATATAATTTCATGTATCCCTGGAACTTCGCCTTCGCGGATAGACTTGATTTCAAGTTCTCCGGTTTTTGCTTCCTTACCTTCCACCCAGCTTTTTTTGCGGTCAAAATTCTCCAGGATTCCTTCTGCAAGTGTAATTGCAGTGCCACTTGGAGCATCCAGCTTGTGTATGTGGTGGGTTTCTTCCATTCTCACATCATATACGGGAAATTGGTTCATAATTTTTGCCAGATACTTATTGACAGCAAAAAATATGTTTACACCAACACTATAATTCGATGCATAAAAGAAAGTTTTATCTTCTTTTTCGCATGCATTTTTTATTTCAGGCATATTTTCCAGCCAGCCGGTTGTTCCTGCAACTATAGGTACATTCCGCTCAAAGCATTTTCTGTAGTTGCTCAATGCTGTTTGTGGTTGAGTGAATTCAATTGCAACTTCAGCGCTTTTAAATGCTTCGGAATCAAAGTCCTGAGGATTACTGATATCGATGATTGAAACGATTTCGTGTCCACGTTCGAGGGCAATTTTTTCTATTTCCTTACCCATTTTTCCGTATCCGATGAGTGCAATTTTCATATACTGATATTTGTGAGTTCTAAGAGGTTGCAAACTTACACATTTTAAATGAAAAATGAACAATGAAAAATGAACAATGAGCAGTGAAAGATGAGATTCATTTTTAATTTTTAATTGTTCATTTTTCATTTAAAAGTTTCTTGACAATCATTTCGGGAGTTATCAGTTCCATGCATTCGTAGTTATTCCGGTAGCATGGTTTATTGCCATAAATGGAACATGGGCGGCAGAAAAGTTCAATTTGTACTGCATTGTCCGGTTTTTGTCCATAGCCATAAAATCCGGCGTAGGGATGGGTAGCCCCCCAAACTGAAACTACAGGAGTTCCGACTAATGATGCCAGGTGCATGTTTCCTGAATCCATGGTAATCATAGCATCCAGGTAGGACATCAATATTAATTCAGTTGAAAATGTCAGTTTGCTGTCGAGAATGGAGATAACATTGGAATAAGGTTTTGCTAATTCTGTTAATTCAGTTTGTTCGTTTTTTCCACCAAAAAGAAATATGGTTTTACCGGAGTCTGATGCTAATAGTTCAATAACTTCCGACATCTTTTCAATTGGATAAATTTTTTCCCTGTGTTTGGCAAAAGGAGCAATACCTATCCATGTGTTTGTTTTGGGACCGGCAACATGATTTATCAGATTGAAATCCCTTGAGCCAAATTCAAAAATAGATTTAAAATCAATAGTGAAATCATATCCCAGAGAATGGAAAACTTCATAATATTTTTCGAAAGAAGTTTTCAGTGGTTGAAGGATTTTATTGTTTTTCCGAACTAAAGTGCTTCTTTTTTTTCGTTCTTTATTGATAACTGCAACTTTCTTTCCTCTCGCCCAAAAATGGGAACGAATCATTTTCGAACGCAATACATCATGCACATCTGCGACTTTCCCAATGTCCAGTTTGCTAAGTTCGTCAATAAGCTTTTTTAATCCGAAGATACCTTTGTGTTCGTGTTTTGTATCAACTGCTAAAACACTTACATTTGAAGGTTTGTATTCAAATATGGAAAGCAATGGTTTTTTTGTGATTAATAAAAACTCGTCATGCGGATATTGCCGTGCACATGAATAAAGCACCGGGATAAGCATAGCTACATCTCCCAAAGCAGATAACCGGATGACGAGTGTCTTCGGCATTTTTATTTTTTTCCGTATAAAACAGGATTAAGGGCAGGGTCGTTATACATTTTCATTTGTTTATAAACTTTCATGTATTTTACCCCGTTTTCAATATCTGTCAGTAACTGGTCTATGGCTGTTGAAAGGTCTGTTCTTTGTTCTAACAAGATAGTTAACTTTGTACGGCATTGTGCAATGTGAGCTTCATCAGCATCTTTCCTGTCGGCTTCCAGTTGCATGTGATAGATTTTCAGTACAAGGATAGACAAGCGGTCTATAGCCCAGGCAGGGCTTTCAGTATTAAGAGTAGCATCCGGAACCGGTTTAATATTTTTATATTTATCAAGAAAATAACTGTCGATTAATTCTACCAAATCAGTTCTGTCCTGATTGGATTTATCGATTCTTCTTTTGATTTCCAATGCTTTAACTGCATCAATATTCGGGTCGCGGATGATATCTTCCAAATGCCATTGCACAGTATCGATCCAGTTTTTGAGGTATAAATAGTATTCTATGGACTTCAGGGGATATGGATTTTGAATCGGTGCATCTACATTATCCCATTGGTGGTAGTCATTACAAGATTGTTCAAAGATAGGCAACGCTATGGCTGTAAAATTCATATTATAATTTTTAGAATTCAATTGGACAAAGGTAGTTATTTATTGCGAATTATAAAATCTTCGGAATTTCCTGTCTGACTTCTTTTAGTTCCATGTATCTGGGATGTACAAAATTCAGGTATTTCAAAATTTTGAAAGCATTGAAGTAATTGAAAAACCGTTTCCTGAAAGCGGGTAAAGATGAAGTTGTTTGATTGATAATTCCTATTTCGGCAACAAAGTTGTCATTTGATAAGAATTCAGCTAAAATAGGAGAAAGTTTACTTATTTGTTTTTTAATTGCTTCAGGATTTACCTTGAATAATTGGTCGATTATGTCAAATAATGACTTTAAAGTATTGAAGGACTCGAAGGAATAAGTGTATTTGATAATATCTTTATCTGCTATCATTTTGGCTAATGCCGGGCCTGTTCCAAACGGAACCCTGTCCGAAACACGGGCGGCAGGATATACTTTAGCGGTTTTGATTTCTGTAGTTTTTCCCAATGGGAAAATTTTTTGAAGGAAATAAAAATCTTCTCCGGCCTGTTGTTTTCCCATACCGCCGACTTGCGCGTATGGTTTACATCTTACGGCAAAAGCAGAACCGATTGTATGATAGGCATAAGGATAACCTGTATATTCCAAAGCAGCCCTGTAATAATGCAGGTAAGTTTCGTACAATTCCATGGATTTCCTGACTGGATCGTTTTCCGGCAAATGTTCGACCGGATGTTGAAATGCGATGGTGGCGGATAATATTTTTTCGTTAGTATAGAATGTTTTATGTATTTCGGTCAGATAATTTTTATCAACCAGGCAGTCGGCATCCAACGAAACAATTACTCCATTTTCTTTCCTGATGGAGATAAATCGTCTTAAAGCTTCGTCCATCCCTATTTTCCGCGGTTGGCCGGCGCCTGTTTGGTGTCCGGGCAGATTATCAATGAGTAGTGGAATCAGTTTTAAGTTTGAATTATTTTTGAACAGAGCAAATTCTTTTGCCCTGGTAAATGTTTTCCGGTTAAATTCTATAATCTCTTTGCTGCTGATTTCGAAGGAGTTGATTAATAAAATAATCTCAGTGCAGAAGTCACCGGCATTACAAGCGAACAAACTTTCCAATGTTTTCTCTGCATCAGGTTCGTTGTAACAGGGGATTACAACGATTAGTTCTGTGTTATCAGAAGCCTGAATATTGTTAGTCAATGCTTCTGACTTTTGCTTTTCTATATATATATCACAGACGGATCGTTTCATATTACTTGTATATCAGAAAAATACAAGGTTTTTTATCTAAATCCGGCAATTGCTTCTTCCATTCGGCAATCGTTTTTGTCTTGATATATTCGCTTTCGCATGTAATATCTGCAGCAATACAAAGTTTGGTGGAAGGCTTACACGTTTTTAGTATGTCTTCCGCCATTTTTTTATTCCGGTAAGGCGTTTCGATAAATAATTGTGTCTGATTTTCTGTATAAACTCTCTGTTCTAATAATTTCAATTTTGCAATTCTTTCATTTGAATCGATAGGCAGATAACCGTGAAAAGCAAAACTTTGTCCATTAAAACCGGATGCCATCAACGACATTAAAATAGAAGAAGGACCAACCAGTGGAATTACTGGAATATTCTTTTTTTGGGCGATTGCAACTACATCTGCTCCCGGATCGGCGATTGCCGGACAGCCAGCTTCCGAAATTACGCCAATGGAAAAACCATTTGATATTGGTGCTAAGAAATTAGAAATTATATCGGGAGAAGTATGCTTATTTAATTCGAAAAAAGCGAGTCCGTCAATATCAATAGAACTGTCGGTTTTCTTTAAGAAACGCCGGGCGCTGCGGATATTTTCCACAATGAAGTATTTGATTTGCGAAACTATTTCGCAATTGTATGCCGGAAGTACTTGGTTGATTTCTGTCTCTCCCAAAGTAACCGGAATCAGAAAAAGTGAGGGTTGCATAATGTGGATTGCTTCAAACGTGGTGCAAGGTATGGAAAATACTTTTATTTGACAATAGATAGGAATAAAAAAGAGGATGTGTCCTTTTAAGACACACCCTCTTTTTTCAATCGTTTAGGGTTATGAAAAATTACTTGACAAGTAATTTATGGTTACTAATGCCATTTTTTGTTGATATTTTTACGATGCAAGCTCCGGAAATACCTTCGATCGTTGTGTTTGTTCCGGAATAAAGCAGTTGCCCTTGCATATTATAAACTGAGATTCCTTGAATGTCTTCAGCTGTAACATAAATAACTTTATTTAAGCAATAAACTGATGTCTGATCAGTTGATACAGAAGGAGACGAAGTTATAACTCCAGCTTTCACATTAAGAAGATTTGTTAACTCAGTTTCAGTAAGAATCATCCAACATTTCCATGGGTTATCTTCCGGAGACCAGGTTCCAATGGTAAATTTCGATCTGTTCAAGTCCAATTCTTTGTTGTAAGATTTATTGATCAGGTGATAGCCTACAGAGCTAAACGAATTTTCGGTTGTTGAATTTTTATAAGTGTAAACCGGATTTGAGTTGCTGTCATAGAGAGCAATTCTGAACAGGAATGAATTTACATCATCTTTAGCGGCCATTGATATTGTTCCATCATTACTAATTTTAATATGGTTATTTGTTCCAGCATTTTGGAAATAGTAACCGCCATCTGTTTCATCAAAAGTTATATACCATTGTGCCATGTTGGATGTTTTTATACTACTGGCATCAATAGTTTCAAGTTTAACACCTACATTATCTGCTACATACACATCAATCATCTGATCTTGTGTTTTACCCCAGAATGTGTCGGACCAAATAGATTTAATATAATATTTTGTTCCGGCAACAGGAGTGAAAGTATTCTCGGTGATTCCTGTAGTAAACTTCGCTTCAGATATTTTTTGGAAAATGAATGAATTATCAGTACTTCCTCCATCGTTTTTATCAAAACCATATAGACCAAAAAAAGTAGTGCCGAAAGCATTTAAAGAATAAATCGGTGATATAGTACTGATGTAAAGTCCTCCAAAAGTAACGTTAGTAAACACACCATTATCATATTTTCCTTGTTTATAGGTTTTAGGAGAATATGAAATAGTATAATAAGATGATACTGTTGAAGATGATAAATCTACAGCATCCTGTGATTGAGTGAGCGGATCTGTGTTAGTAAAATAATGTCCGGTTTCTTTGTTTTTGAGAGTATACCCGGAACCTTCTACCCAAGTGGTTTCCCATTGTGCTTTCAGATTATTAGCAGCATCAGCAGCCGGAATGACAGTTAATTTAGCACCTGCATCTTCTGCAACATAACCTGCTTTTACACCACTTCGGTCGCTCAAACTTTTGATATAATAAGTTCCTCCTGATTCGACAGGCTGGTCAAATTTATCTACTTTGTCTTCAGGTATAATCACAAATCTTTCGTTGTTTTCATTGGAATATGTCCATTTATTAACTGTAGAAGCATTTTCGGTTATAGAAAGGTTAAAACCTTCAGTGCCACCTGCAATGATGATGCCATAAATTTTTGTTTGGATCGCATTACCTAAGTAGAAATCAGAGCTAGTTCTAAATTCAAAATAACATTTATCACCATCTGTGGGAGAGGTTGTTTTAACTGCATTTGTAACATAACTTCCAGTGCCTTTATTTTTCAAAATATATCCGTTATCGGTTACATACTGAATTTCCCATTGTGCATTTGTTGCTGCCTTAGCTGAGAGAGCAGTCATTTTATCGAATTTCAAAGTTCCTGAATTATCCACCAAAAATTGGCGATATGCAGCTTGTGCATTGGTAGCCGGTTTGATATAATACGTTTTCCCTGCTTCCGGAACAAAAGTTTGTGCAATTTGAGCAAAAAGACTGCTACTGCAAATAATTGCAAATAAAATAAAGAAGATTTTTTTCATTTTCTTGATTTTTAAATAATTAATACTATTGAAATAATAAAAGTTAAACTCAGTTGCTATATAGTGTTGCTATATAGTAGTGAGTTATTTTAATTTATGATTTTACAATTTTTTTGCTTACAGTGTTTCCGTTGTAGTTTGCTTTCACAATGTAAAGCCCTTTTTGAAAATGTTTCATATTAATTGTAGTATCCCCTGATTCTAATTTTTGTGTGTGAATTTGTTTCCCGTCTATCGAATAGATATACATTTGTCCTTCCTGCAATGAACTGATGTTGAGAAACTCTGTTACTAAATTGGGATAAATAGCCACTTTGCCGGAATCAGTTTCCCTGATACCTGCCCCGTATGGACTGAATCTGAAATAATTAAGATTGAATAAATTTCCGCTTCCTTTGAATACTAAATAAATGGCCTGTTTGCCGGTAGTCGGCTGGACATTGCATTCGATGGTTATCCATTCATCTGCCGATGTAGAAGGGATATCAGCCGTTCCGATCAATGTTCCTGTGGAACTTCCCATCCTGATTTCTATTTGTCCGGGAACCGCAGCTTTCTGAACCCTGAATCCGATACTTTTTGCGGTTTGTGAACCGAAATCTACCTGATGGTATCCCATCCAGTATGCGTCTTTAATGTTGCTGATAATCTGTGTTTCATCTTCCGATAAATCACTGGTTTCTACTCCTTTCAGATAATTGAAATTTTCGGCTTCGATTTTAGCAAAAGCGTCCTTGACAATTAAATTCTTGTCTAAAGGAGTATTGAATGCCAATGAAACTGCTGTTGAAGGACCGAATGCGGCACCTGCAATATTTTTATTGGAATTATAATCGAATTCCCCATATTTGAAATCTTCAGTTGTTTTTTCCTGCCAGGCCGTCCAGATAATACCTACACTGTTCCTGTTATTATAGGCGCGGGTAACGTTGTTTTGCAACCAGTCTGCATATTCGGGTTTTCCCAAGTCAACGATGCAACGGCGGGCGTATCTCATGAATATGCCTTTAAATCCGGGTAAGTCTCCACTGGCATCAACTTGTTTCCCACATTCACCATTGAAGATACCTCCTGAATTGCATAGGTTTTTCTTGGTGTAGTCCATTATCTTGATGGCATCCTCCTTATATTGTTCGTCTCCGTAATGGTTATAAAGCATTAAAGCAGCTCCGAGGTAAGTTCCCTGATTGTAAGTTGATGACCATGTGTTTGTTTGTATTATCTCAGTACTTTCTCCATTGAAGGTGATGGAATCATATACTTTACCGTTAAATGGCTGTTCTACTAAGTATTGGCGTTGCAGGGCATATAAATTTTTCGCTTTTTCGTAGTAAGAGTCATCGCCGGTGGCTATTGCCAAATAACAACATGCCACTTCTGCGGGTCCGTTTATACATGAATTTGTTCCGTATTTAGTCTTTTCGTCTTTTTCTTTCCAACGAAGCAATCCGACAAAAGGATGCAAAGCCCGGCTATACATCCAATCGAAATTTGTTTTGGACTGTTGCAGGTAAGAGTTATCTCCGAATAGCAGGTATGCCCGAGCGCACACAATTATCATCCAGGCCATGTCGTCATTGAAATCATTCCATCTCCAATCAGCCATTTCCCTGCCGATAAAATCGGCATGCAGCTTTTTGAACATTTCTTTATACACCGGGTCTCCGGTTGTTTCGTAGGCGTCGAGTATAATTTCAAACATTTCGGCATCAGCCCAAAAGCCACCTTTATCTATCCTTGCTCTTAAATTGTCGATTTCTTTGTAATATTTTGTCTTCCATTTATTCATGATATCATCACGCATGACAGAAGTAAATGTATTCGGAACTTCATCGACAATCTCTATTCTCCAGATTTGAGGGTTAGAACTTTCAGCAAGCCCGCTTTTTTGTTGCAGGCTGACAACGGCGCCTTCTGCAGTACTTTCCGTTCCGAGGTAGAGCAGTTCGTTGTCTTTGGTCATCGATTTGGAAGTGATATAATAACATGAAGTAAGTCCATCTACCGGGAGGATTTCCCACCTGGCCTGATTTCTTGTATTGGAAATTTCTTGTGTAACTTTTTTGGTTGCTGTATTCATATACAAGACCTTTCCTGTAAACATATTGGTTATGGAATAAAAATCAGAACCTTCGACTTTCCCGATTTTCCAGTACTGGGCGTTTACTTTTGTATTGCTCCATGTAATGATATCTCCCGAACCATCGGAATTGTTAACCGATAGCGATTTGTTGCTTCTTGGCGTGAAATAGCTGCCAATTCTGTATACTCCCGGTGCAATATCTTCTGCATGAGAAAAACTGGCAAACAAGAAAACCAACATTGAAGTCAGGAAGAAATTTCTCATGGGTATAGCATTAATATTTTTGTAAAGCAAAAGTATGTAATTGAATTTAATAAAAATAAGGCTACTAAAGGATATTCGTCTCTATAGCAGATATGAATACTACTTTGTCTTAAATGTATACTTTCGAATTACATACCTTTGTTTTTCTGTTCTAAAGAATGATTTTCGTATTTTGGATTCCTTCGTTTGAAATAATGCGTAAAATGTAAACTCCTCTCAGATTTATTTCCAATTCTCCCGAACCGGAAATGTCTTTTCTTTCATAAATCATATTTCCCTGCATATTATATAACCTGATGATTGAATTGTCCGGAATATTATTGTAAAGTATCCTCTGGTCTTTAGCATAACAAAAGAACTCTGTAGTAAAGATGACTTTGTTTGAAGTAGTAGACATAAGCTCTTCTACTTTGTTCAGGTACCAGTGCTGGTTAACTTTATCCTGGTTTGTGATATTGTTGTCATAAACGATGACCGGATTACCATCATTTAAGTTTCCTCCTTTATTATTGACCGACAGTCCGCTGGCAGGATTAACGATGCCATATACGCCTCCTGTGAAAAGTGGTATAATTTGCCATTTCTGATTATTGTCTCTGTTGTCGACCTTAACTTGTACCAGATTGTTGTCTTTTCCTGCTGCCGCCATTGCCAATCCTGAATTTTTGTTAACAAACCGGAATAAGTCAGTCCCTATTGCCTGTATGCTCCACAATTGAGTTGCATCTCCGTCTTTAGGCGCCCACATCATTAAAGGGGCATTGACTAAAGTAGATTCGTCTGTTACATCTATGGCGCTATTGGTTTTCTTGTTTAATATCCTGTAGTAGAAATTTCCGGCCTCGAATGGGGGCGTTGGTTTCTCTGGTTCTTTAACTGTGAAATTCCGGGATAAAAAAGTGATCCTGTTTCTTACATACGATCTCAGGAAATCTACACCTCCTGTATAAGTCGGGAATAAGGCTATTTCGTAATGTACTTTAGTGTTCAGGGTTTTCCATTTTTCGTAATTTTTGGTTTGGGAGGACTGCAATAATGCTTCGGTTTCGTTGATGTAAGATACGATTTTATCTTCTAATCCGTCGTTAACCAATTCTTTCCAGCGGCGCTCTACTGCTTTTTGAAACCACTCATCTTTCCATAACTGTTCAATCCATGTGCGCGGCTGATGGGCGACTTCACGCATGGCTTTTTCCTGGGCATTACCTAACCGGCTGTCATTATTGAATGCAATATCATAATCCCACATGGGCCCAAAATAGAATTTATCATCCAATCTTTTTTTGTAGATATAAGTACTCCAAAAAGAATCGGAGTTTCCGCTTAATTCACATCCTATATACCAGTTAACTAAAGAAACCGTATCGACCGATACCCTATAGCCCGTTTCAGGATTTTTAAAATCCTGGGAAAATAATATATTTTCGAATCCCCTGGTGAAATCAGTGATATATTTCATTTGGTCATCATTGATTTCATCGTCTTTCGGGTATTTTACGGTCACTTTCAGTCCCTGAGGTGTAGTGAACCATTTGGGTTCGGAGGCAGCAAAACCGTCTATTTCCAGCAAATATCCCCCGGTTACGGCAGGTTCTGTTGTGTCTGTTACTTCTTGTTTCTCAACCGGCACGCGGAAATCGGCAACCTCTACCTGGTCGGTCAATATATAATTACCTAAAAATTCATTGTTGAATACAACATCAACGAACCGGACAGAAGGTGTAAATTCCAAACCGGTGATTTCGCTGATTTTAAAGGCGACAGCGTTTCTCATCAAAGTTTTATCGGCATAGTTAGCCAGCAGTACCCAGTTTTTTTCTTTTGCCGGAAGTCCTAACAAACTTGCTTTTTTATCTAATTTGATACGGAAAGGTTTCTTGGGCATATTCCAGGTAGAGTTGCCCCTTCCTTTTATTTCCATAACAACATTACTAATTACTTCTGAGGGAACGGAGCTTTTAATGGTTATCTTTCCTTTCAGGTAAACCTCTTTTTCTTTGACAAACTGTCCGTTATCTGTTGTAATGTAGATTGTCGGTAAATTAGTCAATTGCTCTTGGGCTTTTGTTGTCTGGAATAAAGCCAGTCCTAGCATTATCATAAATGCCGATTGAAAATAAAGGGATAAAAGTGTTTTCATGGTTTTATAAATAAATTACGAATTAGAAATTACGAATTACAAAATTTAATATTCGTAATTTATCATCTTGTGATTAATATATTTTCAGAAAGTTTTTTATCTCTGGAAGAAAATCCTAATACAATTTCATATTCCCCCGGGTCAACTTCAAAGTCCTTTTTATTTATATTGTAATATGAAAAAGCATCTTTATTAAGTTTGATTGTTACCACCTTGCTTTCGCCCGGTTTCAGATACACCTTTTCAAAACCTTTCAGTTCCTGAAGAGGACGTTCTATTGTACTTCCTCCTCTTTTTCCGGCATAGAGTTGAACGACTTGCGCCCCAGCCTTTTTACTCGTGTTTTTTAGTGTGCAGGAAATGGTTATATCAGTATTTTTGCCGGATATTTTTAAGTCGTTTAATTCGAATGTAGAATACGATAATCCGAATCCGAATGGGTATTGTACTTCCCGCTTCAACTTGTCGTAGCCTCTGTAGCCGACAAAAATACCTTCTGTGTATTTGACATGTTTGTCTCCGTCAGAATCGTAGTAACTATTATAAACCGGATTGTCCGCCCAGCGTTTTTCGAACGTTACAGGCAATTTTCCGGAAGGGTTTATTTTACCGAACAGGATTTCTGCAATGGCAGTTCCTCCTTCCTGTCCGGGATACCAGGCCCACAACAAGCCTTTAAGTTTAGGTTCCCAGGATTGCATTTCAACATTTCCTCCGACGGTTACGATGCCTACTACTGGCGTTTTTGTTTTACAGACCTCATTAATCAATTTTTGTTCGGTTTCCGGTAATTCAAAAGGACGGTCAGCACCTTCTCCTTCGTTTTTGGAATTGTATCCGAAGCAAGCAATTACCAAATCGGAAGCGTTCAGCTGGTCTACAAAATAATTTGCATCCGTTTTCTTGTTTGTGAATTCGATATAAGCTTCTCCTCCTTTTTGCAGGTAATCGATTTGGATTTTATAATCCGTATTTGCTTTGATCGTTTTTTTACGGGAACGGGTTCTGAACCCGCCTTCTTTCCATTCATCACAAATCAATTCATCATCGATATATAAACGGTATCCATCGTCTCCGCCGATAGTAAATTCATAAATACCGGCGTTGGGAGTACGGAATACGCCTGTCCAACGAACCGAGAAATTTTCTCTCCTGGAGGTGGGTACATTGGGAACCGCTTTCCAGTCGTAATCGATATAAGGATCGATTTGTGTGGCTGCCGGTTTCCCTTTTAAATCAGGATTATCGAAATATTCACCTTTTAATCCGGCTGTTTTAGAACCTTTTTCAATGAATAATTCATTATGCATGTGCGAATATTCTTCAACAAATTTGACGTTGATGTTGTATTGCGTAGCGATTGACCGGATTCCACCCAGCATGGAAATTGTGTGGAACGGAGATGTTTTTCCGCTTCCTCCTCCGCATAAAAAACGGGTGGCGTTTTGACCGACTACAGCAATTGTCCTGACTTTTTTTGTATTAACAGGTAAAATATTATCTGTATTTTTCAACAAGACAATTCCTTCACGGGCCACTTCTAACGCTGTTTGATTGCTTTGAGGATTGTCTGACGGAATACTTTTATCCAATTGCCCGTTTTTACCTTTGTCGTAGAACCCCATACCAATCATCGGACGAAGAAAGTTCCGGACTTTTTCGTTGATGGTTTCTTCGGAGATCTTATTTTCTGCAAGCATTCTTTTCAGGCAATCGACAGTCATGAATTCCCTTCCGGGCATATCCAGGTCTAATCCGTTCTTAGCCAAGTCTTCACAAGCACTGAATTCAGCGCTTCTCCAATCCGACATGTGAACGCCTTTGAATCCCCATTGTTTCCTGAGTACATCTATCAGCAGCCACTTGTCGGTAACCGTGTATTCACCGTTCAGGGGATTATAGCTGCTCATTACAGCACCGACTTCCGCTTCTTGTACGGCCGCTTTGAAAGCCGGAAAGTAGATTTCGTTCAATGTCCGCTCGTCTACATCCGAACTGACTTTATTCCGGGCATATTCCTGGTTATTGGCGACAAAATGTTTCACAGTGGCCATTACACCATTTTCCTGCACGCCTTTGATGTAATTGACTGTGGTTTGAGCTGCTAACAGGGGATCTTCCCCGAAATATTCAAAATTTCTTCCGCACATGGGAGCCCTGTAAATATTTACTCCGGGACCTAATAAAATATGAATGCCTCTGGCTTTGGCATCATTAGCCAATGAGTGTCCGTATTTATAGGCGATTTCCCGGTTCCATGTTGCAGCCAGGAGGATTCCTGCCGGATATGCCGGAGCATTACCATTGGCTCCGATTCCCTGAGGCCCGTCGGCAGTATTTAATTGCGGAATATGGAGTCTTTCAATACCGAATGTATTCATCCAGGCGGCTCCTCCTGTGAGTGGGAGTTTTTCTGTCTCCAAATCCATCTGAGATATTAGTTCATTTACCCGCTTTTCTACTTCGGGGGTTGCCCATTTTTGTGCAAAAGAAAAAGTGAAAGGCAAAAATAGAAATGCCAACAATATAAAGTTTTTAGGTGTTGTCATATAATTTGTCTTTCTTTAAACAATAACTTTTACAACAACTTTATTTCCGGATACCGAAGTCAGGGAAACAAGATAGATTCCGTTTGTGTATTTTTCAGTAATCTTGTTGTCATTATGGGGAAGTACATTCCCCGAAGATAAACATTGCCCGTGAAGGTTGAATATTTCGTATTTTATCATTTCTCCAACATTCGAATTAATATATATAGAATTATTCCGGGCGTATATATTGTAAAAAGTATTATCTACAGATACAATTGCCGAAGTTTTTTTTTCAAAAAGCTGCCATTCCGCCAACTGGAAAGTATTGCCTGTTTTGATATTGGTGATAGTCAATTTAAATGCGTCGTATGACCGGCTGCTGCTAACAGGATATTCAAGAGTACTGAACCGTCCGACGAATTCCTGGTTGGTTTGAGTATCTAATATTTCCCATCTTGCGCCTACTTTTCCTTCTAATTTCCAACTCACAGGATCGCGTCCGGGAGCATCGTTGGCAGAGGTCAAAGCATATTTGCTGATTTGAACCGGTTTAGGAGAGTCATATTGAATCCAGCAGGTAGTTCCTTTGCCCGATGCAACATATTTGGTATCGGCTTTTTGATCAATTAACATTTGAGCATTATCGCCAGTTGTAATATTATATTGATCAGTTATTGTACCTCCATTTCCGGTGATGTCTGCTTTTAAAGGTTGAGGTGAGCCGAATACCTGCCATTCCTTTATTTCTAACTGATCGCCCCCATTGTTATCCTTTACCAGGAGCCTGTATTGTTTTACACTAAGGGTTGAAAATCCGAGGAATACCTTGGTTTCATTAGGCATGAAAACAAGGTCTTTTTGTTCGTCAACTGTTTGCCACCTGGTTCCTGAACCACCTTGCAATACCCATGATTTTGGGTTGTTTTTCCCATCAGTGGAGTTCCCCGAAGTAATGGAATATGCCGATACCTTCAATATATCCTCCAATTCTATAGCAAATTGTGTTTCATTACCAGGGGTAAATGGGATGCTGATTCCTGTTTTGGCATCATTATCAAAAAGAGGTGTCATTTCCAAACCAGTAACAGAAGAAGTGTTGTTAATACTTTTGTCTGTATAGTCGAAAGAACTTAAATGGATGAATATGTTTTCAGGAAGATCGGGAACATTGCATTCCGGACAAACAACTTTTGCTATGATGTTAGCCATGAACATAGCGCCTTTTTCATCCGGGTGCGCAAGGTCGGGTGTCAGATAGGGTTTTCCTTCAAATGGTGTTTGAAGGTCTATAACTGTTGCTCCTGTTGCCTGAGCAGCTTCCTTTATACAAGGTATTACTCCAGTCACCAGGTTTTTCTGGTTATTGACCCAGGTCGGATAGCCCATCGGGAGCGGACAACAAGCGATAATTTCAGGATTACTTGGCAGGTTTTTAAACGAATTGACCATATCTATATAGGTCGCTTTGAATTGCGCTCCATATTTGTTCCAGACCCAAGGTTCTGCGTCATTCGTTCCTAACTTGATTATCACGATGTCGGGTTCGTATTTAAGTGCATTTTGATATTCACCCGTGCGCCAGTAGGAATTACCCTCTGCTTCCGTGCTTTTAGACAGTACCCGTCCGCTGGCGCCAAAATTACGCACTTCATATTTGTCAGTTCCTAAATATTTTTGCAAAACAGCCGGATAACTATCTGCACCTGCATTGGGTAATCCCCAACCTGCGGTGATGCTGTTACCTACGCAAGCTATTTTTATTTTGGTTTGAGCAAATGCTGCCGGAGAAAAAAACAGCAGGCAAATTGAAAACAAGCTAAAGAAGTAAATTTTTGTTCGCATATTATTCATAGATTAAATAAGATTGCTACAAAGTTACTCATAATAGAGCAGCCGTATTTATGAGCTAAATGCTATTTGGTGTTGATATACGACATAGTAGTGTCGCTTTGTGACATCTGTTGAAAGAACACCAAATGTCGTATTTATACTTGGTAATAATCTTTATAGCTTTGCATAAGTGAATATATTTAGAAAATTGTTTATTTTTTTATTTCTTAAAAATAGCAGGATTGTTATGAACCTTAAAATATCAATATCATTATTAATATCATTTTTTTCGATAATTTGTGTATCAGCTCAAACCCCGGCAGAAATCCGGATTGATGCGGCTCAAAGCAAAGGAATGATTTCTCCTTTTGTCTATGGTCAATTTATTGAATATATGGGGCGTTGCATTGAAGGCGGAATTTATGAAGAAAACTCTCCCTTGTCTGATAAGCGGGGATTCCGGTCGGATGTTCTTGAAAAAGTAAAAGAATTACACCCCACCATGTTACGGTTCCCTGGAGGAACAGTTGTGAAAACATTCCACTGGGAAGATGGAGTTGGTCCGAAAGAACAACGGAAAGCTAAGAAAAACCTGATTTGGGGAGGTATTAACCACTATCATTTCGGAACTTGCGAATTCATTGAATATTGCAGGGAAATTAATTGCGAGCCTTGCCTGGTTATTAATTTGTCGACCGGAACACCTGATGAGGCAGCAAACTGGGTGGAATATTGTAATGGAACGGAAGATACTTATTATGCCAATTTAAGACGTTCTCACGGATATCCGGAGCCTTTCAATGTGAAGTATTGGGCATTAGGAAATGAAGAGAGGGCAGAGCCGGATGCCGGGCGGCACCAGGATCCTAATAAATATGTGGAAGATGTATGGCATTTTATAAAACTCATGAAATTAACTGATCCGGCCATTCAATTGGTAGCTAATGGGGAAAGCGGAAGTTTCGAATGGAGCAAAGTCATTCTGAAAGGATTGGATGGGGCCATCGATTACATCGCTTACCATGCTTATGTCGGAACAGATAGAGATAAGCCTTATTCTATTTTCAGGAAAATACAAAATACTGATAAAAGTCTTACTGATTTTGCTAAACTCATTAAAGATAATTCCCAGGGAAAAGTAACAGAGTGGAAAAAGTGGTATCGTTTTCCTCCCCGTCAACAACCGGTGAAAATAGCATTGGACGAATGGGGCATTTGGGAATATCAGGATCCGCCGTATGGTACGACGAATACCTACGAATGGCGGCACGGATTAGCAACTGCTTATTTCCTGAATACAATTCAGCGCAATGCAGCACATATCGGTATGGCAAATTGGGCGCAAATGGTGAATATACTTGCTCCTATAATGACAAGCGAAACAGCATCGGTCAGGCAAACTGTATTTTTTCCGTTAAAAGAATACCGTGCCCGTGGATTAAAAGAATCGATCAAAGCGGATGTTATTTCTCCTGAGATAGAAGATGGACTTTCTTCTTTAGATGTGTCCGCTACTATCGACAGAGAAAATAACAAGCTGACAATATTTGTGGTCAATCTGAATCCCAAAGATTTACAAGCTAAACTTAGTTTTCAGAATTGCAATGTGAAGAAATTGACTCAAAAAGTCACCTTGTCATCTTCTTTATTGAATGCTAAAAATACATTACGGGAACCGGATAAAAATGTTGTCAAAACGGTAATTGATAATGTTCCTGGCAAGCCCGACAATATGAAATTTGCGGGTGAATCAGTGACTATTTGTGAATTCGATTTGAAATGAGGTTGGGAAATATGTATTTTACTTGTTTTGCCATAAAGCATATCATGAAGAATATAAATGTAATTTTATTTTGTTTTCTATTGATTATAAGTGTTCAGGCGCAGGATGTAAAGCTTGAACGGGTTTATAATCAAGTATTGACTTCCAAAGACGGACATCAGGGCGATTTCATCTGGAAAATGAAAAAAGCAGGAGATGTTGCCGCCCGGTCGGAAGATGTTTCCACAACTAAAGTTTCTACCTCCGGCTGGATGCAGGCCGTAGTTCCAGGAACAGTACTCAACTCATTAGTATATAATAATGTATATCCTGAACCCTATTTCGGGACAAACAACAAATTAGAATCTAACCTTATTCCCGACCTTTACCATGTGGGTCGCGATTTCTATACCTATTGGTTCCGGACAGAGTTCAACTTGTCGGAAGAAAACTATGCAGGCAAAAAGATTTGGTTACAAGTTGACAGAATCAACTATCGCGCTGAAATATGGTTGAACGGGAATATGGTTGGGAATATATCCGGGATGTTTTTTCAGGACCAGATCGATATTACCGATTATGCCCGATTAGATGGTGAAAATATTCTGGCGGTAAAAGTTTATCCGGTCGATGTGCCGGGAACAGTAAAACCTAAAGGCGAAAAAGGATTCGGCGCTTTGGGTGAATTTCATAATGGAGGCAATGGCGAAATCGGTAAAAATATATCCATGCTGATGACCGTCGGCTGGGATTTTTATTACCTGGATGGAATCCGCGACCGCAATACCGGTATCTGGAAAAACATATCCATCTTCACGACCGGTGATGTCAAACTTCGCCATCCGTTTGTCAAATCAGAATTATCCAAGCCTGGTTATGACCGGGCGGCTCAAACCATATCTGTTGAAGTTTCCAATCCAAGGCAGAACAGGTGTCCTAAGGTAAAAGTCGTAGGTGAAATCAAAAGCGAAAACATCCGTTTCGAAAAAGAAATATCCCTTTACAGGGGAGAAGTGCGCGACTTGGTTTTCACTCCCGAAGAATTTCCTCAACTGGTAATCAAAAAGCCCCGTTTGTGGTGGCCTTTGAATAAAGGAAAACAGGAACTCTATGACCTGACTTTCAAAACGGTTATCGATGGCGTTGTGTCTGATTCGATAGTAACCCGTTTTGGTATCCGCGAAATTACGTCCGACACCAATACTCCCGATAAATCCCGTACATTTTATGTAAACGGAAAGCCTCTTTTTATCCGGGGAACAAACTGGTTGCCTGAAGCAATGTTGCGTTCAACAGATGAACGTATGTACGCTGAATTGCGTTATACTGCACAGGCTGGAATTAATCTTATCCGTTTCTGGGCGGGCGGAATTACAGAGTCCGATTATTTTTTCCAACTCTGCGACGAACTTGGTATCCTGGTGTGGCAGGAATTCTGGATGACAGGCGATACAAAACATCCTTATGATGCAGGATTATTTTATAAAAATGTAGTTTCGACTGTAAAACGCATCCGTAACCATCCTTCATTAGCTTACTATGTTTGCTCGAACGAATCGACCGAAATGCCGGATATGAAAGGGCTGCTTACAAGATTGGATGGTACAAGAGGATACCAGATGCAATCGGAATGCGATGGTGTACACGATGGAAGTCCTTATAAGCAGGTGAATATCATGCGCCATTACGAAAATACTGCTTCTGACCGTGGAAGTCGTGTCGATGGATTCAATCCCGAATACGGAGCGCCTTGTCTGCCAACTGTAGAATGCCTGCGTGAAATGCTTCCCGAAAAAGACCTTTGGCCAATCAATAAAGCTGTCTGGGATTATTCCGACGGAAACGGTTTCCACCAGGTGGCAAGCCTTTATACCGATATGACCAACGAATATGGCGAATCGAAAAGTATTGATGAGTTTGCTACAAAAGCCCAGTTTGTGGGCGCTTTTAACTATAAGAGTATCTGGGAAGTATGGAGTTATAACAAGCTGAATTATGGCGACCGCTATTGTTCCGGAGTGTTGTATTGGTATCATAATTCACCGGTTCGCCAGGTATGCGGGCGCATGTGGGATTGGTCGCTCGAACCCACAGCAGCATTGTATGCTGCACAAAATGCTTGCGAACCATTGCATCCTCAATTTGATTACCTGAAAAATATGGTATCGGTTGTGAACGATTATTATCAATCATTCGAAAATTTCAAAATAGCTGCCGAGGTTTACGATTTAAACATGAAGAAAGTTTTTTCGAAAGAAACCAAAGTAGCGAGTATTCCCGAAAATGGAGTGGTAAATGATATTGTTAAGATTGAATTCCCCGAGCCGGTTACCAATGTTCATTTTATCAAACTTCGTTTGTTCAACGAAAAAGGCATACAGGTCGGCGATAATTTCTACTGGCGTTCCAACAGTCGTTACAAAGGAAAAACAACATTGACCGGTCCGACTACTGCCGGATTCCAGGATATCAATAAATTGCCCCAAACAACAGTGCTGCCAAAATTTAAAGTCCGTGTTGAGAATGGTAAACATTTTATCGACTTGACCTTGAAGAATATGGGCAAATCGCTTGCCTTTTTTACACAGGTTCAATGGTTGGATGAAAACGGAAAACCAGTTCGCCCGTCATTCTATACCGATAACTTTATCAATCTGTTGCCTGGCGAAAGCCGTTCAATTACCATTGAAACAGATATGAGATATCTTTCCGGCAAGAAATGTTCGCTTGTAATAAAAGGGTTTAATGTGGAGAAAAAGGAGAAGGTGATATTTAATTAAAAATGAAATGAAACGATATTTATTCATCCTATGTATTTCAGTTATTTCAGGAACTGTTTCTGCGCGCAATGTTAATGTAACCGAATTCGGATGTAAAGGAGATGGAGTGAAAGATAACACAAAATCCCTGCAGCGTTCTATCGATGCTTGTTTTGAAAGCGGAGGCGGACGGGTGACTGTTCCTGCCGGTACTTTCGTAACCGGAGCCATTGAATTGCGTAACAATGTAGAATTGCATCTCGAAACAGGTTGTTTGCTTCGTGGCAGTGTGAATCATCCTGAAGCTTATGCCGCAGGACAAGGAATTATTGTTGCCAAAGGAGCAGAAAATATTGCTGTTACAGGTTTTGGCCAGATTGACGGACAGGGTAATCATGCCAATTTCCAGCGTTTTGGTAATAATGAAGGGAAACGTCCGCATGCCTTATTTTTTGAAGATTGTAAAAATATTACTGTACGTGATATCCGCATATATAATTCCGCCTGGTGGACGTTCCGCTTATTCCGTTGCGATGGTGTAACGATAGACGCTATCAAGATTTATACTTATTCTATTGTAAATAACGACGGGCTCGATGTGGATGCCCGCAATGTTACCATTTCAAATTGCTATATTGAAGCGGAAGATGATGGAATTTGTATGAAAAATGATGATCCCAATTTTCCGGTCGAGAATATTACAATCACGAACTGTGTTGTAGCCTCCAATTGTAATCCGATTAAATTCGGAACGTCTTCTTTTTGTGCGTTTCGCAATATAATTGTTAGTAATTGTGTGATCCGCCGTCCGTCGGAAGGACATGTATGGAATTGGTCGAAAGAATACCGGGAAGTTCCGGAAGGGACTAAAACCGGCCTGGCTGGTATTGCCGTAGAATCAGTAGTTGGGGCTCATATCAATGGTTTGACTTTTACCAATATTACAATGGAAGGCATCATCACTCCAATTTTTGTTTGCTTGGGAAAACGCCGCAGCGACTGTGAAATCGGAAGTGTAAAAAACGTGTTGTTCAGTAATATCTACGCCAAAGCAGAAGGATTGATTCCCTGCCTGATTTCCGGTTTACCAGGTCATAACATAGAGGGTATCACTTTGCGGGATATTGTAGTGGAACAAACCGGAGGAGGTACCCGTGAGGATGCATTGGCAATCCTTCCTGAAAATGCAAATGGTTATCCTGAAAACCGTATGTATGGAAATTCGAATCCGGCATCGGGACTTTATGTACGCCATGCCAAAAATATAACAGTAGAAAATTTCCAGGTTCGTACCATTAAACCTGATTCCCGTCCGGCTGTCGTAATGAACGATGTGCAGGATGCATTGGTAAATAATCTGCATGCGGCAGCCCCGGATTCAGATCAGCCTTTGATCCGCTTAAAAAGTTGTAAAGATATTGAGGTCGGACGTTGCCGGATCAGTGGAGAGAAAAAACCGGCGTTGATTGTAGAACAAGAGAACTAAAAATTAAGAGAAATCAATGTTCTATAAATAACATCCATGAGATATAAATTAATAGCCCTCATATATTGTATCGCTACAGTTGCTTTTGCACAACAAGTCCCGCCGGAATCGCTTGTTCCGGATACACCTTCGAATGCTCCCGACTATTTCTGTACATGGAATTTGCAAGGCTATGTGGTCAATTATGAAAATTCGGACGTAACGCGGGGAGTGATGACTGAAAAATATGTATTCGGAAAAGGAAACTATCAAAACTGGATTGAATGTTTTCCAACCATTCGTAAGGATCTTTATTTTGTGATGGATGATTCATGGGATATCCCCAAAGATGCCAATAAAGTTCCCAACGAGTACTTAGGTCTGGCAGAATTAAACAAAGAACGGTTTCCTTCTTTTTACGGAAATGCAATGGAACGTTTGAAGCAATTTACCGACCAGGTTAAAAGCAAAGGATGGAAAGGTGCCGGAGGATGGATTTGTGCACAAAAATCGGAAATGTATCCGGATGTATCAGAAACTGATTATTGGACTGAACGCATAAAGGCCGCTGATGCTGCTGGTTTTGATTATTGGAAAGTCGATTGGGGCAATAATTCAAGAAATAAAGAATGGCGGAAAATGCTAACGGAGATTGGGAAAAAGCATGCCCCTCGTTTGTATATCGAACATGCCATGAAGAACGAATTTATTGAATTCAGTGATGTGTTCAGAACATACGACGTAGAGAATGTGATGGCTCAACCGGTTACTATACAAAGGGTTTGTGATTTGTTGCCTTACAAAGCCAATGATGGAGTGAAAGGCATAATTAATTGCGAAGATGAATCTTATATTGCTGTAGGACTCGGATGCGCTATTGGAGTGATGCGCCATCCGTTTGCAGGAGCATTGCCTGATGGAACGCCGGACATAACGTTCCCTGAGGCTGGACGTAATATAAAGAAACGCTTGGATGAGGTTGTGCGGGGAGTCAGGTGGCATCGCATTGCAGAACCATTTGCTGTCGACGGTTCTTTTGTTATCGACAGTGTAAGATTGCACGATTATTGGATTTTAGGTGACAGGGAAACCTGGAACAAAAGCCGGAAAAAAGGAGCAAAAATGACAGCTGATGCACCGGCAAGGGTAAGCCGTGGAATGGCTTTGCCCGAAATATCCGGTTTTGGAGAAGACAACCCTTTTGTTCTGGCTTCTAAATATCCCAATGGCGCAGTAGCTGTTGCAACAATTGGCCGGGCATTGGGTCGGGAATATGTTTCAAAAGAAATCTCCGTTACGGTACAAATCGAGAACAAAGATGCGCCTATAGGTTTATTTGGTTGCTTTAAAGAGGTTACTTTGATTTTTCCTTCCGAAATAAATGGAAAGAAACAGATTATTTATGCACAGGATTTAGCAGGAGATATCCCGGTTGATATAACCCGGCAGGTTGTATTCAAGGGAAATCGTTTGACAATCCCCGGTAATGTTATCCGTCAAATCGGATTGATGAATGCTTCTGAAGGAGATTGTTCGGATCCTGGATTAGTAATAAAGATAATGTAAGTATATGATATCAAAGAAAATATTATCAAAACGAAATTTTGGACTGGATTTATTGCGGGTAATTGCCTGCTATTTAGTTATCCAGGTACATGCCGGTGAGTTTTTTTATATTGGTGAAGGAGGTACTGTCATTGCAGGACCTGATTCATTCTGGGTTAACCTGTATAATTCGGCAGGCAGGGCTGCTGTCCCTTTGTTTATAATGATTACCGGTTTTTTTCTTCTGCCGGTCAAAGGTGAAATGAAACCATTTTTCAGGAAACGGTTTACCCGTGTCTTGATTCCTTTTGTTGTATGGTGTGCGTTATATGCTTTTTATCAATATTTTATGGGACAAGTTAATTTTCAAACTGCTTGTGTCAATATTTTGAAAATTGTTGTCAATTTCGGGACGGAAGTCGGACACCTTTGGTATGTCTACATGCTTATCGGTTTATACTTGTTCGCTCCCATTATCTCTCCATGGATTCAGACTGCTTCCCGCAAAGCCATTGAGTTTTTTCTTGTGATTTGGGCAGTTACATTATTCTTGCCCTATATACACTTGGTTTTTAATGAGGTATTAGGAGAATGTTTCTGGAATCCAACCCCTATGCTATATTATTTTACCGGTTTTCTGGGATATGCCGTTTTAGGATATTATATAAAAGCTTATTGGAATAAAACTCAAAAATGGAATTTCCCGGTTGGATTGTTGTTGCTGTTTGCCGGATACCTGGTCACCTATTATGGTTTTTCCAGACGACTCAATACAATGGAATTTGTTTCAGATTTGGAACTGACCTGGGGGTATGGAACAATCAATGTGGCAATGATGGGGCTCGGATTGTTTTTGATGCTTAAAAACGTTAGAATAAATAACCTTGATTCTTTTGCAGGTCGTATAATAACAGATATTTCCCTGAAAAGTTATGGAATGTACCTGATACATATCATACTATTGAATTTCTTTTATACTTGTTTAAAACCTTGTTTTTCAGGGGCCGTTTTTTTCGTTCCCTGTCTTGCAGTGATAACTTTTATAACTTCTTATCTGGCTGTTTATTTATTATCTTTTTTACCAAAGAGTAAATACTTAATAGGGTAGTTGTAATTGCTTTTACACAGTTAGGTTAAATATAATTATATAACTCATTGTAAAATAATTAATTAATAGTTTTATGAAAGCTCATTTCTTTAAAAAAGGATTTGTAAGTCTGTTGCTGGTTTCAGCTATTACCCTTTTTAATACTGGAGATATATTCTCTGCAAATCCGGTAGGAGGAAAACAGAATGAAGGCGAATTATTTAAAGTTTCGATGGCTGGTTACAGTTTTTTGAAATTTGACCTGGACGCTTCTCTTAAAATGCTACAACGCATGGATGTACACTATATGTGTATCAAAGATTTTCATTTGCCATTAAATAGTACGGATGAACAAATTGCAGTTTTCAAGGACAAATTGGCAAAGGCTGGTGTAACCGGATATGGAGTAGGCCCGATTAATATGAAAACACAGGAGGATGTGGATAAAGCTTTTGATTATGCCAAACGTGTCGGAGTTAAAACAATTGTGGGGATTCCTCAATACGAACTGTTACCTTATATTGAAAAAAAGGTGAAAGAATATGATTTCTATTTTGCCATTCACATTCATGGGCCGGATATGGATCTTTTCCCGGATGCTGACGATGTAATCAAACATGTAAAAGATCTTGACCCACGCATGGGAATGTGTCTGGATATCGGTCATGATACACGTGCAGGGCGCAATCCGATAGAAGACCTGAAAAAATATCATGCGCGTGTATTTGATATTCATATAAAAAATGTAACAGCCGCCAGTAAAGCCGGAAGAACCTGTGAAATGGGACGAGGCATTATTGATATTCCCGCGTTTGTGAAAATGCTTCGCAAAGTAAAATATAGCGGCGCTTGTAGTCTGGAATTTGAGAAAGATATGAATGACCCGTTGGCCGGATTGGCTGAATCAATCGGTTATTTCCGTGGAGTAATTGATGGAACAAAATAAGCCATATTAACTCATGAAAAAAATAATTATAACCCTTCTATCCTTTTTCTTTCTTTTATCTGTTTTCTCTTTGAAAGCGGAAGATTTCCTTCTATCCACTCCCAATACATCTCTTCTGCTGGAAGCGAATAAAGAAAAGCCATTGCATCTGCAATATTATGGAAGCCGTATCGAATCTCCTTCGGAAGTCTATAACAGTGGAACAGCCTTGTGGCAATTGGCTTATCCGGCTTTTGGTATTGAAACCCCGCAGGAAGCCGCAGTTCGCGTAACCCATAACGATGGAAATGTGTCGTTGGTATTATTGTTTGATAAATTGGAAAAAACGAAAGATACAGGTTCTGAAACATGGAAATTTGTGTTGAAAGACCCGGTTTATCCTTTTCAGGTAAATGTATGCTACAAAGTATATTCGAAAGTGGATGTGATTGAAACCTGGACTGAAATATCCCATCAGGAGAAAAAACAGGTTATGCTTTACTACTTCCCGTCGGCAAGCATCCCTTTCCGTCCGGGCAAGCTCTATCTGTCGCAGTTGCATGGAGCCTGGGCTAATGAAACCCAACTTTCGGAAGAAGAATTATTGCCGGGAGTTAAGGTTATCAAAAGCATAGATGGAGTTCGCAACGGTCAAACCGATAATCCGGGTTTGATGTTGTCGGTCGGACAGGAACCTTCGGAAAATACAGGAGCCGTTTTTGGCGCAACTTTGGTTTGGAGTGGTAATTATGAAATGAAAATAGATACCGACCATTTTCGCCGGAGCCGTCTGTTTGCCGGAATCAATCCCAATGCGTCTCAATATACCCTCATGCCCAATGAAATATTCCAGACACCGCCCTTGGCGATAACCTACAGCATAGAAGGAAAAGGCGGGGCAAGCCGTAATTTCCACCGTTGGGCGAGGAACTATAAACTAAGTCATGGAAACCAGTTGAGGGATATTCTTCTGAACAGTTGGGAAGGAGTTTATTTGAATATAACACAAGATATAATGAACCAGATGATGGCTGATATCGCCTCATTGGGAGGCGAGTTATTCGTTATGGACGATGGCTGGTTCGGTGATAAACATGCACGTAAAACCACAGTTTCCGGATTGGGAGACTGGGTGGTGGATAAGACAAAACTTCCTCAGGGAATTGAAGCCTTGGTTGATACGGCCAGGAAAAATAATATCAAGTTCGGAATCTGGATTGAACCCGAAATGGTCAACCGTAACAGCGAACTGTATGAAAAACATCCGAAATGGGTGATCGGACAAGAGAATCGTGCACAGCGTTATGGAAGGGGTGGTAATCAATTGGTATTGGATTTGTCGAATCCTGAAGTACAGGATTTTATTTTTGGTATAGTTGATAACCTCATGACAAAATATCCGGGAATTGCCTATATCAAGTGGGATTCCAATATGTCAATGTATAACTATGGTTCTTATTATCTGCCGAAAGACAAACAGGCGCACCTGGAAATTGAATATCACCGCGGGTTCAATAAAGTCCTTGAAAGAATCCGTAACAAATACCCTGATTTGATATTGCAAGCCTGCGGAGGTGGAGGTGGAAGAATGAGCTATGGAACTATGCAATACATGGACGAATTCTGGACCAGTGATAATACCGATGCCTGGCAACGCATTTTCATCCAGTGGGGATGCTCGCATTTCTATCCGGCGATAGCCATGGGAGCCCATGTCAGTGCAACCAGAAATCATGGTACAGGACGTGTAACTCCGCTGAAATTCCGTTTTGATGTAGCCATGTCGGGACGTATGGGAATGGAACTGCAACCCAAGGACATGTCAACCGAAGAAAAGGAATTTTCACGGAAAGCCATCTCTGATTATAAAAAAATCCGTCCGGTAGTACAATTAGGAGATCAATATCGTTTGATTTCTCCTTACGACAGGCAACAGGATTTTGCATCGCTGATGTATGTTTCGGAAGATAAAAAAGAAGCGGTTTTCTTTGCGTACAAACTGCAGCATTGTCGCAACCAGATGATTCCCCGTTTCAAAATGGCTGGATTAGATGCAGATAAAAAATACCGTTTGGAAGAAATCAATCCCGAAAATAAGCCTTTTGGATTGCAGGGGAAAGCCGTAACCGGTAAATTCTTGATGGAAGAAGGACTCGATCTGTCTTTGAATAAAGAATATGCAAGTGTTGTGGTACAATTAACTGAATTATAATTATAAATAATAATATTTCATGAGAAAAAAATTAGTATTAACGTTAAGTTTATGTTTGGCTTTAGGTGGTGTTTTTACCATGAAAGCGGATAAAAACGAAATTACTGTTGCAAGCGACAATACGAAGTATGTATCGCAACGCCCACAAGGGAATGACCGTTTATTCGTCTCCAAAGCAGTTGATGACAAAATCAGGGAAGTGAAAAAAATGCTGGTCAATGCCCGTTTGGCCTGGATGTTCGAAAATTGCTTCCCTAACACTTTAGATACTACGGTTCGTTATTATGGCAATAAAGAAGGAGATGATACGCTGGTGTATACCGGTGATATCCATGCGATGTGGTTGCGTGATTCGGGTGCACAGGTATGGCCATACCTACAGTTAGCTAATAAGGATGAGAAACTGAAGAAAATGTTGAGGGGTACTATCCTTCGTCAATTCAAATGCATCATATTAGATCCTTATGCCAATGCTTTCCTTGATCCGCACGATCCGAATCCCGATCACCAGTGGATGAGTGACAAAACAGACATGAAACCTGAACTGCATGAACGCAAATGGGAAATCGACTCGTTGTGTTATGTGATCCGTCTGGCTTACCAATACTGGTTAGTTACAGGTGATGCCAGCATATTTGGTGACGAATGGAATAAGGCAATAACTGCCGTATTGAAAACATTCAAAGAACAACAAAGGAAAGACGGAAACGGGCCTTATAAATTCCAACGCAAAACGGAAAGAGCGTTAGACACAATGACTAATAACGGGATGGGTAATCCTGTTAAACCAATAGGATTAATCGCTTCTGCATTCCGGCCTTCGGATGATGCCACTACTTTTCAATTTCTGGTTCCGTCTAATTTCTTTGCAGTAACTTCTTTGCGTAAAGCGGCAGATATCTTGGTCAAAGTAAATAAAGATACCAGGAAAGCTCAGGAATGTTCTGATTTAGCCAACGAAGTAGAAACTGCATTAAAAAAATATGCAACATTCGATCATCCGGAATATGGAATAATCTATGCTTTTGAAGTAGACGGATTTGGGAACAAACTGTTGATGGATGATTCAAATGCACCAAGTTTATTGTCTATGCCTTATCTTGGTGATACCAACGTTAATGATCCTATTTACCAAAATACCCGCAAATTCGTATGGAGTGACAATAATCCGTATTTTTTCAAAGGTAAGGCAGGAGAAGGGATTGGTGGCCCTCACATCGGTTATGATATGATCTGGCCGATGAGTATCATGATGAAAGCATTTACCAGCCAAAATGATGAAGAAATCAAATGGTGCATTACCACATTGATGAATACAGATGCCGGAACCGGATTTATGCACGAATCATTCCATAAAGACAACCCGAAAAACTTTACCCGTTCCTGGTTTGCCTGGCAGAACACATTGTTCGGTGAATTGATTATCAAGTTGATCAATGATGGTAAACTAGATTTGTTAAACAGTATATAAAGAATAAAAGAAGTCATCGGAAGTTATCGGAATACAATTAATTCCGGATAACTTCCGTTTAAATTCCGGATAACTTCCAATAATTATAACCATGGATAGACGTAATTTTTTAAGGAACAGTACATTGCTTGCAACAGGTTTGTTGCTTAACGGCGTTGGTCTGAACGCTAAAAACCAGGCAAAGCCAAAGCCCAGGAAAATCGGAGCTAATGAAAAGGTAAATCTTGCCTGTATTGGCATTGGTAACAGAGGTAAGGACATCATCAACAGTCTTTACAGAACAGGTCATTGCAATATTGTCGCACTTTGCGATGTGGATATGGGAGCTCCTCATACGGAAGAAATTATGAAAAAGTTCCCCAACGTACCCCGTTTCCAGGATTTCCGCAGGATGTTCGACAAGATGGCTAACGAAATCGATGCCGTTTGTATTGGTACTCCCGACCACAGCCATTTCCCGTTAACCATGTTATCTATGTCGCTTGGTAAACATGTGTATGTGGAAAAACCGATGGCGCATACTTTCAATGAAGTGGAACTGATGATCCGCGGAGCAAAAAAATATGGTGTAGTAACCCAAATGGGAAATCAGGGACATTCCGATGCCAATTATTTCCAATTCAAAGCCTGGAAAGAAGCCGGAATCATTAAAGATGTTACCGCTATCACTGCCCACATGAACAATCCGCGTCGTTGGCATGGATGGGATGTGAATATGAAGAATTATCCTGTAGCGGAAACTGTTCCCTCCTCATTAAATTGGGATTGTTGGTTAGGTACAGATTTTTTCCACGATTACAACCACGATTATGTGAACGGACAATGGCGTTGCTGGTACGATTTCGGAATGGGTACATTGGGCGACTGGGGAGCTCATATCCTTGATACTGCCCATGAATTCCTTGACTTAGGACTTCCTACGGAAATAAATATGTTGTATGCTGAAGGACATAATAAATTCTTCTTCCCTTATTCTTCAACCATTCTCTTTAGATTCCCAAAACGGGGAGACATGCCGGCTTGCGATGTTACCTGGTATGATGGAATAAATAACCTGCCTCCTGTTCCTGCCGGCTATGGCAATGTGGAACTCGATCCGAATATTCCACCTCCCACAACAGGACAAATCCAACCGTCAAAATTGAATCCGGGTAAGATAATTTACAGCAAGGAATTGACTTTCAAAGGAGGAAGTCATGGAAGCACTTTATCTATTATTCCGGAAGAAAAGTCGCAGGATATGCAATCGAAATTGCCAGAAGTGCCGAAAAGCCCTTCCAATCATTTCGAAAACTTCCTGCTGGCGTGCAAAGGACAAGAACAGACCCGTTCTCCTTTCCATATTGCAGGTCCGTTATCACAGGTATTTTGTCTGGGTGTTGTGGCTCAGCAATTGAATACCAAACTACTTTTTGATCGCAAGAAAAAACAGATAACCAATAATAAAGTTGCCAATCAATTACTAACAGGAACACCTCCCCGTAAAGAATGGGAAGAATTTTATAAACTCTGATGAACAAGTTTTATCTTTTAATTCTTTTCGTGTTTGTCACTTCAATGGCAAACGGTAAACCGAAAACGGAATTAACAAATTATGTGAATCCGTTTTTAGGAACCGCAACTCTGTGGGAACCGGAAGATTTGGGTTATGTCCGGAAGATGAAACAACGTACCTGGGGGGCAGAAGTCTTTCCGGGTTCTTCTCTTCCGAATGCCATGGTGCAATTAAGTCCCGTAACCCAATTCCGGAGTGGCGCCGGTTATCAATATGAAGATACTGTTATTTACGGATTCTCACATACAAACAAGGGACATTGGAACTTGTTGCATGTCCCTTATTATCCTTATTTCGCTTATATGTTTCGTGAAGCCAATGCCTGGAACTCATTGTTTTTTGCTCCTCACGATCCTCAAGGGATGATTGCCCTTTATCCGGATGCGAAAGCAGTGGAACAAAAACTGGATTCTTTGTTTTCCGAACCCTGGAGAGGTTACGAAGTCCATAATCTAACCGGGTTTATCGGAAACTACTGTCATGGGAATCAACCGGGCCACAGTATTCCATACACCTATTATTTTATAGGTAAACAAGAGAAAGAAGGAAACGAACTTGTTATTAAATTATAATGAAAACAACTGACATCTTACGATTTGGTTTTTTATTAACAATTTACCTGTGGAGTGGATTTTCGCTTTCGGCGGAAGAGAATATAAATGCCCGTTCTTCCGGATTTTTTAACTTCGGATGGAAATTTCATTGGGGCGACTTCAAAGATGCTCAGAAAAATGAATTGGATGATTCCGGTTGGCGTAATATTGGTTTACCTCACGATTTTGAAGGCATTATGCTTTTCGGAGCTGCTTATTTAAATGGTATCAAAGCCGGTGGCATGGATTTACAGTATGTCAAAGTGTATGCTGTGGATAATAAAGGGCGTATTGTTCCGACAACTGGAGAAAATGAAATCACTTTTGAAGTATCGGGAGCGGCCAGCCTTATCGCAGTCGATAACGGAGGCAATTATAGCGATGAACTTTTTGCAGGCAATAAATGTAAATTGCATAATGGCTTTGCATTGGCAATAAAACTGCAGGAAATGTAACAATCAAAGTTCCCGGAGAAGGATACCGCACGGCGAAAATGAATCTGATAATTAAATAACATAAAAACATGAAAAAAACAATTTTATTTACTCTATTATTCACAGCAACTACTTTGATGCATGCTGCCGGATCTCAAAAGAACGGAGTTGCCAACGTCATTTCTAAAAAGGAAAAAGCTGAAGGCTGGCAATTACTTTGGGATGGTAAAACAACCGAAGGCTGGCGAGGCGCTAAATTGACAACATTTCCAAATAATGGATGGGTCATAGATAATGGCATTCTGAAAGTTGTGAAATCGGGAGGAGGAGAATCTACCAATGGAGGTGATATCGTTACTACAAAGAAATACAAAAATTTTGAATTGTCGGTTGATTTCAAAATAACTCCGGGAGCGAATAGTGGTATCAAATATTTTGTCGATACGGAATTGAACAAAGGGGAAGGTTCCTCTATTGGTTGTGAATTTCAAATTTTGGATGATGACTTGCATCCGGATGCCAAATTAGGAGTCGCCGGTAACCGTAAATGTGCATCTCTTTACGACCTGATTCCGGCTCCCGATAAAAAACCAATGAATAAAGACGGCTGGAATACAGTTCTGATCAAAGTAAACGGCAAACATGTGGAACATTGGTTGAATGGAGAAAAAATGGTTGAGTACGACCGCTCAAACCAAATGTGGCGTGCGTTAGTTGCGTATAGCAAATACAGAAACTGGCCGGCTTTTGGTGAAACGGAAGAAGGAAACATCCTGCTTCAGGATCATGGCGATGAAGTCTGGTTCAGGAATATAAAGATAAAAGTTAAATAAGGTAGGTGGCAAGAAAAATATCATATTTATCATTGTGCTTGTCACTCCTGTTTTTCTTTCCTGTTACTTTGTTTTCAACAAAAAATGGAATAGTCTGGAAAGAAGGACAGGTAATACCTCATTTTTCCCTGCCCGCGGAAATGTTCGACGGGTTATCTGTTGCCTCGAATGAAATGACTGATACCGAAAGAATGATGTTTGCCGCCTTGCAGGGAATAGTCAATAAAACCCAACCCAGAATTTACCTGTTTGATGTTGAGAGGGAAGGGAAATATAAATGGCCGAAGATTCTGGACTTGAATATCAACGAATGCCAGTCCGGTAAACAATGGGAATTGGTCAGGAAATACAAGAATGAGCTTTCCGGCGTGGTTTTGTACAGTACAGAAAAAAGCGGTCATTATATGAATCTGGCAGCAACCGTTGGAGGGCTCCAGAATGCACTTCCTGTTACTCAGGCCGAATACGAACGATTGATCCGGGAAAATATAAACCTTTCGGTGTTGGTAGATCTGACTCGTCTTTCATTGAAAACTCCGGTAGAAATCTATAACTATCTTTATGATACTTACTGGAATGAATGCACAAAACGGTTGTTAATCAGTTTGAATGACCGGATCTCTATAAATATTCGGGATATTGGAATCGCGTCGAAAGCTGCGATCTTGTGGCTTGATCCCCGGGATGCCGGAGAAAATGCTGTATTAAGGAAATTTTTAGGAGATATGAAAGCAGGAGAGAGTGTTATTTTAGGTTGGTGGACTGAAGAACGTGCTGGAATCGGAATCGGTACCGAATACGGAATCTCTACCATACCTGCTGATTTTTATGAAAATTCGACCGTTCATGCGGGTTTGTCGCACGATATCGAAATACCTGCAATACCTAAAAAGCCTGAACTGGAAAACAAAATTTATTTGGCTGTGTTTATGAGTGATGGTGATAATGTGCAATATTGTCAGCATTCGATGTCTGAATTGTGGGATGACAAAGGTAGGGGAAGCGTTCCGATTAACTGGACAGTAAGTCCCGGATTAGTAGATATCGGTCCCGGAATCCTTAACTATTATTATAAAACGGCTACTCCAAATGACTTTTTTGCTTCAGGTCCATCAGGACTTGGATATACATTGATTTATGATGCTCATAATTATAAATGGAATTTAACTGACCCGTCTCTTTTCGAACCATACGCCCGGTTTACACAGCAATATTTAGAAAAAAGCGGATTGCGTGTCATCACCATTTGGGATCAGATCAACGAAGAACAAATGGATATATTTGTCCGGGAATGCCGGTATTTGTATGGACTGACTCAACAAGATTGGGAAAGGCAAACAGGAAAAATACCTTCGTTTATCAAACAGAATAAACTCGCTTTTATTCCGAATTATCCCTGCTACGCCAATGGGGTGGATGTTATTTTCAATATGAATAAAGATACAATCACCTCGTTTGATGGTTCGCATCCTATCTTTCTCACTGCTCAAGGAGAATCTTGGAAGATGGGCCCTGATAATATTGTATCCTTGAAAGAACGCCTTGAAAAATTATCTCCCGGAAACATTGTTATTTGCCGGGGAGATCATTTTTTTACCCTTTACAATGAAGCCAACGGATTGGATTTCAATCTGACGTTATCGAAAAAAATGCGTGTAATTTCAAACTCTTCTTTGACAGATGCTGCTCTTATTGCTGATGGCACATGTTCGGAACAGCATACTTGGCATGCCACCGGAAATAATCTTTGGGTTCAGTTTGATTTCGGTGAAAATTATTGGATTAACAGACATGTAATCCGGGAAATCAACTGTAAAATGAAAGCCGAATTAAGAATTGAAACCAGTGTGGACGGAAAATCGTGGCAAGTGGCAGATAAAATAATCCACAATCAGACCACTATCGATAAAGATGTGGAACCTGTTAATGCTCGATATGTCAGGTTGGTTGCCATTCGTCCGGGCACCAAACTCCGGATTGGAGATGTAGAGATATATGGCAGAAAGTAATTTATTACCATTAAAATAAGCATGATGAAAAAAGTAGCGATATTGATTATTACGGCAATTCTTATTGGATGTTCATCCTCTCAGAATAATATTAATTTGAGCGGTAATTGGCAATTCAAATTGGATCCGAATGATACCGGGATAGACGAAAAATGGTATAATACCACATTGGAAGAACAAATCAAACTACCGGGTTCTTTGCAAGAACAAGGCTATGGAAACGATATAGATATCAATACACAATGGGTAGGGGGTATTTATGATAAGGCTTGGTACACCGCTCCCGAATATGAAAAGTACAGACAAGAAGGAAATATCAAAGTCCCTTTTTGGCTGAATCCGGATAAACATTATGTTGGAGTAGCGTGGTATCAGAAGGAAGTAGATATTCCGTCCGGTTGGAAAAATAAAACCATTCAATTGGAACTGGAACGTACTCATTGGGAAACGGAGCTTTATGTAGATGGGGTTAAATGGAGTAAACAAGACGCTTTATCGACTCCTCACCGATATTTTTTATCCGGTATTAAACCCGGGAAACACATAATCACCATACGGGTAGATAACAGGATTCATACAGACGTGGGTATCAATGCGCACAGCGTTTCCGATCATACCCAAAGCAATTGGAATGGTCTTACAGGTAACTTGTCGCTTTCGGCAAAACCTGATGTGTATATTGATGATGTACAGGTATATCCTGATGTAGCAAACAAAAAGGCCAAGGTGACGGTCAAACTGAAAGGAAAAGCCGGTGCGGGAAAAAACAATTTGTTAATACAGTTGGAAACGATCAAAGGAGAAGCTGTCGGAAAACCCGTCAAACTCGAATTTGAAACTTCCGGAAACGATACCCAATTGGAAGCTACGATAGATGCAGGGGAAAACGTATTGTTATGGTCTGAATATGAGCCGAATTTATATCGCTTAAAAACAATGGTTACATCTTCGGGTGAAAAAGATGAAAGGTATACTCAATTCGGATTCCGTGACTTTAAGAAAAACGGAACACGTTTTCAGGTAAACGGTCAGCCGATTTTTCTACGGGGAACGCTTGAATGTTGCATTTTTCCGTTGACCGGTTATCCGGCTACAGATAACAAATACTGGGAAAAAATTTACCGTACCTGTAAAGAATTTGGTCTGAATAATGTCCGCTTTCACTCCTGGTGCCCTCCGGAAGCGGCATTTAATGTAGCCGACAGTATGGGAGTTTATTTGCAGGTCGAATGTGCCGGTTGGACGCACATTGGCAATGGCGGTTATCTGGACAAATGGTTTTATGCCGAAGGCGACAGGATATTGAAAGAGTATGGCAATCATCCCTCTTTTTGTTTGATGGCTTACGGAAATGAACCGGGAGGAGATAATCAGGTAAAATACCTCTCTGATTTGGTTGCCTATTGGAAAAAGAAAGACAGCCGGAGAGTCTACAACGGTGCCGCCGGATGGCCATACATCGAAAACGCTGATTTCTGGAACTCAGGTGATCCCCGTATCCAGACATGGAGTGCGGGCTTGTCTTCTTCCGTTAATACGAAATCTCCTTGTTCGGATTTCGATTTCAGAGAAATAATTAAAAAAGATATGCCGAGTGTCAGTCACGAAATAGGTCAGTGGTGTGTATATCCTAACTTTAAAGAAATTGAAAAATATACAGGTGTATTGAAAGCGAAAAATTTTGAGATATTCAAGGAAACATTGGAGAAGAATCACATGGGAGACCTTGCGGATAACTTCCTGTATGCTTCCGGAAAACTCCAAACGCTTTGTTATAAGGCTGATATCGAAGCTGCCCTCAGAACGCCCGGATTCGCCGGATTCCAACTGCTCGACCTGCATGATTTCCCCGGACAAGGCACTGCACTGGTTGGTGTGCTGGATGCTTTTTGGGATACAAAAGGATATGTTGATGGTAAAGAATACAGTATGTTCTGTAATCAAACAGTACCACTGATACGTTTCCCGAAAATGATGTGGTTGAACAACGAACAGATGAATGTGCCGGTTGAATTTGCTCATTTCGGAAAAGAACCCATGAAAAACGCAAATATCATTTGGAAGATTACTTCCATGGATAATAGGGTCATAAAAACAGGAAGTTTCACAAAAGATCTTCCGTTAGACAATTGTATTCCGGTAGGAAACATCGAAGCTTCTTTTGAACAAATAAAAGAACCCACACAATTAATCGTATCAGTAGAGTTGGAAAATAAATCTGCAAAAAATCAATGGAATATTTGGGTATATCCGGCTCAAAAGAAAAATGTTGAAAATAAACCTTATGTAACATCCACATTTGATGACCCGGTTATAAACATGCTTAATAACGGAGAAACCGTATTGCTTCTATCTCCCAAAGGAAATGTATCTCCCGAAAAAGGAGGAAATATAATTGTAGGGTTTTCAAGTATCTTTTGGAATACAGCCTGGACCTATAACCGCCCTCCTCACACGTTAGGCATCTTATGTAGTCCTGAACATCCGGCTTTGGCTTCATTCCCAAACCAGGGATACAGCGATTACCAGTGGTGGGATATTGTTACCGACTGTGACGCACTGGTCATGGATGATTTTCCTGCCGGTTTCCGTCCGGTTGTGTATCTGATAGACGACTGGTTTAAAAACCGTAGGTTAGGCTTATTGTTTGAGGCAAAGGTAGGCAAAGGAAAACTGATGGTATGTAGTTCGAGCCTGGGTAGAGACTCATTGCAATTTCCTGCCGCCGCACAGTTTAAACAAAGTATTCTGGAGTATGTGTCTTCTGACAACTTTAATCCTCAACAGGTAATACAACCTGAATTAATAAAGGCATTGTTTGAGAAATGACAAATCGAATGCAGTGCTGATATGAGACATAGTAGTATTGCTTCATGACACACGGCAAAAGAACATAAAATCTTTATTTTTAATTATAGACAACCTTTTAACTTTGTAAGAATGTTAATATAACCCTTACTAAAAATAAATCTCAAGAAATACCATGAAGAAAAATTTTGTATTACTATTTTTCTTTGTCGCTACTGTTTTGGTTCAATCCCAGGAAAAAACGTTATCGTTTATTTCTAACTCCCACCTGGATACACAATGGAACTGGGATGTAAAGACTACCATTGATCAGTACATCCTCAATACCATGACTCAGAATTTTCCCTTGTTTGATAAATATCCCGGTTTTCATTTCAATTTCGAATCGGCCATTCATTACATGTGGATGAAAGAATATTATCCCACTGAATATGCCCGTTTGAAAGGATATATACAAAGCGGACACTGGCATGTCGGCGGAGGTGCTATCAATGCCAATGATGTGATGGTTCCATCTGCCGAGTCGGTTATCCGTAATTTTTTATATGGTCAAAGCTATTATAAAAAGGAATTCGGAATCAAAGGAGGAACAGATATTATGCTCCCGGATTGTTTCGGATTTCCTTATTCTTTACCAACATTGGGTAAGCATTGTGGTATGACCGGTTTCCATACAGCTAAATTAGCCTGGGGATCGGCTTATGATTATAACAACCTGGCTCCATTTGGAATATGGAAAGGAGTTGATGGTTCGGAAATTTATGCCGTTTTCAAAGGAGAGCCTTACGACGAGCACGAAAAGTATAATAAAGATATGTCGAAAGATCAGGACATTTTGAATGTTATTGATGATAACTTTTCGAAGTATGGAATTTATTCTGCTTTCCTCTATGTAGGTCCCAGAAGTGACAGGGGAGGAGGTCTTCAGGATAATACAAGTTCCAGTACAGAAAATACACCTTTCTGGTTACAAACAAGCATGAATTCGGATGGCCCTGTAACTGTGAAAATGGAAACTCCGGATCAATTCTTTGAACGATTGGAACAAAATCGCAATAGTAAATATTTTGTATGGGACAACGAATTACCTATGGCGGTACATGGTACAGGATGCTATACCTCCCAATCGATTATGAAATACTGGAACCGGAAGAATGAATTATTAGCGGATGCCTCCGAAAAAACGGCGGTAATGGCAGATTGGCTCGGCGGATTGAATTACCCCTCGGATGTTATCCGTGAATCATGGACCCGTTTGCTTTGGCACCAGTTTCATGATGACCTTACCGGAACAGCTATTCCAAATGCCTATGATTTTTCTTATAATGACGAAGTGTTGGTAAATCTGGATTTATCAAAAACTCTTCTCAATTCGGTGGGAGCAGTTGCCAAAAAAATGAATACACAAGTTAGTGGAATCCCTTTGGTGGTTTATAATCCTTTGTCCATCGACCGTATTGATGTGGTGGAGGCCTCAGTTCTCGTAGGTTCAAAACCTGATGGAATTAGAATGTTGGATGGAAATGGCAGCGAAGTATTGGCGCAAATTCTCAATTATAATTCTGAAACAAGAGAGTTATCCTTTATCTTCCAGGCCACAGTTCCTTCTTTAGGTTATGCTGCCTATGATTTGCGATTGAATGAAGCCTGTTCTGTAAGTTCCTCTTTATCAGTTTCAGAAAGTTTATTAGAAAACGAAGATTACAAGGTAACATTGGATAGTAAAGGAGATGTTTCTTCTGTTTATGATAAGAAAAATGAAAGAGAACTTTTATCGGAACCTATACGTTTGGCAATGTTCAATAACCGGTCGGAATCCTGGCCTTCCTGGGAAATTACTTGGAATACAGTAAATGCTGAACCGATGGCGTATGTAGATGAAAATGTGGAAGTTTCTATTGCCGAATCCGGTCCCTTACGTGTAAGTTTGAAAGTCATACGCTCTAAAAAAGGTTCGGAATTTGCGCAATACATCCGGTTGATGCCTTCTTCTATAAGTGATAGGATTGATTTTGTAAATGAAGTAAACTGGCAAACCCGGGGAACATTGCTCAAAGCTGTTTTTCCATTGAGAACTTCTAATTCGAAAGCTACTTATGATTTATCGATTGGTGCTATTGAAAGAGGAATCAATACTTCCCGATTATATGAAGTCGCAGGGCATCAGTGGGCAGATCAAAGCCATAATCGAAACCTTTATGGCGTTTCTATCCTGAATGATTGTAAATATGGATGGGATAAACCTAATAGTTCAACGCTACGGCTGACATTGATCCATACTCCGGCAGTAAAAAATAATTATACTTATCAAAAAGACCAGGATTTGGGCTTGAATAAATTTACCTATTCTTTTTACGGACATGAGGGTACCTGGAATGAAAATACTCAGTGGGAAGCATCCCGTTTGAATCAACCTTTACTCGCTTTTCAAACACCAAAACATTCCGGAGAGCTGGGGAAATCGTATGGATTTGCATCTTTGAATACCAATAAAGTTTCTATAAAAGCATTGAAAAAAGCAGAAGATTCGGATGAGATGATAATCCGGCTATATGAATTAACCGGAAAGAATCAGGATGACGTGGAAATTACTTTTCCTGCCAACATTATCGCAGCTCATGAAGTAAACGGAATAGAAGAAAAAATAGGAGACGCTTCTTATTCGGGAAATACTTTGGTCTTTAGTATTGGTAAATTCCAGCCAAAAACATTTGCCATTCAGTTGGCAAAACCTTCTTCTTCTATTGCAGATGACAAACCTTCTTCCGTGAAAATAGATTTGGATTATAATATAGATGTAATGAGTTATGATACCCGGAAAAACAATGTCACTTCAGGGGTTACATACGCCTATCCTGGAGAATTGCTTCCGGATAAGCTTATTGTCGATGGTGTGGATTTTGCTATTGGAAGCCGTGCTGACGGAAATCGCAATGCTATGTATTGCAATGGACAAACAATAGCATTACCTGCTAATCAGGATACAAAGAAAATTTATATTTTGGCTGCAAGTAAGAATGCGAAAGGGTCAGAAGCTGATTTTGTTGTCGATGGAATCACTCACACATTGAAAATTCCATACTATGCAGGAAATATGGGAACCTGGGAAAGTGAATATAATATGGGAACGGAATATCGTATTGAGAATGTAGCATTTACTGCTTCCCACCGGCACAATGTAAGCGGAAACAAAAATGACTCATACAACTTTATGTATATGTATAAATATTGTATCACCACCAATGGGAATGCCGCCAGCCTGGTGTTGCCTGGTAATAATGATATTTATGTATTTGCCGTCTCTTTGTCTGACAATGAAAATGATGATATACTTCCAGCTTCGGCAATTAACTCTCTTCCTCAAAAGGGTAACAGCATTCTCCCTGATTTTTGCAGTATGAAGCTGGTGCCGGCTTCTGTAAGCGCGTCTCACCAGAACGGGAGTGAAAGCCCGGACAAAGCTATCGATAATGATTTGACTACCAAATGGTGTGTAACAAATAATAGTACTCCATTTCTGGAACTTACATTTAAGGAACCGGTCGAAATTTGTCGATGGTTTGTCATGAATGCGGGGAATGAGGGTTTTAATTCCATTACTTCAGCTTTCCGTCTTCAACGTTACGAGAATAGACAGTGGATTGATGTTGACGTAGTTGAAAATAATACCATTAATAAAGTGACCCGGGATGTTGAACCTTTCATTACCAGCCGTGTACGTTTGCAAATAAATAAAGGAGAGCAGGAGGGTAATACTACCCGTATTCTTGAATTTGCTGTGTTTGGAAAAGATAAAACCACCTCCATTCAATTACCCAAAGCGTTCAAAGGGGAATTGTATGTGACAGGGAACTATCCGAATCCGTTCAGTCAAAAAACAGTAATCGACTGTGTCGTACCAGATAATGTGACTGAATTAAATTTGCAGGTATATGATTTATCAGGAAAATTAGTCGATTCAAAAATATATCAGGAAATACTACAAAATGGGATACAGCAAATAGAATGGGATCGGAAGTCTCTTTCTGATGGAATTTATTTTTACACTGTTTCAGCAATGGATAATGGAAAATTAATCTGTTCCAATGCTAATAAAATGATAATCCGTTTTCATTATTAATATGTTTGAAAAGAAAATAAGAGTAGGCGCCATTGGTTTTGGAAGAATGGGACAATTGTTCTGTTCGGAATTGTTGAGTAATCCTTTATACGATTTGGTATATATATGTGATAACGACCCGGAAGCCTGCATGGAAGCAGCGATAAAATACCCGCGAGTGACCGTCGTTGATAATGAAGACATTCTGATGAATGATCCGGATATTGATGTCGTAGGCTTGTTCGCATTGGCGGATTCCCGTTTTTCTCAGATAAAGAAAGCCATTGCGGCCAATAAGCATATCATTGCGGAAAAACCCGTTGCAGAGGATATTGCTGCCGAATGGAAAATAGTTGATTTGGTGGCGAACAGTGACAAGATGGTTGCTGTCAATATGTTTAACCGTAATGCTTGGTATCACAAGGAGATAATAGATTTTATCAAATCAGGAGAAATAGGAGAGTTAGCTATTATCAGGATTGCACACATGACTCCCGGTCACATGCCTCAGGAAGGGCATGGTCCCGAAGGACCGGCTTTTCACGATTGTGGCATGCACTATGTGGATGTGGCCCGTTGGTATGCAGGAAGTGAATATGAGAAGTTCCATGCACAGGGGGTGAGGATGTGGAGCCATACCGATCCTTGGTGGGTACAGGTGCACGGAACATTCCGGAATGGTGTGGTATTTGACATTACGCAAGGATTTGTATATGGACATATGGCCAAAGATCAAACCCACAATTGCTATGTTGATGTGATCGGGACAAAAGGAATAGCCCGGATGTCTCACGATTTCAAAAATGCAACTGTCGATTTGCGTGGAATCAATAAGACTATTCAAAAAACAGAAGAATTTGGAGATAAGAAAATAGATATTTTAATGAATACTTTCGCACAGTCTGTTTTTGAAAATGAAAATAGAGGTTTTCCGACTGTAAAAGATAGTGTTATTGCTTCAGATATGGCCTGGCAGATGTTTTATGATGCGATAAAAAACGGAGCTCCATGCATAGGGAAACCGGATGATATGAAAGAAATTGTCGAACGCAGGAAAATACTTAAGGAAGGTTACGGCTTGCCGGCCAGGTAATTTGACTTATTTGAGTAATACGTATAACGTAAAACATTCGCATAGTTTCAGAACATAAACTAATTATTGAAGTATACTTATTTATTAATCTTTTATTTATTAATCATGTCTAATTCAATTTCGAGGAGGTCTTTTCTCAAAAAAGGAGGTATTGCAGCCTTAGGGCTAACCATAGTTCCCAATTCGGTGTTGGGGAAAAGTTTTGGACACACGGCACCCAGTGATAAACTGAATATTGCCGGAGTTGGTGTGGGAGGTAGAGGTTTTCATGTATTGAAAGAACTGGAAGCCCAGAATATTATCGGACTTTGCGATGTCGACTGGAAATACAGCGATCGGGTTGCCAAGTATTTTCCCCAGGCGAAAACTTACTATGATTATCGTAAAATGTACGATGAATTAGGTAAATCCATTGATGCGGTTGTGGTGGCGACTGCCGACCACACCCATGCAATTGTCGCTGCTGATGCCATGACAATGGGTAAACATGTCTATGTGGAGAAACCCTTAACTCACAGTGTATATGAATCACGCTTGCTTACCCGGTTGGCAGATAAGTATAAATTAGCCACCCAAATGGGTAATCAGGGAGCTTCGGGAGAAGGGGTGCGTAAAATCTGTGAATGGATTTGGAATGGTGAAATCGGCGAAATAACCAAGGTAGAAGCTTTTACCGATCGCCCGATTTGGCCACAGGGACTTCCACGTCCGGAACAGATTCAAAAGCCCCACTCAAAACTGGATTGGAACTTGTTTTTAGGCCCTGCCAAAGAACGTCCTTACAATGAAATTTATACTCCTTGGAACTGGCGTGGTTGGTGGGATTTCGGAACAGGTGCGCTTGGAGATATGGCATGCCATATACTTCAACCTGCATTTGCGGCGTTGAAATTAGGTTATCCAACCAAAGTACAGGGAAGTTCAACCCTTTTGTTGACTGATTGCGCTCCAAATGCACAATCGGTTCGTTATACTTTCCCGGCGAGGGAAAATCTTCCGAAAGTATCTATGCCCGAAGTGGAAGTTTACTGGTATGATGGAGGCATTAAACCAATGCGCCCGAAAGGTTTCCCCGCAGGCCGGGATATGAATGATTCAGGCGGAGGGGTTATTTTCCATGGAACGAAAGATACATTGATGTGCGGATGCTATGGCGTGAATCCCTGGTTATTATCGGGAAGAGTTCCGGCTGCTCCTAAAGTAATGAGGGAAGTTACGTTGGGACATGCCGGGGATTGGGTACGAGCTTGTCAGGAAAGCCCATCAGGCCGGGTGCAGACTGCGTCTCCATTCAGTCAGGCTGGTCCGTTGAACGAGATGGTGGTGATGGGTGTATTGGCTGTCCGGTTGCAGGAACTGAACCAGGAATTAGAATGGGACGGAGCGAATATGCAATTTACCAATATACCGGATACCGCTACTATTAAAACGGTTATTAAAGATGGTTTTTCAATTAAAGATGGCCATCCGAGTTTTAACAAAACAATGACAGAACCGATCAATGCGAAAGCATTTGCCTCCGAGTTAATTAAGCATAATTACAGGCAAGGGTGGACGCTTCCGGCAATGCCCTGATTAGAAGTTAAAGAAATAGAGAATTAAAGAAGTTAAATATAAAATTAATAACATGAAAAAGATTAGTTATTTTTTAAGTCTTGCATTAATGAGTTCATTAGTCGCATGTGGTGGTAACAACAAAAAACAACAGGAAAACATGAATGCGGAAGCGGAAAAAAAAGCAACTGAAACTCCGGCTGTTCCGGAATACAAGGTATTGGATAATCCACAAGTGGATATTTCAACTTATAAAGCAGACAAAGATGGTTACATCACTCTCTTTGATGGTAAAACATTTACTGGTTGGAGAGGGTATGATAAAACCGAAGTCCCTCCACGCTGGATTATTGAGAATGGTGCCATAAAAATCAATGGCTCGGGTGCCGGAGAAGGACAATCAAAGGAAGGTGGCGATGTTATTTTCTGCCGTAAGTTCAAAAATTTTGAATTGTCGGTCGATTGGAAAGTATCTAAAGGTGGTAATTCAGGTATCTTTTACCTGGCACAGGAAGTAGAAGGCCAGCCTATTTACATTTCCGCACCCGAAAGCCAGGTGTTGGACAATGAAAATCATCCGGATGCAAAACTGGGTATTGACGGTAATCGCCAGTCTTCTTCTTTGTATGATATGATTCCTGCAAAACCGCAGAATGCGAAACCTTACGGAGAATGGAACACTACTAAAATTATGGTTTACAAAGGAACTGTTGTCCATTACCAAAATGGCGAAAATGTATTGGAATATCATTTGTGGACTCCTCAATGGACAGAAATGCTTCAAAAAAGCAAGTTCAGCCAGGAAAAATGGCCATTGGCTTTCGAATTATTGAATAATTGCGGTGGACCTAATCATGAAGGTTATATCGGATTACAAGACCATGGCGACGATGTATGGTTCAAAAATATTAAAATCAAAATAATGGATTGAACCGGGAACGATTTGAGCTATTTTGCAAAATGGAATCTGGCGTAAGCGTTCGGCGTAGTTTTTAACTACGTCGTATCTAAAAGCAAAGCTTTGCTTTGCAAATGGCA
>JAVBLO010000070.1:0-8466 GCA_031553415.1 Bacteroidales bacterium | reverse complement strand
GAACCTTCGCGTGGTTTGAAAGTTATAGAAGACTCAGCAAAGATTTTGAGTTTCATCCTGAAACCAGCCAGGTAATGATACAGTTGGCAATGATAAAACTAATGCTTAATAGAATCAAAAAATAAAATTTAAACAGTTTCTTAGTGTAGCATCGTCCAATTCTTCCTGCGATTCAATCCGGGAAATCGTTTGCTGGGACAATCCAATTTCTTCGGCAAGTACTTCTTGTTTAATTCCAAACAATTCACGGAAACGCTTCACATTTCTGCCTTGATGTACTTTGTATTGAGGAACTGTTCCAGTTGCTTCCATAATCATTAAATTATCAGTTTATTACTTTTGCAAAAGTAGGGAAATTTTGCGATTGCACAAAACGGTCTTATAAGTATTTTACCTGTATGTTGAATATTAAACCAGTGAAACGAGTTCTATATTAGTTTTTTGTCAACTTACTTTGCAAACAATTAATACAAACTTCATAAGCAAATATCAATAATTTTATGAAAGAAAAGATGTATCTCAAACCATTACAAACACACCTATCAAAGGTTATATCTCCGAAACAGTTAGCACAATTATTAGATGAATTAACTTTCGATTATTCACGTATGATTATCCAGTTAGAGAAAGTAGAAAATGAAAACAGTTTTTACATTCATCCGGATGCTGAAAGCTTTCTTTTTAACCTGAAAGAATTACGAAGCGTATTGCGAAAATGCAAGGTTTAGAAAGTTTATCTTCTAATACCTTGTTTTTTCTCTTGTGGCTGTTTGATTCCGATAGATCGCAAAAACTCCTGTTGTTTTTGCCTGAACCAATCGGTCGGGTCTAAATTGTCAATTAACAACCGGAACTTTCCGACTTGTTTGGGTTCTTCTTCTACTTTGGCTTCGGAACATTCCGTTTTGAAGCCTCGCTTAAATTCAGGAGAATATAACTCCCCCTTGAATCCGACTGGTTTGCATTGAAGGATTAATTTTGTCAGTTCTTCTCCGAAATTTAACACTTTACAAAGATTCTCAATGCGAAGCAACTCACGTATATGAGGAAACAGGTCATAAATTTTTTTCAATTCCAGACGAAGTTTATCTGTAATTTTTGCATGTTCTTTTTCCGCTGTCTGCATCTGCTCTTTCAGGGTTTTGATTTCCTTTTGAAGTAATATGTTTCCCGACTTCAGTTCCTCTATTTCCTGTTGTTGCCGTTTTACTTTGGTACTGCCGAAAACAGAACCAATACCTTCAATGGCGGACGTTGCCATATCTACTGCAGAACTTTTTAGTTTATCTGTCTTTATTTCGCTTTTGATCCGGGATAATTCTTGTTTGGCTTGTTCCTCCTGCTTTAACAGATTATCGACGTTTTCTTTCAATTCGTTGTTTTGCAAATGCACATCCCGATAAAATTGTGTCGTAGAAATGTGCTTTGCTTCCGAGCCCTCAATTCCCCGTCGTAAACCGTATTTCTGCATCTTTTCTGCATAAGTGTCCTGATAAGATTTCAGTTTATCCCGTGTCATTACATCATCAGCACATAACCTCGCACCATTGGCATTTTTCTTTTTGTATTTTTTCTTTGTGGCTGAATCTTCATTTTTTGCTTTCCTCCGTTCTCCGGTAACAATCGGAACCACGGTTGCATGAATATGTGGAGATTTTTCATCCATGTGCAGGTCAGCAGAAACAACGTTTTCCTTGCCGAAAGTTTGTTGTAACCAATCCAGATTATCACTGCACCACTCGTCTAACCGTCCTTCCGATTGGATTTTTTGCATATCTTCGTGTGTCCCAGTCAACATAATACGTAATGCCCGCACTTGGTCGGTTTTGATTTTGCGGGTAATATTTGCGGTTTCAATCCGGTGTTGAATGGCTTGGGTACGACTATCAACTCCTTCGGGAAATTCTATCAATTTCCGGTTGAGGTGGGTACGTGATTCATCCGCATTTTTTGGATGGACAGTACGCTCAATATGTGCCGATGTGCCGGCATCATTTCCTTTTGCTTTTTCTATATGAAGTGCAACAAATCCCATTTTGTTGTGGTTTATATTGTTAAAATAATTTGAAAAATTATTGTATTAAGGACTCCCGAAGAGTCCTTTCAGGGAGATTCCAAAGGGGGAAAACCTTTGGCTTATTGGGGCATTTTTAGTGTAGAGTAACGGAGCGTTAAGAAAATGCCCTAATAAGCTATGGCTTTTCTTGCACAAAAGACCGGGATCGCTGCAGCGGTTAAAGTCGCATGCTCCTTCTTTGCTGTTTCTGTTGGACTTGTTTTTTGCCACATAAAAAATCATTCAGGTCTTTATAACCTTGATAAATTTTCGATTGGTCAGAAATTGGTATACCTAATTTTCGGATTTCGTTCAGGCATTTTTTCCCTGCTTCGTCATTATCCAAGAATGTGTAAATTGTATCATGCTGTTTTAGAAACTTGATTGCCTTGTTCAGGTTGTTGACCGAATTAAGTATTACGATATTACTTTCTATGTCGGATCTGCCTTTCAAGGTAAGAAAAGACAAGTAATCAATAAAGCCTTCAAATACATAACAATGCAATTTTCCCTTGTCAATGCTTGTAATATCAGAAGATGTACAGATTTTGGAATATTCATTACGAAGAGCATAACCTCCTTTATCGTTTTCAAATCCAATTGCAAAATACGGTTTACCTTTTACTTTGTATTGGATTTCTTTACACAACTGTTGTGCAAGCGTAATATTGATTTTCCGTTCTTTGAGGTATTGAATCAGTACCGGATTGCTTAACGGCCGAACATTTATATCTTCAAATCCAGGAGAATCTTCTCGCTGTTGAAAAGAAAAAGATTCGGTTGGAAGGGAGATGATTGTTTTCCCGGACAAATGAGCCAATACCCCAGATATGTCTGGTATATTGTGGAGTCTCATTACAAGGTCGATAATATTTCCTCCTTCTCCTGATCCGTGGTCATACCATATATTTTTATCGTTATCGACTTTGAAAGATGTTGTTCTTTCGTTCCTGAATGGAGAATAATACCAATAGTTATTTCCTTTGATTTCTTTGGGGTTTATTCCCAGTGTATGTAGGTAATCTACGATTTTTATTTCTTTAGCTTGTATCGAATTCATATTGATTTCAATTTTAATGGTTAGAAAAATCTTTTCCTTTTCAACAGCAAAAGTCTTTTCTACGGAAAAGCTGTGATGACGGAGAAAAAGTTGTTACGTTGTTATAGAAAATAGATAATTGTCTATACTTTAATTAATTATCAATGTCACAAACTTGTAACACTAGAAAAAAACTGTTACACGTCGTAACATCTTAGAGTTTGTTATGCCTTTGTTACATATTTGTTACACTTGTAAGAATATATATAATGGCATCTTACAAGAGAATTTTAACATTGTAACATAAGTTCATCAACCTGCTTTCGAGAGATTCGATAAATTCTTGCCGATTTCCTCATTTCAACAATATCGTTGTTTGACCCAAATACATAAGATGTGTAACGTGTTGTATCTTCGGGAGACAACCCCCATTTATCCTGTAATATTCGTCGGATTTGGGTTGCTTCTGTTTTCATGGAAATACGAGTAAGCATGTCCAATATTTCATTCACACAGAAAGAATATGTATCTAACTCCTTTATCTGCATAATCTCCGAAATGAGGTTCAGCATTTCGACCTCAACCTTTCCCCGGTTGTATTGAATAATCTTCCGTAAAGCATTCGTAACCAATAAATCATGACGAAACCACATCCGAGATTCACATTTGGTTGAAAGCTCCCGATGTTGCAGGTAATAAAGAAAATGCGGAATTTCTGCTTTCAGTTCGTCCAAAATCCGGCTGTTCTCTTTTTTCAATGGATGAATTTTGCGCACCCAATAACGAGTTTCGCCCTGTTCAATGATAACAGGGCAATATTCGTTATTGGAATTGAGGATAAATTTTGCGAAAAATTCAATTTCGTTCCGGTCTTTTCCTTTGGCTTCGGCTTTGAATGACATTGCTGTACTCAGATTCTTAATCCTTTCTGAATCTTCCTTTCGGTCGAGCAATACTTCATCAACTGCTATTATCAGTTTATTAGCCCAATCGGAATTAAATTGCGAATGGAAATCTTCGTTAGTATTGAATGTCATGTTTCCGGCAAAAATAGCTTTGAGGAAATTCAGGAAAGTAGTCTTACCTGTGTTCCGTTCTTTCGACACCAATAACAAGACAGGTAACCTCTGTAACGGTTTCAGGTAAAGCAATTGGAGATAATCCAATCCCATTTCGAGCTGTTCTTCGAATATATGGGAAAGGAATTCGATAATCTTATCACAACGACCCTCTGCAGGTTGGTAGTTTATCGGCTCGTACTGATTCAGAAATTTTCCGATACTACGTCTATAGTTGATATGGTCGGGAACGGAACAAAATCCGTCGTATTTCTCAATTTGGGAAATATAGTCTTTTGAGTGATCTTGCCGGAGGGTTTCATAATTCCATGACCGACGTTCTTCTATAAAATCTCCGCTCAATAAAGGACGTCTGACGATTTTAAAAAGAGTTACTCCGACTCGCAGATATTTTTCTTCTTGTTCTTTCATAATGCGGATTCTTTTGGTATTTCACACTGATTGAGAATGAAATTCAAAATTTCTTCTTTATCATAAAAGACAAGTTTTTCTCCAAAACGGTATTCTTTGTAGTGTCCCAACCGTGCATATTTGCGAACGGTTGGTGCAGAAGCTCTAAGGAGCTTGGTCGCTTCTTTCATCTTGATAAGTTTACTCATCGCCATATCAACAGGCGACATTTCTTTTGTTGAAACACTGTCCTTGACAGCTTCTTCATTTTCCGATTTTTTTCGGAATCGTACATAATTTGTTCTCATTGTTCAATAATTTTAAAAATTTCGAACAACAAATATAAATACAAATTTTTCTGATAATAAGCAAGTTAAGTCAATAGTACAAGATAGTACAAAGTTTCACAACTAAGTACAAAAGAAGAATATTATAGGTATTGAATTTTTATTTTGAGGAAGCCAATTTGATAGCTTCCTGCAAATCTATATTGACAATTTTTGCCACTTCATCAAGTTGCAAATCATTGAAGAAAGAATGGATTTTTTTCAGGTCTTTGATAAGAGTAGTATAGTTTCTTCCTGTTTCATTTCGGTTTTCATTAGGTTTACCTAGAAATTTCGGATTGGAAAATTTTATTTCATTGCCAATAAAGTCTTCCCAAGCTTGTTCTCTTTCACTAGGACTAAATACACCTAGTATTTCACTTTTTAGCAGATATCCGAAAATTCGGTCGCCCAATTTCATAAGTCCCCGTTTGGAGTTGCATATAATAATGTATTCCCTAACTTTTGCCAATTTTTCTTCTTTGGATAAAGTTGGAGTTGTCTGAGATTTGTTTGTTCCGTACAGAAATTCTTCAAATTCTTTGTGAGAGACATCATCTTTTAAAAATAAGTTTTCTACATCTGCTCTACGCAAGGTCATAAACTTAGCAACCCTTTTTAATTCTGTACTATAACCAGTCGGGATAAGAGGGAGGAGTTCAAGTAATTTAGCCATTCTGCTTGTGGCGGTAGCGCTATCAGTACAAATATCAAGAAATTCTCTGATGTTAGAAACATTTCCTTTGCTCTCCTGAATTTTATAACTGGCATAGTAGAATTTCAGGATAGAGATGTCGGTCGTTCCGAATAGATTGATATTATACATTTTACGATACTTATCCATAATAACTCTAATTGACCGATAAAAGTACGATTTTTTTTTGACCGAACCATATTCTTGATTTTCAGTATGATTAGGAATAACTATCTTTGTGCATAAATAACATAATTCTCAATTTCTATGAGCGTTCAAAGTATAAACAGTTCCATTTCTAGTGTTGATAGGGAAATACATAGTCTTGAAAACCAAGTTCAATCCATTAATAATAATATTACTCGCAAAGAGAAAGAAGCAAATAATATTTTGGATAAGATCAATCGAGAAAAAGACCTAAAACGTATTATAACTTTTCAAAAGGATTTGACCAGAAAAAATGAAGAGATTAATAGACTGAATAAGGATAAAGCGACAAAGGTAAAGACTTTATCAGACAAGCAAAGCAAAAGAACTAAGTTGACTCAGGATCTTAATAAAGAAGAACAAAAAGAACGTGATAAGGTAAAAAAGGAACAGAAAGAAATGCTTTCTCTACAACAAAGCATTACTCGAGAAATGGAAAAACAACGAGCGATCTCTGCAAATAATTTCCAATCAACGCATTTTCAATCGGAATCACTTTCAGAGGATAAAAAATATGACGTGTTTGTTTCTCATGCTTCCGAAGATAAAGAAACTTTTGTCCGTCCTTTTGTCGAAGCTTTGCAATCTAAGGGTATTGCTGTTTGGTATGATGAGTTTGAACTTCGGTTAGGCGATAGCTTAAGGCGCTCTATTGATAATGGATTGAGAAATTCAATGCATGGGATAGTTGTTCTTTCTGAATCTTTCTTTAACAAGGAATGGCCCCAAAGAGAATTGGATGGACTTTTTGCTAGAGAAGTGAATGGAGCCAAAGTTATATTGCCTTTATGGCATAAAATATCAAAAAATGAAGTGATGAATTATAGTCCATTAATTGCAGATATGCTTGCAATTAATACTACGGATTATACCATTGAGGAAATTGCTGATAAAATAGCACAAAGAATTAACAATTAACACCTTGAAATATAATGGTCAAGAAAGAAAATAAGAAAATTTGCTTTGTAATATCTCCTATTGGAGAAGAAGGGTCTGAAACAAGAACTCGTTCAGACCAAACATTAAAACACATTATTACAGAACCCGTATCGCAGTTAGGATATGAAGTGATTAGGGCTGATAAAATATCTGAACCGGGAATTATTACAACCCAAATTATAGAATACATAGTAGATGCTGAACTTGTTATTGCAGATTTAACAGACCATAATCCAAATGTATTTTATGAATTGGCGATTAGACATGCAATGAGAAAACCTCTTGTACAAATGATAAGGAAAGGAGATACAATTCCTTTTGATGTTGCCGCAACGAGAGTTATCCAATTTGACCTTCATAATTTGGATAGTGTTGCTGCAGCTAAAGAGGAGATCTCATCTCAAGTAAAATCAATAGAGATAGGTAATAATGAGGTGCAAAATCCTATTTCCGTATCACTGGACTTAAAAGTTTTAAAGGAAAGCGGTGATGCCGAAGAGAGATCCCTAGCCGATATTGTTGAAGCTATTTCAGATGTAAGAATTGCTGTTTCAAACATAGACAAAGGAATACAGTCTTCCAAAGTGATAGAAGAATTAAAATCAAAAATAGATGCTTTGCCTTCTCGGATTGAGAATAGGATGTTTGATCCGGAAATAAGAAGACGGAGAAAATTTCGCCCGATGATGCTGGATGAAATAATGCACATGGAATTGAAAGAAGAGAATCCCAACATGAGCTTCTTAATAATGGTTAGTTTATTTAAGGATGATTTTCCTTGGATTTATGAAATTGGACTTGAAACTTACAAGGTACTTAAATCGTCAGACTCCAATGAAGAAAAGACCAAGTCTCTCAAAACTTTCGAACAGTCGTTAGAAATACTTGGGAACCCTATGTTTATGGAAATATTTGGGAAGTCAGAAGAACTGTATATGCTCAGTAAAGATATGAGGCATTTCATGCGTCGATACTTAGATAGATATTATCAGGAAAACCATAAGTAGATTCTCTAAATTATCATGTTTAATATTAATTTCCAATAATTTCTAAAGAGAAGGAAAGGGATTGGACAAAATCTAATTTGCAACACAAATGCAACACAATAGGCTTTAAAACAAAAACAACTCATTGATTATCAATGAGTTGTTTTTAATAGAGGCGGTATGGACGGGACTCGAACCCGCGACCCCCTGCGTGACAGGCAGGTATTCTAACCAGCTGAACTACCACACCATTTTGTTTTTTTAGTAGCATTTTCTCTCAAATGCGATGCAAAGGTAATAGATAATTTCTAATCTGCAATAGGATGAAGAATATTTTTGTGAAATATTTTACTGATGCAGGCTACAAGGTATTTAGAGAGGGTCTGGAAAAGGATAAATAATTAAGTATTAAGAAAAGTACAGAGCTTTTTAAGGTTATGATAGTTTAATAACTGCTTCGCATTATGTCGAACTTTGTCGTATTTCATCTGTGAATCTGTTTTTTAGATTCACAAAAGTATGTAAAAGAACGCTATAACTAATTATTAAATATAAACTCTATTGAATATATTCATTATCGCTTCCTACAATATTATCTAAATTAATTTTTAATGATTATCCGCATAATGTCCGTTAAAACAGTTGACTTCATGCTGACATTTGTTGTTAGAATATTTTTATATCTCGCTGAATTTCAGTATATTTATAGTGTAAAACAATTCACTATGAACATCCTGAATTTCACACAAC
>JAVBLO010000002.1:0-21260 GCA_031553415.1 Bacteroidales bacterium | reverse complement strand
TGTGTGAAATTCAGGATGTTCATAGTGAATTGTTTTACACTATAAATATACTGAAATTCAGCGAGATATAAAAATATTCTAACAACAAATGTCAGCATGAAGTCAACTGTTTTAACGGACATTATGCGGATAATCATTATTATTTTTGTCATTATATAGAAAATAGTTTATATTCTCTTGTTTGTTTGTAGATAATAGTTTATTTTTTGTCCCATATTTTAATGACAAAAATATGATAAATTATGAAACTCGCAGAACAAATTAAGAAAAAAAACAAAACGTTTTATCAGCAAGTAGCTGAAAATAACGATGTGAGTGTTGATTTTGTTGGCAAAATTGCACATGGTCAAAGGGTACCAACTCGAGGAAAAGGTTTAGAGGTAAAGAGAAGAAAAACTACCTGTTCTGTGGAAACCACTCCGCTGCAGAAGACGCTGCCGTGACATACTCCCTCTTCGCTTGTTGCAAGGAAGCCGAGGTGAACTTCAGGCGATGAATGGTATATATGTTGGATAATATTCAGTCAACTTCTTTATCTCTCTATTCGAAAATTAGCTTTCAAAGCCAAATGATATATATACATTTGCTGTCTTTGTTCGCTTGAATTTAATTTGCTAACTTTGCAAAGCATATTTTATCATTGTACAAGTGGTGAAAGTTGAAGGTGATAACTAATTGTAACAACAGAAAGTGCTGTTCGTTAATAAATAATAATTTTTACGTATGACTAAAGATATGAGTTCTGATTTTGAGTTCATTAAGGAGGCTTTTTCGAAAGAAGAGTCTGAGATTCTATCAAAGTATTTTACAAACATTGACAGACCGGTTTTTGGACTCATTAACCTTCCTGATGTAGTAAAAGGAGCCCTTTTTGCAAGGTATAGCAGATCGAATAAATCTTTGAGAAGACTTTTTTTAGATGAATTTTACACACAAACAATCGATGATTCTCAAATAAGTACATCTACAACAGGAATGCAAAGAGCATCCTCTTTATATGATAAAATGATTCTTGACTTTGGAGATGATTCTGTGGCTCAATTAGGTGGTGCTCATATTGCTTGCGAACAAGTGTCTAATATTTTGACTAAAATTTTAGAAAAGGGACGTATAGCTTCTTATCTAGAACAAAGTACGCGGTACGTTTATTATAATGAAAAAATCAACGGTAAGTATAATTATGTAACACCTCCTGATATCAAAAATACATCTTCTGAGAAATTATATTGTGATTATATAGATTCCTTATTTGATACATATTCAACAATACAAGAAAAAATAGTTCCCATACTAAAAAAGAAATATCCGAAAACAACCAATCAATCAGAACGGGCGTGGGAATCAATTATAAAGGCTAAAGCTTGTGATATTGTTAGAGGGTTATTGCCTGCTTCAACTCGCTCGAATATGGGTATTTATGGTAATGGCCAGTTTTATGAATATCTATTAATTAAAATGTATGCAAGTAAAAATGCGGAAGTAATCCAATTTGCTGATATGCTACTGGAAGAATTAAGAAAGATTATTCCTGCATTTTTATCCAGAGTTGATCTTGAAAACAGAGGTAAATTGTGGAGTAGATATATAAAGGATATTGAAAAGGAAATGATTAATGAATCTACTACCATTTTTAGCGATTCAATAATAACTGACATTAAACAGGAGAATAATGAAGTAAAACTTATCGACTGGGATAAAAATGCACTTGATAAAGTTCTCCAATCAGCACTATTTGAATATTCTACAGAACCAGAACATTATATCAAACAAAAGCTGGAAAATTTATCGCAAGAAGAAAAAATATTTTTATTGAAAAAATATGTTGGAAATAGAGAAAATAGAAGACATAAACCAGGAAGAGCATTTGAGGTCGCCTCATATAAATTTGAAATCTTATCTGACTATGGTGCATTTAGGGATTTGCAAAGACATCGTATGCTGACGCTTCAATGGCAAAAACTATCTCCGAAAAATGGTTATGTTATTCCAATTGAGTTAGAGGAATATCCGGAATTAAAGGATTTGTTTGAAAAAGCATTATTAAAAGTGCAACCTGTTCATAATGAATTAAGCAATATATTTAATGATGAAATTGCACAATATATCATTCCTTTTGCATACAGAGTCAGGTATGAGATTACAATGAATTTGAGAGAAGCTTTTCATTTTATTGAACTTCGTTCCCAAAAACAAGGACATTATTCTTATCGCAAAGTTTCTATTGATATGTATAATTTGATCTCGGAAAAAGCAAAGCATCCATTTTTTACTGAATGTATGAATTTCGTGGATACAAATTTTTATGATTTAGCTCGGGAAGATGCTGAAAACTCAAGAGATAAAAAATAAAACCGAAGAATTGATTTGCAGGCTATTAATCGAATTGGAAAAGCAGGAAGAAGCCTAAAAATATACTAAGTCTAAATTATCTGCTATATAGGCTATGCGGGCATTATTAACATTGAAAACACCCGCATTACCTTTAAGCCTCTTTCACATCAACGGTTTTTCTTGATAGCCTTGGCTTCCTCCACTATACGTGAAAAAGATTTATCTCTTTTTCGTTTTTCATGTTCCGATGTGGAAAAATGCCATGCTTCGCGGCGAAGTTTGAGATAATTTTCATATACATTCCTCTCCAAAAATCCGTTATCAAGAGCTTGTAGAACCGCACAACCGGGTTCATTGGTATGCGCACAATCTGCAAAGCAACAAGATTCGGCATAGTCTGAAATTTCCAACATCCCGGCCAATGATTCGGAATTATCAACAGCCAATCCGAACTCCCGTACGCCCGGCGTATCGATTAAAACGCCCGAGCCATCCATCAATACCATTTCCCGGCGAGTTGACGTATGCCTTCCTTTTCTGGTAGACAGGCTTATCCCGGATGTAAGCAGCACCGTTTTTTCACAAAGCGCATTAATCAGGGAAGTTTTTCCGACACCTGACGAACCAACAAATACGACGGTTTCACTTTCCGATACGGATTCCCGCAATCGACGAATTGTTTCAGGCTGACAGATGCTTGTAAAAAACACAGGCATTTGACGGGCGATATGACCAACCGCTTCATCTACTTTCTGTTTTTCAAAACCTAAATCAGCTTTATTGAGCACCAAAACAGGTTGGATGTTTTCTTCTAATATCTGAACCATAAAACGTTCGACTCTACGGACGTTGAAATTATCGTCAAGACTTTGCACGATGAAAGCTTTATCCACATATGAAGCAATCGCTTGTTTATCGGCCACTGTTCCGCTCTTTTTACGATATAACATACGTTCACGAGGCAGCATATCGACAATAATTCCTTTACTTTCGTCTAATGGTTGAAAAATTACCCAATCTCCCGTGCAGGGTAATTCAAAATCCGATTTTCTATACATCATGTTTCCCGTAAGTTCACATTGAAACAGGCCATTTTCGGAAATAATTTCATAACAAGTACGATGAACGACAGCTACTCGTCCGTGAGACAGCGTGTTATATATTGATTCTTGTTTTAGTTGGTTCAATTTATTGTTCCAACCATAATTAAAATCGAATTGGTGAATAGTTGTAATATTTTCGCTACTCATTGTCTTAAATATATTTTGCATACACAAAAAGCATAACAATGCTTCCATCATTGTATGCGGATTAATAAACTAAAACTAATATAATAGAAATATTGTTCCCGAAAGAATTAATCGAGAACTAACAAAAGGACAATCTGCATCAGTAGCACAGATTGTTTATTACACCAAATCCGACAATAGAGTTTTTAACATAGTGTAAAGATACACTTTTTTGTGAAGAATAAAATAAGGATAACGGATCAATCAATTACTTTTTAAAAAGTATGTCAGTTTAACACCAATAACCTGATTGGAAGAAGATGCAAAATCATCGGCCCTGGAATTATTAAAAATATCAGAAAGACCATAATAATAGCGGCCATCTAAAACAAAATTACCTACTCCGGTACGCAATTCAACACCTCCTCCAAAACATAATCCCCAATCAAAGCGACGTTGCACATTTTGAGAATAATATGAAGGTGTATCGGGATTACTAGTATCTATAGTAGATTCGACTACCCGTTCATTCAAAAGGTATCCTAATTGGGGGCCTAAATTAAAAATTACTCGAAATCGTTTTCCTGCATTAAAATAAACATGTGTTAAGACAGGAAGTTCAATGTAATCTAAAGCCCTGGTATAATGCATATCCGGATTATCGGGGTCTTTTTCTTTCCATCCCCGTTGAGAATAATTAAGCTCACATTGTAATCCGAAATTTTTTTCCGATATGTAACGAACAGTCAATCCTCCAACACCTTGTAAAAGTTTACCCTGTCTAACAGGATATTTTGAACTAGTAAAATTTACAGAAGAAATAGAAACACCTCCATTAAAACCCCAACTGAATTCTTTAGTAAAGTTTTTCTGTGCAAATGTAAATTGAGGTATAAGCAAACACAATATACCTATTAGAATAAACTTAAAATTATCTTGTTTCCCTTGTAACACTTAAATCAGGATTGTAGTTGACAAAAAAGACATTAGCATTCACAAAACCACCCCAATTACTCACCCTTTGGTAATAGAAGTTGGTTTGAATCCCTTCATATTTGAAATTATTGATATTAGGTTCGAAGAACGTTCCATATTGGTTGATAATTTGTATAAAAAACATTCCTGTATCAAAGCCCAATACGCTGAATTTAGGATAAGAATTATTAATCGGGCGACTGAACCAACGGAAAAACTTCTTATAAAAACTACGTGTTTCAGGCGTATTTTGTTTCAGATAAAAATTTGTATATATCGTTGTATTAAGACTATACAAATTTCCGGAAAGTTCTCCCAAATCATAAGTCTGCCATTCAGGATACCCAAACAGAGATAAATTGTATTCAGCCTTTTGATTAATAGGTGTAAGCGCCGGTAAAATTTTTATTAAAAAATCCTGTTTCCCTGACGAAGGAATAAGAATATTGCGTTTAGTTACTGATAATAACGGTTGTAATTCGGATATAAATCTACTTGAATAAGCAATTGTTTTATGGGGAATATTCTCTACAGCCAAATCATTTTTAAGAATCTGGACAAAATCAGCCCTGTCTGCATTATTTTCCTGTAAAAAGATAATATTATAATTCCTGTATTTGTTGAGAAAAGCCTTGGATGCCTTAGTATACAAGTAACCTGCAGGAGTATTGATTTGGAATAAGAAAGGGTTTTTCAGTATTTCATCACATTTGGATGCAAAAGGAACTACATAAGGAATTTCAAACTGATTGGAAAAATTAGACAACAATTTGATTTGCTCATCAGAAAAACCTCCGACTATCAAATTTGATGATTTCAAATCATCCGATTGTAAAAGCTGTTTGAGATATTGAGTTTCATTCCCAATATCCAAGACTTGTAAATTAACAGAAATACCTTTTTTTTTCAGACTATCCAATGCCAGCAGAAAACCTTCGTAATATTCAACAACTTTAGGTTGCAGATTGGCCGGATTTGTTTTTTCTGTAGTACCAAACGGAAGCAAAATTGATACATTAATGAAATTAACTTTATTTATCCTTGGAGTCTGGAACAACAAACTATTTGTATAATCTTCTTTTGAAGAATCAGGGAAAGAAGCCGTATTTATATTATTCAAAGGAATCCGGATAGTACGACCGATAATAAAAGTTTGAATTGAAAGTCCCGGATTTGCTTCAATGATATCTTCTCCTTTAATATTATATTTTTTGGAAACAGAATACAGCGTTTCTTTAGGTTCAATGGTATGGTATACAATTTTATGCTTGGATTGGGGAATTTTCAATTGCATTCCACTTTGTATGGAATATTCGCTACCCGGGTTCAAAGAATATATGGATTCAACAGAAACATCATACATCTTCGAAATAGAATATACGGTCTGTCCACGCTCTACAGTATGATAAAAAAAGTTACCTTCATCCGACAACGAACTATGAGGGTCGGAGTAAAAAACATCCTGTGAACTTATATTGAACAAAGATGAATTCAAGAGTAGGAAAAAAACGAAATAATACTTAGACATTTTCAATCTTCAATTATTAAAATGCAAAGTTAAAAATAAATATGAATTGGGAAATATGAAAAATGAATTTCTATTCATGACACATAACTAATGAAAATAAATTTCTACTTTTACGAACTATTAATCACATAAACTAAAATATCATTAGAATTCATGAAAAATTTGTTATCATCAACGTTTTTCAAATCATTGTTAATCTTGATTTGCGTAAGTCTATCCTCTTTCACAGTTTATTCACAAGTTAGTTTCGGAATCAAAGGCGGATTGAATGTATCAACAATACACACTTCCGGAGGATCTGGTCTCAATCCAAGTATGGATGACTATACTTCGTTCCATATCGGTGGATTGGCAGAAATACCTGTTTCTCAACTTTTTTTCATACAACCGGAATTGCTTTTCTCTGTAAAAGGAGCTAAATATGAAATGATAATGAGTGAGACAGCAGAAACCGAATCAATCGCACTTGCAGGAGAATCAACCATTAGTTCTTACTACATAGAAGTTCCTGTTTATTTCAAGTTAAAATTGGATGTTGGCACCAGTGGCAAATTACATCTTGGCGCAGGACCTTATGTTGCATTTGGCATAGCCGGCCAGGAAAAAGTTTCTTTCAAAATAAAATATCAGGGACAAACGGTATGGTCTGTGTCAGGGAATTTAGAACTTTTTGATAAAGATAAAATGACGATGTCGAACCAGGGGATTTCCATGACTACGGTTACTGACGATAATATGATGAAACGTTTCGATGCTGGCTTGGCTACTTTTTTAGCTTATGAACTGAATAACGGGCTATTTGTCTCTGCAAATTATGATTTAGGATTATACAATACCGATAATCCCAACACTACAACTATAACTATGAGCGGAGGAGGGCAACCAAGTCAGACTACAACCAGAAAATCCAATCCTTCTTCAAAAATGTATAACCGCACATTTTCGTTATCCATAGGATATATATTTTAATTATTAAAAAAGTAATTTTGCAGAAAAACTTTTATAACATGAAAATCCTTTGTATTAAATTCATTATCATTTTCACATTTATTTTATCAAACACCTTAAAAGCAGAACCATTATGGATGAGATATCCCTCAATATCTCCCGATGGAAAATCAATCGCATTCTCTTATAAAGGAGATATTTACAAAGTGGCAACTTCCGGAGGAGAAGCAAAACAAGTCACGATGCATGAAGCATATGATTATATCCCTGTTTGGTCTCCCGATGGGAAACAAATTGCGTTTGCCAGCGACCGTAACGGTAATTTTGACATCTACATTACATCTTCCGAAGGTGGAAATGCCAAAAGACTGACTACCTTTTCCGGAAATGAAGCTCCTTATTCCTTTACTCCTGATGGTAAATATGTTGTTTTCGGAGGTAAAATCCAGGCTCCTTCTGTAAGTGCAGCTTTTCCGGCCGGTTTTATGACTGAACTTTATCAGGTTCCGGTTTCAGGCGGACGGCCGGAACAAATCATGGCTATTCCCGCCGAAAATGTCCGCTTTACAAAAGATGGAACCCGCATAATCTATCAGGACAGGAAAGGCAGTGAAGACCGCTTCAGGAAGCACCACAAATCTTCTGTCACACGCGACATTTGGATGTATGATATAAAAAATGGGAAATATACGCCTTTGGTACAAGATGCAGGAGAAGATACCGACCCGGTACTGAACACTGATAACTCACAAGTATTTTTCCTGAGCGAACGTTCAGGAATATATAACGTTCACTCTTTTCTGATAAATAATCCGGCACAAATTACTCAGGTGACATCCTTTAAAACTCACCCGGTTCGTTTTTTAAGTATCGCAAATGATGGAACTTTGTGTTTCTTTTACAATGGTGAAATTTATACTAAAGCTTTAAATAAACAACCTCAAAAAGTAAAAATTGAAATCACGGAAGAAGATAAAACCAATAATTCATTGAACTTATCCAACAGGGGTGCATCCGGTAGAGCCGTATCGTCCGACGGGAAACAGGTTGCAATGGTGATGCGGGGAGAAATTTTCGTAACATCTGTTGATTACAAATACACCAGGCGTATAACTGAAACACCGGCACAAGACAACATGCCTGATTTTTCACCGGATGGTAAAACCTTGGTTTATGCAACAGAACGTGATGGCGCATGGAATATTTACACAGCCAAACTTGTTCGATCCGACGAGATGTATTTCTTCAATGCAACTCTGATTAAGGAAGAACCTCTTTTCAAGCCAGACGAAACAGAGCGCATGTATCCTAAATTTTCTCCCGATGGAAAAGAGATTGCATTCATCGAAAACCGGAATAAACTTATGGTTTACAACATAGAAACGAAGAAAACACGACAGATTACTGACGGTTCAGATAATGTAGATACTTCAGGAAATATCGACTACTCCTGGTCACCCGATAACAAATGGTTTACAATCGTTCATGTTCCCAATAAACACATGCCATACTCTGATATTGGTTTAATAAGTGCGGAGGGAGGAAAAATCACTAATTTAACCAATAGCGGTTATACCAATGAAAATCCACGGTTTGTATTGGGTGGTGATGCCATATTATTCAGTACAGAGCGTTATGGTATGCGTAATCATGCATCCTGGGGTTCTTTGAATGATGCAATGATTGTTTTCCTTAATCAGAAGTCGTATGATAAATTCCAGTTAAGCGAAGATGATTATAAATTATTGAAAGAAGAAGAGAAACTGAAAGAAAAAGATAAAAAAAAGGAGCCTGAAAAAAGTGATAAAAAAGAGGCGGATAAATCGGATAAAGATGATAAAAAAGACAGTGACAAAAAACCAGACACCAAAGATAAAAATATTGAAGTCGAATTAAAAGGAATTGAAGACCGCATCATACGCCTGACACCTAATTCATCTGCACTCGGAGATGCCATACTGACACCGGAAGGCGATAAACTTTATTATCTGGCTGCTTTTGAAAAAGACTACGATCTATGGTCAATCAATTGCCGTACAAAAGAAACCAGATTAGAGATAAAAGGTGCTGGAAACGCGCCTGTATTTTTAGATAAAGAAGGTAAAAACCTATTTTTGCTGGGAGGCGCCATGCAGAAAATAGGCGTTAGCGATAATAAGAAAACTGCTATATCCTACCAGGCAGAAATGACTGTCGATCAAGATGCCGAACGTCAATATATGTTCGACCATGTTTGCACACAGGAAGAAAAACGCTTTTATGTAACCAATATGCATAATGTAAACTGGGATTTGATGAAAAAGGCATATTCCCGATTCCTACCCTATATTAATAATAATTATGATTTTGCCGAATTATTAAGTGAAATTTTGGGTGAACTGAATACTTCACACACAGGAGGACGTTATCGTGCCACGCCTCAGAATGTAGATGCAACAGCTCAATTAGGGCTGCTTTTTTCATGGAATTACAGCAAAGATGGTTTACTTGTGGATGAAGTGCTGGAAAAAGGTCCTTTTGACAATGCTGAAAGCAAAGTAAAATCAGGTTGTGTCGTAGAAATGATAGATGGAGAAAAAATTATTACAGGTCAGGATTATTTCCCTTTATTAAATAAAAAAGGGGGTAAAAAGACTTTGGTTTCATTGTATAATCCGGCAACAAATGAACGTTGGGAAGAAGTTATCAAGCCTATTTCCGGAGGCCAGCTTAATTCATTGCTATACAATCGCTGGGTGAAACAGCGTGAAGCCGATGTGGAACGGTTATCTAACGGACGGTTAGGTTATGTTCACATAGAAAGCATGGGCGACCCAAGTTTCCGTTCTATTTATTCTGACATTTTAGGAAAATTTAATCAGAAAGAAGGTATTGTTATTGATACCCGTTATAATGGAGGTGGCCGTCTTCACGAAGATATTGAAGTTTTGTTCAGTGGTAAAAAATATTTTACACAAGTCATCCGGGAACAGGAAACATGTGATATGCCCAGCCGCCGGTGGAATAAACCTTCTATCATGCTCATTGGCGAAGCCAATTATTCAAATGCACACGGCACTCCCTGGGTTTATAAGCACACAGGAATCGGGAAATTAGTCGGGATGCCTGTTCCGGGAACCATGACCAGTGTTTCGTGGGAAACATTGCAGGACAATACGCTTGTATTTGGAATTCCTATTGTCGGCTACCAGCTGCCGGATGGAAGTTATTTGGAAAACCAGCAATTGGAACCGGATTACAAGATTGCCAATTCTCCTGAAAAACTCATCAAAGGGGAAGATGAGCAACTAGCTAAGGCTGTAAAGGAGTTATTAAAAGAATTATAAAATGTGCCAATGAGTTAATATGCCAATGTGCCAATAGGTTTTGCACGAATTTCATTGGCACATTGGCATATTAACTCATTGGCACATTAGTCATTTGAGCCCAATTTGTTTTAATTTTTCCGTATAAAATCAGTAATCCACTCCCCTACTTCAGAAGTTTTATACGCTCTATCAGATGCAATGTCTTCGGTAACAATTCCTTGTTCCATAGAAGCATCAACAGCCTTGCGGATTAATTTTCCTTCTTCCATCAGGTTAAAAGCATATTCAAACATCAGTACTGCCGAAAGAATTGTTGCCAAAGGATTGGCTATATTCTTACCTGCAGCCTGCGGATACGAACCATGAATAGGCTCAAATACAGAAGTATGGATACCAATCGAAGCCGAAGGAAGCATCCCCAGAGAGCCTGTAATCACAGAAGCCTCGTCAGTAAGAATATCTCCGAACATATTTTCAGTAACCATCACATCAAAACGTTTAGGCCATTGGATTATTTGCATGGCGGCATTATCCACAAACATATATTCAGTTTCGATATGTGGAAATTCTTTTTCGATTTGCTGGGAAACCTGGCGCCATAAGCGGGAAGTACACAAAACATTGGCTTTATCAACTATAGTCACTTTCTTCCTGCGTTGTTCGGCATATTTATAGGCCAAACGAACGATGCGCTCAATTTCTTCAACAGTATAGACACAAGTGTCATAAGCCATTTGACCATCCTCGCTCCTACCCTGCGGACGACCAAAATAGATACCTCCGGTAAGCTCCCGGATACACATAAAATCAGCTCCTTCAACCAAATCAGCCCGTAATGGTGATTTATGTATCAAGGAAGGAAAAGTTGTTACCGGACGGATATTGGCATACAAGCCTAATTTTTTACGCATAGCCAATAAACCTTGTTCCGGACGAACTTTAGCGGAAGGATCATTATCATACTTAGGTGAACCGATTGCACCGAAAAGCACAGCATCAGAAGCCATACATAATTCATGCGTTTCACTGGGATAAGGATTTCCCACAGCATCAATTGCACAAGCGCCAACCAATGCCTGTTTATAACTCAATTCATGTCCAAATTTTTCACAAACAGCCTGCGTTACTTTCAACGCCTGCTCAACAATCTCAGGTCCGATGCCATCACCGGGCAAAACAGCTATATTTAATTTCATAAATTAATGTGATAATGTGCCAATTATTCTCTATTAAACTTCACATATCTTGGTGTAGATGGGAGATAATCATCATTATCCCAAAGTGTGCTTGTAATCATCAAATCTGCGCTATAGCGGTTACAGGCAATAGGCACATTGTGAATACGGCACTGACGAAGTAACATTTGTATATCCGCTTCATGTGGTTGCGGATTCAAATCATCAATCAGGAAGATAGCCAGATTGATTTGATGACGGACAACCAAGGCAGCGATTTCTGCATCACCTCCTAACGGACCGGAATTCATGCAAATTACTTCAGCATCAACTCCTTTCTTATCTAATGCTTCTTTTATTAATCCGCCGGTCGTACCCGTACATATTAATGTATGTTTTGAAAGGGTATCAGCATTAAATACTGCCCATTCTACCATATCGGCTTTCCGTTGATCATGCGCAACAAGCGCAATTGTCAATTTTTTATTCATAAATTTAATGTTTTTAATGTACTAATATGCCAATTTGCCAATTGATTGTGCTGTTTTCCATTGGCAAATTGGCATATTGAATAATTGGCCCATTGAGATATTATTCACAGCAAATTTACATATTTTCTATCAAATTCAACATTTTGACTGTTGCTTTGATAGCTGCGCCTGTTTGATCAACATCCAAACCGCGGGTTTTGAAATCCTTTCCGTTAAAATTCCAGGAAATGGTTGTTTGTACCAAAGCGTCAGTACGTCCTCCGGTTGGAATATTTACAATATAGTCGGTAAGTGTAGGTTTAGGTTTACCTATGTTATTGTATATTTTCCAGATAACTTTCGAAAATGCATGATACTGTCCATCTCCGGGAGCCGTTTGTTCATAGACCTTACCATCAATTTCCATTTTTACTGTAGCAGTCGGTCGCAATCCCTGAGTAAGGCAAAGTGAATAATTCAGGATTTTAATCTTATCCGTATTTTCACTTCGTAATACATCGGCAATAATATATGGTAAATCCTCCTGAGTAACAACTTCTTTCTTATCTCCTAGTTCGATAATCCGGTCAGTTATTTTGCGCATCGATTCATCATCCAGTTCAATACCTAATGCGTCCAGGTTCTTTTTAATATTTGATTTACCGGAAGTCTTTCCGAGCGCATATTCACGGTAACGGCCGAAACGTTCGGGAAGCAAATCGTTATAATACAGATTATTTTTGTTGTCACCGTCGGCATGGATTCCTGCACATTGCGTAAACACGCTATCCCCAATGACCGGTTTATTGTTGGGAATACGTATACCCGAATAAGATTCGACAATACGGCTGACCATATTCAGGTTGTCTTCCACAATATTGGTTTTTATCTTTAATTGGTCATGCAAGACAGCTACAACACTTGCCAAAGGAGCATTTCCAGCCCGTTCGCCCAAACCGTTTATAGTTGTATGAACACCTGTAATTCCGGAATATACAGCAGCAAACACATTTCCAACTGCCAAATCATAATCGTTATGAGGATGAAAATCAAAGTGCAGGCTTGGATAACGGTCTTTCATTAAATGACAAAACTCAGATGTGTTAATCGGGTTCAGGATGCCTAATGTGTCGGGCAACATAAAACGTTTAATAACACAATCTTTCAGTTGATCAACCATGTAATACACATAATCGGGTGAATTCAGCATTCCGTTCGACCAATCTTCCAGATAAACATTGATAACAATGTTCATCTGTTGAGCCAAAGAAATAACTTTTTTAATACCTGAAGCATGTTCTTCCGGCGTTTTACGCAGTTGTCCGGTACAATGTTTCAATGAGCCTTTGCATAGCAAATTCATTACCCGGCATCCTGTTTGCTGAACCCATTTCAATGAAGCATCTCCGTCAACAAATCCCAAAACTTCCAACCGGTCAATATATCCCTTTTTCATAGCCCATTGAGCCATTTTTTTTACAGCATCATATTCTCCTTCCGAAACTTTTGCCGATGCGATTTCAACCCTATCGACATTCAATTCCTCTATCAACAGACGCAAGACACTCAACTTCTCAGGAGAAGTAAAAGCAACTCCCGAAGTTTGTTCGCCGTCGCGCAAGGTGGTATCTAATATTTCAATCATAATTATATTTTTCAGCAATTTTCATAAAACTCTATAGCAGCCCTTTTGCTTAGCAAATAATCAATATCATCAAATCCATTCAAGAGACATTCTTTTTTGTAAGAATTGATTTCGAAATATTCCGATTTTCCGGTTGCATCATTGGTAACAGTCTGGTTTTGTAAATCAACTGTTACTGTTGCTTTAGGGTTAGCATTTATATCTTTGAATAATCCAGCCAAGAAGTTTTCTGAAACAACCACCGGTAAAACACCATTATTCAGTGCATTGTTTTTGAAAATATCGGCAAAGAAACTTGATATGATTACTTTGAATCCGTATCCGGCAATTGCCCAGGCAGCATGTTCGCGACTCGAACCACTACCGAAATTTTTTCCGGCAACCAATACATTACCATTGTACACAGGATTGTTCAGTACGAAATCCTTTTTCGGGCTCCCGTCTTTTTCATATCGCCAATCGGCAAAAAGATTGTCACCAAAACCTTCACGGGTAGTCGCCTTCAAAAAACGGGCAGGGATTATCTGGTCAGTATCCACATTCTCAATCGGAAGCGGAACCATTGTTGATGTTATTGTTTGAAATTTTTCCATTTTTTCTTTTTTTATTTTACCATGGAGGCACTGAGAACATGGAGAATTAATTGAGGCTTGATATTAACTTGCAATTAATTCCTCTGTGTTTCTGTGTTTAATTAATATTCCTCCTTGTTCTCCACATCTCCATGGTTATATTTAAATTCTGGGATCTGTTATTACTCCTGTTATTGCGGCAGCGGCTGCTACCAACGGACTTGCCAACAACGTACGGGCACCTGGTCCCTGACGGCCTTCGAAGTTACGGTTAGAAGTTGAAACAGCATATTTTCCTGCCGGAACTTTATCGTCATTCATCGCCAGACATGCAGAACATCCGGGCTGCCGGAGTTCAAATCCCGCTTCATTCAGTATTTTATCCAATCCTTCTTCTTTGATTTGTTTCTCCACATTCCAACTTCCGGGAACCAGCCATACAATTACATTATCAGCTTTCCTTTTTCCTTTTACAAAGTTGGTAAATGCACGGAAATCTTCAATGCGGCCATTAGTGCAGCTACCTAAAAATACATAATCAATCTTTTTGTTGATCAGTTTTTCTCCCGGCTTGAAACCCATATAATCTAATGATTTCTGGAAAGAAATACGTCCGGCTTCATCGATTTGTTCCAAAGTCGGGATAGTTCCATTGATTGCCATACCCATTCCCGGATTGGTTCCATAAGTAATCATGGGTTCAATATCTCCGGCATTGAAAGTAATTTCACGATCAAATTTGGCATCTTCATCTGTTTTAAGAGTTTTCCAATATGCTAAAGCCTTATCCCAAGCTTCGCCTTTTGGAGCAAATTCACGACCTTTCACATAAGCAAAAGTTTTTTCATCAGGAGCAATCAAACCACCACGAGCACCCATTTCAATACTTAAATTACATACAGTCAGGCGTTCTTCCATGGAAAAATTGCGGATAGCTTCTCCTGCATATTCCACGAAATAACCCGTTGCTCCGCCTGTTGTCAGTTTTGAAATCATATATAATGCCAAATCTTTTGCAGTTACACATGGTTTCAATTTACCTTCGAAATTGATCCGCATTGTTTTCGGACGGGATTGCAAAACACATTGGGTAGCCAATACCATTTCCACCTCGCTTGTTCCGATACCAAATGCAATCGCACCAAAAGCTCCATGCGTAGATGTGTGACTATCTCCGCAAACAATTGTCATTCCAGGTTGTGTATAACCATATTCCGGACCTATAACATGGATAATTCCGTTTCTTGGATTCATCATGCCATAATAAGTCAGTCCAAAATCTTTAGCATTTTTTTCCAATGTATCTACCTGATTCTTTGATATTGGATCTGCAATCGGTTTATCCTGATTAAGAGTAGGAATGTTGTGGTCGGGAGAAAGTGTTGTTTTTTCTGGCCGGAATACATTCAATCCCCTTTTTCTAAGTCCATCGAATGCTTGCGGACTGGTCACTTCATGACAGAAATGCCGATCAATATATAACTGTGTGGGACCATCGTTTACCGTAGAAACAACGTGTGCATCCCAGATTTTGTCGAATAATGTCTTTGTCATATTTTCTAATGTATTAATGTGCCAATTCAACAGTCAAACAAATTGGCATATTGGCACATTGAATTTATTTAATGAATTTATTTACTGCATCCACAAACGCTTCCACCGAAGCTGCGATAATATCCGTATTGGCAGAAAATCCATAATATACATTACCTTCATATTCCACCTGCATGTGTACTTTTCCAGTATCATCACTACCTTTACTGATAGCTTGAATAAGGAACTCCTGGATTGTCATATTACTATTACTGATGGCTTTCTTGACAGCTTTAATGGCTGCATCAACAGGACCATTACCGGCAGCGGCCTCATAACGTTTAACTCCAGCCAGATTTAGACAGACACTTGCAACAGACTGTACCCCTACTCCACTTGTTACCTGAAGATATTCAAGTTTAATCCGTTGCATTTGCTCCCTGTCTTTTCCTACCAACAACAATACATCATCGTCGTTAATATCTTTCTTTTTATCGGCTAATTTAAGAAATTCTTCATAAACCACATCCAATCTTTCTTGTGAAATTTCTACCCCCAATATGCTCAGACGATGTTTCAATGCAGCACGACCACTGCGGGCGGTCAATACAATAGCATTATCATCAATCCCTACATCTTTGGGGTCAATAATTTCATAGCTTTCACGGTTCTTCAACACACCATCCTGATGAATTCCGGAAGAGTGAGCAAAAGCATTTCTTCCCACAATCGCCTTGTTGGGTTGCACAGGCATATTCATCAAACTTGATACCATGCGGCTTACCGGATAAATTTTTTGTGTATTGATATTAGTATCAATACCTATTTCTTTATGACTTTTCAAAATCATGGCCACTTCTTCAAGTGAAGTATTTCCGGCACGTTCACCAATTCCGTTGATAGTTACTTCCACCTGGCAGGCGCCATTTATCACGCCTGAAATCGTATTGGCTGTAGCCATACCCAAATCATTGTGGCAATGAGTAGACAATATGGCATTGTGTACACCTTTTACATTTTCCATCAGGTATTTGATTTTAGCGCCATATTCTGAAGGCAAACAATAACCTGTCGTATCAGGAATATTGACGACTGTCGCTCCCGCTTTGATAACGGCTTCAACTACGCGGGCCAAGTATTCATTATCCGTACGACCAGCATCTTCACAGTAAAATTCTACATCTTCAACATATTTTTTGGCATATTTCACGGCAGCGACAGCACGTTCTACAATTTCATCCTGTGTTGCATTAAACTTATGTTTGATGTGATAAGGTGAAGTCCCGATACCTGTATGGATACGTTTTCTTTTGGCATATTTCAATGCTTCTGCGGCAGCATCTATATCTTTTTCTACAGCGCGTGTAAGGGCACAAATAGTAGGCCAGGTAACCGCTTTGGAAATTTCCACTACCGAGTTGAAATCACCCGGACTTGAAACAGGAAAACCTGCCTCAATCACATCTACACCCAAGGCTTCCAAAGCTTTAGCCACCTGAATCTTTTCAATGGTGTTCAACTGACATCCGGGAACCTGCTCGCCATCCCTTAATGTTGTGTCAAAAATAAATAATCTGTCTGACATATAATTCTTAATTTTTAATTCTTAACTCTTAACTAAAAAAGCCTTTCCCGTTTTGAAGCGAGAAAGGCTTTTTTATTATTCCTTTTTATTTTATTCGGTCATCGACACACCGGACTCGCTTCTTCCTGACTTCCCAAGAGAATAATAATGTTTAGCAATAGTCCGTATGCAAATGTATTGTTCATTTCTATAATTGTCTTTTTGATTGACGGGACAAAAGTAGATATATTTTTCGAGATACAAAGCAAATTGAAATATTTTTTTGTCAAAAAGTTTTAAATTGTCAAATTTTGATAAACTGGGATTTCAGATTCAAACGAATAATTCTTATTTTCATAATCTATCCTACAACAAAAATGTTGCAATCCATTACTTACAATAAGCCATGGCACTTGTAATGTCATATTATACATAACTATCTGGTCGAAAGTTTCCTGAGTAATCTTCACTGTTGGGGATTTATATTCCACAACCAACAACGGATTCATAAACCTGTCATAAAGAACCGTATCGCATCTTTTTTTCAAATTACCCACTTCAATCATCACTTCATTGGCCATCAAAGCTTCCGAATAACTTTTATGTTCAATCAGGTAATTAATAAAATGCTGACGGACATATTCTTCCGGTGTCAATCTGATAAATTGCTTCCGTAAACGGTCAAAAATATAATCTTTGTTGTTTTGCTTTTTTATTTTCAATTCGAAAGAAGGAAGATTCAATCCAGACATAATTTTTTATTATCTTTACAGCCCTCAAAATTACGGAAAAATTTATGAAGACAAAAGAAGATATTGTAGAAAATTGGTTGCCAAGATATACTAAAAGAGATTTAAAAGATTTTACAAAATATATTTTGCTAACCAATTTCAGTAAATATGTAGAAATATTCGCCAAACATTATAATGTTCCTATTGTTGGAACAGATGCCAATATGCCCAACGCTTCTGCAGACGGAATCACAATCATCAATTTTGGTATGGGAAGTGCCAATGCAGCTACCATCATGGATTTACTGAGTGCTATCAAGCCAAAAGCTGTTTTATTTCTTGGAAAATGTGGCGGAATAAGAAAACATAATTCTTTGGGTGATTTTATTTTGCCGATTGCAGCCATAAGGGGAGAAGGTACTTCTAACGATTATTTCCCTACGGAAGTTCCCTCGCTTCCTGCTTTCAGCTTGCTCAGGTCTATGTCATCAACAATCCGTGATCATGGAAGAGATTATTGGACAGGAACAGTTTACACAACGAACCGCCGAGTTTGGGAATATGATGATGATTTCAAGAATTACCTGCAAAAAATAAGAGTGATGGGAGTTGATATGGAAACAGCGACTCTATTCACTGTGGGATTTGCCAATCAAATACCAACCGGAGCTTTATTGTTGATTAGCGACCGTCCTATGATTTCAGAAGGAATCAAAACATCCCAAAGCGATGAGATTGTCACTCACAATTTTGTTGAAGAACACGTTCACATTGGTATTGAATCATTGAAGAATATCATTGAAAAGAAAGAGACTGTAAAACATTTACGTTTTGAATGGTAATATGGCTAAAGAATTGACATACGAAGAAATAAGAGGCGGTATACTGAACAATAAATTCATGCCTGTTTATATGTTTCAGGGTGAAGAACCTTATTTTATCGACCAATTGACAGAACTTCTGATTGAAAGGGTGTTGAATGATTCGGAACGGGATTTCAATCAGACATTGGTCTATGGTTCGGATACTGATGTGGCAACTGTTATCAATGCTTCCAAACGCTTCCCAATGATGTCGGAACGCCAATTGGTAGTTGTAAAGGAAGCCCAGAACCTGAAAAATATCGAAGAATTAGTCCACTATGTAAAACAGCCTCAACCTTCGACAGTTTTAGTGTTGAACTATAAATATGGTAAATTAGACGGGCGTAAAAAATTGTCGGGAGAAATTGCCAAAGCCGGAATCTTATTTGAGTCAAAAAAAATATATGAAAATAAAATTCCTGCATTCATAACATCATACCTGCAATCACGACAAATAACCATAGAACCAAAATCGGCACAGATTCTTACTGATTATCTGGGAAATAATTTGAGTAAACTGACCAATGAACTGGAGAAGTTAATCATTTCACTACCAGAAAACCAACGCCGGATTACTCCTGAATTGATTGAAGCCAACATCGGAATCAGCAAGGATTTCAACAACTTCGAGTTACAATCTGCCATAGCAGGCCATGATGTGCTGAAAGTAAATCAGATTCTTAAATATTTCAAGGAAAATCCGAAAAGCAACCCTATGGTTGTATCACTTACCGTGTTGTATAATTTTTTTTCCAACCTGATGATTTGTCACTTTTCAAAGGATAAGTCAGAAAATACCTTAATGGCTTTATTAGATTTAAGATTCAGTTTCCAGTTGACAGATTACATGAAGGCTCTTCGCATATACAACTCTTTTAAGACTATGGAAATCATTGCTTTATTGAGAGAATTTGATGCCAAATCAAAAGGAGTTGGGAACACTTCTACTTCAGATGGAGATTTAATGAAGGAATTGGCTTACAAGATTATGCATTAAAAAACAATATCCCAAACTTATTTTCTCTCCATTTATTAGAAAAAATCAGCCACAAATTTCACAAAATAACACTAATAAAAAGTGTATATTCGTGATATTCGTGGCTGAAATTTATCTTGATATAAGAAAATTATTTCTTTGCTCCGCGGTTCCCGTAACGGTTCATAAATTTATCAACACGTCCTGCAGTGTCAACCAATTTTTGTTTACCGGTATAAAAAGGGTGAGAAGTATTTGAAATTTCAACTTTTACTAATGGATAAGTAACGCCTTCAATTTCAATAGTTTCTTTTGCGTTAATAGTAGAACGTGTAATGAAAATATCATCATTCGACATGTCCTTGAATACTACCGGGCGATAATTGTCCGGATGAAGTCCTTGTTTCATTATGATTGATGTTTAATTTGTTTTTATTTTACTTTTCAGCCCGCAAAGGTACAAAAAATTCTTAAATCAGCAAACATTTCATATACTTTTTGCAACAAATTTTCCATTCCATTAATATCAATAAATATATTGCTATCTTTGCGAGTATAAATAACAAAACAGGATATGCCTTGTAAAATAGCCCCTTCACTTTTATCTGCAGATTTCCTTCATTTGGAGAAAGATTTGATGATGATTAACCAAAGCGAAGCCGATATGCTGCACTTGGATATTATGGACGGCGTTTTTGTCCCTAACATTTCTTTCGGATTCCCAATCATAGAACAAGTTGCAAAAATCTGCACCAAACCATTGGATGCCCATTTCATGATTGTGGAACCTCAAAAATTTATTCCTGAAGTAAAAAAATGCGGTGCTTATATTATGAATGTACATTACGAAGCGTGTACACATTTGCATCGCACAGTTGGGGAAATCAAGGAAAACGGTATGAAGGCAGGCGTTACGCTCAATCCTCATACTCCTGTAGAATTATTGGAAGATATCATCCAGGACATTGACATGGTATTGCTGATGAGTGTAAATCCCGGATTTGGAGGACAAAAATTTATTCAACATTCATTAGAGAAAGTATCCAGGTTAAAAAACATGATTCTCCGGAAAAACCTGAATACATGGATTGAAGTCGACGGAGGTGTTAATATGGAAACCGGGAAATCACTGATTGAAGCCGGTGCAGATATTTTGGTTGCAGGCAGTTTTGTTTTTAACTCAGATAATCCGGCTGATACTATAGCAAAAATGAAACAATTATAAAATTCCGTAAAGATTTTTTATTAGACAGGATTTACAAGATTTACAGGATTAAATCCAATGTCGTTTAGTTAAGGAAACATTCGACAATCATCCAATAAAAAAAGTTCTTTGACATTTTGGGGTTAGCAAAAAAAAGCGTAAATTCACGGTATAAATAAAGGGGCTTTCCCTTTCAAAAAAACGAGCG
>JAVBLO010000130.1:0-19288 GCA_031553415.1 Bacteroidales bacterium | reverse complement strand
GTAAGCGCGTAAGATTTGAAAAAATTGCTTATGCCCTTTCAGGGCTTGGATTGGCATCATGCAATCATTCCATAGGGCGTTGCCCTATGCTATTGCTTAAAGGCCTTTGGCCTTGTAACAAAAACAGTTCAATTCGTGCCCGAATTGAAACATTCTATTTTTTCATGATCTTTAGAGTAATTACCTTATCCTCCGGTAAAGTAATTTGCAAGAGATACAGCCCGGTATTCAGTCCCGAAACATCTATCCTGATATCATTATTTTCGCCGGCAACCGGTATTGGAATAACTTTCCCTGTAATATCTAATAATTTCACTCCTTGAGCCTGGTGTCCTGCTCCCCGAACCCAAATATAATCATCAGCCGGGTTCGGATAAATCAATATTGATTCTTCAGCTAATGTATGAATACCGGTAGCGCTCACAGTGATGTATGATTGTTTTTCAATGAAATCATTGCCGTAATCATTGTAAACCGTCAGTTTTACTTTGTAAGTACCCGGATTATTATAATAAACAATAGGATTTTGAGTAACGGCAACCACCGGAACACCTCCTTCAAATTCCCAACTCCAACGATTCGGTTTGTTGTCGGATAAATCAAGATATTGCACTTCGAGCGGTGCGCCTCCGGACCTTACGGCGGCTGAAAACGCGGCAGACGGTTTCGTTCCCAATTGACGGGCGCCGGTTCCGTAAAAAATCGGGAATGTGGCATAATTGGCAATCAAGACACCTTGCCCTGAAATGGAAATTTTATCATTGCCCAACGCCGCATAGGCTGTAAAAGGTGTTGTTGCATTATACGAAGCGAAAGCCATCGTCTTGTCGTCCATACTGTAATTGGGAAAAGCAGTGGTAGTATTGGTAAACATCACCTTTAAGTCGCCGGTCGATAAATTCATTCCGAAAGTTGCGAACTCGTTTTTACTGTTCATATAATCGAAAGCAATGATATAGGGCGAATTTTTGGAGAAGGTCGGGTTTCCGATATTTACGCCCGGTTCAAGGGCGGAAAACAATTTGGCAATCTGTCCGGAACCGAATGAGTTGCTGCTGTTGTTCCATACATGCAACATGCCTATATCCCAATAATCAACAGGATCTCCGCTGAGCGAACCACCAATTACATTGTAGGCGTCATAAAGAATATACTCGCCTGTATGGTCAAATTCAATAGCTTCTGCAAATTTCACTCCTCCCGATTGAGAGCCTCCTGTTCCGGTTGTCGGGTTGTAGAGTTGGAAAGCAGACATTTGTTGAGAAACAAAATCATATACATAGATTTTAGCATCCTGTTGTTTGGTAACAAAAGCCATGCGTTTACCGTCGCGCGAAATAGCTACATTGGCATATCCGGCATCAGTACTTACGGCGCCTTCCTGCCCTGTAGTCAAATCCAACGACCGGATCATGTTATTGGTGTTTATAAAAAATACATATTTTCCATCGTCGGTAACGCTGGGTTTGCTATACATTTTGCTGGTAGATAACGGAGTAAACGAAGTGTAATTGGTAGTTTTATATAAACCATAAGGGTCGCGCATATCCAGATTCGTCAACAATAATCCCTGTTGTCCGGGATTGGTGGGAAGGTCGGAGGGTTTTCCGCTTCCCATATCATCTGTAATACCCACCTGGTCGAAAGCGTTTGCCATTAATTGTACGTCAGCTTCGCCGTACAAATCCTTTGCTGCCTGCAAAACGGCAATCCGAAGGTCGACAAATTTGGAGGTAGGTGTTAAATAGTTGCATAGGGCGCGGTAAAATATTTGTTCTGCTTTCTCCTTGCTTGCAGAAGTGGCATACAAATAATACGCATGATTCGGAATCCCGCTGTTGATATGCACGCCGCCCTGATCATTATATTGAGAAGGAGCTTCTTGTGTGAGGAACATTTCTGAAACATGAGCCGGTTGAAAGCAACGGTCGTTGAGGCTATATCCTCCATTATGCGGATTTGCCATATCCCGCATAAATCCGGTGGGATATGTAAACCTGTCTTTCATAATTTTTTCCCCGATAGACCAGTTTGTTCTGTCCACCATAGATCCGAAAATATCAGCATAACTTTCATTGATGGCGCCCGATTGGTATTTGTATTCCAAGGCGGCAGTGTGTTGTACCACACCATGCCCGAATTCGTGGGCGACACAATCCAACCCGCCGGCTAACGGAAAACATTCATTTTTTCCATTGCCGAAATACGCGCCGGCAGTATTCCAAAAAGCGTTATCTTCCGGTTGTCCGTCCTGACCGGGCACATTGACAACACAAAACATATTCATTCCTTTGTCGTCTATTGAATTGCGGTTGAATGTACTCAGGAAATAATCGTAAGCCAATGACGCATGATATGCAGCGGATATGGCATTTGGATGGTTCCATTGCGCTGAGTTGGATACGGCAGTAGATGCAGTGCTATTGGATGTGTAAATATCAGGATTATTATGCGCATCATAAATCGTAATTGTTCCGGTAAAATTAGTCGCGTTAAACATGTGCTTGGTTGTATTAACCATATAGTATACTCCGTTTTCTTCATACGTATCTATTGTGCGTTGTACATTATTTAAATCCATACCGGTTCCTTTGTTAGAACCGGCAGATGGAGTATTGTTGAACTTTTCTATGATTTCGCCGTTTCGCGCGTCTATGTAGTATATCCATTCGTCTTTGACATTGGGGCGGATAATTACCTTATAACTAATTCGGTAAGTGTTGAATTTATCCGGATAATAGATGGATTCAGTTACGGGATATTTGTAATTCAGCATCATTTTCATGAAATCACTCAATGGTTTGATTTCCGTTGTTTGTTTCAAGTCGTTTTCGGCAATGCGGATGGCTTCTTCGGCTTTCAATTGAGCGGGAATCGTATCCATCAATGCTGTATTCAGCGTATAGCCCATAAACCGCTCGGATTGGGATGAAATGTGGAACGTAAAATCCATTCCGTAAATGGGAATATTCCGGAAAACCTGAACGCCTTTTATATGACTCATGCCCAGATTGTCGGTATTAATTTGGTCGATAAAGATTTGCTCTTGCGGCCGGCTGATATTCAATGAAGGGTTTTCTTTGAAAAAAATATACATAACGTCTTTATTGCTGATCATTTGAGATGATCGCAATTGCGACCGCTTCCGTTCAATAAAAACAGGTTTCCGTTCCGCTTGTTTTAGTCCTGCAACCGGTGTTGAATCCTTTTTTATACTGTCGGGAAGTTGCGGCATTTGTATGGCAGAGAGATAGGGATTGACCGGACTACCCGAACGCAGTTGCTGATTCATTGATCCGTCGATCACTTGGGCATCTTTGGTAAACGAACTTGCGATACTATCGATAGTTGTCCGGTTTACCGCCTTGAATTTATAGCCCTGACTAAATCCGGGAACAAGGCATACAAGGAAAATGGGTAAAAATAATGGGCGTTTCATTTCTTTACAATTTTTTGATTAATAACTTTTCCATCCGGTAAAGTCATTTGTAAGAGATACAATCCTGCAGGCAAGTGAGATAAATCCATTTCAGTAACGTTGGTGTAATTATTTGCGATTAATTTTCCGTCAATATCGATTATTTTTATGGCAGCCTTTTCCGGTAAATTTGTAAAATAAATACGGTCAGTAACAGGATTCGGATAGATTTTCCATTCCGGAACGATTTTGTTTTCCAATATATTATTTCCTCCTTGACCTTCCGTTTGCCATAGCAGAATCGGGAATCCATTATTGATATTGGGAGATAAATCCATTTTCCATGCCGGATCTTTTAAAACATAATTCAGGGAATCTACAAAGTTGGATTTTCTCATATCAATTGCTGTCATTGCTTTGGTGGTATCGACCACAATTCCCGGATTATTAAGACGGTCAGGGCTTCCTGCATTACCTATTCCCGGAATTTCCACACTCACATCTTCTTCCTGCCAATAGAACGAACGAGCAATTTCGGCAGATTTAAAAGGAGATCCCCCATAAAAATCAATGAGATATGAATATCCGGCTACTCCCCCAACTTTGTTGCCTGATGTTTGCAATGATGTTAGACCCGTTGAATTATAGGTGGAGAGTAACTTGCCAAAATTGATATGTCCTACGATGCCCCCAATCCGGTTATCTCTTCCGGAAGCGATGATTTCACCTTTGTTGTAAGATGTTTCAACAAGACAGTAACTGGCATATCCGATAATACCTCCAATATTCAGTTCATTGCCGGAAACCGTGATTTTTCCGCTGTTATAAGAATTTTTAACAGAGTTAGATACAAGGTATCCGCCGCTTGTCCCGGCAATACCGCCAATGCCTGCCTGAAGCATATTGGTTGTTGTACTGATATTTCCATTGTTGTAACAGTTAATCACATGCCCTTCAGAATTTCCATACATATTAAGCGGATCCCAGCCTGAAGAGAGTACTCCTGCTATTCCACCTATATAATTGGCAGAATCTGAAGGTGCGGTTATGTCTCCAAGGTTATGACAATCTTTTGCACGCATACCAAGGCGGCCTGCAATTCCACCAATATATTTCCCATATCCTGTAATAAGTCCTTCATTATGGCATTCCGAAATCTCACCTGAAGTTTTACTTCCTGCAATTCCTCCTACGAAGCGATATCCGGTTACTTTACACAAATTATAGCTGTGCTTGGTTGGCGCATTTCCTGTTCCAAACAAACCGCCTATATTTTCATATCCGGTGATGGTTCCCGAAGCATAGCAACTATCTACTTCAAATCCATAATGCGGAACATTATAATCGGCATATCCGGCAATAGATCCAACATTCGTTTTACCTTTGATATTGCAATTGATAATGCCTAATTTGAAGATTCCGGAGTGAAGATTTCGTCCCTCTTTTGCATTCACTTCAGCGAATAATCCGACATTTGTAAGTGAATCTTTTTGGATATTCAAACCACTGATGGTATGATTATCTCCATTAAAAAGTCCATCATAATAACGAATTGGATAAAAATTTCCATCTGTACGGCTGAAATCATGATTCGATTCGAAGAGGATGTCGTTTTCCAATACGAAATCGCTGCTATTGGCATATCTCACCAAATGGATATGTTCGGGTGTCGCAAGTTGGTAAATTTTATTTGCAGCGCCTTGGACGGAAGTGATTCCGGTATTCAGATTGATATTGTTGAATCCGGATGATATTGTTATTGTTTGCACAGTCGAGGCCGGATAATCAGCTATTTTATATTGATAAGTTCCTTCCGGCAACTTGATTTGATGATAAGTTCCGGCAATTGTATTGAAACGGATACCATCGATTTCGACAGGAACACCAAATGGAGCAATGGCAATAGAAACTGTCCGTGTGGTCATCTCGCTTCCCTGGGAAGCTGTTAGCTTAGGAAAGTCGCCGGCCGTGTAGAACCAATAGTCTGTAGAAGATTTCATTGCCAGATTAAGCGCATTCAAGACAACAATCGATTTCATTTGTATTTCTGTGACAGGCTGAGCGCCTTCTTCCACTTCAAACATATTGTTTTTTTCATCACTAATGACTTTTCCATCAATATAAAAACTTCCGGAAGAACTGTACTTATGTGAGCAAATGCCGTCTACATCCTGTTTCCCCTTTATTAATCCTGTGTTGTAGCAAGATACAATATATGGCGTAGAATATGTTCCAGAAGCGCCATCTACAGTTCCCCATTTTGTCCAGGAAATTACACCCAAATCACCGGGTTTTGTACCTATGATTCCTCCTACATACCTTTCTCCTGTAATATTTCCTGTATTGTAACAAGCTGAAGACTTGATTCCGATTCCGCTCACACAATTTTTTCCGGTTACATTTCCTTCATTGTAACAAGCAATGAGTTTTCCGGAATTTGCATAACTAACCAATCCGGCAACCTTATCTGAAGAAGGAGCTGTTATATTGCCTGAGTTATGGCAGAAGGCGATGGAAACTGCCTGAACACCTCCGAATAATCCTCCGAAATTATTTTTTGAAGCGCTTCCTTCTCTTTCTTTGATGTTTCCATTATTTAAACAAAATTCAATTTGCGCGGTAGCAGATGCTCCGTTGTAAACTCCGCCGGTAATTCCTCCTACATACTGCATTCCTGTTACAGTTCCTACATTGGAGCAATATTTGATGCTGTCGATATAATCAGCCCTTCCTATTAAGCCTCCAACATCTTCTATTCCGGTTACTTCTCCCGAAAATGAACAGTTTAACAAAGCTTTTCCACCATCACAATAACCGACGATACCACCAGTGTTCCTTATTCCTTTGACAGAGCAATCCTTCAAAGAGAGATTTTTGATTGTTCCTAAAGCTGTATAACCAAAAAGTCCAGCGTAAGCGCCCGTGTTTTCCTGATCTACCACTAAACCTGTTATTGTTTTATTGTTTCCGTCAAAATTTCCCCGGAATTTGTAATCACTGCCGATGGGGTCAAAATTTCCGGCGTTTGTACCATTCAGGTCGGTTGTTGCAAAGTTCAAATCATTCGCAAGTTTGAAAGAAGAGAACATCATTATATAATTTCTTACTTTGTTCAACTCTTGAAGTGAAGAAATTATATAGGGGTCATTCATTGTTCCTTCAGGTGTGGGAACAACACCTGTTTGCCATGCTAAGACCGGAAAATTTCCCGTGTTTGTCTTCCAAAACGGGACAAAAAAAGGATTATTTAACTTGTCTGTAAATCCGGATGTTTTCATATCAGCTGCTGAAAGAGCGATTGTTTCATCCATATATTTTTCCGGTTTAGTTCCGATTCCTCTGTTTATCGTTTCCGATAGAAAGTAACAATTAACGATTTTTCCGGAACCTACGGTTCCCACAATTTCCCCAACTGATAAGTCCCCTGTAACATCTCCTGTATTGTAACAGGTATTGATGTATGCGCCGGAAATACTTCCCGTGATTCCTCCGATGCTTATACCTTCCGGGGCGTCAATTGTTGCAGCGTTGTAGCTGGCAGTGATGCTACCACCAGAACAAGAACCGGCGATTCCGCCGATATATTCTTTTCCGGAAATAGTACCTGTGCAAAAGCAGGTGTTAATTTCTCCGGCATTTGTTGCTGCAATTCCGCCAGCATAACTGTTTCCGGTTATATTGCAGTCAATAATTCCCAAACCTTTTACCATACCGCGATAAGCGATATATTTGAACAGCCCTTCTTTATTTGCCAGACCCTTAATTGTTTTTCCGTTACCATCCAATAGTCCTGAAAAAGAATAGATGGAAGTAAAATTTCCTTCTTCATCACCATTCAAATCATCGGTGGCGGTAAATATCAGGTTATTCATTAATTTATAGTGAGCGGAAGGATTATCTTTCATGGCATCCAATTGAGCCAATGTTGTAATTTGCCAGGGATCGGTTTCCGTACCCGTTCCACCTGCGAACTGAGCGTAAGAGTGATTGGTTATGGATATTAATCCTGTGAGAGATATAATTATCCGGGTAAATGTTGTTTTCATAGGCATAGAGATTAAAAGTGAGAACTTTATTCACAAATATAAATAAAGGAAAGTTGTTTTAGATTATGTAATTCGCTGTGTTTTACGAATATATGTGTTTTGGTTACAAACGTGGTTAAATTATACACAAAACAAAGCGGCATTAATTACCCGGTGTGAGGCTGAGAATTTTATAAATTAGCCACGAATTTCACGAATTTACACAATTTTTTTAGTGTAAATTCGTGAAATTCGTGGCTAATTTATAAAAAATCTGTGTAACCTGTGCGAAACAAATTAAGCTTTTCCTGCGCTACCTAAAACACTTACAAGTTTGTGTTTATAAAGTTTTTTCAGGTTTTCGCGAGCCGGACCTAAATATTTTCTTGGGTCGAATTCTGCGGGTTGAGTTGCAAATACTTCGCGAACAGCAGCAGTCATAGCCAAACGACCGTCAGAGTCGATATTGATTTTGCATACTGCAGAAGAAGCTGCTTTACGCAATTGTTCTTCGGGAATTCCGATAGCATCTTTCAATGCGCCACCATATTTGTTAATGATAGCAACCTGGTCTTGAGGAACAGAAGATGCTCCATGCAATACAATGGGGAAGCCGGGTATTCTTTTTTCAATTTCTTCAAGGATGTCGAAGCGCAATGGAGGAGGAACTAAAATTCCGTTGGCATCGCGCGTACATTGTGCCGGAGTAAATTTGTTTGCTCCGTGTGAAGTTCCGATAGAAATAGCCAAAGAGTCTACTCCTGTTTTTTTGACGAAATCTTCTACCTGATCGGGTTCTGTATAAGTATGGTGTTCTGCAACCACTTCATCTTCGATACCGGCTAAAACTCCTAATTCACCTTCTACGGTAACGTCAAATTTGTGAGCGTATTCAACAACCTGGCGGGTTAATTCAATATTTTTTTCGTATGAATGATGTGAGCCATCAATCATTACAGAAGAAAATCCCATATCGATACAACTTTTACATAATTCGAATGTATCACCATGATCCAAGTGAAGAACAATAGGAATATTATAACCTAATTCTTTGGCATATTCTACAGCTCCCTGAGCCATGTAACGCAACAATGTTTGGTTGGCATACTTACGTGCTCCACTTGAAACCTGAAGAATTACAGGAGATTTTTCTTCTACACAAGCCTGAACGATAGCTTGCATTTGTTCCATGTTGTTGAAATTGAATGCAGGAATTGCGTATTTGCCTTCAAAAGCTTTTCTGAAGATCTCTTTACTGTTTACGAGACCTAACTCTTTGTAACTTACCATTTTGCTTTGTATTTTTAGGATTTTAAGTGATTCTGTTCTCAAATAACGGTGCAAAGGTAATCATTCTGAAAGAATAAAACATCCTTTTTCGGAAAAGCAAAGATGTATGTGTACGGACACGTTTGTTAATAAATGCTAAACCTTTGTGGGCAATGAACAGCGAACAGAAGACAGAATCACGCCTAATTTTCTGTTCACCGTTTACAAAGATCAATACCTGTAATGCTCAGGTTTATATGGCCCTTCCTGTTTCACTCCTATATATGAAGCTTGTTCAGGTGTTAGTGTTGTTAATTCCACCCCGATATTGGCCAAATGCAGGCGGGCGACTTCTTCATCCAAATGTTTAGGTAAACGGTAAACACCAACTTCATAATTTTTCAGCCACAAATCGATTTGGGCCAATGTTTGATTGGTAAATGAGTTACTCATCACAAATGAAGGATGTCCTGTTGCACAACCCAAATTCACTAAACGGCCTTCTGCCAATAGGAAAATTGAATTGCCTTTCGGGAAAGTGTATTTATCTACCTGAGGTTTGATATTCAAATGTTTGATTCCAGGATAATTGACTAATTTATCAACCTGAATTTCATTGTCGAAGTGTCCGATATTACAAACAATAGACTGGTCTTTCATTTGTTCCAGATGGTCAACACGAATAACATCTTTGTTTCCTGTAGTTGTAACAAAAATATTACCTTCTTTTACAGCTTTTTCCATAGTTGTTACTTCAAAACCTTCCATTGCTGCCTGTAATGCACAAATCGGATCGATTTCGGTAACAATCACTCGGGCTCCATACGAACGCATGGAACGGGCACAGCCTTTACCTACATCTCCGTAGCCTAAAACGACTACTACTTTGCCGGCAATCATCACATCTGTTGCACGTTTGATTCCATCAGCTAACGATTCGCGGCAGCCATATAAATTGTCGAATTTTGATTTGGTAACCGAATCATTTACATTGATGGCGGGAACTAACAATTCCCCGTTTTCCATCATTTGGTATAAACGGTGTACTCCGGTTGTTGTTTCTTCCGAAATTCCTTTCAGTTCGGCAACAGTGCGGGTCCAGCGTTGGTTGTCTTCTTTTAAAATTTGGTTTAAAGTATCCAGGATAACTTGTTCTTCATGGTTGCCACCTTTCCTGTCGATTGTTTTGGCATCTTTTTCAGCCTTATAACCCCAATGGACTAATAACGATGCATCGCCTCCGTCATCAACAATCAGGTTTGGACCTTTGCCTCCGGGGAAATTCAAAGCCATATCTGTGCACCACCAATATTCTTCCAGTGTTTCACCTTTCCACGCAAAAACAGGGATACCTGCCGCTGCAATAGCCGCAGCTGCATGATCCTGGGTTGAAAATATATTGCAACTAGCCCAACGTACATCAGCTCCAAGTTCAACCAATGTTTCAATTAAAACGGCAGTTTGAATCGTCATGTGCAGGGAGCCGGTTATCCGTGCGCCTTTCAACGGCTTTTCTTTGCCATATTTGGTCCGGAGCGACATTAATCCGGGCATTTCATGTTCTGCAATTTCAATTTCTTTGCGGCCAAAACCGGCCAGGTTTATGTCTGCCACTTTATAAGGCAAATCGGAAGAAAATTTTTGTGTCATAATTTTTTTTTGTTTGTGAAATTTTGAGTGCAAAGGTAGTTAAAATAGTTACGAGTTACAAGTGATAGATTCATTGACCTGCACCAACCTATCTGGTGTAAGCCAACTTGTAACTCGTAACTGAAAAAAAAATTTGCAGGTTGAAAAATAAATGTTATCTTTGCACCCCGAATGTGTTTAGAAACAATAATAAAATAAATATAACGTCATGAAACGTACATTCCAACCATCCAACAGGAAAAGAAAAAACAAACACGGATTCCGTTCCAGAATGGAAACTGCTAATGGTCGCAGGGTTTTAGCTTCCCGCCGTGCTAAGGGAAGAAAAAAACTGACGGTATCTGATGAATACCACGGTTAATCCCAATGTGAATGAAACATAAGAAGGGGATAAGCTTTTGAAGTTTATCCCTTTTTTATTACTTTTGCCCGGGTGAAATAAAAAAACAATCGATGAAAATCTGGAATTCCTTAAAAAATAACATTTACATTAAAAACATATTTTTGGTCATTATAATTATTATTGCCCTTATGATGTGTTTGAAATGGTGGCTGAATTTCTATACCAAGCATGGAGAAGTGGTGACTGTTCCTGATGTAAAAGGACTGCAGGTTCTGCAAGCTGCCGATTTTTTTGATAGGGAAAACCTTAGATTTGAAGTTGTCGATTCTGTTTATGACAAAAAATATCCTCCCGGAGTAATTGTGGAAACAATTCCTGTTGTCGGCACTAAAGTGAAAGAAAACAGGAACATTTATATTACAATCAATGCTTATTCTGCAAGGACGGGCATTGTTCCCGAAGTAAAGGACCAATCATTAAGACAAGCCATTGCCAAGTTGAATGCCGTAGGATTTAAAGATGTCCAGATAAAGTACATGCCTGGTGCTTATAAAGATTTGGTTTTAGGAATGGAATATAAGGGTAGGGGAGTGAATTCCACAGAACGCCTGTCTCTTGATAGTAAACTTGTGCTTTTAGTTAGTGACGGAGCACTGGATATGGATGAATACAATGAAGATTCTATTGATACGGAAACAGAAGCAACCGTTGACGAATCCTGGTTATTCTAATCAATCTCATGACTGATTTATTTCAAGAAATAGAAGATGATGACCTGCAGGAGGCTGACGATTTTATTGACTCGCAGGATTCCCCCGAACTTTACGAACATTTCCGTTATGTTGCCGATAAAGGACAAAGTTTACTCCGGGTAGATAAATTCCTTCATGACAGAATTGTTAATGTTTCCCGTAACCGCATACAGCAAGCGGCAGATGCCGGTTGCATTCTTGCTAATGACCAGCCCGTAAAATCCAATTATAAAGTAAAGCCAGGAGATGTCATTGCAGTCGTAATGGATCGTCCGAGGCGCGAAGTTGAAATTATTCCTGAAAATATTCCCCTTGATATTGTTTATGAAGATAATGATTTGATGGTCGTCAATAAACCTGCAGGACTGGTAGTTCATCCCGGGCATGGAAATTACACAGGTACGCTTGTGAATGCTATTGCCTGGTATCTGAAGGATAATCCGGAATATGACATCAAAGATCCAAGGCTGGGTCTGGTGCATCGTATTGATAAAGAGACTTCAGGATTGTTGGTTATAGCTAAAACTCCGGACGCCAAGAGTAACCTGGGTATTCAGTTTTTCAACAAAACGACTCAACGGAAGTATATTGCCCTGGTGTGGGGTATTGTTAAGAATGACGAAGGTACTATTGAAGGAAATATTGGTCGTGACCTGAAAGACCGGATGCTGATGACCGTTTTTCCTGAAAGTGATTGTGGAAAGCCTGCCATAACGCATTATAAGGTGTTGGAACGTTCGGGATATGTAACCTTGGTTGAATGCCAACTGGAAACCGGACGCACGCATCAAATCAGGGTACACATGAAATATACCGGCCATACGCTTTTCAATGATTCCCGTTATGGCGGTAACCAGATTCTGAAAGGTACTACCCATACAAAATACAAACAATACATTAAAAATTGTTTTGAAATATGCCCTCGTCATGCATTGCACGCAAAGACGCTGGGTTTTACTCATCCCCGCACCGGAGAAGAAATGTTTTTCGAATCCGGAATTCCTGACGACATGAACTCCCTGATAGAAAAATGGAGAAATTATGTCAATTCTATAGGAACAGATAGCTGATAATTTTCATTTTTAATTCTTCATTCTTCATTCAAAATGTCTTCTATGCCTGCAAAAAAAAATATAGCTATTATCGCCGGGGGCGATTCTTCCGAAATTGTTGTTTCCCTGAAAAGCGCCCAGGGAATTTATTCTTTCATCGACAAGGAAAAGTATAACCTTTATATTGTTATCATTAAGAAAGGTGAGTGGTATGTGCAATTGGAAAACGATTTGAAAATTGCCATAGATAAGAATAATTTCAGTTTTACACATAATGAAATCCGCACACAGTTTGATTTTGCCTACATTACCATTCATGGAACTCCTGGTGAAGATGGCCGTTTACAAGGTTATTTCGATTTGATAGGTATGTCTTATTCTTCATGCGGGGTTTTGGCGTCAGCTCTTACTTTCAATAAATATACTTGCAATAAATATTTGCAGGCATTTGGTATAAAGATTTCAGAGTCTATTGTATTGCATAATGGAGAAAGTGCCGATAATGAAACTGTTATGCAGCAATTAGGATTGCCGGTTTTTATTAAACCCAATGATGGTGGTTCAAGTTGCGGAACGACCAAAGTTAAGTCGGAAGAGGAAATACAACCTGCTATCCGTAAGGCTTTCGACGAAGGAAGCGAAGTGATTATAGAACGTTTTATGCCTGGAACCGAATTGACTTGCGGTTGCTATAAAGTGAAAGGAAAAGAAGTGGTTTTTCCAATCACGGAGGTAGTGAGCAAAAATGAATTTTTTGATTTTGAGGCTAAATACACTGCCTCAAAGGTTGATGAAATCACACCTGCCCGTATTTCTCCTGAACTGGCCAAAGAAGTACGGCAATTGACTTCCCGGATATATGATTTGGTTGGCGCTAAGGGAATTATCCGGGTAGATTATATTGTTTCACCCGAAGGCGTTGTGAAAATGCTGGAAGTGAATACTACGCCAGGAATGACGGAAACCAGCTTTATACCACAACAGGTGAGGGCTGCAGGAATGGATATTAAAGAGGTAATGACAGATATAATAGAAGGATTAATGAATTAAAAATGAAAAATGAAAAATTAAAAATGACTAAACACTGATTCCATTTTTCATTTTTAATTTTTCATTTTTAATTTTCAAAGGTTTATGGAAATTAAGAAAGAAGGGTTTGACGATATTCGCCCGTATTATGACGATGAAGTTGCTCCTACACTTGCCCGTTTGTTGTCTGATCCGCAATTCAGGGCAGTTGTAGAAAAGAATCTCCGCCATGCGAGTTGGGATGAGTTGAAAGCGACATTGCTTACTTTTAAAAATAAGTATGACTTCCAACAGACGATTATCAAGCCAACTGTTTTTGCCTTGCTGGATAAAACTTCCCAATCGGTCGATTGCACCGGGTTCGAGCATGTTTCCAGAACTGGGGCTCATACCTATATTTCCAATCACCGCGATATTGTCTTAGATGCTTCTATCCTTTGCATCTTGCTTCTAAATGCCGGCTACGATACTTGCGAAATTTGTCTTGGCGACAACTTGCTGGCTCAACCCTGGATTACCGATGTTGTTCGTATAAACAAAGGTATTATTGTTAAACGTGGTGTGGGCACACGCCAGCAATATGAGGTTTCGAAACAGCTTTCGGAATATATACATTTTGCTGTCAATGAAAAAAAACAATCGGTGTGGATTGCCCAGCGTGAAGGCCGGGCTAAAAATTCGGATGATAAGACGCAACCGAGCGTTTTGAAAATGCTGAGTCTCGGTGGAGAAAAAGATTTCCTCGAAAATATTTTGCAGGTTAATATTACCCCGGTATCTCTTTCGTATGAATTCGACCCTTGTGATTACCTTAAAGCAGAGGAATTTCAATTGAAACGGGATAATCCGGAATATAAAAAGTCTCCGGCTGATGATCTTAAAAACATGGAAACCGGAATTCTGGGTTATAAGGGAAATATTCATTTCCAGATTGGCCGGCCTATCAATCAGTTTATTTCGCAACTCGATCAAACGATGGATAAAAATGAGCAGATAATCAAGGTTGCAGAGCTTATCGACAGGGAGATTTACCTGAATTACCGTTTTTATCCGGTTAATTATGTAGCTTACGACAAACTCTGGGGTAATGGCGATTATTTCAAATCAAAATATACCGGGGATGATTTGAGAAATGTCGAAGATTATTTTCAACAACAATTAGATAAAATCAATATTCCTGATAAAGATATCCCGTTTTTGACGGAGAAACTCCTGGAAATGTATGCTTACCCGGTTAAAAATTATTTGGAAGCAGAGAATCAGTAGACGAGTAGACAAGTGGACGAGTAGACAGGTGAATATTAACTTGTTAACTTGTCTACTTGTTTATTTGTCTACTTGTCTACTATTCCTCTCTTGCTCAAAGGACAAGGTTGTATACGATATTGGCGAATACAAAGTGGATTTAGCTACCGTTCAAACCAATAGTAACAACCAGTCATTTTTATTGGATAATAACACTTTGCTGTTAAATAAAGGCTTTATCAATAACCTTGAAGCCGGGCAACGTGTTCTGCTTAATTATTCATATCTTGAAGATTTATCTCCGGGTTATGATTATGTGATTAAAGTAAATGGGATAAGCGCCGTCACGCAGGGACAATTATCGGAAGTAAGTCCAATCACAATAGATACAATCACAAATGTTCCCATTCATTTGGAAAGCGTCTGGTTGGGAAGCCATTACCTGAATGTCAGTTTCTATATGAATTTCTATTCTAAAAAACATACCATTGCATTGATTACAGGCAAAACCCAAATTCAGGAAAAGAATATTTCAATTTATTTCTGTCATAATGATAATAATGATTCTCCCGGAGTCACTCGTTGTGTTATCACTTCATTCGATTTAAGCAATGTGTTGGGTGAACCTGTTGGTGACAGGCAGCTGACGGTTAATCTTAATTCCGGTAATTATGGGGAGAAAGATTATAGTTTTATTTATTGAATCTTTATCATAACACAGCACAAATTCTCCTTATTTCTTCAAAGCGGGCAAGCAATTTTTTATCTTTACGTGCGATCTGCATATTGTAGCGGGTTTGCATATTTACAATCGTTTCTGCATTAATTCCTAAAGCTGCTTCAAATAACAGGCCGATAGTTGCTGTTACCGGGCGTTTGCAATTTAATATCTCGTTTAACATGGTATATGATATACCCATTTGACGGGAAAGTTCTTTCTGAGATATTTTCCGGTATTCAATTTCTTCTTTGAGTATTTCTCCGGGATGTACGGGGTAATATGGATTTGATTTTTTAATTGTAGTCATTTTGATACCTTTTATCACTTGTTTTGCCTGTTTCGAATAATTCTCTTAGATACTCTTTGTCGAAAATTACATTCATTTTGGTTGTATTTGATGTTGCAAATATAATATGTTTTTTGCATATTCACGATAATAGTGAATGATTATTTTGTTAAAGCATGAAAAACGCTTGTATTGAGAGATTCAACAAGGAATAAAAACTTGCAAAGGTCTCCTGCATACAACCATCCCAGTCTCCTGTATATCTATGCCTCAGATTCCTGTATGACTAGGGCTTAAATATACGCATGTCTGGGGCGTAGATATCAGGTGTCTTAAGCTCTTACTCCTGCATGTTTGAGGCATAGATATGCATGAGTCTGGGGCTGTGATCTGAGTATCTGTGTATCACTACATAAAAAATGTTTGCTACTTGTAGAGTACAATAATAAAAAAACTGCTGTTGGCGATATGCCAGCAGCAGTTTCCGGATGTGTGGATTATCTTAAAAAAACTACGTTTATTTTACGATTTTAGATGTTTTTACAGAACCGTCGGTATAAGTTGTTTTTACAATAACAATACCTTGGGCGGCAGCTTCGTTGATTTCAACACCTGTTAGGGTATAGAATTTAGTTGAAGCGATTTCTGCAGAGGTAGAAGTATTATTAATACCAGTTGCAGTGAAAATGCCTTCCATATTATTGGCAACTACAAATGAATTGCTACCATTATAAGCTGTTACTGTGTAGTTGAATGATGTATTATTGTCACCTTGCACCAAGGCAAAAGTTTCCGTTGTATTTGTTTCGTTAATATCTGAATTAGTAGAGCGTAATTCAGGAAGAATACGAGCTGCTCCACTGGATAATTCAGAACCCCAGATAATATTTATGTTGCTAGTACTGGTGAATGATACGTCATATTTTGTTGCAGAAGGTACTTCCCAAGTAACAAGAATGCCGCTATTACTACTTATGGTTGTTTTTTCTGCTGTTGTTTTTACTGGATTGAAAATAGCAGAAACTATTTTATGATCATCCATAACCAAATTGCCATTATTATCTATTTCATCTGCATTTTCTCCTGTCCATCTATCGAATAAATACCCAAAATTTGGAGTTGCAGATAAAACAATAGTTGAATTTTCAATATATTTATCACTTATAGGAGACATAACAATATTTCCGTTTATTGCAGTTTTATCTAAAATATAATAAGAGGCTGTCTTGGATGTAATTGTTGCAGTACTACCTCCAGTGGCAGCAATTTGAATTGAATAAGTACATCCAGGAATCAGATCTGAAATGTTCAGTTCAGTGTTATTTGTATTTACTGTTTCTTCTTTTGTGTATTCAACTGTAATTTTATCTATTATCACAGCCTTGCCGCTTTCAACCCTGGGTTGGAAGTAATAAAGACCATTAGATTGTTTTGTAAGAGAATTTGCAGAAATAGTCCACGTATAATCAACAAAGTCGTTTGTCACTGTAAAATTAGGTGTAACTTCATCACCACTTGATGTACTAGATTTTTTGTATACTCTCAATACCCCGGCAGTTCCAGTTCCTCCATCTTTAGCTCTAATAGTAATTTTGATATTTTTGGTGCCATCTGCTTCAACAAAAAAACGAGATCCAGACAAGTATATTGTTCCTGATTCATTTCCATATGTAGGGCTATATCTACCACTCATGTCTGTTTTCATAAAAGCAGAAGAATGATCGAAATTTGAGTTTTTAGCTGCGGATTCTGAAGTAATTCCATCAAATGTTTCTATCCAAGGTGCACTTACATAGTATTTTACTTGGTAACTTGTTGCTCCTTCTACTGCATCCCAAGTTAAATTAAGCACGCCATAAGTAGTGTTTGTTGCAACAATATTATTAGGTTTTGGCAGTGTTATTATTCCTGTTAAAGGTACTGTAACATCGCTTTCAAGTTCTGAACTTGAAATTGTTAGAGTTCCGTTTAAATTGCTGGATGATGTGGGAGCGTATGCTACAGGGATGTTAAAACCTCCTGTTGTCATAGCTTCTGTTGCAGAAATTGTTGTAACTGTGGAAGAAAATCCTGTGCCTGTTACGGATATACTTAAAGGCTGTGTAAGGTCACTGCCCTTAATATTAACATTCTTTTCATTACTTTCTCCGATTGCTGCTTCAAAAGAAGCAATAGTGGGAGCAGTTACTTTTGGCCCTGTAGATTTCAACCAAACTTTCATTCCATAAAATTGTAATGTTTCTCCACTTCCAATGGTGGTTTTGCTATCAGTAGCAGGATCTGTAACTGTAACTCCTTTAACAGCCCTATAAAATCTAACTGTTTTTATGTTCTTTGAACTTAAATCACATGTAAACCAAACAGCAGTAGCACTTGTCTTTCCTGACACGGTTTGAGCAGGAGGTACAACTACCACATCAGCAGAAGTAGTAGATATTGTATTTGTCGACCATCCTAAAAAAGCTGGTTGGAGAGGTTTATTGTCTCCGTTTCCAGTTACAAAAATCTGAATTTTTTCTATTTCGGTATCTGTGCTTTTTACTTCAATATAGTTGGAACCTGCATTACTTGGAGTGGAGTTCATGTTTACATAATAAACACTGCTAGGGGATGATATAGAGGCACTAGAGCTTATTGCTATACCTCCTGTATAACTTTTGAAATAATCACCAGGTGTTGTACTTGTAAATAAAAAATTGACATCTTGTGCTTTTACCATTGTTCCTAAAAAAATCAAGCCAACTAGAAATAAACTAAACTTCGTAAATCTCTTCATGATAATAAATTTTTAATGTGTGAATAAATTAATTAATTGAATACTGCAAATGTATGCGTTAAAGCGATAAATGGCGGGTGACAGCTGTCCCAATCAAACGAGGCTAAAATACCAAGGTGAGAAAAAAATGTTAAAAGATAACATAAGCACATAGAAAACATAGTTTTTTACAAAGTGCTTAATATTTTCTATGTAAATTTTCTATCTGTTCTATGTGCCTATGTGGTTTAAAAAAGTAAAGAAAGGTTTTATTTAAGTTTATTTATTTGCCCGACAGTCAGGCCTGTAATTTTGGCAATTGTTTCAATAGGAAGGCCTTCTTTTAAGCAGTTTTTGGCAATCTCAATTTTTTCGTTTTCTATGCCTTCAGTAAGACCTTTTTCTCTTCCTTTCTCTTCTGCATAAGCCATAGCATCCTGGACATCGGCATATTCTGTGATACTTTTCTTATACTCTTCCATTTCTTTTGGTGTTAAATGTGAAATATCCGTAGCGCGGAATGATATATCAAATATTTCTCCCCTCAATTTCGGTGGACGGTTTTTGAAACTCTGTTTCCATGAAAAATAATAGTTTTGATATCAATGTCGTTTAGTTAAGGAAACATTCGACAATCATCCAATAAAAAAAGTTCTTTGACATTTTGGGGTTAGCAAAAAAAAGCGTAAATTCACGGTATAAATAAAGGGGCTTTCCCTTTCAAAAAAACGAGCGACTATCGG
>JAVBLO010000126.1:0-34584 GCA_031553415.1 Bacteroidales bacterium | reverse complement strand
AGCGTTTGACTAAAGATGAAATGGGTTACGAAATCGGCAAGATTGACCCATACCACGCAGCCACCCTCTATTGGGATTACTTAAAGCGGGATGAAATCAGAGATGCATTTAACAGGATTTTCGGAACATCAATAGCATAACGATATGAAAGCGTACATTTTATTTCAAACGGACATTTACAAGTCCAAACGCAGCCGCGTTTGTTTCGGCGTATTTTCAAGCGAAGTAAAGGCGATAGATGCCGCCAAAGAAAACGACCTGTACACAGACCAGGCGGAAGTAGTAATCATCGAATGTAAAATCGACCAATTTGAAGAAGTATGAAAAAGCAAAAGGATTATTCAGAAGGCACAATACGGCTTTGCACCCATACAATTGAATGGTGGTTGGGTGGTGAAAATTTGGAATTATCGGACATCGACGAGGAACATATTACAAAAATGTTGGTCGAAAACTATGTAGCGGGAGAACTATGTACAGTTACGCCCGAAGATGAAGAAGTTTGGGGTTGGTGGAACATTAGAAGATAGTAACGGACGGTTTCTGCCCGCCCTTATTTTATTTATGCATTTATATCGAGGCTCCCGGAAGCAAGCTAATAGCACACGGAATATACAGGACATCACATTTTTGTATATTCCGTATATTCTGTGTGCTAATGATACTTTTGAGACAACCCTTTACAAATCATAATAAACCTGATGTGAAACAAAAATACCAAAAGAAATAGACAAACGTCCCTTTTAAATAATAATACAACATTTTAACTGTCTGAAAAAATTAAACGCCTTACCTTCGTTGTCAGAATTAAAACGCTCACATTTTTTATTTAAGTTTAGCTTATGACAACAAGTACCATGATTAAAAGATTAGGTTTGGCGATTACTTTCTACTCTATATTACTTTCACTTAGTGCAAAAACAATTTATTTTGCACCTACAGGAAAATCAATTACGAAAGAAGGCGGAGAGTATAGATCCTCTTATGACTCTCCTTTTGGATTTAATAACCTGTCGTCTTCAATGCCAACTTCATTAGTTGCTACAGGAGATACTGTCTATTTCAAAGGAGGCCAGTATGATGTGAAAGCTTCATTTACTTTTATTCAAACAGCGGGGACAGCCGAAAGAAGAACTTATCTGGGCTCTTATCCCGGAGAAACTGCAATTTTTGACTTTAGGGAACAACCTTACGGCGATAGTTACCGGGGATTAAAAGTGGGCGTAAGTTACGTTCACATTTATGGAATAGTGGTGAGATATGCCGGAGATAATGGAATGTATGTGTCGGCAAAAAACAATATCATTGAAAACTGCTCCTTTTATGGCAATTGCGATTCCGGATTACAAGTCTCATCAGGTGATAATTTGATAAAAAATTGTGATTCCTATCAAAACTTCGATTACAAAACTATGAGTGGAACAAGCCCCGATTATGGTGGAAATGCTGATGGTTTTGCAGACTCAAAAAAAACTGTCAGAACAGGAACAACCAATACCTATATTGGTTGTCGAGCATGGGAAAATTCTGATGATGGATGGGATTTTTACGCAGTACAGGGAGAATCTGTAATTAAAGATAGCTGGTGTTTCCGTAACGGACCTGCTGAATATGACTTAACTGATTTTCCACGCTATGAAACTGACAAAGCGTTTTTAGATGGATTTAAGAATATTGAGACTGGAAAAATTATTGTCAAAAATTATGGAAATGGAAACGGTTTTAAAATAGGAGGAGGTACGACTTCCGGAAGCACTACCGACTGGGCTATCAACAATATCGTAGTAACAAATTGCGTTTCTTTCGAAAACAAGGTAAAAGGATTTGACCAGAATAATAATCATGGAACAATGACTTTCTATAACTGCACCGGTTATAAAAATGCACCTAATTATGGCTTTAGTAATGCAACTGCAACTTCATTAACTGTACAAAATTGCATATCGGCATCGAATAAGGGTTCTGATTCATTTAAGCCTTCAGCAGGTACCAAAACGTTCAACAATTGGAATGTCAGTCCTAAAATTACTGTTGCAGATACTGATTTTCAAAATGTAGACTTATCAAATGCTTATGCCAATAGAAATGCAGATGGTTCCTTACCAAATATGAATGGTTTATTCCGGTTATCGCCTTCAAGCCAATGCATTGACAAAGGAACACCAATAGTTGGATTATCATATACAGGAAGCGCACCTGATTTAGGAGCTTTTGAATATTCGGCAAGCAGTGGTATCAAACAGGCCCCCCAGGATGCATTTGGTTTATATATTTCATATGAATGGTTAAATTCTTCTGAAATTGCAGATATTCAACTATGTACAGTTTCCGGTACAACTGTAAAGGACGAAAAAAATACTGACAAAATATCATTGCAATCTTTAACTTCCGGTGTTTATGTAATAAAAGCAATAAATGCTCAAGGGAAAGTCGTTACAAAAAAGATTGTGAAATAGAGCGAATCCGCCATTCCTGCGGATACAAATTATTAGCCCGGTTACCGATATTTTTTACAAAGCCAATGGGTTGATTCTGAAACGTTAAAACTATATATCCTCTTGTCGTTTGAGGTGGAAGTTGAATAGACTCCCGCCTCAAATAGCTTATAGCAGTTTGCTTATCAACTTCTACCAAAGAAAAAGTTTCCAGGTTAAAGTTCACAGACATTGCCAATGAATGATTGGGTATGATATCTTTTCCCTTGATTTCGCCTAAAGTAATTCCGGCATGTACTATCCGCAATGCCTTGTTTATTTCCTGGTATCCGGATTCATATTCCTTGGGAATGGCAGAAATGATATTATTATCAACCTGAATTGAAAATGAGTTATTGTCTGTTATCCAATTGTTGACTGAAACAGGAACTGTTACCTTCTCTTTACTTTTCCTTGTTTTATCTTTCTTTTTGGTAGTAATATCTTCTAAAAATGAATCTTCCGGTTTTTTGAGCGCTGCAATAAAAAAGCCCTCTCCTTTGGTTTTTCCGGGAATAAAGCGGGAAACAGGATAATCATACTTTTTAGTCCGGGTGATATTCCATTCTTCCTGCAAAGGAACATCCAAAGGAATAGCCTCAAATGTTTCCGTTATCCACCGGATATTTTCTTCATTTTCTTCCAGGTTAAATGTACAGGTACTGTAAATCAAAATGCCTCCGGGTTTAAGCGCCGGCCAGATGTCGGCAATAATACGCTGTTGCCGTTCAGCACAAAGATTAACATTCGCCAACGACCATTCTGAAATGGCATTTTTATCTTTGCGGAACATTCCTTCTCCCGAACATGGCACATCAGCAACAATTAAATCAAAAAAGCCGGATAAAGAATCGCCGATTATTTCAGGGTCACTATTCGTAACAATTGTATAAGGATTCCCCCATTTTATCAGGTTTTCAGCCAGAATTTGAGAACGGGAACGAATCACTTCATTAGCAACAAGCAAGCTCTTTTCCGGTAATATTGAAGATAAATGTGTGGATTTCCCCCCCGGGGCTGCACATAAATCCAAACATTTGACGGGTTCGGTTGTATATGTTTTAATAATTTGTTCGAGAAACATGGATGATGCTTCCTGGACATAATAACAGCCAGCGTGGAATAAAGGGTCGAAAGTAAATGAAGGGCGTTCTTTGAGGTAATAGGCGCCAGATGCCCAAGGAACGACAACCCCTAAATCCCCTAAAGGGGACTTTTGAGTTTGTAAAAACCCGGAGAAACCATGGTCTTTCACTCTCCAAGTCCCCTTTAGGGGATTTAGGGGTTTGTTTAATCGTATACTCGTAACTGGTTCTTCATCCATTGCCTGGATAAAAGAATCGAAATCATCGCCTAAAATGGCTTTTGTTCTGGAAAGAAATGCTTCCGGGAAATTTGTCATTACATTGCTGTTTTTACAAAAGTAGTACTTTCTAATGAAATGGGAAACAACAATTTCAAGCTAAACCATTGCACTAAAAAAAAATCCCGGCAAAGCAGGAAAACTACAAAGCCGGGATACGTTTTAACTATTTCTCAATCTTATTTTTTAATGAATTTCAATACTTGTTTTTGGTTTTTATCAGTACCTATAACTAACATATATATGCCAGATATTAAGCTATGGGTATCTAATTCAACTTCTGTTACAGGGGTTGAATAGTTATAACAGCTACCACGAACCACCCTTCCATACACATCATTAATCTGAATGGTTTTTATTTTATTCTGGCCACCTGTTTTTTCTTTAATAATGATTGTATTGCCATTATCTTCTATCGAAAAATAATCAAAGACTCCATCTTTTTTGACATTATTGATGCCACTTCCTTCTCCCGGTTTACCAAACAACCACCGCTCGTCGTCAGTATATTGTTCTTTCTTTAAACTGCATTTTACTCCGTCAAAAGAAAGACACATTAATGGTGCACTTTTGGATTTTAATTTATGGTAGCCTTGATAATCAAATACTAATTTCCAATATTGATTATCATCATCATTTTTCAATTGGACAAGGATAAGGTCTGTTCCATTGACTGCCAAAGCATAACCCGGCACACTAATCGACTCCAGTTGATAATAACCATAACCTTTGAATACCAATCTAAAACGACCTTCCTGAGTAGAAATATTTACAGTTGGAGAATCTGTGCCATCAACATAGATAGATTTTTGCGAGTCTGATTTGGGTTTGATGCAGTACTCAGTCCTTTGCTTTAACTCAGGGGAAACTTCCGGAGATATTTGTTGTATAATAACACTTCCCACACATTCCATCGCACCGGCTTTATTGTCAATTACCATTGGACTGAGCCAGTTATTCCCGGTAATATTTAAATCAAGCCGGCGCATATTCCAGGCGGCTTCTGCATTTTTTTTATTGAAAGTATAGTAAATTGACCATGTGTTGTTATTATCGCGAATAAATTCACCTAATCCGCGGTGATATTCAGATTGCCATGTTCCATCTCTTTTAGCATTAGATATAATGCTTCCTGATGTTCTATTGTTTGCGACGTAGGCTGAAGCCTTTTCTGCAGCTTTGTAGTAATCCGCAACTCCGGTAAGACGGTGTATATGTGTAGCTGCGCCAACAAAAGCACCATTGGTATAAACATTTCCTTTGCCTCGTTTCACTCCCGCCCATGTGATGTTTTCGTAAACTCCTCCATCATTTGCATCATATAAAGTAGCCAAAAGCCAATCCATTAGTGTTGTGGCTTTTTCAAGATATTCGGGCTCTTCTGTAAATTCATAAAGATAACATGCTAACATAACTGCCGGACTGTTGCTAAGCGCCGATTTAGCTCTTTCTTCGTCTGACACATTTGCTGCCGACCCTTTTGAACGTCTTCTCCACCAGATTCCACCGCCAAGTTCCTCATCCCAACAAGCGTCGCGGCCGTTATAGCTGTCATACAACAAATCAAAAGCGTATTTTGTATATTTAAGATGAGTAGGATTACCTGTTATCTGGTAACCACGGGCGAATGCCAATCCAGCCCACAGGATATCATCATTAAACTCATTCCATCCCCAATCGCCGGGAGCGGTAGTTCCTACATTCTGGGCAATAAATGCTTTAAGCAGATTGTCTATTAATGTCGCATGTTCACTTTTTTTTGTACGCAAGTAAACATCTTCCGCCATTTGAATATCTAAAGCCTGGCACCAGAAATAATCTTTACTATCTCCCGTTCCAATAGATTCTCTATAATACTGCAAACCGTTTTTTGTAACCAGAAAAGTTTTGTTGTAAGCATCAAAAGCGATGTCGGCAACGGAAGTCAGGTTGTTCAATTGATTGTAGGCATTGGTAAAATCAAGGATTTCATTTTCTGTTAAAAACAACCAGGCACAAGTGGATTGTTCTTCATAAGTACCTGTTCCGGTATTTCCACTCGTATTGTCATATGTTAAAAATGCAGCATTAATGGAAGTTGCACCGTTATAAATTATCCCGTAGCCTTGTTTGGTAAAGTCTCCGAAAGAAAATGGAGTGGTAATGGTTTGGAACTCAAAATAGCAATTATCAGTTATGGTTGATGTATTCGATTTGATTCCATCTGTTGCATATTTACGGCCCTGAAAGGAGAAATAATGGCCCGTTAATTTATTTTTTATTGTATATCCTTTGTCTGTAACATATTCAACAGCCCATTGGGCTGAATCCTTTTTATTGGCAATTCCTTCATAGAAGAATTCAAATGTCAAATTGCCATTACTTTTTTCAACCAAGTAAGACCTGTGTAATTCATTGTTCTTGTTTTGTGATTTAATAAAATAATACTTTCCTGTTTCGGGAACAAACGTTTGTGCGGTTTGCGCCCAAACATTACCACAAACAATTACAAATAAAAGGAAAAACATGCTTTTGATACTTTTCATGATATTATAAGTTGAGTTTTTATACTGTTTTATATTTACAAATGTAATGTGGAAAATTTTATCTGGAAAACCGCCAGAAATATATATGTTCAAAATGACCCAAATGAGTACTATTATGTCACAAACTCAAACCCAAAAGTACATTTTAAGACAAAGCAGGAGTCAAACCAGCTACGATTTTCATGGATAAGTATTGATTTGATCTACGAAAGGAATGGTGTAGTGTATGCAGGCGCGAAGGAAAGAAATGTGTTGTTTATTTCTGTTGCAATATAACCTTATAAACAGAAGTTTTTCCGGTAGTATTAACTGAAATAAAATACAATCCGTCAGAATAATTCAAATCAACGGTCAAATCTCCGGAAAACCGGTAAGTATCCAGCAATTTGCCGGAAATATCCATTATTTTTATCCCGGCTTCCTGAAGAGAAGAAATTGTAATGCTTCCTTTCGAAAGGGTTGGAAATACAGAAACACCAGCATCACCCGCAAGCGGGGTGATGCTATTGTAATTCCTGGCCAATTCTGCTTTCCACAGAGCGCCATCACTTTTATCTGCATATATATATGAACCGGCTACCATTTTATCTAAATTTACATATTTAGAAGTCCACATAGCTTTCATCCCGAAAGAGTTATCAGCTTCATACTCCAACTGGATTTGACCTTCCCGGTTTACATTTGAACCAAGAATACATTTCCAACCGCCGTCTTTGTTAATATATTGTCCATTAACACCGATATTGTAAACATCGGTTGTACCCTGAATGGAAATGAAGTTATAAACAAAACTATCTTCGCTTTCATTTAACGGATTGATAATAAAGTCTCCTTCATAGTCTGTATCCGTATGTAGAACAGCCTGTAGATATAACCCGGAATTTACGTGTTTGAGGTTATAGAGTTTTCCTTCAACAACTTTTTCTCCGGGTTTGACAGCAACTCTTGCAGAAGCCTCGACGCCAAGTTCCGCTGCAGAAGCCCATGCCTTCCCATCTACTGCTGATTTGGCTACCAATTTAAAATAACGGGCTTCTGGCTGACTGGCAATTGTTGCCACCTGAGGATTGCTTGTATCTATAAATTCGCCTGTAGCATGCGGTCTGGTGTCGAATTTGTTCGGGTCATTGCTGAAATAAATTTCATACGCTTTTATTCTTCCGTTAGAACCATCCAGACGACCTTGATACATGAATTCTTTCACTTTATAAGTTTCAATCATATCAACCACGATTTCGTGAGGAAATTGTCCAGCCGGTTCAGAATACCGGGTATGCCAAATGGTATTAACATCACCGTCGATAGCATTTGCAGCCTTTTCACCACCTCCTTGTTCGCTTGAGCAGCTAACCACTTTCCATTTGGTTTTATCGATAAACAAATTAAAATCAGCAGTAGTCGTCATGCTGTCAAAATAACCGCTGGCTGTGGAATAAGCTTCCAGATGACCGCCATCCAATAATGTAAAGGGTGCTGTATATTGCTGGAATCCACCATTATTTATGCTATAATACATTTTAGCGCCGGAAGTTGTTGTTGCTAATTTCACTTTACCGACATTGTCCCTTGAAATTTCTACGGGACTACACAGGGGGCTTTCCACCCTGGCTTTTGCAGCGAGTTGTTCGTTATCCAATTGCGAAGTAACCGGCATAATTATGAAATTAAAAATTGTAAATTCCGATTTTAATTCATATTTACTCATTACATCGGGGCCACAACTTGCATTTCCCAAGGCACGGTTCCTTGCATCCAGGCAAACGACTGTGTTATCGATGAACGGCATCTGATAGGGATGTTTCGTACGGTCTCCACGATTTTTGACTACATCCCCTGCACGCCAATGGCCCACCGAAGTCGCCATTTTGCCGGGTGCAACAAACATGATTCCGAATCCATTATTATCGGTAAGGGCCGACCAGCGGGTTTCTTCTTTATTTCCCATTTCCTGAGGCAGGATATAAGGAGTAAACTGTTCAGTTACGGTACTATTGTAAACACCTTCAAAACAAGATTCCTTACGGTCTTCATGACTGTCCCACGGGCCACGTCCATAATATGTAAATTTCTCATATTTTTCAGGCATTTCCAATACATATCCTATTTTCGGAAGGATATTACCTTTCGCTGCGGGATCGATTGTTGAACTGACAAAAATAGTTCCGTCGGTCGAAATTTTGAATGCCATTTCATTGGTGAAAGTATTCTGTCCTTTTCCTGAATAGACATTGATAATACTCAAATCCACGGTATTTTTCGTATCTGATGTATTTATTTTCCAGGTTCCGGCTTTCAATGCCAGGTCTCTTAATCCCATATTGTCCCAATTGCCCGCCTGCACTTTGTCGTTATCGGTATAAGCCCTGAAAACATTCAATCTGAGTGGTTCGCAGATTACTTGTCTGCCTTTGAGCACATAACTGGCAAGTGTACCTTTTGATTTAGAAAATACGGCCGAAAAATCAGTTCCTGTAACGGTATAATCATCTGTATTTTCTTTCACTGTCAGATTTCCTATTGCAGGTATCTGGTAAGCCGGCTTCACTGCATCCTGCAGTTTAATCTGCTCGCTTGCCACTTCATATCCGGCTTCCGCCCACCAGGTAGCTTCCTTTTGGTATACCTTGAACCGGATGAAATAATCGGCATCAGCTTTGGCATTGACAAGAGGATTAGCGATTGTTAATTGATAAGTTCCCTCCGGACTGATGGATATACCACTTAATTTTTCTTCTTTAATAATATTTCCATCTTCCAATATATAATAATAAAAATCAAATTCACCGGAAGTCTGTGTTTTGAATGCCAGCTTGCTTTTAAGAGTAAACTGGGTATTTCCCCTCAATGGCTTGACAAAATCAACCGGTTGGTAGATTTTCTTCACCTGATATGTTTTGGACGAGATATTATAATCGGCAAATATAACTCCATTGGTACAAAAATTTCCGTCATTGGGTTTGTCGCCGAAATCGCCTCCGTATGCAAAATAAGTTTTACCGCTTTCTCCCGGCACAGGCATTTGAAGCCCCTGATCTTTCCAATCCCAGATAAATTCGCCGGTCAGCATCGGATAATTTTCATACAAATCGAACATATCCCGTACATTACCCATGGAGTTACCCATGGCATGGCTGTTTTCACATTGGATATGAGGACGTTTTTGTCCTCCTTTTCCAATGTTCTCAATATGGTAGTAATTACCATACATCGTGCTGGAAACATCACTCCATTCACTGTTGCCTTCATAGTGCCTTAAACGGGTTCTATCAAGTGCATATATGGCTTCCGATACATATTTGAAGTTATCGCCTCTTCCCGATTCGTTACCAAACGACCAGATAAAGATACTAGGGTGATTTTTGAATCTTTTCACATGGTTCTCGTTTCTTTCAACCATCGGTTTCCGGAATAATTCAACACTTGATAACCCGGTATTTCCGTGACATTCTACATTCGCTTCCGCCAACACATACAGTCCATATTTATCACAAAGGTCATATAAATAAGGACTATTGGGATAATGCGATGTACGAACAGCATTTATATTCAAGCGCTTCATCATTTTGATATCCAGTTCCAATTCATCATTAGAAACAGTACGTCCGTTTATCTGGTCATGGTCGTGGCGATTCACTCCATGAAACACCATGCGTTTGCCATTGATCAACAAAGCGCCGTCGCTACGGATACCCACTTCCCTGAATCCTACTTTTCCACCTCTGATATCAACAACATTGCTGCCATTTTTGAGAGTAAGAACCAAATCATACAAGTTAGGGATTTCTGCCGACCATTTTTTCGGATTGATCACATTATCAATATCGATTGTAAATTTTCCAATAACCGGATTGGTCACTGTTTTTTCAGCGATAACTGTTCCGTTGTCCATGATTTTCGCTGTCAATTCTCCTGAAGCCAAAGTTGCCCCGGTTAACTCCACATCAAGAGACACATTGGCGTTCACATAATTATTATCTAAATCTGTTTTAAAGAAATAGTCCCTGATTTGCGTTTTAGGAGCAGACCAAAGGAAAACATCGCGGCTGATTCCGCTGAAGCGCCAATAGTCCTGACATTCCAGAAACGAACCGCTGGTAAAACGATAAATTTGTACGGCAACCAGGTTTGTTCCGGCTTTCAGGTATTTTGTAATATTGAATTCTGAAGGCAAATAAGAATCTTCCGAATAACCAACCCATTGCCCGTTAATCCAAAGATAGTAACCCGGACCAGCACCATTGAAACGGATATAAACATCACGCCCGTCCCAGTTAGCTGGAACTGTAAATTCGCGAAGGTAGCTTCCAACCGGGTTCTTCATGCTGCTATTGTATGTAAAATCGGCACGAGGGTTTTCCTGAACCTTGTATGTTGTTGAATTATAAGTAAAAGGATAACTGGTATTGACATACAGAGGCTTATCCCAGTTTTTACCGTTCCGGATTCCATATACCTGCCAGACAGAAGGCACAGTTATATCGTCCCATCCTGTTGCTTTGGAAATTGAAGTCTGGAAATCGGCCGGTTTCTGAGAAGGATCCGGAACCCAATTAAATTTCCAGGTTCCATTCAATGACTGATAATAAGTAGATTGTTCTATTGTTTTGGTTTGAACATCCTGCTCTGATGCAAAAGGAATTTCAATGGTACGGGCTTCCTCCCTGTTTTTCTGGGTAACCCTGACGTCATCCCATTCTGTACCCGTATAGGTATCCTGGGCAACGACAGAAGATGCACCGCCTGTCAGCAGAGCGCCCAATGTTATACAAATACGGATGTTTAATAAAAAGTTTTTCTTCATTATGATGTTAATTTAGGATTATGTTCATTGTATATCAATTATTTCTCCGGAAACGGAATAAAAAAGTTATTATGGTCAAGCAACTTATTGTAAATCATGGTTGCATCTGCCGATGGCGTAAAAGGAATTCTGGCTTGCGGATTCGGCATGAATTTTTCAGAAACTGTTTTAGCTACAAAATCGGGTTGTCCGGAAGTTCTTCTTAATCCAATCCTGACCAAATCGCCCCAGCGGTTGCCTTCGAATGCCAGTTCCAGGGCGGCTTCGTTCAGAATAGCATCTTCGACAAACAGAATCGAATCCTGTAATGTGGCCAGTGTTTGTTCTTTAGGAAATTCAACCGGCTTAAGACCAGCCCTGTTACGCAGTCCCCTATTATTAGTATACTTGGCACTTCTAAAATCAACAACAAAAGACGATTCTGCGATCTCCGACGGATTAACATATTTAGGGTCTTTAACAATTGCATCTTTTACTCCGTAGTTCAGCGATGCCAATGCCAAAGTAGGTTTCCCCATGCGGTTCACGGCTTCTGCATATCTCAAATGGTAAATGGACGCTCTTTCAAGAATCATCCGGCCGCCGGAAGTAGTATCATTCTGGAATTTTAATATACGTGGCACAATGGAGGCTGCGCCTTCATAATCGGTAGTAATATATCTGGACCACGAAAGCCTTCCCCTCCAATAATCTCCATATAACTTAAACTCAGCTGAAGCGTTCGGATTATTAATTTCCTGGGCATACCAATGTGCAATAGCTTTATAGGATGACTTGATTGAAGAAAAAAGCGCATTTGCTCCAAATGATCGTCCTAACTTGGGATGATAATACATTCCTGTGATAATTTCATCGGAACTATTCTTCGCATCAGGAGGGAAAAACATCGCCATCCAGGCATTAGTAATAGACCAGCCTTCTGAACCTTCATATTTAATTTCATGTGTCAACATGTGGCCTGCCGTCCCTTTTTCCATCATTTGTTTGTAATATGTTGCAGCCTGCTCATATTGGTTGAGCCACAGGTAACATTCCGCCAAAAGAGATTCCGCCTGCGGAATCATTTTACTCATTGGGAAATCATTAAAGGAGCGAATGGGTTCTTGCGCATGAAGTACGCTTTTTAATTGCGGAATAAGTTTATTCAATACTTCTTCTTTCGAAAGTAAAGGATATTTACTCATATTCCGGGCATCAGACACGCTAAGAACGGGTTCTTCATAATACCTTACCGTTGAGAATGTTTTTACCAGTTGCAGATAAGTCCACGCCCTGATTTTTACGGCAGCGGCATAATCAGTTAATAATGCCTGATTGCCAACTACCGTATCCATGTGGGTAATGACATAATTACAATTATTAATTACAGCATAATATTGACTCACATCTATGAGTGGATTATCGGGAGTAATTGAATGCGAATTAATTTCTTTCAGGTACTGGCTTGCATTGGCGGATACATCGACCAAATCGGCCTGCAATTCTCCGAAAATAACAACTTCATCACTTAAATCCTGGAACTCGGATAAAATTCCCAAAAGCGAATAAACAGAATCGTTCGGGCTTACAAGGGAATTATCATCTGCTTTCAGGTAAGCATCGGAATCTATGTCTAACAAATCACTGCACGAACAAACAGTAAACATTATCAGGATAAATACTAATATTTTTTTCATATCGCTATTTTTTTACAAATTAAGTTTGAATCCCCCCATGAATGAACGGCCCTGAGGCAAAAATCCGGCATCTATTCCCTGATATAATGCTTTGCCGGAAGTGCTGAATTCCGGGTCACTTCCCAGGTAATTGGTAAGGGTAAACACATTATTGGCAGTGGCAAATACTGTAAATCCATCCAGGAACAGTATTTTTTGAGGGACTTTCCACGAAAGAGTAAGGTTTTTCAACCGCAGGTAGGAACCATCTTCTATCCAGCGGTCGGAAAAGCGTGAGTTGCCTTTGCGGTCTCCAAAACTTGCTTTAGGCGTGTTTGTCTGTTGCCCCTCTGCTTTCCATCGATTGAGTATGCTTTGTGATTGATTATAGAAGTTTGCCATTGATTCGGTACTCTGTCTCAAAGAATTGTAAACATCATTTCCGTATACACCGGTAAACACGGCATCCAGGCTAACTTTCTTAAATGTAAAATTCAAGGCGATTGTTCCGAAAAAGTCGGGATTAGGATCACCTATAATCTGCATATCTTTCTCGTCGATATAACCATCGGTATTCAAATCTTCGAATTTCATGTCACCGGCTTCAAAATTCAAATATGTGCCGGAATAATAAGTTTTCAATCCTGCGGTATTAGCTTCCTGTGCGGTAGCAAACACTCCCTGCGTTTTATAACCATAGAACAGTCCTACAGGTTCTCCAACACGGGAAAGAATAGTTGCGCCCTCATACTGTGTCAGAATATCTTTGTTATCATCGGGTAATGAAACTAATTTATTTTTGTATTGCGAGAAAGTAAACTGCGTTGTGAATTTAAAATCCCGCGTATCTACCCAGCGTACTCCCAGTTTCAATTCATATCCATTGTTCTCAAGGTCTCCTCCATTGGCAAAAGTAGTATATTTAAAACCAGAAGAACCGTCAAGATTCTGAATGGAGATCAGGTCTTTTGTTTTACTCTTATAAACGTCGGTAGAAAGCATTAACCTTTCGTTAAAAAGAGCAATATCAATACCTGCATTTAATTTATTGGTTGTTTCCCATTTCAAATTGTCATTTCTCAGATTTTTAATAACTATTCCCGACATTTGCTGGTATGGAACAGACCCAAAATAAGCATCTGTAGGAGTGTCTATACAATTATCGTTTCCTGTTATTCCCCAACTGGCACGAAGTTGCAGTAAATCTAACGCACCGGCAGACGACATAAAACTTTCACCGGCCATATTCCACGCTAATCCGAATGATGGAAACGCCCCATATCTCTCATTATTTCCGGCACGGGAAGAACCATCGCCTGAAAGACTTAACCAAGCGGTATAGCGATCTTTCAACGTATATTCGGCGTCTAAATAAGCAGAAGCCCATTTCCATGCATCATCATAGAATATGAATGCCTGGTTAACCATATTATCAGTCAGGTATATGGATGAAGAATTATCTCCTTCGCCTCCTTCAAGCCGGTAAGTATTGCTTTGATATCTCAATCCTGCATTTGCTTTTAATTTATGAATATAATCGAACGTTTTATTGTAACTAACAGAAAGTGAACCATAAAGACCGGTATATCCTGCGGCAGTACTTTCTTCATGATTTTTAGACAGATCTCCCGTCCTTGAATTATATTGTGGGGAAACGCCTTCTGCCGGAATATGTTGCGATTCCTTTTGCTTGTCCCTGTCATAACTGAAAGTTGCATTCAACAACCAATTATTATTCAATTGGTAGTTTAACTTTCCATACAAGTTCAGGCGGTATTGAGTATTGTCTCCGGTTCCTTTTTCCATAATTGCACAGGGATTTGAAACATTCCACCAGTCAACATCCGACAATTTAGGTAGTACAGCGCCATTAGCAGCTATCAGGTAAGGTGAAACTAACGGAGATTTTATCATTGAAAGAAAATAAGGTGAAGAACGTGGTATTATTCCTTCATCAAATAAGTTCCTGTTGGTTTGACTGAACGATATCCCCAATGAAAGTACGAATTTCCGGTATAAATTAATATCTGAATTGAAACGGAAATTGAACCTGTTCATATATGATTCTTTGAGTGTGCTTTCCACATCCATATAACCCAGAGATATTCCATATTTAGCAATTTCGTCACCACCTGTAACATGTGCATGATAATTCTGCATCAGACCATTCCGCATCACTTCGTCCTGCCAATTGGTATTATTGTGGTATGTGAAATAATCACTGTTATTACGGTCATCATTCAGATAAGGTTGTGATGCTATTATATCAGCGTCATAACGGGCTCCCCTCATTTGTTCGGTGGCAAACACACGGTAGTCATTTGCACCTAGCATCGGAATTTGTTTGGGCGCCATATTTACTCCCCACGAAGCGGAAGCAGAAATCCTTGAAGTCATCTCTTTGGCTCTACGGGTAGTAATTACAACTACTCCGTTAGCGCCTTTAACACCATACAAGGCATATCCGTCTTTTATTACCGAAATATTTTCAATATCTTCCAAATCAATATTGGTCAGGGGATTGGTGTAAGCCCCGTAAAACGAAGTTGATCTGTTCAGCAATGTTTCGTAGGGAATTCCATCGACAATTATCAAAGGTTGTGAAAAACCGGTCAATGTATTGTATCCGCGTAAAAACATGTTCCCTCCTATTCCTGGCTCACCTGAACGGATGATTGTGCGCATCTCTCCCACTTCGGTTTGCAACCGTTCTTCCAAAGACGTGCCTGTTACAGGATACATTTTTTTCGTATATGAGGCTGCAAAAGGGAAACCTGCACCAGAAGTTTCTCCCATCGGAAGGATTCCCGGCTCAAAAAATGACGAAAAGCGATTGGATATCAATGCGATACTCAGATCAGTATTTCCTTTTACCGGAATTTTCTTCGTTTGATATCCTTCTGCTTTCACTTGAATTTCAGCAGTTGGATATGGGATTTTTAGTTTAAAAGTTCCATTTTCGGATACAATAGCCGATGAATAGCCATCAACAAAAATTTCAGCGGATATGATCGGTTGCTTTGTTGCAGCATCAATAATACTACCAGTTATCGTAACCTCATCCCTGGATGTCCGTTCTGTTTTCTGTGCAACCTGGTCTTTTTTTGTTTCGAAAACAAGTGCATCTGTTTCATCTTGCGCATGCGCCTGATTAAGAACAACAATGCTGCAAAATGCCAACATTACACAACCGAATATTTTATTTTTACAGTTTTGAAAATACATATTTACCTGTTGTTAAAAAGTTAATAATCCGGTTGATCAGTTGGTAATACCGGCAGGTTTAAATGTAACCTCTTTAATTCTCACTTGTTTTTTATATTTTTCCCTTTCTGCAAACGGGACATTGATGATCATCTTGATACAAGCTTCAACATCAATATATGGAATTTCAACATCTTTCAACTCCACATACATCACTTCGAGCGGATTAGTGATAACTCCACTCTTCAAAACTACCCTTTTAACGCTTGTTTTATTCGTCTTGTATTCCAGCCTGAAATCCAATATTGTTTGCTCACTAACATTGGTAGAATCAGAGGCAACCCCGGGAATGATTGCAAATATGACATCGTATTTAGCTGACACAACACTACTTCCGGGATATATGGATATTGAGGGGGAAACTGAAATTCCCTGGGGTTCCTTCATCAATAAAAAACCTTCTGTTGCTTCCGGTATCAAAGTATTACCTGACTGTGGGTATTGCCAACTAATTTCCGCGTCAGAATAGGAAAAATGCATACCTCCGTTGTTATAATACCGGAAACCCATTTGCAATGTTTTTTGTACAGATTCATAAATATTCTGATTCAGATTATCGGTAATCATTATATCGCCATTACTGGCTTTATAAAAATTACCATTGAACATCTCTTTCCAGTTTTTCTTGAATATAGTTCCTGTGGTTGTGAAAACAGAATCCCTGCTTAACAAATTCTGATACTCGCCCCTGAACACAAGGTTATTCACGATTACACTATCTATGTTACGTTTAGTAATTAATTCGGCATTTAATGTTCCATCTATTCCGCCATGAGATTTGAAATAATCCTTATAGGTATCGAATACTTTCGAATAAGCTGCCTGAGTAGGTGCGATAACAGTATATATACTATCTTCGAGGTTCAATTCCCCGATATAATATTTCATCAATCTGTTGTTAAAAATCTTTACAGAATCATATATTGTGTACCCTTCATCATTAATTCCAATTGCCTTACTCCTGTTCAGATCTAAATAAGTTGAATCGTATTTGATGATAAAATCATAAACACTTTTCAAGTCTGCGGTATTTTTTATATATTCCCAGAGGTTATCACGGTATTTTGATGTTCCGTTCAATTTATGGAGCACACCGTTCGTGCAAATACTATTAACCACAGTTAAAGGCTGTTCGTCGAAAGAATATTGATTACCGGCTTTCTCAAAATAAATATATTTTGTACTAAGCATCAAAATCCGTTTCCTGTTGAATTCAATTTCTGATGTTGAATAGAAGTAACGGGCTATATGATTTTTTGTCATGGTTACAATTCTGGCGGAATCTGCGGCAGAAAGATTTTCCAACGAAATTCCCTGCGCTTTCAATGCTTCATCGGCCGGAGCCCAAACGGTATATGCTTCTGTTCCATTCATGGCTTGACTCAACCCACTGATCTCTACCATTTTCACGAACATGCTCAATTCCGGATCTTGTTTAAGAACAGACAACAAACTTTCTTCACCTCCGGCGCTTTTGTTATCGTAATGCTCTTTCCATTCGTCGTTGCAGGCAAAAAATAATCCCAAAATTCCAACGAAGACGGGAATTGTCAATGCTGCCTTATATTTTTTTATTTTTAGTTTCATATCTACACTTTTTAAGTATAACTTCAAATCAGTCAATGTTAAAAGCAATTCGCCTGCGGCGGAATTAATGCAATTAATTGCAATTAAATTGTGCGAAGCAATTTGCCGGCAATTGGATTCTTAATTTGTTCCTTCATTCTGAACCTGGTCGACCGGAATTACTTCCACAAAATTGAGGGATAATTGACCAGGATCTACAGTACGGAACCTTAACGTATGGTGTTCCATTTTATCAAATGAATATATACCGAGTACTTTTCTCATCCTGTCAGTTGTTTTGATAGTTACACTACCTCCATCTCCATTGGTTATATTAGAGGGATAAGGCATGAATGAGTTGTAATACAAAATTTTCCTGGCCGTTTCCTCGTCCATTCCATCGATTCCATAGTTCACATTATAGTCCATCCGGAAAGGTATACCCGATGGTTTGTCGTCGAAATAAAGTTGCACCATTCCACGTCCCGGCGCATTACTGAACCCGAACCGTATTTCCCAGGTTCCGGGAGGGATGGGAGGCAATGTGAGCGTAATATCAAACCGTGTGTTGCCGGATTGGCTTCCCCTGTCCTGGCATTGATCCAGTTCCTCATTTCCGACTCCGATCAACAGTTCATCCCACTGGTGCCTGACCCACCGTTGTGTATAATCATACAACAGGATTACTCTTCCGCTATTACCTATAATCGACATGTTTTTAAAGAATTTAAGACCTCCTTCCAAAGGTGTCGCATCAGGAAATTCTTTACGAAAAGGGGTTGAAACTTTATCACCTTTTCCACGTGCATCAATGTTCATTAATTCGGGCAGGAAGCTGCATATATTAAATCTCATTTTTTTAGAGAAGTATGTTTTCTGATCGGGTATCTCCAACACTGATGTAATTTCATGAATCATACCATTATTACAAAGTACATCCCTGTGTTTCACATCCGAAGTTACCATCACGCCATTGGCCCCATTGATTACAGTTCCGTTTTCGTCCGTAAAACGGTTAAAAACAACACCTTCCGGTATTTTAGAAAATTGCAACAACGTATTATCGCATAACGGTTCAATAATTTCATATCCATCCATCTGGGAATACCAGATAAAATTACTTATGTCATAAATACTCCTCAGGCAATGATAGGCGACAAACTTATAAAATCCATTCTTAGGGTCTGTAATCGGTCCGTTTCCATCATCATATTTCTTTTTCAACTCTTCATAACTGGTTATTCCGGCATTCATATAAGTTTCGTTGCTTTCAACCAATAAGGTAAACCTGATTTTCCTGGGAATTACAACCTTTACCTTGTCTTTTTCCTTGTAATAGGAGTATTCTGTAGGGTCTTCCGATATTTCAAGTAATTTATATATTTCAGTCTCCTGCAAAGCCTGGAAGAAAAATCCAAACCGCCCTCCAAATTCAGGATTATCAAGTTTTCCTGCCACATTATCCTTATCGGGTGTGATAATGGCATTGGTGGTATGGAGCACTCCATTTTTAAGCAGTACATCATTCGGCCTCAACACTGTAGATACCCCATTAATGACGTATTCACCACCACTTTCCTGCCTTACCTGGAGGTTGTCTCCTAACATATTATTGGATTTCAGGCGCCCGGCTTTGAATTCTGTAGTCCGGATTGTATCTCTTTCTATCAACTGATATAATACTACTTTTTTCAATTCATCGACAGGATATTCCTCTATACTTGAATATTCTGAATTTTCAATAAAAGAATTGATGGCTTCGTTGGTCGGAGCAAAACAAGTGTATTCCCCATATGAATTCATCAAACCCAATATATCCGTCTTTTCCAGCATCTTACAGAATTGTCCATAAAGTTCGGGATTATTGGATAAATATTCTCCTATCGTTTCTTTTTTAGGGATAATTTCCACATCATATACTACATCATCCCTGCAGGAATTGAAAAAACAAACACCTGCACAAATGAGCAACATTAGAATCAAACTATTTTTTTTCATAAATAATGGTATTTATCAAAGTTATTATTTTCTCACACCTGAATCATAAAACGGATTTTGCTCCAACATGGGATTCGTATCGATATCAGACAAAGGAACCGGCAGATAACGCGCCCATTCGTTCGAGAATTTACCTTCGGCAAATGTCCTGTAATCGGAAGCGACATTCCGTAAGACAAATTCTTTAAAAACCCTCATGGGATTTTGTTTTTCTCTTCTGGAAGTACGCAATAAATCGTACCAACGCTTGCCTTCGAACATCAATTCGCGTTGCCTTTCCCTTAAAATCAGATCCGCCATTTTTTCCTTCGTATCGTAATTACTCAATTTCAAAGAATCCAGCCCGGAATTGTCATGCGCCCGCATGTAAGTCTGGTTTACCAAATGCAACGCATTGGCGCCATTTTTTTCAAAATTTTCCTGGACAAGCGCTTCTGCTTTCATCAGGTATATATCTGACAAGCGGTATAAAATCCAATTGGCAGGATATTCCTGGATTGAAGAGAACTTCCTTATTTGTAAAGTGGTTCCGGTTGTTGGCCTATCTGTAATGAGAAAAGTATCAAATAGACGCTCATCAGTTGAAAGAGCATGACCTTCGGCTTCAAAGACAGTAGTGATATCCCATTCCCTTGAATCTGCCGGAGCTGCAAAATGATGACTTCCTTTCATATTTGAGTAGTAACTTTGCAGCAATCCCGAATTAACCTTTCCCTCAATACTGCTTCCGAATTGTAATTCCAAAATGCTTTCATTAGAATTCCCGCCGAAAATAGCAGGCCAAAGATTACTGGTTTTCAGGAATACTATATTCCTGTCTTTCTCTACGATTTCACAGGCATTGATACAATCGGAGTAACGTTCCATCCATAAATAAACATCTGCCATCAGAGCGGCAACAGAAGTTTTGGTAAAACGTCCTTTATTGTATTTTGGTTTTCCATCATAATTAGCAATCGCATCGTTATAAGCTGTTTTCAAATCCAGGATAATCTGGTCTAAGATTTCACCTTCTCCATTTTTACGGACATAATAGTTTTGTTCGTTTGTCTTGCTTTGTTTCAAAATCAGAGGGACTTCCTTATATGTACGGACCAGGTAGAAATACAACAACGAACGTAAAGCCAGAGCTTCTGCCTTATATGCGCGGATTTCCGCATCTGTGATTGTTTCATCATTCTCTTTTACCTTGTCGGCATTGGCAATCACAGTATTACAATTATTGATGGCAGTATAAAAAAACTTCCAGTCACAAAGTGCGTTTGAAGAAATAATATTACATTCCGCGATTTTACTTTCTTCCGACAAAGGGCTGCCCGAGGGTACCAGATTGTCGGCTCTTAATTCTCCCCATACGATCATCTGCTTTACAATACCCGTTTTATGATCATCTTTGATTTTTTCATCCACGAGTAACTGATAATAGCATCCGGCGACAGCTTCCTCCAGATGTTGCCGGGATAGCCAGAATTCTTCTTCGGTGATCATGTCACGGGGTATTGTATCCAACCATTCATCACTACAGGAAGTGAAGATGCTTAAAAACACACAACATATAATAAGATTCACTATATTTTTCATATTCATAAATTCCTTTTGCATTATTAAAATCCAATGGTTACTCCAAATGTGGCATCTTTACTCCGGGGTGTTTTTGAATTATCATATCCGATCTTGAACATATCGTTTTTGTCGGCTGCATAACCAATTTCAGGATCCACTCCCGAGTAATTCGTCCAGATATACACATTATTGATTGTACAATAAAACTTCAAGTCGGTTAAATAAATTTTCTTTAATAAGTTTTTGGGAACTGAATAATTAAATGTCAGGTATTTGAAACGAATATAAGAACCATCTTCTACAAAACGGTCGGATCCCAACCAGTTATATCCGGTCTCATACAAAGCCCTCGGCAATACGGGAGTACCATCGGCGCCATCACCATCGGCGCGCCAACGCCATCTGACAGCTATACTCTGATTGTCGTTGTTATACATTGCTTCCTGGTACATCCGGGCTTCATTGACAATTTTGTTTCCATAACGGAAATGGAAAAAGCTGTTCACTGAAAAATTCTTATAGCGGATGGTAGCTCCAAAACCTCCGGTTAATTTAGGATTGGCGCTTCCTAAATAAACCACGTCCAATTCATCAATACTTCCATCATGGTTGATATCTTCGTAAATGGCATCTCCACCCCTGAACTGGTAGCGAATTGATTGTTGATTATACATAAAATACATCGGTTTAGGAATACCATCTTTGTCCAACATCACATTTCCTTTGGCATCACGGGCTACAGGAGCGCTTTCCTGAACCCCGGGGACATAGTTATTGTATGCATAAACACCTTTGTATTTATATCCATAAAATGATCCTAACGGATTACCGACAACAATACTGCGCATGTACTCCCCGTTTTTTTCCATATCTCCCTTCTGAGGATTGATTTTATCAGAAAGTTCCTGGATTGTATTCGAGAAGTTGGCAAAATTTAATAATAAATCTACCGAAAAGTTTCCAACTTTAATGATAGAAGGCGCCCGCATATTAAAATCCCAGCCATTATTATCCATTACCCCGATATTTTCATATTCCAAATTAGAGAATCCGGTAGTTGAAGGCATTGATGAATTTTTCTGTAGCAGATCTGATGTCCTTTTAAAGTAATAGTTGAATTCGGCAGTGAACCGGCCGTTAAACAAACTCAAATCAAATCCCAGGTTGGTTTGCATAGTCCTCTCCCAGTGCAGGTTAGGAATTTGCAATCCACCGGAATGGATCGCTTTCATATCAATATAATTATTTTCATAATAGATATAGCGCGACCGGTATAAATTATCCTTATCCGGCTGATTACCAGAAAGTCCCCAACTCGGACGCAAAGCAAGCAAATCAAGGAACTTCAACTCTTTCATGAACGATTCGTCGGAAATAATCCATTTCAATGAAACACCGGGAAAATATCCCACACGTCTGCTGGGACCAAAACGGGAACTTACGTCACGACGCAGTGTAAAATCCACCACATAACGTCCCAGATAAGCATAGTGCATCGTACCTAATATACCATACGAGCGGGATTCGGATGAGTTGGAATAATTCTTTTTAGGATAACCGGAAGTAATCGTCTGTATATCTGAAGAAGAACCCCATTTGGACTCCAGCTCCTGCGACAAGCCTCTACTGATATCTGTTTGAACAGATCCATATACCATGAACGAATGCTCTTCTGGTAATTTAGGTTGCCATGTCAGGTTATTATCTAACCGTATGTTTGTACTTTCCTGGTCTCCACTGAACGATTTGTTGATTTCTTCATCCGTATAAGCCGCACCCGAAATTTCTTTCGGATAAAACCGGAAAGTGCGGATGTCGTTAACATCTAATGATACAGTGGATTTGAATCTCAACATTTGCTTTTCGGGATCGAAAATATCATACTGCAATTTGAAAACAGGAATAACACGGTAAGAACGGTCGTTGTACTTGGCTAAATTCGCCATTGCAACCGGGTTAACCATGTCCCTTTGTGAAGAATGAAAATCGGCAGAAGCGGTTCCCCTGTTAATATTAAAATAGGTATCTGTATAGTTGCCGTATTTATCACGGGCATATACCGGAATATTCGGCATTTTCTTAGATGCTATTTCCAGGATTTTATCATCATAACTTTTATTATTGTCTGTATAAGTATAAGCAAATTCGGTAGAAAAAAGTAACCTGTCCGAAAGCTTGTACCGGAGGTCTATACGGGTAGAATAACGTTCCAAACCTTGTCCTATCACAATGCCATTTTCATCGAGGTATCCGAGTGATATGCGGTAATCACCTCTTTCTCCTCCACCCGACAAGGATACATTATGGTCGTGTTTCCATGCCGTTTGGGTAAGTTCGGATACCCAATCGGTATTGTTATTGTAGTTCCAGAAAAAATCCGATCCGTCGTTGATGTAATTATACTCACGGATATTTCCTTTCTGATCATCCAGATTTGGATTCAGATAGGCTTCTTTCATCAACATCGTGTATTCATCTCCCGAAAGAACCGGAACCGGGTCGGGCATATACGCCGCGGTCAGACGATATGAATACTGCAATTTAGGCTTACCCATCGCTCCTTTTTTCGTATTGATCTGTAATACCCCGTTAGCTCCTTTCGAACCCCAGATGGCAGTCGAAGCGGCATCCTTCAGGATAGTGATATCCAATATATCGTCGGGATTTACATTCAACAGGTCGGCATATTGTTCTTCACGCGCCGAAACGAAATCAAAGTCAGAAGTTATATTCGTTTCGAAAGGGATTCCATTCACCACGATCAATGGTTGCGAACTGTTATTGATGGAGGTATTACCACGGATACGCATAGACATCCCCGCTCCCGGAGCGCCTGAATTCGACACAATATCCAATCCGCTGACACGTCCTTGCAGGGCATCTTCAACAGAAGTAACCTGTAGCCCTTCAAAATCTTTGGCATCAATCCGCTGCATAGCAATCGAAACTTCACGGGTAGGAATATTCAAACCTCCCGTGTTGGTTACTTTCTGACCCACAACTTCAACTTCGGCCAAGACTTTGGCATCAGATTCCATTTTAACATTGAAAACAGTACGGTCTCCGATTTTGAATTCTTTTTTCACATATCCCAGATAACTGATAACAATCTTATTATCCTTACTCTTTGCATTCAAGACAAAGTCCCCGTCCATATTGGTATTGGTTCCCCCAACCACACGGTTATTTTTATCGACCTCAGTTATCAAAACCGCAATCAACGGTTCTATTCCATCTGTTATGTTACCTCTCAATGTCAATACATTTTGCGCAAAAACCGCACTTGTTGACAAAAAACAGAGGAAGCAAAATAAAAATCGAAACGTTTTTCTTATAATATTAATTTGCATAACGACACTTTATTCTCTTATTCATTAATAGTAAGCACATTATTTATCTGGCAAACAACAGCACGTGAATTGGAAGCAATATTACTGCTCAAAAAACGATATTGATGAGTTATCTTATTTTCAGTACCCTGGACGGAACGGGCTTTTTCATGTCCGGATTTGTCCCTGATAATCAAAGTTTCGCCTTGCCTGCCAATTTCAACCTCATTGAATTCCTTAACATCAACATTGTTCCTGCGAATCGTTATTTTTGCAGAAGTAGTATGTGTGGTCCAACCACTATATTTGTCTTTATCTTTGTTACTGTAATATTGTTTTGTGAAAACAGAACCGTCTACAAAGTGATTTTTCAGGAATAAAATTACCTTTTTTATCTCTGCGACCTGAGTGTCGAAATCGTTTATAGCCTTGATGTCATCAACAGTTTTATATAAACCTGCCGCTGCCGCTCTTTCCATTGCCTCATTAGTGGGTATGAAAATCGTATAATCATACAGTCCCAAAAATGGGATAACATAGTCGATTCCATCTGTAATAGAGAATATCGGTGGGTAATATTCCTGTAATTTTACCGGCTTTTCCACAGCGCCTTTGAATGGATTCAGTGTTACTATCGGATTCCCATTCCTGTCCAGGTTATTAGGATCTTTAATAATCCCTTCAGGGAAAAATGTATTATCCGGATTATTGTATAAATCCATCATTTCGAAAAACTTACCACATTCTCCATAATGTTGCGATCCGTAACCCCAGGGAGATGTTAATGTATGATCAAGCCGTTTGTCAATAAAATAAACTTTACCGTTTTTAATGTGATTATTATCAACAAAAGATTCAACTACATTGGCAAAAGTTCCGTTTTCAATATCTCCGGCGCCCTGCAACCTTATTTGTCCGCCTTCCCTGGTAACTTTTATATAAGCGCCACCTTTGGTTTGAACATAAGTTTGTTCCGCATCAATACCACCAACTACAATATGGTAATCCAGCACATCTTGTAAGCGATTCTGGATTATACGGAGGGTACCATCACTGGTATTATTGAAATTGGGTGTAGCCGGCTTGCCGATTGAATCCCCATTCATATTGCAATAAATAAAATTCACGCCTTTTAAGGTTTCATCATATTTAAACTTCAGCGTCCGTTTGATTGTAGTGTTGTTTGTTTGATAAACCGGATCGGGATAATCGAGGAAAGCCTCATCATAAGGTATAAATACTGTAAATTGATTTTCAAGCGAAGTCAGATAATAATTAAATTTCAAAGCGGCGTTATTATAACTCTGGTTGATGATCCAATTGGCAATTTTTGTTTGTGGATTATTCATTATGGGAGCTACCACCGTACTGAAATCACGCGGACCGACCACCCTGTTCATTGTATAAACCAATCCGTTCCTGCACACAGCAGCCTGTTTCACATCTTGTTGGTAATCAAATCCGGGAAACATCAAATCGCCCTGGCCATCATCAACAATATCCCTTAACATGGAAGGAAAAGAATTAACAAAAGACTTTTTCATGTGCGTTCTTACGAATTTCACGGCAACATCACTGGGAACATTCTTCCAATCGCCATAATCCCGCAAATAACTACTCTTCAGATATTCATTCATCGCATGGTTGGTAGGGACAAATATAACAGGCATATCCGACGGAAATCCTATAGATGCATTTTGTTCTCCATTTTTAGATGGGGAAAAAGGCAAAGGATCTACCTTGAATTGATTACCAAATTCATCAACAATTACCCTGTCGGAAGTATCAAAAAAATCAATCTGGAACACAGAATCGTTCACCTCCGGTCTTCGTTCCTTTAAAGCCCGGGTAGCTTCGGCATTGTAAACAGGTTCACAATACCGTTCCATCAATTCACGGAATATACTGACATCATCCATATCACGGATAGCTTCATACATGTTTTTGGGTGGTAAAACCACTTTATCCACAACATGGATATAACCATTCCTGGCTATTATATCTTTTTCTATGACTTTTGCATCAAAAATGTGTATGTCATTGTTTTGTCTCGAAGCCCCCTGAAACAACGTATTAAAATCATCGTTTTTCATGAACTTTTTATCCAGGTAAGTTTGTGTAAAATTCAACAACGTCCATCTTCCGGGTGTTGTCAAATAAATGCGGTTACCATTAAACCTTTTAAATTGAGGGTTATCAGGATAAACATCAGTATAGGGTATGGTGTCTGTAGATAAAAATGTATTGTATCTTCTCAGGCAATTTCCTTCAGCCGGAGCTCCGCCGGAGCCTGGCGAACTTCCCAGGGAATATGCTACATATGCATTTTCGAGGGTATAATAACTAAGAAAAGTTTTGATTAAAGTATTAGACATGTCACTCACACTTTTGATTCCATAAGGATTGTTTTGAAAAAAATGGTCAAAAGCGTCATCTGTAGGGACAAACAGTGTACGGCTTCCGGTTCTGTTCAAAATTTCAATATAAGCGGAATCGGTATGTTGAAGCATTTCAACATAAACATTAAAACGGCCATCTTCCTTTAAAATCGAGTACAATGATCTCCCATCAACGTGGTCGGGATTTTTTTCGAGGAAAATATACTCATCATTACAACTGAAGACTGTTATTAACAGAATAATAAAAAAAGGCAGGATTTTGATAATTGTTCGCGTATTCATATTCATAGTATATGATATTAGATTTTTTTCAGTCGAGTAAACTAAAAAAATTAAAAGAGAGGTTGTGTCAAAAGCTATAATTGCTATTGACACAACCCCAAGGATTATTCATTATCTTATAACCACTTTGAATGTTTCTGTATTGACTTTAACAATATAGAATCCTGGGTTAGTGAGGGAGAATTGTTTTTCGGTTGTTTGTTTTACCAATGCACCGTTGATTGTATAAACAGAAATCAAACAATTCGCTTCAGACGATATAACTGTTATAGTTTTACCTTCAAAAGAAACAGAAGATTTAGCTACAGATGTCTGTTTCATTGAATTCGGAGCTTGATCTCTTTCCAATGTCCTGATAATAAACAATTGGTTTCCACCGGGAGTTGCACCACCGCTATAAACACCCGGAGTTTCTCCTACTGTATAAAGCGCCATGTGATCCAAATAGAATGTTTTTGACTCTTCTCCATTGAGAGCATCAGGAAATACGTTCTTGTTTGCAATACCAAAAACTTTTGAAGCCCTTCCGTATTCATCTTTTACATATTTACTGAAAACTATTGATAATTGTTGTTTTAAATTATCTCCAAGAGGTGCAGTTGTGACATAAGTTCTGGCCAAAGCTTCTTTCTCCTCTCTTGAACCAGTAGGGAAAGACCATTTCCCGATAGTTAAATAATTCTCTGTAAATCGGTTTTTGATATAGTATTTATCAGTACCTGCAATAGGCATAAACTTCCATTGTGCAGACTCATCTTCCAAATCATACACAGAGAGAATCAATGAACCATCATCAGCATCTGCAATACGGGTGTTTTTCATCTCTTCAGGTTGTGTTCCTGATAAGTTTTCAGGTCTGAAAGTATAATATACATCACCTTCTTCCAGGATAAACCTACCATCATTTGCTGCAGCTGTATAATCATCAACATCCTGATCTGTCATAAATATCCAGTTTACAACCGGGTCCGTGTGTCCGTTATTCCATGTCGTAACCCTAACATCCATATCTGCATTTATTTCAGTGTCAGCACCATTCAGTCCTTGTCCGGGTTGAAAATTAAAACCAACATAATATGGCTGTTTTGAGAAAGAAGGAACACCATCAAAGCCTTCTATTCCAACCACAACTTTACTCCTTGTTTTTTCAAAAGTCAAATCGGAACGGTTTTCGTCAATTTCACCCATTTTAACTAAACCGTGTTTATTTCCAGTACCGGCATCTCCATTAAATTTGATGTATTGACCTGTAGCTTTATTTTTAATACGATATACTGCAGTTTCTTTATTTACTTCAAGATACCATTTGTAGGCATCCTGGTTTTTTACATTTTGCTCATTCATAGTTTTGAAAATCAAAGAATCAGCATTCTGCATCAAATAACGGGTTTTGAATCCTCTGCTATTTTCTATATTTTTAATATAGTATACTTGATTGTCAACAGGAGAGAATGGAATTTTTGCAGCTTCTATCCCTGCACGCCAAAGCGGAAAATCACCCTGAGTCATAAAAAACCAGAATTGGTTTACATCATCGTCTGCAGTACCGGTATCAGCTTTAGCATCCCAGGTTCCGAGATCGGCTGATGTTTTAGCATAAGCATCCAAAGCCTGGGTTTTAACATTTTCAGTTCCGACTGCGATAATAGAATATCCTTGAATATGAAATTTATTTTCATCATTACCGATTTCGTAAGGAGTTTTTGCAGGACGGAATTGAAAATAGTAACGTCCGATTTCAGCTTCATTCAATGGCGCTGAGCAAATCCCATTGTCTATATGGGCGTATTTTGCAGCATCAGTAGGATCCGGATGATAAGAACCGATATATTTCAGGTAATTCCCGGATTGGTCACCCTTATTCTGGATCATGTATCCTTTATCCTGTACATAAGTAACCTTCCATCCTGCATAAGAATTCCGGTAGTCAAACGCTTCCGCATCAGACATTTCAATGAGGGAAAGAGCAAGCGCTTCAATCAAAGGATTTCCCAAAGTATCATTCGGGGTATTTAGCGATTCGGTCAAAAAATGAGTAGTGCGTTTCCCTTTTGATTCATTCTGGCATTTGATAAAATAAATTTCATCCGGATTCGGGACAAAAGTTTGTGCAACCTGAGCAGATAAATTCCACCCCATTAAAGCACAAACACAAATTAAGAAGAATTTTTTCATGATAAACATTTTTTTAATTAGACAATCTATAACTATATTATAATGTTGATATAGGCAAATATTCTTAAATAATTATTAAAATTTCACATAGACAAATGTACTGTATATATTTTAGTTTACTTTTTCAGATAAGTAACTATTTTCACCTTTAGACATGAATAAAGACCACTATGTCATAAATAAATACTAAGTCTCCATTTATGTATTATTATCTCACAGGTTCTATTGTGAATGAATAATGATAAGTGGCATTTTCTTTAGCCATATATCCGGGCAATGGACGGGGGCCGCAACTGCCGTTTCCAAGACCATCCTGAATACAATCCAGGTTCAAATAGATTTCGGGTTTGCGGATTTCGTCTAATTTGAAATCGTGTGCCGCATTCCAAACAGCCGAATCGGTAAAATGCAATGCAGTAAAAGATAAATTATCAATTGAAGTAATTTTAATCCCTGAATTGGCATTATTTTTAAGAACAAGCCATCTTGTGTCTTCATGGTTACCCATACTTTGCGCCCTGACATAATGTTCTTCTTCCATTCCTTTCACAGTTGAATCATATAGCCCGACAAATGCTGCCGCTTTCCGGTCTGAATAGTTTTCCTGAGGGCCACGACCATACCATTGAATATTTTCGAATCCGGCGGGAATCACCCATTGTAATCCTAACTTGTGAATATTTGAACTATTCGCAGGTTTTTTAAAATCGGCGCCTACTTCAATTGTTCCGTTCGAATAGATAATATACCTCATTAAATAAGGTACTGTTATCACATTTTCTTTATTGATTTCCGCATGGGTATTACAAATTATGGTGACTGATTTTCCGGATTTATCTACATGGTAATCGAATATTTGTTTGGAAAATGAAGTATTGTAAGATCTTTGGTCGGCATATTTATCGTTACTGATGGCACGGAACCAATCGAACTTCATACCATTGCCATTATATACAAATTCAGTGTTATTGTATTGCAAAGAATTCATAATTCCGGTTTCTTTATCGAAAGATGTTTTAAAATTACTTCCTGCAATTATCAATGTTTTTCCTTGTTCTACAACTTTAAGATCGGGTAATCCTGAGATTCTGACGGAAGGAACGACCGGACGGTTATTCAATGCAAATTGTCCGGAAGCTACGACGTGCCCTTTTTTTGCCCAGTTTGTATTCTCCTTCAAAGAAACGTATACATTCAGGAAATATTCTTTTCCACCTTCAAATTGTTTATTGAATGGTATCTGAAGGATAGTTTCATGATTGGGTGCTAAATCCACAGTTTCCAGTACTCCTGAGCTGGAACTTACTCCGTCTTTCATCACTTCCCAACGAATATCAAAATCTTTCAGGTTCAGAAAATTATACTTGTTTTTTAACTTGATTTTTCCAGCCGTCAACGCCAATGGTTCCATTTTGATATATTGACAGACTTTTTTCACTTCCAGCAATTTAGCAGTTACACGCCGGTCGGGAGTTGTCAACCCGTTACAACTGAAATCTCCATCGTTGGGTTTGTCACCGAAATCCCCACCATAGAAATACCTGTTTGTGGGTTCTCCGGATTTATTGATTCCCTGATCTACCCAATCCCAGATACAACCACCTATCGTGCGTTGGGAATAATTTTCAATATAATCCCAATATTCGGGAAGGTTTCCTACCGCATTTCCCATCGCATGGGCATATTCGCACAAGAAATAGGGCTTGTCGGAATTCTGTTGATCCACCCACGCTAAATTATCAACAGAAGGATACATCTTAGAGTCTATGTCTGCGATCTCATTTTTATTCTCATAATGAACCGGACGGGAATCCATCTCTTTAGCCCGTTTATACATGGCATCAAAATTTTCCCCGTTACCGCTTTCATTTCCTAGCGACCAGAAAATAACAGATGGATGATTCCGGTCGCGTTGAATAACCCGTTCGATCCGGTCAACAAAAGAGGCTCCCCAACTCGGTTTATGTCCAATTGAATGATTTCCGTGGCATTCCAAATCGGCCTCATCCATAATATATAATCCATAGTAATCATACATGGCATACATTTTCGGACTGTTTGGATAATGGCTCGTGCGCACGGTATTGATGTTGTGGGTTTTCATCAGCAAAATATCCTCTATCATCGTTTCAACCGGAACCGCTTTGCCGTACTGAGGATGAATATCGTGGCGGTTTACTCCCTTGAAAAAGACTTGCTGGTTGTTGATATACACCCGTTTGTTTTTTATTTCGATAGTCCGGAATCCAAACTTGGACGACATCGCCTCCGTCACTTTTCCTGATTGATCTTTCAACGACACAATCACATCGTAAAGTGCAGGAATTTCCGCCGACCAAAGCATTGGTTTAGTGATTGGCATCTGGATGTTGAATGATTGTTCCTGATTAGCACCCAATCTACCAACAGCTTGCGAAAAAGATGCAACTACTTTTCCCTGCGGATCCTGCAAGGTGATTTCGACAGTTGAAGCACCTGCTGCATTTTTATCTGCATTCTGGACAAAAGCATCTACATGGAAAGTAGCTTTGGAATAATCATCGTTTGCAAATACAGCTTTCAGATGATAATCGCGGATATGCAATTTTGGAACAGCATATACATACACATCTCTGTGTATTCCACTCAAACGAAACATATCCTGATCTTCGATGTAACTGGCATCTGTCCAACGGTACACTTCTGCCGCAATCATATTTTTCTCCGGCTTTACGTATTGAGTAATGTCAAATTCGGCATCATTACTGGCTCCTTCGCTGTATCCGACTTTCTGTCCGTTAATCCAGACATAAATTCCACTGTATACTCCATCAAAATGTAAAATAACGTTTTTCCCCGACCAATCATCCGGAATAGAAAATTCGCGGCGGTAAGATCCGACCGGATTTGGTTCCGTTTCATTGGTATATCCTTTTTGCGGCTGTATTAAAGGAGGATTATTTTTGAACGGATAAGTAATGTTGGTATAAATAGGCGTTCCATATCCTAACATTTCCCAGTTGGACGGAACCGGAATTTCTTTCCAGTCCGATACGTCATAATTGGTCTTATAGAAATTAACCGGTCTTTCGGAAGGTTGCTTTACCCAATTGAATTTCCAGTTACCATTTAAAGACAAGTATAACCCGGATGTTGGTTCTACCCAGGGAGTTTGAAAACGTTTATCGGCTTTCAACGTTTCTATTGATGAATAAGGGATATAAGTAACATGTCCGGGTAATTTATTTACACCAAAAATCAACTCATTTTCCCATTCAGTTTTTCCACGGACAATTTTTTCTTTAGGAACTTTTGCTGATGTTCCAACCAGTTTCCATGTCATTGAAGAACCGGGAACCTGCCACACGCTGGCGCCTGCAGCTTCTTCTCCTGAAACGGCAAGAATCATTCCCGTATTTCTCTGCACGATGGAATAATTGCCCATTCCATCAATAATAAATTTAAAATGCTGATTCTGATTATCTAAAGATGTACCCCATTGCATCATCGGATTTCCGGAAGGATTTTCATCGCCACCTTTATCTAAACTTTTATCGCAATAAGGATTTGTAATCAGGTAATAATTCGACACTTTAGTGATTTTCCAAAGCTGGTTTTTATTGCTCTTGTCGTTTTTGGAAAGATAGATACTGGCGCCGTTTTCTTCCGCACCCCGGCTATCTAATGCTAATCCGGATGGAGAAATTAACCTGTATAACACTTCAGTATTCAATTCCTGGGCAACTCCCACGAACGAAAACGACAATAAACAACACAAAAAAAATGCTACTTGTGTTTTTTTAATGATCATGATGTTAAAATAATGAAATTAAACTTTTTTTACTGCTGGCACAAATTTACAGCATTACTATTCAAGTTTAATAACCTCTCACAACCCTTTTCTTAAAACGTCACAAACGAATACCACTATGTCTCAAAATAACACAATGCTTATTTTTATATTTATTTTTCACCGAATTCTTCTTGTTGTTTTTCTACTTCATTTAATTTATCATCATTATTTGTTTTTTGTATGCTTTGTACTCTTTTGTTCCCATATGGTACTGATTTCAACTGTTGCTCCGATTGATAAAAAACAAGAGGAATCTGCGCCGGGATACTTTCAAATTCTATTTCTCCATGCATTGGGGTACGGCTTCCTTCGAATAAAACACTGGCGCGGATTTTAATTTTTCCGGCTTTTGTTGTTGATTTAATTAATACAGGAGCTGTTCCCCAACGTAAAGGAGCCGGATTAACCAATATACCGGCATTACCTAAGATTTCTCCTTCACCTTCAATTTCGAATTTTACAGACTGGTTTGTATATCTCCTGACATTTCCCTTGTTATCGACTATTGCCGCCACAACTGTTACAAAGTCAGACCCATCAGCATACAAATCCATGCCTTCATTATCTAAAAAAAGTTTAACTTCTGCCGGACGTCCTGCTGGCATAACTTTATGACTGGCCACTAATTGTCCATCAATATAGCCTTCTGCCAACATGGATATTTCAAGGTTTATCCCATCGCTCTTTTTCTTGGGTTTAGTGTGCATGAAATCATATACATTTTTTATCACGATCGGAGGAGAAGGCATTTGATTGTTTTTCCGTTCCTTTATATATGTATATTGAAATTCTCCTTCATTGTATGTAAAGCGGATTTCATCACAATTAGAAAATATAACGACATCTTTCCCGGAACCGGGAGTCATCGCATGAGCAATATATACCATCGGACCGGAATCGGCTACCGGATGTTTTGTCCGAGGATCCCGCTGCGACATAAACATATAGTATGAATATTTAGGCTGGCGGAACACATCCATTATACCTCCATAGAAAGGGTCAGGATGGTATCCCCTTTGGTGGTCGAATGAATGCCACAAAGCGCCTCCAACCTGATGACGGGAAGTTTGATAAAAACTATTATAGCAGGTTTGATTGTAATCGGGCATAGCGTAATGACAGGCCTGTACAAGCATAGGTTGCTCTCCCCAATTCCGGGCAATACGGCTCGAAGAATTTTGTGCGTTCCAATCATCCACATTATCGCCCCATTCCCGTGTAAAATAAGTTTTTTCGTCCTGAAGTTTTTTTATTGCCCAATGCTTGTCGCCGGTAGTAGGATGCCCAAACAGTACGGGAAAAAATTTGCTTCCTCTTGCTCTTTCGTCACTTGCGGTATAACAATAAGGATACGGAAA
>JAVBLO010000084.1:0-9203 GCA_031553415.1 Bacteroidales bacterium | reverse complement strand
CCGATTAAAAAAGTAAGATAAAAATATGAAAGAATATATCGCAGAAACGGGAGGACGTTATACGTATGCCGATGACATATTGAACCTTCAGGAACTGTCGCTATCCATGACAGCGATTTTTGAGAGTTGCTCAAACTTTATTATTTCAGGATGTGAAATATCAGGGAACGAAATAACTGCAGGTTATGTATGGATAAATGGAAAAGTCCGTCGGTTTGAAGGATGTACTGATGCTGTATTTCCGTATTATATCTATGAAAAAAACAGCAATGATACGGTTGTTTATGCCAATGAAAACAACAAACGGGGACGATGTAATTATCTCTGTGTCGGAGGTACTTCTGTTCCCGAAATACCCGATACCGTAACGAAGAATATTCCTTCATTTATTGAGTTAAAATCCGATTATTCTCCAAGATTTATCGATAAATTTTTCGGTCGATATGCTGTTTTGTTGGAAACTCCTTTTGCCAAACAGACCATTAAAAAGGAACTTATTCTTGCAGGTAAACTGTCGGGAGAAAAAGAGATTGAGTCCAAAACAGCAGTTTCTGTTGCCAATGCTTCGAACGGTTATATGTTGAAAAACATCGTTAAGGCATCAGGCGATGCATCTGTCGGAATCTACTTGAACGGACTCCTAATCAATGAAATCGTTATTCAGACTGACGGGACCTTTTCTTTTGTAAAACAAGGTCGGGAGATTGCGAAAATCAGTGAAGGTGGAATTTCTTATACCAACTCTTCTTCAAACACTTCCCAAAGCGGTTCAATCCTTATTTTCGATTCGCATATCATCAATTCGGAAGATGCAACAGATGAAGGTGCAATCAATGTCAATCATACAGGCTATAAACAAGGAGGAACAAAATTCCGCAATTTCAATGTTTATAATGGAAAATCGACTTCTGTTCCAATTGTTCAAGTAATAGGAAAATCAGAAACGGTAAATATAAACGGATTGTTTTCGGTAAAGAATCAAGGAAAAGGAATTACTCTTTCCAATTCGACTTACCTGAAAACGGATAAACGACTGACCAATTCGTTTTCCTGGGCTGACAGTTCGGGAGAAGCAATTGCATATATCGGTTTTGCAACGGATGATTCTTTTGATTTTTCGCTTAAAAACACACTGGGTAATATTATAATTACTCCCAAAGGTTATTTGGACATAATCGGGGAACTTAAAATAGGTGGAACTGCAATTGCTAACATCTATGTAAACCAAACGGATTTCACTATAGAACTGAAGAAAAAAGTAAATGTAATTACGGGAAAACAACTTTCGACCGAAGATTTTACCACAGAATACAAAAATAAACTGGACTCCATTTCACAAAGTAATATCGGCAGTTCGGGAAACGGCTTTGTTACGGCAAAAGAAGTAAATGAAGCATTGGGGAAAAAGCTGACTGCTTCAGCTAATCTTTCGGATGTAGCAGACAAAGTCGCTGTAAGAGCCAACTTAGATATTTATTCCAAAAATGAAAGTAACAGTGCTTTTCTTAAAATATCGAGTAACCTTTTGGAATTGGTTACCTTAACAGCTGATGAGGTAAACGGAATGACTACCGAACAGATTGCCACCCGTAAAGCAGAGAAACAGGCAACAGTTCGAAATAACATCGATGCAGAAAAGAAAGGAATCGGAGACTTGAAACTGACCAAAACATCCAATCTTTCGGATTTGTCGGATAAAAGCCAGGCTCGGAAAAATATCAGTGTTTATTCAACCGAAGAAATCGATAATTTATTGAAAGGAAAACTTTCTTCCGATTCAGCCTATTCGGGTGCTGTATTTACAACTGACCATAAAGCAAAACTGGAGGCTATTCGAACAGGTATATTTGCGGGAGTCGATGAAGATGGTAAATCTACTACACAGATTGAAGGATATTCATTGGTAAGTCATGTAGCCAAAGAACTGACTAAAAAAGCAAATCTGCTGTTGGATGGATACAATGGAACACAAAAAGATACTATAGCGGCCAACCTCGGGATATATACCAAATCGGCAGTCGATACCAAATTTACCATTGTTGAAAACTTGATGCAAGATTACATTACTCTTCTGGTAAAACAAGGCAAAACCACAACCGAAGCACAGCAAATACTTCGGGATAAGCTGAATGCATCAAGTAAAGAAGATGTCACAAACAACTACTTGAGAAAAGACAGCAAACTAACAGATTTAGTATTAGCCAATACAGATGCAAAGAAACTGGCGTGTCGTACCATTGGGGCTGCATATGCAGATGAATACCAAACGAAAATAGTAGATACAGGCTGGATTCAAATGAATAATTCAGGTTCGGCAACCGATACCAGAAACTTGTTTATCCGTCAAATCGGCAATATAGTTTGCATACAAGGTACAATCAACACGGCCAAACGTGACGGAAGTAACTGGGGCGGAACAATTGCCATTATACCCAACCAGATACCTCCACCTAAATACGGATTGAGATGTAACTTGAATGACTTTAACGACGATCACAAATATAACAGGGGATGCTCTTTTATACTCAACGGAAACTCCCGTAACATTCTCTTATATGAAACAGGGTGGTACAATGCGACAACGAATCTTAATTTTACATATATGACATAAATTATGAAGAGGATAAACATTCAACGCGATGTAGAAAGCAGGAAAAGTATAGAACAGGAACTTCCCGTAATTCCAATAACAGAACAAATGTTTGAACCCGTTAAAGAGGAACAAAATGCCGAAAGCGAAACGATACAGGAACATGAGGCTGACTCAAGCCCCAGTCCCGAACCCCAACCGAAAAAAAGAAGACGGAAGACCGAAGGGGACATTTAAGCGATTTCAATTTGAAGAAACCAAGTTGGGATTCTTCCTCAAATATGAGGTACCCGTGGTTTATGAAATCGTTATGAAATTGACAACTCCTGCTGTTTTTCCCGAACCACCGCTTTATCTTATTGATATTGTTTGTAAGGCTTCAAAAGACCCATCCCTCAAAAAAGTAAAATTCTTCCGATATAGGGAAGAATATGCTTCTTTGGGGCTGTATTGTAAGAGAGGGAAACGGTTGACGGAAAAGCGGAAAGTGTATTATGAAAGTATACGACAGAAGAAATTGGATAAATATATTAAAGAAAATAACAGTAAAATCAAAAAATGAATTTTATGGGTCTTCTACTTTCTAGTAAATCTACAAATTTAAGTGATAACCTGATTCAGTTAATCTGATACAGATTTTTTATTTGCGTGAATCCTTCGGCAATTTTACTTGTTTGCCGTTACTAAAATCGACTTTGGCATTAGGATTTTTATTTTCAGGAAGTTTCTCAATTTTATTTACCTTTTTACATAACATAAGTGGTTCGCCTTCCAATCTAACACATAACAGATTTGAATTTACTGCTGCCTTTATAACATCCTCTATTGTTAAGCCATGAAAAAAAGGTTTTATTTTTTCATAAACATCTTCCAACTTTACTTTATTAGTATCAACCCAATAATCTAAGCCATCTTCTATTGTAGTCCAATTCTTATTCATATATCTTACATTTTATCAATATTATTAATAATACTAAATTGCGAATATACAGACTTTCCATGAATATCCAATTCAAAATGATTTTTCTTATACCCATTTCTATTTTTAATAATACAATTAAACAACCACCCCCAAAGGAGGTGGATTTTTAAGCTAGATTAAAATATCATTCGTTTAGATTGTTTTTCAATCACTTAAATTAATTGATAAAAACTAATTATCAAACTTTTGGAGTGACCGAAAAATTGCGTTTATATTTGTTCCGTTCTCCATTTTTCGGATGACAAATTTCTCAAAAATTGAGTTTCTTTCTATGAACAAGAAGCGAGTGATTTTAAGCAAGGGTGTGTACCCTTGCTTTTCCTCCCTTAAGATTTACTAATAAACTTAAGACTTAAAAAAATTAAATCGCGACTTTATATCTCATCAATTTTACTTATAAGGCAAAATTCTTCCGATATTGGGAAGATATACTTCTTTAATATTGAAATGTAAGCGGCATAAGCTACTGACAAATAGATGAATGCCCACTTTCATAAAATTGCTTGCTAGGCGTTTGCCAATATTTTCTTATTAATAGCCTATTTTTAGTAAAAATTTATTCGTGGTCTGTATATTTATGTCCACACACTTTTCCAGAAATAGATATTACATTGGTACAAGTGCTATTTTTACCCAATCCAACAGGCCAACCAGGACAACTACATTTATTACACTTAAGCATGCCTGTAAACGAAGGATTCTTTGTAACTTTTGTGTAATTTCTCACCTGTCCTGTTTGCTGAGAATATCCATTGTTAATCACAGTTATATTCATTACATTATTTGATGCAAACTGTAATTTGCCATATGCAACGTTTCCATATGAATCTTTTTCATATAAATATCCATCTTTAATACTCCAAACTCCTGTAGAATTTTGTTTATTTCCATATGCATCTGTAAATAAATAACTAATTCTCCCTCCTTCAGTAAAAGTTACTGATACGTTTATCGCCATCCCATTTACAAATAAATTTGTTGTCCATGTCCCAATTATATTTCGAGAAAGATTACTATCTTTGCTTTGAGCATTACTGCCATTATTCAGACATAATAACATTAACAAAACTAAACCTATGGTTTTCATTTGTTTTTTCAGACTTGCCTGATTTTTTGTATGGTTTCTGGTATCCATTACGCTATTTATGTTCCCAAATTGTTTCATGTTAAATCCCTTATTTGTGTCGGGCGCAACTTTTAATTTCTCCAATTCTAATAGATCTTAACTTAAATGTTATCTCTCTGTTGAGTCTTTTTGCATTTGAGTGATATAACCCTTTTATAAGTTACTGCGGTACAGCATCTATTTTCTTTGCTAACCATCCATAAATTCATCTATTTTTGTTACCGAAACGTTGGCATTGAAAACCATTTGCCCGTAAAACGAGGAATGATGGCTAACGAGGTGTAACAGCTCAAGTTGAGATTTCACAGTTCGCAGAACTAACACAATAAATATAAACATTATGTATGCCCACATTTGTGATAACCTGTTCGTTAGCCTCTTACCCTTTTATTTTGTGGATATAGTTTTATGTTTTGCTATTTTCCAACAACACGAATCTCTAAATTATGCAATCATTAAATTAATTCTTTTTGAGCATAATAAAGATAAGCATAATCTTTTGAAGCTTCTGATAAATTTAATTTAGGAAGCTTCTTTAAACTTATTACTGTGTTAATCAGAAGTCCCCCAACACCAGTTAAGCTTGAAATAATTGCAGATTTAGTATCATTTGAATTTAAACCCAATGCTATTGCTAAGGCAGACATAACATTGATTGCCTTATTCGATTCTGAATTTAAGAATACGCCTAACCCCGTAAACACTCTTTTAATTTTCTTTTCATTTAATAGTTTATCTATAATAATAAGATTTTGTTGTAGATTTTCAATACACGTTGCAAGCTGTGATCTTTTATCAGGGGAATTTAAAATTACCTGCTGAAATTCATTTAACTTAGACCAAAATGAAATTAATTCAGATTGTCTTTTTTCTTTAAATTCTAAAATTTCGTGAATTTCCACATCAGGATGAGGTATTGGAAGTCCTCCCGTCAAATCACATCTAATGTTATAAATTAAATTATTTACATCAGATTCTTTTGATTTTGGGAGAATTAATTCATTTGAATTTTGTCCAATGCTCCAATCAATTTTTTTGTATTCAGGTTTATTTTCCTCAAAATATTTTATTACCTCAATTTTTGCAGCATTAGATGCTTCCAATAATTGACTCCCATAAAAACCGCCAACAAAAAGTCTTTTAAATTTATCATCAACAGGAGGACTCAGAGAATTGACATCTATTTCCGCAGAACAGTTGTCAAATATTGACACATTGTGCAATTCGTTAGTATCTCTTGTGTATTTTGCAATTTCTTCTTTTTTTTCAGCTCCTACGATTAAGCTTCCTGTAATAACTCCATCTTGATCTATAATATTGTTTGGTCCTGGGGGAATTACATCTACATTTATTATTTTATCCCAATAAAGAAGAGCCTTTCTTAACTCTGAGGAATCTAATACAGATTTTATTATAAGATCCTTATCTGTTATTATTCGTTCTGGTGACAACACAATTCCTCTGCTTAAATCTCTACTTAGTGTCATAATTACTACTATTAGAACAATATTTTCTATTTTTTCACTTCCCGAAAAACTTTAATTTATAGAGTTAGATTTGATTCCGTTTCATCTGTCACTCTCATCATGAAAGTAGATCATTGATAAACACTACATTCAACATTTTTTATTAATTCACAAAGATATATTTTTTTGTTAAATAAAAGTATTATAATTTGTTTTTATGCTTAATTAATTGAATGTTCAAAAATAAAGAAAAAAGTCACTGTCATTCAACCTCTTAAATTAGTTGATAAAAAACTAATTCTCAAACATTTGGAGTAAGCGAAAAAATCCTTTTATATTTGTGCCGTTCTCCGTTTTTCGGATAACAAATTTCCCAAAAATTGAGTTCCTTTTAAGGAACAGAAGCGAGTGATTTTAAGCAAGGGTATTTTCTGCCCTTGCTTTTCCTCCCTTAAGGTTTGCTAATAAACTGAAGACAGGCGGTGGAATCCGAACACGCCTTGTCGCTGCTAAAGTTTACCTCGGCAATTATCAACCATTCGCATCAAAAAATCTTATGCAAGAAGAAAATGTTGAAGGAAACGGCATGCAAGCCGTCTCCGTTGAAGATTTGTTTTTAGGCATTCAGGAATCCTATGCCGAAGCCCAACAAAGGGCATTGGAAGAAAACAAATCATTTGCCAAAACCGAATTTTTCCGTATGGACAAATTCGGAGTGTACCGCCTGCGCATTATGCCTGTGGCTCCCAATCCCGACGGAACCGCTGACCGTAAAAGTTACGAGTTTCCCGTTCATCAAATGCTGCTCGAAATCGAAAAACCGTCATCGGGAGGCAAACCGTCATTCATGTATGTAACCGTTCCCAGGGCAACAGATGCAGGATATCCTGTCGACCTCATTGACACCTACCGTAAAGCGGCTGTCACTGCAGCCAATGATATGGGCGACGAAAAACTGTCCGAAAAAATCGGTGGCGGTTCATTCGGTGGCGGATTGAAATTCAATTACGGCCATGTTATGTACGTGTTGGATTTATCGGAAAGAGCCAAAGGATTGCAGCTTATGACTCTCAGTCATTCCCAGTTCAAGGATTTGGACGAACGTAAATTCAAGCTTTGGCAAAAGAAACTGGTTAAGAACCCGCATTATCCGTGTCCGATTTCCTCTGTATATAATGCCTATGCCGTTGAAATCTAAAAACGGAAAAACGGCAGTAAGACAGAGTATATTATCAGTATCGACAACGAATCGGATAATGAAACTCTGGTCATGGAAGAACTCAATGCCATTATGGCCGCTCCGCGTATTCCCGAAATCATCTACCGCTATTCCCGCTACCAGTTTGAGGCCACCATTGAATTTTTGAAACAATGTGATATGAAGTACGGACTTCAAATCATGGAAACCCAAGAAATGCAGGATGCCGTTGAACGTTTGCGTTTTGAACTTCCCAAAGAAGATACAGGCTCCTTCAGCTTTGATAAACGCAACAAGGATACCAAAGAAAACACAGGTGGTATTTCCATTGATGACCTTTTCAACCGTTTCGACGAACTGCAGGAAAAGGGATTGGGAGATAAAACCGAAGAAGGCCAGGAACTCCGCGCCCTTATCCGTTCGTTTATCGAACAGGAAAAACTTCCCGTTCGCGTTACCCGCTCCACAACCAATGCAGATTTGTTGGATATGCTGGAGGAAGCCGTTCAAAACGGGACAAGCGAGGAAACGGAAGAAAAAGACAACGAACCCGAAACTCCTGCTTCAACGGAAGAAACGACTACCCGTAACCGTCGGAGATAATCAATTTGCTTTATTAAACTAATAAGGAGCGTAGTGTGATTTTATACTGCGCTTCCTTAAAAATCTTATGCAAAATGCAAGAGAACAGCCATCCGTGTGTCTTGATGCTAAATGACATACACGTTTCAAAAGATAATATACCCGAATTTGGAGCCAACTGGAATGAGGCCATTTCGATTTGTCAGCGAATGAATATTGCAACTATTGTTCTGGGGGGAGACTTATTTCAATCCCGTTCTGCCCAGACGTTGGACGTACTGCTTGCCGTTCATGATGCACTCGTTTCCGCTTTCAAACACGGAATCAAAATAGTTTTGGCCAACGGCAACCATGATAAGGTTAATCAGGAAGCGGTAAGAGGATATTGTCATGTTTTCGATAAACACGACAATGTACTTGTAGTTGATGATTTCCTGACATTGGATAATGACGATTGGAATTTCGCCCTTCACATTATCGCATATTTCCCCGAGAACGGGAGTTTCCGTGAAAAACTTGGAACATTGGTTACTGGAGGATTGGATAAAGAAAAACAGAATTTTTTATATATCCACGAAGGTATTAATGGAGCATTAGCCCAACCGAATGACAATGAATTGCCTGCCAACATCTTTGATGATTTCGATAAGGTATTTGTAGGTCATTACCATAACAAGACCATTGTCAAAAACCATATCGAATATATCGGGTCCAGCCGTCAATACAATTTCGGAGAAGATGAAGAAAAAGGCTATACCGTTCTTTTCTCCGACGGTACTCAAAAATTTATTCAAAACGAAGCCAATACCCGCTTTCAGGTAATCGATATTCCGATTGAACAGGTGGATATCCATTTATCCGACCGACTGGAGGAAATTAAATCCGACGGGCGGTATCGTGTGAAAGTGAGGGTACACTCTTCATCTGCCAAAGCATCATCCGTTGACAAAACAAAACTGTTGGATGCAGGTGCATCCAAAGTTGAAATTGTAACCGTTGAACCCGAGATGGTGGAAACCCTATCATCTTCTTTATTTGAAAAATTCGATAACCGTAAAATCATGGACAACTACGAAGAGTTCTGCCGTGAAAAGGATATCGAAAACGTAGCCCTCGGATTGTCTTACCTCTCAAAAATAGAAAACATATCATGTGGAAATTAACTGAAATATACGCCCAAAATATATGTGCTTTTCGTGAATTACACTATCAACCGCAACAAGGAGTAACTACACTGATATTCGGGAATAACCGCGATA
>JAVBLO010000132.1:0-19983 GCA_031553415.1 Bacteroidales bacterium | reverse complement strand
AATAATGGTTTATCGCCTAATGATGGTTTTCTAAAATAAAAATGACCCCACTTATCAGGATACTTGAGGGTCAAAATTAAATAATTTTCAGGGGTCAAACCTGTTTTGGATTAAGGGGTCAACACACATTGGATTTTCCATCTACTGTTCTTATAACATATTCTTGCCCAAGTATAGAGAAGAAACGTTTCATGATTTATTTATTGAATTATATATAGCTATAATAGAATCAAGAGAAGTCCCATTTTTATTAATCATTTGTGCGAAAATAATATTCTGCTCTCGGTTCAAATATTTAATCATTTCAACAATCTTACCTATCTTTCTGGGGGCTGCTTTCGTAGTTTTTAAGGTGTTTAATCGTTGCATTGCGCTTTCTACAACAATTTTATTCTTTGAATCTATGATATCGGATAGAGGAGTAGCTTTGCTCATGATCTCTATAATTTTCTGATTTAACTCTTTGTATTTAGGCCTTATGCTTGAATTTTTCTCATCTAACACTTCCAATTTAACCATGTTATGAGGAATATTCATATATGCATCAAGAATAAACTCCTCATTAACAGGAGAATTATCAGCCTTCTGCCCAGTTATTTTTATTAAAGCTACATTTGGTGATATTTTAGTCTGTATTTTCTTTTTTTTCCATGTGTAGCCATTATTATCCGTTATAACATTTTCATCATTGCTGACAATAATATATTGTGCGCAATTATTATTTCCTGTATGCAAGTTATTCACATAGAAATCAAAAATATTTTGATCTCCATTATTGCATTTGGGAAGGAGATATAATTCATATTTTTCTTTATTTAATAATTGGTACAAGTCAGAAAACCTTCCTTCTTTATCTCTTTTATTTTGTCGCAATTCTTCCAAAGAATGGGAATCCAACTCGGATAAATAATCATTCCGATTGGACAGTTCTAAAAACTCTGTCCATAATTTCGTTGCATTTTCTTCATGACAATCTTGCACGATAGCATATTCCATGTCTTTCTTTAATTCTTGATACCCATATAAATGAGTACCATCAAAAAATTTATGGCCATCTTCCTTCTCTGATAAAATTAAAACTCGATTCAGCGTTAAGGCTATATTTTTTGATACTGCATTATTAATACATTCCGAGATTTTTTTTCTATAAAGATTCATGTAATCTAACTTTCTTGAATAGCATGAAAGCTTTCTATCATCATTATCTTCAAAAAAGAATTCTTTGTATAAAACAGGAAAATTCCAATAATGACGAGGAGAAGTGTCGATAAAAATGTTATATCTAAATGAATATCTGAATACTTACTGTCATCACCAAGTGTGGTTATCAAATTCTCAATGATATGCGGATACAAAGAAATTTCTGCAACATATTTATCATCAAAAATTTTTTGATCAAGATAACCTTTTGCAAAAGCTTTCCAAAATGCGTTTCCGTTTACTTTATTTTCCCAAGCTCCTTTGATTATATTAACAATTTCGTCCATTTCGATGACCTAAAATTAACGTATTTAAATGTAGTGGATAATCAAAACTGTATTTCAATGATCCCAAAAACTGTTCTATTCTTATTTTGTCCTGTTTATTGCCTGCATATATACCTATATTCTTCTCTGTATAATTATGATTAATAAGTGAATAGTATGAGCAGGCTATCGAATCAATGTAGGATTTATTTCTGTTTATAAAATCACTTGTTTGTCCCGCATCACTGGCTGTTTCTCCATCGAAACCAAGCATAAAATAAGCATGAATATGAATTCCTGCTTTCGAAAGGGTCTGCAAAGCCTTTTCATTTGTTTCTACCATTTCACCTTTATCCATTTTGTCAAGCATGGATTGACTACCTGATTCAAAACCTATCATTGCTACGCGCATGCCACCATTGAACAATTCTTTTGCAAAAATTTCATCAATGTAGTTCTCCATTCGAATCATACTTGACCATTTTATATCCAATTTATTATCAGATATTTTTGTCGCAACTTTATGCAATAACCTCGGAGATGGTGAAGCACTTACAAATGAAAAATAATTTGCACTGTACTTTTCTGATAAAAACCTCAATTCTCCAAAAATCTCATCTGCTTCTTTCTCTACATATTGCAAACCCTTCAATTCACAAAATTTACATTTTCCCCAATAACAAGCCTTTGAAAATTCAATAGGTAATTGAATAACAGGAAAAAAATATTTATCCAAAGCCAATTCTTCAAAATCAGGAAACATAAGGCTATCATAAATTTCTTTATTGGTTGTTTTCTCATTGGACTTGACAATATTATTTTGCTCTTTGTATATCAATCCCGGAACTTTTGAAAAACCATTACTTCTATTTTTTATCACATCGAAGAAAACAACGATTGATTGTTCTGCATTTCCGCATAGGACAAAATCAATTAAACTGTTAAATGTCGAATATTGCATCAAGAAGTATCCAACTTGGGAGATATAAGATCCACCTAAAATAATTTTAGCATTAGGCAGATTCGCTTTTATCGCTTTTGAAAAAGCCAATGCAGGAATTAGTTGTTCCGGGGAAATCACACTAAAACCAATTATATCGGGCTGTTGCTTAATGTAATCAGCCAATTCATACTTTTCAAAATAGTAACTGAAAATATTGTCTTTATAAGCAAATTCAATCGCTGTTTTAGCATTTAAATGGTTGAAAGTGTATTCTACATTTCCCATTGATAAAATTGTATCGGGAAAATTCAGACTGAAAATTTTCAAAGCAAGGTCTATTTCTTCATATAATTCTGTAACAACAGCCGTTTCTTGATAACTTTCTAGTTTCCGAACAATATCTTTATGAGTTTGTATCTCTGCCAGAAAATACTCTTTGGCTTCAATCAATAGTTTATATTTTTGCTCAATATATTGACAATTGTTTTGTTCAAAATAATCATATTGACAAACAAGTTCTTGTTTTGTCAGAAGATTATCGAAAAAAGAAAGATTAATGTCCTTTTGAGTAACAGCATAGCCTTCCCCTTTAAGAATACCTGTTAATAGAGGTATGCTCAAATATGGTTGATTTGGGAACCAAGTGGGTATTGTGGCTAATGCAATTTTCATTTTTGCACGAATACAGGTTTAAGATTTAATAAATTTTCGGGATTGCTGATAAAATATGCGCCTTCTTTAATCTAACTTAAAAATCCACCACCTTTGGTGGTGGTCATGTTCTTTTTGGCTATGCCTTAAAAAACTATTATATTTGTTTCATGAGTCATTACAAGAAACAAAGTCATGTAGTTTGGAAATGTGATTATCACATTGTCTTTTGTCCGAAATATCGTTTTCGGATTTTGACAGGTGTAATCAGAGACTTAGTTGAAACAGACATTCGTGTTTTATGCGAATGGAAAGGTTGTGATATTGAGGAACTCAACATTCAAACCGACCACATTCACATGTTGGTTTCGATTCCTCCAAAAGTTTCTGTATCCGAGTTGATGGGTGTTCTTAAAGGGAAACTAGCAATCAAGTTGTTCAAGAGTTATCCACAAATGAAACAGAAGCCCTATTGGGGCAATCACTTTTGGTCTCGGGGCTATTTCGTCAATACTGTAGGACTGAACGAAGACATGATTCGTCGTTATGTTCAGTATCAGGAAGACCAAGACAAAAAAGAGGAAACCAACGGTCGTCACTTCAGTTTGTTTGACTAGGTACGCATCACTTCAATGGGCGCTCTGAAGGCTATGCCTTCATTGTTTATTAAATCCACCTCCTTTGGGGGTGGTTGTTTAATTAATATTTTAGTCGGTCAGTAGTGATTGAATAATATAACGGAGGAAAAAACTGTTTAGTATTTAAAATCGTTTTTTATTGTTTGAACTCTGTAAGAGGGGCTGAATAGTTACCCCTAAGGGAATTTAACAAAATTAAAATTGATTATTATTTGCGATACCAATAAATAGTTCTTACTTTTGCGCCCAAATTGAGGAAAAATTTCTTTAATATTACAGTTGAAACTTTAATGCTTTTTTAACATTAAATATTCAACTTTCAATTTTCAACTCAAAAAATATGAGTAATTCGGCCTTATTTTTAGTCGTACTGATTACGGCAATTTTCATGGTAGTGGCAGCTTTGCTGATTGCGAAGTTACTGGCGCCAACCTCTACCAATCCCCTCAAAGGAGAACCTTATGAATGTGGAATCCCTACCCGCGGTACTTCCTGGATGCAGTTCAGAGTGGGATATTATCTTTTTGCTATTTTATATTTAGTGTTTGATGTAGAAACTGTTCTCCTATTCCCGTGGGCTGTCATTATGAAAGACCTGGGAGCGCAAGGATTGGTTTGTGTATCATTCTTTTTAGTAATATTGGCGCTTGGATTGGCATACGCCTGGAAGAAAGGAGCTTTGAAATGGAAGTAAAAGATATATATATCCGCAATATGAAATACGAGGATTTTAAGGAAAATGAATACCTCGAAGAATATGTGGAAGAATTGCGCCGGAATGGTGTAAATATTTTTGTAGGCAAGATAGATGATCTGATTAACTGGGGACGCTCCAATTCTGTTTGGCCATTGACATTTGCTACCAGTTGTTGCGGTATTGAATTTATGTGTCTTGGTGCAGCCCGTTATGACTTCGCCCGCTTCGGTTGGGAGGTGACCCGTAATAGTCCGCGTCAGGCCGACGTGGTTTTTGTTTGCGGTACTATTGTTCATAAAATGGCTCCGGTTCTTAAACGTTTGTACGACCAGATGGCTGAACCTAAATACGTAATGGCTTTTGGAAGTTGTGCAATTAGTGGCGGTCCATTCAAAAGTTCTTACCATACTGTAATGGGAGTTGACCAGATTATCCCGGTCGACGTTTATATTCCCGGATGTCCTCCACGCCCGGATGCAATGATTTATGGCATGATGCAGTTGGCAAGGAAAATAAAAGTCCAGGAGTTTTTTAAATTGCCAAACCAGCCTAAAGTAGAATTGGCTGAAGAACAAAAACAATTAAACGAAAAGGAGGCCGGAAATGGAAATAGTTAAACAAAAACTTGCGGCTCTCAGCTTTGCTACCATAGAAGAAAAGGGGAAAATAATTACTGTTACCGTTCCTAAAGATAATCTGTATGAAACTGCCAAAATGCTCAGGTATGAAGATGGTACATCTTTCGATTTCCTGATGGATATTGTTGGTATGGATTATGGCGATGGAGGTTTGGGTGTGATTTATTACCTTTGTTGTACACAGTTTCCTTCCTATTTAATCGCATTAAAGACATCAACTTCCAATAAAGAGAATCCTACATTATATTCTGTTCATGATTTATGGATGTCGGCAGGATTATACGAACGTGAAGTATATGATTTCTTTGGAATCAAATTTATTAATAATCCCGATATGCGCCGCCTTTTCTTGCGTTCAGATTGGAAAGGCCATCCTTTGCGCAAAGATTACAATGCAGATCCGGCAATCAATCCGGTTCCGTTCGATAATGAACAGATTTCAGATATGGAAACTGTTCCTACCATTGAACTTAAAATGGGACAACCGGTTGAGACAACTCATAAGCTTTTTGAAAAAGAAGAATATATTGTCAACTTCGGACCTCAACACCCTGCTACCCATGGGGTTCTTCACCTCCGCGTTTCTTTGGAAGGTGAGATTGTCAAGAAAATAGATCCGAATTTCGGGTACATTCATAGAGGAATTGAGAAAATGAGCGAGGCTTATACTTATCCTCAAATCCTTCACCTCACAGACCGGTTGGATTATCTTTCCGGAACAATTAATCGTCATGCTGTATGTTTGTGTTGTGAAAACGCATTGGAAATGGATGTTCCTATGCGGGCACATTATATCCGTACTATTTTTGACGAATTAACCCGTGTTGCTTCCCACTTACTCGGTTGGGGATGTATGGCAATGGATATGGGTTCTATCACGGCTTTCGTGTATGGTATGCGTGACCGTGAAAAAATCATGGATATTTTCGAAGAAACTGCCGGTGGCCGTTTGATGGTTAACTACAACGTAATAGGTGGAGTTGCCCAGGATATTCATCCGAATTTCCAACGCTGTGTCAAGGAGTTTATAAAATACATGCGCAAGATGTTGAAAGAACATCATATTCTTTTCACAGGTAACCCAATCGCCCGCGACCGTATGGAAGGGGTTGGTTACTTAAGCAAAGAAGCTGCTATTTCATTAGGAGCTACAGGGCCTTCAGGAAGAGCATCCGGCTGGAGTAATGACGTACGCAAAATAGAGCCTTATGCTGCTTACCGTCACGCCAATTTCAAAGAAGTTTTGCGCCAGGATGGACTGACTTTCGACCGTTATGTCATCCGTTTGGACGAAATAGAAGAATCGCTTGACATCATAGAACAATTGATAGATAACATTCCCGACGGACCTTATGCTGCTAAAGCAAAAGCCATTATCCGTTTGCCGGAAGGAGAATTTTTCCAACGTGTCGAAAATGCCCGTGGAGAATTTAATGTGTATATCAATAGTAAAGGAGATAAATCGCCTTATCGAATCAAGTTCCGTTCCCCTTGTTTAACGCTGGTAAATGCGTTGAACGAAACGGCTGTTGACTCAAAAGTTGCAGACTTGATTATGATTGGAGCATCGTTAGATTATGTAATACCGTGTATAGATAGATAGTTAAGAGTTAAGAATTAAGAGTTAAGAATTGGTTATACGCGATTTTAACTCTTAATTCTTAACTTTTAACTCTTAACTCAATAAAAATTATGTTTGATTTCGCAATAGTAACATCCGGGATAGACCAGTTCCTTCGCACTTATTTAAGCGAAGGATGGACTTTATTCATCGAGTTCGTACTCATAGGGCTGGTAATTCTGGCAGTGTATGCGGTATTGGCTCTTTTACTGATATATGTCGAGCGTAAAGTTTGTGCATTCTTCCAGTGTCGTATCGGACCAAGCCGGGTAGGCCCATGGGGATTGCTGCAAAGTGTGGCCGACATGGTCAAAATTTTATTGAAAGAGATAATCAAAATCGACAGGGCTGATCCTTTGTTGTTCCGTATAGCCTCTTTCTTAGTCATTATTGCATCTATCTGTACATTTGGTGCATTGCCTTTTGCTAAAGGTTTACACGCAGTTGATTTTAACATAGGTGTATTTTATTTATTGGCAGTATCTTCACTTGGTGTTGTCGGTATATTATTGGCCGGATGGTCAAGTAACAACAAATATACCATGATTGGAGCCATGCGAAGCGGTGCGCAATTAATCAGCTATGAATTATCGTGCGGACTTTCGTTATTGGCTATTGTAATCCTTTCGGGTACAATGCAACTTTCGGAAATAGTCAATCAACAGGCAGAAATGTGGTTCATATTCAAAGGTCATGTTCCTGCTTTTATTGCTTTTGTGATTTACCTGATTGCAGGACATGCTGAAACTAACCGTGGTCCGTTTGACCTTCCTGAAGCAGAATCGGAATTGACAGCTGGTTACCACACAGAATATTCTGGTATACAGTTTGGATTTTTCTATTTGGCAGAATACCTGAATATGTTTATTGTTGCCGCCATTGCCGCAACTATGTTCCTCGGTGGATGGATGCCATTGCATATTCCGGGCTGGGAAACATTCAACCAGTATATGGATTATATTCCTTCATTTATCTGGTTCTTCGGTAAAACAGCAATATGTGTATTTTTAGCTTTATGGGTTCGCTGGTCATTCCCACGTTTACGTATCGACCAGTTATTGAATCTTGAATGGAAGATATTAATGCCGATAAGTTTAGTAAACATTTTATTAATGGCGCTTTGCGTAATATAAAAGTTAAGAACTAAGAATTAAAAGTTAAGAGTTGGTTTACACTCGATTTCTTAACTCTTAACTCTTAATTCTTAACTCTTAATTAAATAATTCATGAAACTACTTAATTATATATCAAACATCTTTGCCGGTATATTCCGCCTCTTGCAGGGGATGTATATTACGATGAAGAACTTTATCCGCCCAAAGGTAACTGAACAATATCCTGAAAACAGAGGAAAGAAAGAAGCCTTCGATAGGATGCGCGGACAATTGGTGATGCCTCATGATGAGAATAACCAGCATAAATGTACTGCTTGTATGATTTGTATGACGAATTGTCCTAATGGAACCATTCAAATTACAAGTAAGAAAGAAATAGACGAAGAAACCGGTAAGGAGAAAAAAGTACTGGATAAATATATGTATGATTTAGGATGCTGTACGTTTTGTTCTCTTTGTACTTGGACATGTCCTCAGGATGCGATTGAATGGTCACAGAACTTTGAGCATGCAATGTATACCCGTTCAAAATTGAACGTGCGACTGAATAAAGAAGGTTCGTCCTTGATGAAAAAAGAGAAAAAAGTTTCAATTGACAATTAAAGAAAATGGATTCATCAGTAAACTTAATAATTTTCTATGCCCTTTCCGCATTCATGTTAGCAATGTCGGTAATGGCAGTTACCTCTAAAAGAATATTGAGGGCGGCTACTTATTTGTTGTTTGTATTGATTGGAACAGGTGGCTTGTATTTGCTATTGAATTACCATTTTCTGGCGGCTGTTCAAATTTCGGTGTATGCAGGAGGTGTTGTAGTCTTATTTATTTTTGCGATTTTCCTTACGAGCAATAAGGGAGATAAGATGGAACCTCACATGAAGAGAAAGATATTCTTCGGAATCCTGGCAGCAGTAGCCGGGGTTGCGATCACAGCATTTGCTATAATCAAACATCAATTTGTTTATAATGTAGATAATACTACTATGCTTGGCGATCAGGAAATCAATATGAAAGTAATTGGCCATGCACTAATGGGAACAGGTAAATATCAATATTTACTGCCTTTCGAAATATTGAGTGTCTTATTGTTAGCATGTATTATCGGAGGTATTTTAATCGCAAGGAAAAGATAATAATTACACAATGCGACAATGTGCCAATATGCCAATAAAAGGCATCCTAAAATTGGCACGTTGGCACATTGGCACATTAAATAATTGAGTTATGATCCCAATGGAGCATTATTTAGTAGTCAGTACGCTGATGTTTTTTATCGGAATATATGGATTTATTTCGAGGAAAAACATGTTGGCAGTATTGATTTCCATAGAGTTGGTTTTGAATTCGGTTGAAATCAATTTCAGCGTATTCAACCGTTACCTCTATCCCGGGCAAATGGAAGGTATGTTCTTTACTTTGTTCGGAATTGCAATCTCAGCAGCAGAAACTGCTATCGCCATTGCAATCATTATTAATGTATACAGAAAAGTCGGCAATATTAATGTCCGTAACATCAATAAAATGAAGAATTAAGATGGAATACAGCTTATTAATTTTACTCACGCCTATTATCCTCTTCTTATTTTTAGGATTGACCGGGCATAAAATGAAGCCGAATGTAGCAGGAATCATTGGTACAGTAGGTATGGCTTTCGCTGCTGTGCTTTCGTATATGGTTGCTTTTCAATATTTCTTCGGAGCGGGAAAAGTGAACGGTGCATTTCAGGAAATTATTCCTGTTTCTTTCGAATGGTTACGTTTTACCGATAAACTGCATATTGATTTGGGAATTTTGTTAGACCCGATTTCCGTTATGATGTTGGTGGTTATCACTACCGTTTCATTGATGGTACATCTTTACAGCTTAGGATATATGCACGGGGAAAAAGGATTCCAACGTTATTATGCATTCCTTTCCTTGTTTAGTTTTTCCATGTTGGGATTGGTTGTTGCCACTAATATTTTCCAAATGTATATTTTCTGGGAATTGGTAGGTGTTTCTTCATATTCCCTTATCGGATTTTATTATACAAAACCATCGGCAGTGGCAGCTTCTAAAAAAGCATTTATTGTTACCCGCTTTGCCGATTTAGGATTTTTAGTTGGTATCTTATTATTATCATATTATTCAGGAACGTTTGACTTCGCTACATTGACAGCTGATAAAGCTTCACTGGTTGTAAACTCTACTGCAGGACTATCATTCATGGGATTATCAGTAGCTTCATGGGCTACAGCTTTAATCTTTATGGGAGGCGCCGGAAAATCGGCTATGTTCCCCTTACACATTTGGTTGCCTGATGCGATGGAGGGTCCGACACCGGTTTCTGCATTAATCCATGCTGCAACCATGGTTGTTGCCGGAGTTTATCTGGTTGCCCGTTTGTTCCCTGTTTATTTCTTTGCTTCTCCCGAAGTATTGACAATGATTGCTTATATCGGTGCATTTACCGCTTTGTTTGCCGCTGTTATAGCTGTCGTTCAAACAGATATTAAACGTGTACTCGCTTTCTCTACGATTTCCCAAATTGCCTATATGATGGTTGCTTTGGGAGTTTCGGAATATGGCGGACACGATGGTTTAGGATACATGGCTTCCATGTTCCATTTATTTACACATGCTTTCTTCAAAGCCTTGTTGTTCCTTGGAGCTGGTTCGGTTATCCATGCTGTTCACAGCAATGAAATGAAAGACATGGGTCGTTTGCATAAATATATGCCTATCAGTAGCTGGACATTTTTGATAGCTTGTTTGGCGATTGCCGGAATTCCTCCTTTCTCCGGATTTTTTAGTAAAGATGAAATATTAGCTGCCGCACATCACCATGATCCTATTATTTTCTGGACACTTTGGGTGGTTGCAGGTTTGACAGCTTTCTATATGTTCCGTTTGTATTACAATATTTTCTGGGGAAAAGAAAAAACTTATTCAGAACATCACAAGCCACATGAATCACCTTTTTTAATGGCTTTCCCGTTGGTTTTCTTAGCTGTATTGTCATGTACAACCGGATTTATCCATTTCCCGGAATTTATCAGTAGTGATAATATGCCTTTCGCTGCAAGTATTGATTGGAGTATTGCCGGAATGGGAATCGGGGTAGCAGTTATCGGTATTACTTTGGCTACCATATTATATGCCAAAGGGAGTGATAAACCTGCTCAAATGGCTAAGTCATTGGGTGGATTGTATACTGCTACACTTAACAAATTCTATTTGGATGAAGTTTGGATGTTTATCACTAAAAGTGTGATTTTCAAAATGATATGCGAACCCATTAAATGGTTTGATCGCCACATCATTGATGCTTCAATGGACGGTTTGGCCTGGTCTACACAAAAAGCATCTGCTGCCATCAAAGGATTACAATCCGGTCAAGTACAGTTTTATGCGTGGGTATTTGTTGTGGGTTCAATAGTGATAGCTGCATTAGCGTTGTTTTTATAGAAATTAAAAATGAAAAATGAAAAATGAAGAATTAAATTTTAAGAATTGTCTTGTATAACATACTGATTTTTAATTTTTAATTTTTAATTTTTAATTCTCAAAATATTATGAATATTCTATCTTTATTTGTACTGGTTCCGTTATTAATGATGTTGTTCCTGTTTGTTTGTAAAAGCATGCAACAAATAAGAGCGGTGATGATTACGGGAGCTTCAGCATTACTGGTTTTAGCCGGAGTGTTGACTGTAATGTTTATTCAACAAAGAGCTGTTTCAAGTGAAGAAATGTTATTTGTGCAAAGTACAGTGTGGTATGCTCCTTTGAACATTGCATATACGGTAGGTGTCGATGGCATTTCGGTCATGATGATTATACTCTCCTCGATTATTGTTTTCACAGGAGTTTTCTCATCATGGAATATGAATATGGCTAAGGAGTTTTTCCTGTGGTATTGCTTGCTTTCCATCGGAGTATTCGGTTTCTTTATCTCCATAGACTTGTTCACCATGTTCATGTTTTATGAAGTAGCCCTGATACCAATGTATTTGTTAATTGGATTATGGGGAACCGGCCGGAAAGAATATTCTGCCATGAAGCTGACTTTGATGTTGATGGGTGGTTCTGCATTCCTTATGATAGGAATTATGGGAATCTATTATACTTCCGGTCATACAACTATGAACTTGCTGGAAATTGCCCGGAATTTACACATTCCTATCGAACACCAACGTTGGATTTTCCCTGCAACTTTCTTAGGATTTGGCGTTTTGGGAGCTTTGTTCCCTTTCCATACATGGTCTCCGGATGGTCACGCATCAGCGCCGACAGCAGTGTCCATGCTTCACGCCGGGGTTTTAATGAAATTAGGAGGTTACGGATGTTTCCGTGTTGCTATGTACTTAATGCCGGAAGCCGCTCATGAATTAGGATGGATTTTCTTAATACTGACAGGTATCAGCGTTGTTTATGGCGCTTTCAGTGCGGTGGTTCAAACCGACTTGAAATATATCAATGCTTATTCTTCAGTAAGTCACTGTGGTTTGGTATTGTTTGCTATTCTGATGATGAACCAGACTGCCATGACAGGAGCCATCATGCAAATGCTTTCACACGGTTTGATGACAGCCTTGTTCTTTGCCTTAATCGGATTAATTTATGGGCGTACTCATACCCGCGACATCCGCGAAATGGGTGGTTTGATGAAAATCATGCCGTTTGCTTCTGTATGTTATGTGATTGCCGGTTTGGCCTCATTAGGTCTTCCGGGATTGAGCGGTTTCGTTGCAGAAATGACAATCTTTGTAGGTTCATTCCAACATGCTGATGTGTTCCATCGTGTTTTAACAATAGCAGCTTGCTGTTCGATTGTAATAACAGCAGTGTATATCTTGCGTACGGTAGGAAAAATATTATATGGTCCGGTTCAGGATGAACATCACATTGGATTGCCCGATGCAGCCTGGTATGAAAAAGTATCGGCAGTCGGTTTGATTTTAGCGATCACAGCTATGGGGATGTATCCGTTTGGAGTGTCTCAGATAATAAATAACAGTTTGTTGCCAATTATAGAAAAACTTGCAATATAATATGGATTTCAGTAATTTTTTATTGATGAAGCAGGAAATAAGTTTGATGGTTGTATTCGTCATCTTATTTCTATATGATGTTTTTTGTTCGGAAAAAGGAAAAAAACAGTTTTTACCGGTAGCCTGCGCATTATTTATGGTCCATACAATACTCGGTTTGATGCCTTATATTTTAGGTCAGTCTTTCTGCAGTGATTGTAGTACCGGATGTGGAATTTTAAATTCCTTTTTGATACCGACAGGAGATGCTTTTGGAGGAATGTATATTTCTTCAGATATGACTATCCTGATGAAAAACATTCTTAATATAGCAACATTAATTGTTTTGCTTCAAACTGACGGTTGGTTAAAAGCTAATGATACGGTGCATAAACGGGGAGAATTTTTTACGATTACATTGGTGACTCTTCTGGGAATGTACCTGATGGTTTCGGCAGGAAATTTCATGATGTTATATATTGGTATGGAAACTGCATCATTGCCATTGGCATGTTTGGCAGCATTTGATAAATACAAAGAAAAGTCGGCAGAAGCAGGTGCTAAATATATTTTGGTGTCGGCGCTTTCGTCAGGTATCATGTTATTTGGTTTGTCATTCCTTTATGGTGCTACCGGTACCATGTATTTTTCTGACATGACAGCTAATGTAATCGGCGAGCCATTGGTTATTTTTGGTTTTGTATTTTTCTTTTCCGGTCTGGCATTCAAATTATCATTGGTTCCTTTCCATTTGTGGACTGCCGACGTTTACGAAGGAGCTCCAACAAGTGTTACAGCATATCTTTCAGTTGTATCGAAGGGAGCAGCCGCATTTGCTTTGATTTTCGCATTATATAAAGTATTTGGCAATATAGAAGTCGTTTGGCATGAAATCCTTTGGTGGTTATCTGTTATCACGATTACTGTCGGAAACTTATTTGCCATTCGCCAGAAAGATATTAAAAGGTTCTTTGCCTTTTCTTCTATCTCACAAGCCGGGTATATTTTATTGGGAATCATTGCCGGAACACCACAAGGGATGACTACCATGGTTTATTTTATATTGGTATATGTATTTTCTAACCTGGCTGCTTTTGGTGTTATATCAGCTGTAGAAAACAAAAACGGAGGAGACACTTCAATTGCCGCATTCAACGGATTATACAAAACCAATCCTAAATTAAGTTTTGTGATGATGTTGGCAGTGTTCTCATTAGGAGGTATTCCACCATTTGCAGGATTTTTCAGCAAGTTCTTCATCTTCATGGCTGCAGCAGCACAAGGACAATACTTACTCGTATTTATTGCTTTGTTGAATACCGTTATTTCTTTGTTCTACTACCTTTTAATAATCAAAGCCATGTTTATTAAAGAAGGGGAGGAAAGTGCTGTTGGCTGGTTTATGACAGATAGATACAACAAAACGAGCTTGGTTTTGTGTACCATTGGTGTTTTTGTAGTAGGTATATTGAGTTGTATTTACGAGTATATAGGTACAATTAGTTTTGGGATGTGATATTTCGTAGGACATAATAGAAACATAAAGCGGCTGGTTTTACAAAATAATCAGCCGTTTTTTTGTTTTAATTATAGCTTGAATCTTTAATGTCGGAGGCATTTCATGTTTATAGAAAGATGCATATTAGACATTATACGATTCCTTTGGAATCGAATTGTGAATGAGGATATCATTGCTATAAACATGAAAATCCTTTGGATTTTTTCTTTTAAATAATATGGTTGTTGTGAAATTACGATGTTGAAAGAATTACCTGGGAGCTTTTGTATACAGGTAAGCAGCAATAAAGCTATATAAAATATTGGGAATCCAAACGGCAACAAATGGGCTGACGGTACCGGAAATCGCAAAAGAAGATGTAATTTGCATAAACAGGATGTATGAAAAACTGAGCAGTAATCCCATACCTATATTAAAACCCATTCCTCCTTTAATTTTCCTCGAAGAAAGAGATGCCCCGATTATTGTCAGAATAAAAGCCGCAAAAGACATTGCAAATCTTTTATGATACTCTATCTCAAAACTTTGGATGTTGCCGATTCCCCTCTGTTTTTGCCTGTTTATATATTTCCAAAGAGCAGGAGTAGACATCTGTTCACAATCATCTACAGAAATCAGAAAGTCGGAAGGTATTACTCTCAATGTTGTATCCATTTTTTCGCCTTCTTTGATTTCTTCTTTCATTCCAACGAAGTTTCGAACCATATAATTGTTTATTGTCCAATGGTATGCAGAATCATATACAATACTTTTGGCTGTTAATCTTGATATCAGTTCTTTCCCGTCAAACTTGTCTAAAGAAAAATGCATACCTCTCTTTGAATCCGCATCGTAAGTGTCAAAATAAGCGATTAATCCGGGTTCTACTTCAAATTGAATATTGGAAGCGAAATCTACTTTTTTGTTCCTGATATATTTATTTTGAAAATCGATTCGTGTAACATTAGCAGGAGGTATTACAAAACTTCCGAGTAAAAATGTGGTTAAAGCGATAATAAAAGCAGAAATCATATAAGGCCGCATCAGCCGGCTGAAATTGACTCCACTTGATAGTATTGCAATGATTTCGGAATTATCGGCTAATTTGGATGTGAAAAATATGACGGAGATAAACGTAAAGAGAGAACTGAATAAATTGGCATAATAAGGAATAAAGTTCAGGTAATAATCAAAAATAATTTCTTTCACAGTTACTGTCCCTTTAATGAAATAATCAACTTTTTCATTAAAGTCGAACATAACAGAAACAGAAATAATCAATAGAATGGAAAAGAAATATGTACCAAGAAATTTCTTGATAATATAGATGTCTATCGTTTTTAATCCTAATATCTTCATTAATCTTATCCTATATCCTGTTTTGCACTTTGGGTACCATCATTCTTTTCCATGAAGAAAAATCACCTTCAATAATATGCTTACGGGCCTCTTTTACCAACCAAAGGTAAAAAGCAAGATTGTGTATGGAAGCTATTTGTAATGCGAGTATTTCATCCACTTTAAACAGATGGCGGAGATATGCTTTTGAATATATGCTATCAACAACAGATGCGCCATTTTCTTCCAATGGCGAAAAATCATATTCCCATTTTTGATTACGCATATTCATAATGCCTTCCTTTGTAAATATTTGTCCGTTACGGCCATTGCGCGTGGGCATGATGCAATCAAACATATCTACTCCACGTTCAATAGCTTCCAGTAAATTAGCAGGAGTGCCGACTCCCATCAAATACCTGGGCTTGTCTTTGGGTAGTATTTCGTTGACTACTTCAATCATTTCATACATTTTTTCAACGGGTTCTCCAACTGCCAAACCACCGATGGCATTTCCATCCGCATTCTTTGAGGCAATATTTTCAGCAGCCTTGATTCTCAGATCCGGATATACACATCCCTGGACAATAGGAAAAAGGCTTTGGGAATATCCATATCTGCATTCTGTTTCATTGAATCTTTGAATGCAACGGTCTAACCATCGTTCTGTGAGCTCCAATGATTGCTTTGCATAATTATAATCTGCATCGCCGGGAGTGCATTCATCGAAAGCCATTACAATATCTGCACCGATACTTCTCTGGATATCCATCACATACTCAGGTGTGAATAAATGCTTGGAACCATCAATGTGTGAACGGAATTCGGCGCCTTCTTCCTTTAATTTACGGTTTTCAGATAATGAAAACACCTGAAAACCACCGCTATCAGTCAGGATAGGTTTATCCCAGCTGTTAAATCGGTGTAATCCACCTGCTTTTTCCAAAACATCAATTCCCGGACGAAGATAAAGGTGATAAGTGTTACCCAAAATAATTTGAGCCTTTATATCCTCTTTTAATTCTGAAAAATGAACAGCTTTAACAGTTCCCTGGGTACCAACCGGCATGAAAATCGGAGTTTCAATTTCACCATGGTCAGTTGTAATAAGTCCTGCCCGTGCATTGGATTGAGGGTCCGTATGTTGAAGATTAAAATTCATTTCTCGAAATTTGGGCAAAGGTAAGTTTTTTTTTGTACTTTTGCCGCAAATACACGCATCAGAAGTGGAAAAATATTTTGGAATATCTTATGAATTTGATAAGTCTGTTGTTTATAATACAATTGACAGTCTGGTTCAATCTGGAGCCAAGGGGTATGTATGTGTGGCCGACGGAGTGACTTTGTCTATGTCTCAAAACTATCCTTTATTAAGGAAAGTGTTGGACGAAGCTGATATTGTTACTTGTGACAGTGGTTGGGTACCTCTTTTCCTCAAATGGATTTATGATATTGAAAGGGAACAGCTTTCTGGAAGTGATTTTTTTTCAAGTGTTATACATGAAAAAAAATACAAGATGATGTTCCTTGGTACTTCCAATGCTATTTTGAAGCCTCTTCGTGAAAATATATCCAAAATCGATCCGAAAATATTGGATATGCAGTTTGTATCCTTGCCTTTTAGACCAGTGGAATCATTTGATTATAAGGAAATTGCAGACTCTATCAACGAAGAAAATCCTGATATTGTTTGGGTAGCGTTAGGGATGCCTAAGCAAGAAATTTTCATGTATAATTTGAAACCATATCTCAACAGGGGTGTTTGTGTTGGAGTTGGAGCTGCATTCAAATTTTTTTCAGGTTTGTCTGGTCATAAACGCGCACCTGAATGGATGATTAAATGCAAAATAGAATGGATACACCGCATTTTCAGTGAACCTAAAAAACAAATCGGAAGGTGTTGGCTGATATTTAAAACAGTTCCTAAATTACTTTACCGGGAAAATAAAATAAAAAAGAGCAAAGATGTACAATGATGAAAAAATGCTGCTTGCATTCACTATAAGTGTGATTATTTCAGTTTTTTCAACAGACCATGTTATTGGTTTTTCGAGCCGTCATGGAATTGTTGATACTGCAGTAGGAGGGAGGAAAATACATAAAAAATCTGTTCCCAATTTGGGGGGAATTTGTGTCTTTATAGCTTCAATGTTCACTTATTTTGCTTTTAGCGATTATACTAATGGCCCTCGTCCTGACAAACTGTTCTCGATTTCCATACTGTTGTTTTTTGTCGGTTTAAAGGACGATTTGGAACCGGTTCATGCATGGAGAAGGTTCATTTATGAATTTCTTTGTGCTTTCTTTATTATATATATTACAGATATTCGCATCCCAAGGCTGTATGGCATTTTTTATATTGATGTTCTTCCTTACTGGGTAAGTTTTGGACTGACTTCAGTGTTCATTGTTGCGTGTATTAATGCATATAACATGATTGATGGAATAGATGGCTTGTTAAGTTCTTTGTCATTATTAGGCACTTTGGTTTTTGGCATCATGTTTTATGATGTTGGTGAATGGTTGTGGGCATTATTATGCGTAAGTGTTGCCGGCGCTTTAGTCGGGTTCCTTATTTTTAACTGGCAACCAGCCAAAATATTTATGGGAAATGGAGGCTCCATGTTTATGGGAACTATATTTGCCTGTATATCTTTACGTGTAATACAACTTGATCATATTAATGGTTCTTTCTTTACAATAACGATGCCTGTAACTATCGCATTAGGAGTAATTGCCATCCCTATTATTGATATGCTTACGGTTTTTGCCATGAGGGTTTTTCGTAAGCAATCTCCATTTAAAGCAGATAAAAATCATGTGCATCATCGTTTATTAGATTTAGGATTGCCTCACTGGCAAGCTGTATTAATGCTTGTTTTGGCTAATGTTCTTATTATTGGATTTGCATATTGGGTACAAAATACGGGAGCTTTACGGTCTATCCTTTTGACATTTGGATTCTGTCTGTTATTAGAATTATTGTTATTAGTCATTCATCGATTTAAATTAAAAACGAATACTAAGAGTCTATAAAAACATAAAAAACATGTTTTTAAACATAAAACATTTCTTCTTTTTATAAAAAAGGCTTAACTTTGCATCGAATTTATTGGTGGATGGATATAAATTTTACGCCATTCATATTTTTAATCAAAAAATGTAGAAAAATGAAAGAAAAATTTGGAAGTAATGCTGGTATTGTTTGGAACGCATTAAATGGAAATGGAGAGATGAATCTGAAAGATGTGAAAAAAGTGACCAAACTTGCTGAAAAAGATTTGTATGCTGCTCTTGGTTGGTTGGCAAGAGAAGATAAAGTCGTAGTAGTAGAAAAAGACAAAGAAATATTTGTTTCTGTTGCCTGAATTTTTACTTAGCATTCAGTCCCAGCGAATAAATTAGTATTCGCTAAAAGTCATCAAGAGAGTGAATCTGGTTCACTCTTTTTTTATGTCAATTTATTTGGTACATTTACCAAATGATACTTGATTTCATGAAAAAAATTATCTGCATCATTTTTATTTCTGTTCTATTAGGAAGTTGTTCAACGTCAAAACAGGCTGCCCAAAAGAAGTCAGAAAAAGAAGCCAAAGAGTTGATTGAATTTGCCTACAAATGTGTTAATACTCCATACTTATATGGGGGAACTACCCCAAGAGGATTTGATTGTTCCGGATATGTCCAATTTGTATATAAAAAAATAGGATATTCATTGCCTCGTTCAACCAAAGAACAAGCCCAAGCAGGGGCTAAAGTCGAAAAAACAAAACTACAAAAAGGTGATTTGGTTTTCTTCAAAGGGAAAAATAGTAAATCGAAGGAAATTGGTCATGTAGGTATTGTTACTCAGGCGGATAGGGGTGGAGAATTTAATTTTATACATGCGGCAAGTACTGGGGTAAAAGTCGATAACAGTGAATTGCCTTATTATAGAATCCGGTATGTTACAGCCCGGCGCATCATTGGGAGTCAATAATAACAATACAAAAAGTAATTTTCCAGTTGAAAAATTTGTCAATATTGAGAAAAACCATTACTTTTGCAATCTCAAAATTAGAACGGGGTGTAGCTCAGCCCGGTTAGAGTACACGTCTGGGGGGCGTGTGGTCGTACGTTCGAATCGTATCACCCCGACTGCTGAGAATCAAGAGGTTAGACTACAAATCTAACCTCTTTTGCTTTGTAATACTGACGTTTTACTGACGTTTATTTTGAATAAATTATCACTACTGACCGACTAAAGTCAAAAATCTGCCACTTTCGGACTGTTTTTTGCTATCAATCTGCATATTACGTTTTATTCATTGTTAATCTCAAAACTTACCCCCTCCTTTCAGAAGAGACTTAGTTGTATTCCGGGGC
>JAVBLO010000118.1:0-8376 GCA_031553415.1 Bacteroidales bacterium | reverse complement strand
GCATCATGAACCGGACATTTTCCACACGTGTGTTCCTGCAAGGCGCCATGATTGGCTTGTTATCTCTGACCGCGTTCCGCATCGGGATGCAGACCAGCATTGAAGCCGCCCAGACTATGACTTTCGCCGTGCTGGCCTTCTCGCAAATGACTCACGTGTTCAATGTTCGTTCGACCTACCGTTCGGCATTCGCTAATATGTTCAGCAATAAACACCTGCTCGGAGCCATCTTATTGGTGTGCGCGCTGATGCTGACCGTACTTGAGATTCCCGCCCTGCACAACGTATTCCACCTGACTACGCTTACCGGTACGCAATGGTGGTGGGTAGTTGGCTTGTCGCTGGCTCCGTTGCCTGTCATGGAGCTGTTGAAAGGGGTCAAAAGGTTAGTTACCAAAAGATAGTTACCGATGGAAATACTCCAATGGATACTGACGGGATGCTATGTGCTGCTGCTTGTGATCACGTTGCTGATTATTGTTACGGACCGCTCGAATTCGAATCCGGGTAATTCGCTGGCATGGCTGGCGCTGATCGTCTTCCTGCCGGTACTGGGAGTGATTCTGTATTATGTGTTCGGTTTTGACCGCAGGCGTATCGGTGACACAGAGAAAAACCGTCAGAAATTTTTTGAAAGAGTGATTCCGCTACTGTCAGACAATGTGGAAGCTTACACTAAGGAGTTCGACGAGCATTTCAACCGGATTGAACCCTCGTACCACCGCCTTGTGACGCTGCTGGCGGGTAACAACCACTCACGGGTGCTTTACGGCAGCCGGGTAGAGATCATCACCGACGGCAACCGTAAGCTGGAAATGCTGATCGAAGACCTCGAAAACGCGAAGGATCACATTCATTTCGAGTATTTCCTGTTCCGCAGGGACGAGATCAGCCGCCGCATCCGCGAGATACTGATGCACAAAGCCGCCGGGGGAGTTAAGGTGCGCTTCATCTATGACAATATTGCCAACATTGATATCCTGCCCACGTATTACAACAAAATGCGCGATAGCGGGGTGGAAGTCAATCCATTTTTCAAACTCTCCCTGTCGAGCATTCACCGCAGCCTCAACAACCGCAACCACCGCAAACTGGTGGTTATCGACGGCCGGGTGGGATATGTTGGGGGAATGAATATTACCAGCCAGACGCAGCGTTGGCGAGATGTCCACCTGCGCCTTCACGGACAAGGAGTACATGGTCTTCAGATGAACTTTTTCCAGACGTGGTGCGATTCGGGTGGGGAATTGTCTGAAAGTAGTTTCGCGGATTATTTCCCTAAGCAGGAAAAATTTTCGGAGAATCTGATGCAGATTGTGCCCGAAGCGCCTGACGCAGGTTTTCCCTATTACGCCCTTGCTGTGGTCAGCGCCATTGAGAACGCGAAAAAATACATCTATATTCAGACCCCTTATTTCCTGCCTACCGACCCGGTGATGAGGGCGCTTAAGACGGCTGCGCTGGGTGGTGTGGAGGTGAGGCTGATGCTCTCGCGCAAGTCTGATTTCGCGTTTATGGATTGGGCTATCCAAGCGAATTATGAAGAAGTTCTTGCGGCAGGCATCCACATCCACGAGATACAGGGCTATTTCAGTCATGCCAAGAGCATGGTTATCGACGACTACCTTTCGGTCATAGGCTCCTCGAACCTCGACTACCGTAGCCTGGAACTGAATTTCGAAATCAACTCGTTTATGTATGATGTGGAGGTAGCTGCCCGCAACCGCAATATCTTTGTGAACGACATGGAAGGTTGCCGGGAAATCTTGCCGGAAGCATGGGCCCGCCGCCCATGGTGGAAAAAGGCCTTGCAGACAATCATGCGTTTCTTTTCGCCGCTACTGTAAACTAATATCTAATTGTCTAACCTCTATAACAGGCGTGGAATTTTGTTTCCTGATGAAAGAAGACTGGTGGCTGCCAGTCAGGGGTTTTACATTTTATAGCAAGTGGATTGAAAGAGATGAGGGTCAAATTATCTCTTCCCAGGAAAGATTACAAAAAGGAAGAAAGCCAACAGTTCAAAGATGAGCCGCCGGTTCATTGCCGGTTGATTCCTCCCTTCATCCTTACGAAGTATTTTCTGACTTATTCAACGGCTTATTAACAGATTTGACTAATTGAGTTGTAGTAAATTCTTTTTCGATTGATTGAAATTCCAAGACTTGTTTGCGGTATTCAATTGTTTTTGTTTCAATAATGTTCAAAATCAAGTCTTTATTAGGGCAATTATTCTTTGGTTTGTTTTTTCGAAGTCCCAATGTTCTTCTTTTACAGAAATTCCGATGTTCAGGTAAGTTCTTTTTCTGTTCTTTGTAATTCTTAATTTAATTGGTAATTCTCTGTTTTTAAGAGGTTTGTACTTGTAACAGATGACCTCAATAGTTGCATTTTGTACGTTCATTTTGGATAACACATTTGAGAACACAACTTGCCTCTTTCCTGCAAAAGTCACCCATATTTGAAAAACAAAAAAGGATCCACATTGCTGTAAATCCTTGATTTTCAAGTAGCGGGAGCGAGAATTGAACTCGCGACCTCATGATTATGAATCATGCGCTCTAACCATCTGAGCTATCCCGCCATGTCGATTTTCGGCTGCAAAAGTATAATAACATTTTGAACAAAACAAACATTTTTTTGTTTTTTTATCTAAACAGTTGGTTATTTATAGCTTATTTTTTATCTTGCACTCCAAAATAAATTTTTTGAATGATGAGAAAAGAGAGAATTCACATGGAATATGTCTTTGATAAGGCTTCTAAAAACGCGTTGTGGAATTATTTGACTACTTCAACAGGTTTGTCCGGATGGTTTGCTGATGATGTTGAAATAAATGGAAATTCTTACATATTTATATGGGGTAAGTCTCCGATGGAAGCGGAATTATTAAATGTAATCCCTAATAATAAGGTTCGTTTCAGATGGATTGAAGAGGAGAACCCTGAAGCATATTTCGAATTTAAGCTGCATACAGATGAAATGACAGGCGCAATTGTCCTGGAAATTACTGATTATGCGGATCCCGAAGAAAAAGAGGATGCAATCACTTTATGGGATTCCCAAATTAAAGAATTGAAACGGACATTAGGGATTTGAGAATTTCCCCAAAATATTCTTAATTCTTATACTCTTCACTTTTAACTCTTCATTAAAAGAATTATCTTTGTCCGCTGAATTTCAACGGAAGATATGCTACGCATCAAAAGACTATATATTTTCATCATAGAAACTTTCCTGCCTTTGTTCTTTGCTACTTTTGGCGTGTGCTTGTTTATTGTTCTCATGCAATTTCTGTGGCGGTATGTAGATGATATGGTTGGGAAAGGCCTGGATTTTTTGGTGCTCGGAAAAATGTTTTTTTATGCTGCACTTTCCTTGGTACCTATGGCGTTACCTTTAGCCATATTGCTGGCATCTTTGATGACTTTTGGTAATTTAGGAGAGAAATTTGAGTTGCTGGCTATGAAAGCGTCCGGAATTTCTTTACTCCGGATTATGCGCCCTACGGTTATTCTTGTTATTTTTATCGCTATCGGTGCTTTCTTCTTTCAAAATAATGTGCTCCCTCCTGTTCAAACTACATTGTGGACATTGGTTCGTTCCATTAAACTAAAATCTCCGGAATTGGATATTCCTGAAAAAATCTTTTATAAAGAAATAAAAGGATATAATGTATATATCAACCATAAGAATCCCGAAACCGGAGTCATGCACAATATGATGCTGTATGATTTTGTGGATGGCTTTGATAATGCCAGGGTTACTTTGGCTGATTCCTGCAAATTGAAAGCTTCCGACGATAAAAAATATTTGGTACTCTCCATATATAATGGAGAATCATTTGAAAACCTGAAAAAACAATCTTACCGGAACCGGAATGAAAAGATACCTTACCGCAGGGAAAAATTCAGTTTGAAAGAAATATTGATAGCTTTTGATGCGAATTTTAATATGCAGGATGAATCTGTGATGTCGGAACGCGATTTTTCCAAAAACCTGAATCGCTTGAGGTTGTTTATCGATTCTGCATCTGTCGCTAATGATAGTGTTGACAGAAATATTGCGAGAAGTTTACAGATGAGCACCTACCGGCAAGTACTTCAGAAAAACAATGCAGTAACTCCAAATAGTTCCAGTCAGCCTGTAAAACAGGATACTATGGTTGCCGTGACGGATATTGATTCTTATTTTGATAAACAGGATTTGAATCAACAACAAAGAATCATACTTTCGGCAAAATCAAAGGTTGAGAATATAAAGAATGAATACCAATATAATAATATGACTCAAACCGATCGACGGAAAGCGCTTATAGGACATAAAATCGAACTTCACCGTAAATTTACCTTGTCTTTTGCCTGTTTGGTTTTCCTTTTTATCGGAGCGCCTTTGGGATCCATTATCCGGAAAGGCGGTTTGGGTATGCCTACTGTCATCTCAGTCTTTCTATTCTTATTTTATTATTCAATAGATCTTTTCGGTTGGAAATTGGCAAAACAAAGTGTATTGCCTGTGTGGGCGGGTATGTGGTTAAGTTCTTTTCTCCTTTTTTCATTGGGAATGTTTTTTACTTATAAGGCAGTTAATGACTCGGTAATGTTTAGTGCTGATGCATGGACGATTTTTTTCAAACGTTTGATTGGAAAGAAAGAAGCCCGTAATTACCAACGGAAAGAGGTTATTATGGCTCCTCCCGATTATGAAAAAGATATACAGGTGATTGAGGATCTGACTGAACGTTGTACGAAATATCTGGATTCTCATAAGAAGTTGTTTAATTATATATCTTTCTGGAGACATGCAGGAAATAATGCTTATATAGAAAGTCTGGGTGAGGAAATGGAACAGATTATCGAGGATTTGCGTAATTCTGATGAAAATTATATCATCGGAAAATTAATGGACTATCCTGTGATTAATTCCATGCAGCCTGTTTTTATGAAAAACCCTAAAGTAAGAATGTTTTGTTTCTGGTTTTTGCCTGTTGGTATCTTCCTTTATTTATGGGGGTTATATAAGGGGAAAGATTTGAAACGCGATATTGAGAGTATAAGGAAGATCAATGACGAATTACTTGTTGAAATAAAGAAGAAATGTTCAAATTAAATACAATAGAAGAGGCTATCGAAGATTTTCGAGAAGGTAAGTTCCTTATTGTGGTAGATGATGAGGATAGGGAAAATGAGGGCGATTTTATTATCGCCGCAGAAAAAATAACTCCCGAAAAAGTAAACTTCATGATGAGTTATGGACGGGGATTACTCTGTGCTCCGATTACGGAAGAACGTTGCGAAGAATTGGAGCTGGAGATGCAGACTTCGAAGAATACTTCAATATATGATACTCCATTTACGATTACAGTCGATAAGATAGGGGGTGGATGTACAACCGGAGTCTCCATGTATGACCGTGCTGAAACCATCAAAGCGTTGGCTAACCTGGAAACAAAGGTTGCAGATTTAGCTCGCCCTGGTCATATAAGTCCGCTACGCGCCCGCTCCCGAGGCGTGTTGAGAAGAGCCGGGCATACAGAAGCCACAATTGATTTAGCCAGGTTGGCCGGACTATATCCTGCAGGAGCGTTGATTGAAATTATCAATGAAGATGGAACAATGGCGCGTCTCCCGGATTTGATGAAAGTTTCGGAAAAGTTTGGCATCAAAATTATCACGATAAAAGACCTGATAGCTTATCGCTACAAAACAGAATCATTGGTAGAAAAAGGTGTGACTGTTGACATGCCTACTCAATATGGTCATTTTAATCTCATTCCTTTTCTTCAAAGATCGAATGGCTTGGAGCATGTGGCTTTAACGAAAGGAACCTGGGATGAAAATGAACCGGTATTAGTCAGGATGCACTCTTCTTGTGCAACCGGAGATATTTTTGGTTCGATGCGCTGTGATTGTGGAGAACAACTCCACAAATCAATGGAAATGATAGATAAAGCAGGAAAAGGCGCCATTATTTATCTGAACCAGGAGGGTAGGGGCATCGGCCTGATGGATAAAATGAAAGCTTACAAATTGCAGGAGGAAGGATTGGATACTGTAGATGCAAACCTGCATTTGGGACACAAAGCAGACGAGCGGGATTATGGTGTTGGCGCCCAGATATTACGGGCTATCGGTGTTGGAAAAATGAAGCTAATTACTAATAATCCTGTCAAAAGGATAGCTTTAGAAGGTTACGGCTTGCAAATAGTCGAAAATGTTCCTATGGAAATAGACCCGAATCCGTATAATGTGAAGTATATGCATACCAAGAAAGAACGGATGGGACACCTTTTAAATAAGAGTTAAGAATTAAGAGTTAAAAGTTAAGAATGGTCTGATTTGCGAAATTAATTGTAAGCAAACTCTCAATTCTTAACTCTTAATTCTTAACTTTTAATTAATTATTTGTATTTTTGCAACCTGAAAAGAATATTAACTAACAAATTGTATTTTACATGTCACAAGTTTCGGCTCGTTTAGCAAGTTTGTCTCCGTCAGAGACACTAGCCATGTCGCAAAAAAGTAATGAACTTAAAGCGCAAGGCATTGATGTAATCAATCTTAGTGTGGGAGAACCTGATTTCTTCACACCTGATCACATCAAAGAAGCTGCAAAAAAAGCGATAGAAGAAAACTATTCTTTTTATTCGCCGGTTCCGGGATATCCGGGTTTGCGTAATGCGATTGTTGCTAAATTGAAAAAGGAAAACAACTTGGATTATAAGGCTGATCAGATTGTGTGCTCGAATGGCGCTAAACAATCTGTTTGCAATGTGTTGCTTTCTATTATTGGCCCTGGAGATGAAGTAATTGTTCCTGCTCCTTATTGGGTGAGTTATGTGGAGATGGTAAAATTAGCAGAAGGTACTAATGTAATCATAACCGCCGGAATTGAACAGGATTTCAAGATAACTCCAGCTCAGTTGGAAGCTGCTATCACTCCTAAAACCAAAGCATTGATTCTTTGTTCTCCTTCCAATCCTACAGGAAGTGTTTATTCGAAAGAAGAATTACAGGGTTTGGCAGATGTGATTTCCGAACATCCCAATATTATAGTTATTGCCGATGAAATTTATGAGCATATTAACTATGTAGGGAAACATGAAAGTATTGCTCAATTTGAAAGCATCCGAGATAGGGTAGTTATTATCAATGGTGTTTCCAAAGGTTATGCCATGACTGGCTGGAGAATCGGATGGATTGCTGCTTCCCAATGGATTGCATCGGCATGTAACAAATTGCAGGGACAGTATACTTCCGGTCCGAATTCAGTGGCTCAAAAAGCGGCAGAAGCTGCATATCTTGGCGACCAATCATGCGTGGAAACGATGCGTGTCGCTTTTGAACGCCGTAAAAACCTGATGGTAAAGTTAGCCAAAGAAATTTCCGGGTTCAAAGTAAATGATCCGCAAGGCGCATTTTATTTATTTCCCGATTGTAGCGCTTATTTAGGTAAAGCATATAACGGAAAGAAAATTGAAAATTCAGCTGATTTAGCCATGTATCTATTGGAAGTCGGTCATGTTGCCTGCGTTGGTGGAGCTGCTTTCGGCGCACCTAACTGCATCCGTTTTTCTTATGCCACATCGGATGAAAATTTGGTTGAGGCTATGCAGAGAGTGAAAGAGGCTTTGGCTAAGTTAGCTTAATCGCACACAAATTGTATTTTAGCCACGAATTGCACAAATAAACACTAAAATAAAAGTGAAAATTTGTGCAATTCGTGGCTAAATTTAACTTGTGTAATCAGTGCGAGTCTTATTTCTTCTCTTTCAGTAAATCACGGATTTCAGTAAGCAATACTTCTTCTTTGGATGGAGCCGGAGGTGTTGCCGCAATTGTTTCTTCTTTTTTCTTGTGTAAACTATTGATTCCTTTTATCATTAGGAAAATAGCCAATGCAATGATAATGAAATCAATTATTGTTTGAAGGAACGTCCCGTAATTGATAGTTACAGCAGGAGTGGCCTGTCCGGCAGCATCGACAGATGCATGTTTTATTGTAATGGCCAGGTCGCTGAAATTAATTCCGCCAACTAACACGCCGAAAGGCGGCATAATAACATCTGCAACTAAGGAAGAAACGATTTTTCCGAATGCTCCTCCGATGATAACTCCCACAGCCATGTCCATAACGTTGCCACGCATGGCGAAACTCTGAAATTCTTTAAGAAAACCCATAAAAAATATTTTTTTAGATTAATAATATTGTATTGCTGGATATTCAAATCGGGCTCTACTCGAACTATCTACCCCCAACCCCTAAAGGGGAGCCGGGCAGTGATTAATTATAGTTAACTACGGTCTTTCACGCGCTAAAGTCCCCTTTAGGGGATTTAGGGGTAAATAGTTCAAATCGTTCCCTAATTGAATTATT
>JAVBLO010000099.1:0-34918 GCA_031553415.1 Bacteroidales bacterium | reverse complement strand
TGCATAATCCGGTAAAATTTGGATATCGTTCAAATATTTTCCAATTACCTTCATTCTTTTTTATGAATAATTTTCTATAATGTAGATAAATTTTGATTTGAAATTCTATGTTATTTAACAATCTATATTTTTATTAATGCCAATTTTGTAAAATATAATTTTCTGATTTTCAATGCAATAAATCATTTCCTTTATAATGTCAATTATCGGAAGGAAAATATTACAACAAATTAAACACACACACAACAAAATAGAAAAATTATGAAAACGTTAAAAACAAACAGGAAAATAGTATTGGTAATTGGTATTTTTGCCACATTATTTTTAGCAACACAGGTATCGCAGGCACAGGTAAAAATAGGAGAAGATACAACTCCGGTAAAAGGAGCGGTTTTGGATTTAAGCAACAGTTCTTCGGGATATGTAGGCGGATTGAAACTGCCTAATGTTTCCATTACCAGCCTGACAGCGATTCCCACAACGTTCAAGGAAAGTGTGACTACTACGGCAGATAAACAAGCTCTTGCCGGAACGATTGTCTATAATACAAACACTAATGCATCAGCAGATATCTTTCCCGGGTTTTATTATTGGGATGGTACTAAATGGGTAAAGGTGATAACATCAGTAGGTGTTACGGGACCTTTATCTGTAGATAACAGCACAGGTAACCCGAGTATCAAAATAGACAATGGAACTATTTCTGGCCAAGTGCTGACTTGGAACGGAACAAAATGGGAAGCTGCTGCTGCGGGATCTTCTACTGGCTGGGCTTTATCAGGAAATAATGTTTCTGATACTAATTTTTTAGGCACAACCAATGATAAACCTTTGATATTTAAAGTGGATAACGAAAAGTCAGGGTATATAGGAACAACAGATGGTAACACTGCTTTCGGATATCATACTTTTACTACATTAACTGGTGAAAACAATACTGTATTCGGAAATAATGCTGCACGTCATATTATGTCTGGAAATAACAATACGATAATAGGAGGTGGGGAGGCCGGATACTATCTCACGAATGCTGAAAATAATACTTTCTTGGGATCTGACGCAGGTGCAACAAGTATGGGTGGAAACAACAATATAGCTATAGGGGCCCAAGCCCATACTCCTTCTTCAACGGAAAGCAATCAACTTTCAATTGGGAACTGGATATATGGAAGATATAATGGAAACATTGGTATTGGAACATCAAATCCAACAGAAAAACTTCATATTCAGGGAAAAATAAAAATTGTAGATGGCACCCAAGGTGCAGGAAAAATACTTGTTTCGGATGCCAATGGAGTGGGTACGTGGACTACTACATCAGAAAATGGAAAAGTGATAGAGGGTTATGATCCTATTTGGGTTGCTACAGATGATGAAATGACACAAATTGGGTTGCAAACTTATGGTATAACATCAAATTACATAGCAACTGGAGCAGTAACAGCTACCAAACTCAATCAAATGGGTGCTACTACAAACCAAGTACTAACTTGGAATGGATCAGCTTGGGCACCTGCTACAAATAATGCATGGCTTCTAGGAGGAAATACCAATACTGCAGTTCAATATATTGGAACTAAGAGTAGTCATGACCTGCCTTTTATAACAGCCAATTCAGAAAAAATGCGTTTGACAACAGGCGGGTATTTAGGTATTGGAAGTACTAGTCCAATGCAGAAACTACATGTCGAAGGTAACCAATATATATCAGGTTACTTGGGTATTGGAGTATCTCCGCTTTCCCTTCTTCATATAAAAGGAGGTTCTACATCTGCTATACCCAGTTTTGATTTTGAGGGGGTTAATAATAGACCCACAATACACTTTAGACGTTATAATGATAGTGGAAGATTTACAACCGATGAAGCTTTAGGAATTGTTGATTTCCATTTAGGTACTTATCAGTCAGATGAAGCGGCAAGTATTTGTGCTATTTATCGAGGAAATGGAACAAGTAATGCTGCTGCGTTAAAATTCTCTTCTTCTGGAGGAAACATGTTTTTGGATGAAAATGGAGATGTTGGGATTGGGACGGCATCCCCAAATTATAAACTTCATGTCGCTGGAACTCTTAGGGGAACTCAAGTTTATGCAGGATCAACACTACTGACTTCCGACGTCCGTTATAAAAAGAATATTTCTACGATTTCCAATCCGTTGTCTATTATAGGCCAACTCAAGGGAACAAATTATGAACTCAGAGTAGATGAATTTCCTCAAATGGGATTTTCTTCAGGAAAACAATTGGGAGTCATCGCCCAAGAAGTTGAAAAAGTATTACCGGAGTTGGTTTCTGAAGATAATGAAGGTTATAAATCAGTTAATTATGATGGAATAATTCCTGTTTTAATTGAAGGAATAAAAGCCCAACAAAAAATTATTGAACAATTGGAAGCCCGCATCAGAATATTGGAAGGCAACAAGTAAAGTTAAATGCAAATCTAAGAACTCGTCTTGAGTTTCTGAAAAATAGCTCAAGTCGGCCTCTAATTGAAAGTTTTTAAACACGGAGTTACACAGAGTAATTATTCACATGTTACACGAAGTTTTTTCTGCTGTTAATCATGGAGTTAAACTGAACCGATAACGGCAGATTTACTGATAACTGATAATCCAGGTTATCACTCTGCTTACTTGTTTTATTTTAGAGTTGCCAAAAAACGACAAAGGGATAATATTAATCTCTTTGTCGTTTAGTAGTGTAAATTTAACTGATATTTTATTCTGAAAAATCAATACATTAATGCATTAATCTAATTTCAGAAATTGTAAATTTAATTTATAGTCTTTTGCATATGGAAGTTGCATTGCTTACATCTCTCAATATCTATAAACAAAAATCCGGCAATTACAATAGCAACTACCGGATTTTCTTAATGCGAAAAGGTTATTTCACACTTACCCTAACCGGTCCGCCGACACTGTTGAACAGCAAGTCGCCATTAGGGAAGAACTGGATGGTGGCATAAGCGCCGTTGCCATAATTACTTTGACCAAAAATATAACGGGTAACGGTTTTTCCTGTATTCCAGTCCATACCGGTCAATTCCCAACCGTCTTTAGCAGTATAACCATTCACACAAACGATATTGGAAGTTGTGCTTGCTGCCGGAATCATACTGGTTGCCACCACATCATTGCGAGTCCAAACCGATTTCCATTGATTGGCTTTCGGATCCCATTCAAATCGTTCGCAACCTGTAGGCGGTGCATACACAGGTCCACCTGCCAGTACATCCACCAATCTGTCTTTATTTCCTTCAGGACGAACATTGTTAACAACAAAAGCCCCATAGCCACAAACTACCGCCGATTGCTCGGTTTGTATAAATTCCGGTTGTGGATTCAGTCCGCAAGTAGCGGCTAATTGTCCGGCAATACGATTGGATTTGGTTCCCGGTTGTTGTTTGGCATCAGCAGGAATTTCGTTACGCCAGAAGGCTACAATATTCATGCGGTTGGCGCCATCGGTAATTACCACCAATTTGTCTTCCTCATCGCCGAATCCCATCAGCGTGGGTGTTGAACCGGTTCCAGTACCGAATTTAACAGCAGGCGGTTGTTGTCCGAAATCGTAAGGCGAAGACCATGCGCCGTCTTTTTCATCGGTGGAAAGTTTGGTGCCTGTCCACACGAACTTGTGCATCAACTTATCGCTGGCTACGTAGATACCGTTATTCTCGTCAACACATGCACCATTGGTAATATATTCGTCAGCGCCCAACAAAATTGTTTGAGGTTTTTCTTTGAACTCACGATCGATGATCGACACAGAACCACCGGTCAGGATGATTATTTTTCCATCATAAGTAACATTGATGCCCAATATTCTGGCGCCGATTAATTTGAATGATGGATTTTTACTTCCTTCGCCGATTTTCTTCAACTCGGGTTTAAAATCAAGCGTACGTATTATTTTTATACCTTTTGACGGGTCTTTAGGATCGACCAATCCATAAGCATGAATGTCCGTTTCTGTTGTGGCATATAATATATTATCCTTATCTACGAACATATACACATTATTGCCCAATTGTTGGAAAGTTGTTTTCCAGTCTTTAAAGACAATCTGCTCGGCTTGCGCAACAGACGTAAGTTTTTCATTCAACCCTTTATCCAGCATCTCTTCTGTAATATTTGCCGATCCCGGATTTTTGATGGTAGCCACTATCTTCCAGCCGTTGTTGCTTATGTCCACATAATTGACATTGCTGGTTGTAGTAACCCACATATAGTTGGGGTCAGTGGAAATCATCTGCATGAATCCCACGGGGCCACCTGGAACACGGGGAAATTTGCTTAAATCGATATTAAACGTTCCCTGAGGAATAGGATAAGGAAATGCATCGCTCTGACCCGCATCGAAGTGGGTGATAGCAAAATGTTCACTGGACAAATACGGATTCGGAACAGGTTTACCATAAGAAATGACAACCGTCGTATCTTTTTTTTCTTCACTCACAGTCTGTTTTTTTGTCTGGCCTCCACAACTTGCCAGCAACCCAGTAACCAACAAGAATGCAATTGCTTTTAAACTTAAATTTTTCATTTTTACGATTTTTTTTATTTAATTTTACCATCATATGCTTTTAAAGTTTTTCTTCGACTTGCTTCCAATTTGAAAATATCAAAATAACCCCTTAATACAAACAAAAATATTCAGAAAAGGTTTTATGATAATAGGGATAATTTTGACATCCTCCATCTCAAAACTGTGTGTTGAACCTGATAAAAGATTCAATTTGCAATAGATATTCCAGTAGAAAAGGGTACTGCGAATTCATGGCTTTTGCAATTAAAAAGGCATTGAAGTTTCTGTCTTCAGACGAAAAATAATCAAATATTATGTTACTTTTTTTAGTTAATCCACGTTGATTTACAAATGCTTAACTAAGAAAAGTAACATATATAATAAGGTAACATAGGCGACGCTATGTCTGTATAGACATAGCGTCTCAACTATAATTAGTTATTTCCTGAAAGGTGGTTTAACGACTTTTGCTGCTAAGTCTTTATTTCGTATGCGGATATAAATAGTTGAATCCAGGGTTGCATATTCTGGTTTTACATATCCCATCCCGATTCCATCTTTACTTGAAGGCGCCATGGTTCCTGAAGTTACAATGCCAATGATTTCGCCCGAATTATTTACAATTTCATAACCGTGGCGAGGTATACCTCTCTCATTCAGAATAAAGCCACATAACTTCCGGAATACCCCATTTTGTTTTTCTTTTTCAAGAATATCGCGGGCTATGAAATTTTTACCATCAATAAATTTGGTAATCCATCCCAATCCTGCCTGGATTGGAGTTGTAGTATCGTCTAAATCATTGCCATATAGCGGGAATCCCATTTCTAAACGTAATGTATCACGGGCGCCTAATCCAATTGGTTTGATGTTGTATTCTGCTCCGGCTTCGAAGATAGCGTTCCAGATTTTTATTCCGTATTCGGGATAGAAATAAAGTTCAAAACCACCGGCTCCTGTGTAACCAGTGTTTGAGATAATAACTTCTTTTACACCAGCCAGTTCTCCTGTTACAAAACTGTAATATGGTATGGATGATAAATCAACAGGAGTTAGTTTTTGTAAAGTAGCTAAAGCCTGGGGACCTTGCACTGCCAACTGGGCAGTGTGATCGGATGCATTTTCAAGGGTAGCTCCTTCTGTATTATTTTTTACACACCAGTCCCAATCTTTCTGTATATTGGATGCATTAACCACCAACATATATTTTTCAGGTTCACAATGATATACTAAAAAATCGTCAACAATACCTCCCTGTTCATTTGGGAAGCATGTATATTGCGCTTTACCTATTGATAAGGCGGCGACATTATTTGAAGTGATTTTTTGAAGAAAAGGTAAAGCCTGGGGACCTTTTACCCAGAATTCGCCCATGTGTGAAACATCGAAAACTCCGACATTATTGAGTACTGTCATGTGTTCATCAATAATTCCGGTGTATTCAATAGGCATATTATAACCTGCAAATTCATGCATTTTAGCTCCGAGTGATTCATGGAGCGATGTAAATGGAGTTGTTTTCATATTTATAATTGAGTATTTAATTCTACAATTTTTGCTATTACCTGTACTGCTTTTTCCATTGATTGAATAGGAACGAATTCATAACGGCCATGGAAATTGAGTCCACCGGCAAAAATGTTGGGGCAAGGGAGGCCTTTGAATGAAAGTTGGGCTCCGTCAGTTCCTCCTCGGATAGGTTTAACCTTAGGCTTAACTCCGGCTGCTTCCATTGCTTTGAAAGCCAAATTCACAATATGCTTTTGTGGTTCGACAATTTCCCTCATATTTCTATACTGTTGCTTGATTTCCAATTGGATAGCTCCAGGATATAATATATTCAGGTAAGATTTAATATCTTCCAATACTTTTATGCGATTTTCAAATTTTGTCCTGTTGTGGTCGCGGATGATATATGATAATGTAGCTTCTTCCACGGTTCCATTCATACCTGTCAAATGATAAAAGCCTTCGTAGCCTTCTGTATGTTCCGGGCGTTGTTCGGAGGGAAGCATGGAGGCAAACTTCATGGCGACATGCATGGCATTAATCATTTTGTTTTTGGCATAACCCGGATGTACGTTCCTGCCTTTAACTGTAATTTTAGCGCCGGCGGCATTGAAATTTTCAAATTCCAGTTCGCCGATTTCTCCACCATCCATTGTATATGCCCAATCGCATCCGAAAAGGGCTACATCGAATTTTGAAGCTCCCATCCCAATTTCTTCATCAGGGTTGAAAGCGATTCTTATTTTCCCATGTTTGATTTCCGGGTGTTTCTGAAGATATTCGATAGCACTGATAATTTCAGCAATACCGGCTTTATCGTCTGCGCCTAACAATGTTTTTCCGTTAGTGACAATTAAATCTTCCCCGATATGATCTAATAATTCCGGAAAATCTTTCGGAGACAAGGTAATGCTTTCTTCTGCACATAACACAATGTCTTTACCATCGTAATTTTTTACGATTCGGGGCTGTACATTTTCACCCGACATATCAGGACTTGTATCCAAATGGGCTATAAAGCCGATGGTGGGAAGTTGTTTGTCTGTGTTTGCAGGCAAAGTAGCCATTAAGTAGGCATGCTCATCCAGCGTAATATCTTTCAGTCCCATCTCCTGTAACTCTTGTTGCAAGGCTTTTGCCAAAACCATTTGTTTGGCAGTGCTGGGAGTAACTTCTGTTGTTTCATCCGACTGGGTGTCGAATGAAACATATTTTAAAAAACGATCAACTACCATAAAAAAATTAAAATAAAGGTTTCAAATCTTACAAATGTAAGGATTTTTTTTGTTTTTAAATTTTATGTACTAATTTTGTTTTACGTTATTTATTTTTATAGATACTTTCCAGTATTGTTGCTCCAAGAACCGGTTAAACTTTTATAAATGTACCTAAAGAAGAGAGGAGTATAATTATAAATTCTCACCTGCTTTTTTCTTAATGATGTGGATTTCAGCCGAAAATTAACATTTAATCCTAAAATAAATCCGGAAGCTGAATCAAACATTAAAACCTGATGTATTTTTAGTATACCTTAATTGTTGTTGAACTATGAATTCGTTTTGTTCAAAAGAGCATGTCAAATGTCCATATCATAAAAAATGCGATGAAGAGTTGCCATTTGGAATTCTAAAGATGACCAGGGAGAATTCCCGGAATCTTGAGATGAGTAATATGGCCATTTTTTTTCTGTTAAGCGGAGAATCTGTTTTTTCCTGTAATAATTCTTCAGAACGAAATCTTAAGGCTGGTGAAATGGTTTTACTTCCTCCGGCGTCTACAATGGATATTTTAGCAATTGAAGATATGCATGCAATTGTTTGCAGGACGGATGTCCAAATCCAGCTTTGTGATACTTTTTCATTAGATGTGCTTTTGCCTTATGCCAGTGAAGAAGTGAATCAACATAGTCCCCCGCTTTACATCAACCAGATTATAAAAAAATTCCTGTATATTCTGGAAATTTATATCACAGAACAATTGTGCTGCAGTCGTTTATACGAGCTTAAAAAAGACGAATTATTCCACCTTATGAAAATGCTTTACCCCAAAACAGAACTGGCTTCTTTTTTCCAACCGATAATAAATAAAGACATCTTTTTCAAAGAATTAATATTGAGGAATTATCGTAAAGTACATTCTGTCCAAGAATTGGCAGAGGTAATGCACTATTCTGTTTCCGGATTGAAGAAGAAATTTTCTCAATGCTTTAAGATGCCGGTATACACATGGATGCAAAAACAACGGTCGATTGCCATATTGAAAGACTTGAAAGAAAGGAAAAAAACATTGAAAGAAATATATCTGTCACACAACTTCTCTTCTGAGGCTCGATTCTATGAGTTTTGTAAAAAATATTATGGAAAATCTCCCGGAGAAATCCGAAAAGGCGAAAAAAAATAGCATTTTGATATAAAAATGCCTAAATCTGTAGTGTTTGGATTTTTTTCGATAGCGTTTATTGTTTTTCGATGCTTTACCTTTGCCTTACGTTATTTGGAATAAAATTATTTGAGAGATAAAAACGCAAAACTGTATACACAAACACTATTTAAGTATTAAAATATTATAGCCATCCCCTTTTGACTTCACCTTTGGTTGTTCTATCTACTTTTCCCGTGTTTGTTAAAATACAAGAAAAGGGCTTTTTGTGAAAAAAGTTTTCCGGTTATGGATATTTATATCCAGATTTTACCAGTGTAAGTGTCTAAAATTAAAAACGTGTTGTGTGTAAACGATGGGTGAGCAAAAGGGGATTCTTTATTGTAAATATTGTAAATAAAGTGATTATCACACTACTAAAATATTAATTTAAATTAATTGTATTATGTTCAGAACTTGTTTTTTTTACCGAGCTAATAAAAAATATATCTTTTTTTTTAGCTTTTTGTTTTTTTATCTTCTAGATGTTTCAGGACAGAATTCACCTTTCTTTAAACAACAACCGGTAGATCAACAAACTTTTGAAGTGTTCAGGGGGCCTAATCAGACTGGAACATATATGCCGTTTAATAATGATGGAAAGCAAGATTTGAAACAACCTGTTTTACGAGGTCCGGAAGATGGTGGTGATCCTATTGGAGGACTCCCGGTTTCTAATGGATTGTGGATTTTATCATTTCTAGCAATAGCATATTATATTGTTAAAATCGTCATCAGGAAGAAGGATAAAAAACATTTGTTTGATCGTTATTTGTTAAGCCTGGTATTTTGTAGTTGTGCTGTTTACACTGCGACTGCCCAACACGATTTATATGGCCTGTGGGCCAAAAAAGTTGGTGTTGTTTCCCAAAATGATGATATAACGATACAACAAATGATGACTGATTCGAATGGTAATTTTTATGTTTGCGGATATTATCGTAACACCGTTTCTCTTTCAGGAAACACTTGTGATTTGATTCATTCCGGAGGTTATCCCCATACTGCTCCAGGATATTCGGATTATCCGTATGGAGGTTATACATATAAAGGAGCTCCTTTGAGAAATGACGGATTTATAACCAAATATGATGCATTAGGGCATTTTGAATGGACGGTACGCATTGTTTCAAATGTTGATGACAATATACCAAGTATGGTGCTTTCAAATGATGAAAATACGATTGTTATATTAGCCCGTTATGGATGCCACCAATTTACGACTCTTACGCCCGGTACTTGTAGAATTTATTATGGAAACGGAGGAAGCGAAACACTTACATACAATACGCCTGCAAATACTTTCTGTAATTATTCCATGATTAGATTGAATACCAGTAACGGAACTAAAAATTCGTTGACTTATTTGGGATATGGAATAAATACAGGAAATACACCTAATACTTATTTCTGGGTGGATAACATTTCGACTGATGCTGCCGGCAATTTGTATATGCAATATGAAAATAAACCCAACGGATATACAGATGGCTATTGTTATAATATCAGGAAATATAATCCGTCAGGAACAACAATCCTATCGGAAAATTTGAAATTTTTGTCAAAATCGGATATAGACATCCACACTACATTTGTTTCAAAGAACCAGAATACTGACAACTTATATACTATATACAGAACGAATATCAGGGGGAGTGACGAAAATTGTGTGAAATATGTCGCAAAAATAAACCGGAACAGCCTTGCCATGACTAAACTTTCTTTTATCAGTGATGTGCCGACTGCCGGAGCTGCAACAACTTATCCGTATCATGGAATCAATGACAGGGGTATAGATGTAAATAATGGAGAGACACACCTTTTTGTTTGCGGATATACCAGATACACCTTTTTATACAGGGCTACCAATACTACTATCACTAATGCTGGAGGTGATGACGGAATCATTGTTTGCTATAATCCTGCCAGTACTACCTCCAATATACGGTGGATGGTTAATCTCCGGGCGCCCGGTAATCAAAGGGTCAATGATTGTTTATATGATCACAACACAAGTACTCTGAAAGTTGTTGGATATATTGATGAAAACGAAGTGGATTTTAACCCATTGGGTAGTACACCTATGAGACTAAGATCCGCTTCAGGAACAGCCATGTTTTATGCCGTATATAGTAGCAGCGGAATCTGCCAGTATGTGAAATTGATGGATAGTCCCGGCGATGCACAAGGGCAATCTGTCGGGCTTTCTTCAAATCGCCGTGTCAATGTGTTCGGAACTTTTACCGGTTCATCTTTCCAGCCGGATCCTTCTGGACGTTTACATCCATTGAGAGCCTTGCTACCTTCAACTTTTCTGGCACAATATTCTACGAATTCTAATAGTGTTCAGTTACCTGTCGGACCGGCATCTTTCAGTGCTGCCGATAATGTAAGTTCCGCTTATGGGCAAGCTTGGAATGAAGTACAGCCCTGTATTCAGTTAGGAGCTGAAAATGATGCAATAACTATGTCAGAAGCTGCTAATTATACTCCATATCATGTTTCAGGTACAAATACAAATGCAAATCCGAACTATGACGGATACCAGTCGCATGTTGTCGGAACTCCTTCCGGGGGTATGACAGTGACGGTCAAAGCGATAAATGATAAGGAAACTCCGGCTTATCTTATGGGTTGGATTGACTTCAATGAGAATGGGGTATTTGATGAAAATGAAGCTTCCGGACTTGTTATGGTTCCTGCCAATACGAGTGCTTTGACAAATTTTGATTTGATTTGGCCAATTCCGTCTTTGCCAATTCAACCGACATTGGACACTTACATGCGTGTTCGTATAACCAGTGAGAAAATGGATGCCACATGGGTTGACGGAGATGCTGTGGATGGTGAAGTGGAAGATTATCGTTTGAATTTGTTAATAGGAGGACCCCAATACTATGCTTGTCCGGATACAGAGGTAACTATGGTAATGCCTCTTGTTGAAAATGCTTCATATAATTGGTACAATAGTCCTTCCGGAGGTCAATTGCTCTCATCCGGGACCAATACTTATACTATAACCAAAAACATTACCGATGATATCGAATCTTTCTGGGTAGAAAAAGTTTATATCACCGGACCGGAGCCTTATCGTTACAAGATTGATGTAAAGTTGGTTCCGGATTTGATGTATTGGAAGAAAACAGCAACAAATAATAATTGGAATGACCCTTTGAACTGGGTTGATGTCGATGATAATCTGTTGTATGCTATCCCACGTGCTTGTACAGATGTCCATATACCCGGGAATGCAGCTAATTATCCATCTTTGGATGAAACCAATACTCCCCGGAATATTTATGGAATGCCGGTCTGCAACGATATTACCTATCATTTCGGAGGAGAAGTAGCCAAGCCTCATTATCTGACTTATCATCATGCTTATGTGCATTACAATTTCGGATATTATGAAACTGATAAAGCCGGAGGAGCAATTATCAACGGAGATATTTCCCATTCCGCAACTCCGATGAATCGTGATCGATGGTATGCGTTGTCTGCTCCATTGAAGAAGATTGTTACCGGAGACTTTTCCGTAGGTGGTTTTCCGAACATGTGGCAACGGGGATTCCGGACTTCTTTAGACAGGACTACCGATTTAGTAGGGGAATGGTATGTTCCTGAAAACATCATGGCATTGGAAATCGGCGCCCGGCAGAATTATGCAGTTAGTGTTTATGCCGCTTGCTATACTTCAGGATTATTAGGTGAAAAAGATCATACTAACCTCAATGGCTTGAAAGGAATTTTTGAAATACCTTATTTCGAAAATACAGTTGCAAGTGGTTTACACAGATTGCATCAATATGACAGTAATAACCAATCCAGCAGGTTTTACTATTATTACTATAAACAAGAAGGTTTGCCAATTGAATATAATGCATATGATGATTTCGCGAGGGGAGAGGAAGCTTATCGTTTTATTTTCGAAGATATAAACAATGCTCCTCAAACTGACTTTAAGATAAAAGTGCTTATTACTGATAATAATGATGATGGACAACCTGATGAGATAATGATTGGTAATCCGTTTATTTCGAGTTTGGATTTTGGTAAATTTTATACGTTGAATACATCGAAGATAGAAAATTATTACCGCTTATATACAGTTGGGAATTTTGAAACTTATACAAGTACGATACGACCTCTTATCGCTCCGATGCAGGCGTTCTTTATTAAACCCAAAGGAACTATTGGTTCTGAGGTTGAAGTGTCTTTTACAGCGGCTATGTCTGTTCTGAGAACTTCTGCTCATCAACTGAAATCGAATAAAGGGAGCGAAATCGGGAATATGTTGAAAATCAGTGCTGAAAACGAGGTGGGAAACAGTTGGATATTGCTTGCTTCCGGCTCAGACGGGGAAAGTGATATTACCCGTCTGTTCTCTAAAGATTTGAAGAAGACTCCTCAAATCTATTCCTGTGATGCAGAACTGAATAAAAATACAATCCAGTATGTTGGGAGTGATGAACAGATTCCATTGGGAATTCGCAGTGAATACAACGGACAATTCCGCTTGATGTTTGACAATATCGAAAACTTCCCTGTAGAATCGTTGTGGTTGTATGATAAGGAATTGAATCAGGAATATGATTTGTTTGAAAATAATGTATATCCGTTTGAAAATACTTCCGGTGATTTGTCGAGCCGGTTTATATTGAATGTTGGTAAAAAAGCGCCTTCCGGATTTGAAAATAATGTGGTAAATAAAACCAATATTTATTTTGAAGGCAAAACACTTTATATTAATTCGAATGAGAAATTAGACAGAATACAAATATTTAATATTCAGGGCCTGTCTGTGTTTTTAAAATCTGAAATGAATACATCTCATTTTTCAGAAGAAATGAATATCTTGGCCGGAGTATATATTGTGGTTGTTAGATTGGAAACGGGAGAATCTGTTACAGGAAAAATTCTTGTCAGATAGTTTTATCTCTGTGAAATATAAAAAACGTGTAAACCAACATTCAAAGATGGTTTACACGTTTTTTATATTTTGGTACTAAATAATATTTGGTTTATTTTCTATTTCGGAATACTCAATACCTTCTTTTTTAATGGAAATATTTTGAAAATCGGGTTGGGTATATTGCCTGTTGAAGGTTTGTGGAAAAAACTTACCTGGATTCGGTTCACAAAGTAATTTCATAAAAAGTTATTGAATCAAAATAATTTGCGATATTTGTATCCCAAATAAAGAGCTTATTTGTGAAAGAATTATTGGCAAAAAAGAAATGGACGATTGTATTCATTTCTTTTGTAATCTTGTTTACTGTACCTTTTTACGCATTTACGGAAAATCTTACCCGTAAGGATATCTTTTTAGCATGGATTGTTAATTTATTTGCAGTTATTGCATTTTCGGCTATTTCCTTATTCCTTAAAGGTAAATGGGAAAAAGCATATCTGATAGTTCTTTTCATTTTGTCACTATTTCCTAATCTTATCGTTTTTTCATATATGTACATTGCTTCCATGCACATGTATCATGATATGTTTTGGGTTATCTTCGCTACAAATCCTGCCGAATCACAGGAATATGTGGATAAAGCGGTTCCCTGGCGATTGATATGGTCAGTTGTTGGTTATATTGTTGTCGCATCATTTCTGCTTTATTTATCATTATCTTCCAAATCTTCTTCTCAAAATAAATCGTTGAAAAACAATAAGATATTTTTTGCTTTTTGTATAACAGTATTGGTAGCTATTGCTTCTTCGCAAGTCTTATCCAAGAGTTTCGGGTCAATCGACTTTTATAAAAGCTGTTACCGCTTCTTTGCCGAAAATTATAAGATAAAGAAAGAGGTCGGTTTGCACAAGCATGGTAAAATGGATGTTGCCTGCAATCTGAAATCCACTGGAAATACTTTTATTGTTATTATTGGTGAATCGTTATCACGGAACCACATGCATTTGTATGGTTACAACAGGCAGACAACCCCGGAACTTGATTCCATGAAAAATGAATTACATGTTTATACCGATGTAGTTTCTCCGGATACCCACACTATTGCAGTATTGAAGTATGTTTTGACGTTTGCCGACCACGACAATCCGGAATATTATTTTGATAAGCCTTCTATTGTTGATTTGTTTGATTATGCCGGATTCAAAACGTATTGGATTAGTAACCAGGAATTATTATCCAAATGGGGAGGCAGTTATGGCATTATTGCCCAGGGTTCGGATTATGTATATGATTTGTCGAAGGAAAAGAAACCCGATGAAATTGTATTGCCTGCGCTTAATAAAATCTTGGACGAAAAAACGGAAGAAAACAAAATTATCTTTATCCACCTCATGGGAAGCCATAATGCATATAAATACAGGTATCCCGAAAACTTTTCCAGGTTTGATTATAAGAAGGACATTATACCAGATAAACCTTATTTGAATGACGATGACCGGAAACTCATCGATGAATATGACAACTCTGTTTTGTATACGGATTTTGTTGTTAGTTCGATTATAAAGGAAATGCAGAAAAAAGAAGATGCTGCTTCGTGTGTTGTGTTTTTCTCGGATCATGCGGAAGAAGTTTTTGATTACCGGCATGTTGTCGGGCATTTCATTCAGGGAACAAGTCGTTATCAGTGTGAAGTACCTTTTATTTTGTGGTATTCAGATGCTTATCAAAAAGAAAACCCTAATCTTGTGATAAAAGAAAACCGTCCTTTTATTACCGAAGATTTTATTTATAGTATTTCTTCACTTGCAGGGTTAAGCTACAAGGACTTTAAGCCGGAAAGAAGCTTGTTTGATACTAAATACACACCTAAAGTGCGATGGGTGGGAGACATTACATATGAAGAAGTATTGAAAAAAGAGTTAAGAATTAAGAATTAAAAAATTATGCGTAAGCTAACTTCTTAATTCTTAACTCTTAATTAGGTTAAAAGTAGCTGCTTCCGTCCCAGCAATGGGTACATAAATCTTCCTTGGGTAATCCGATAGCATCTACCAGATTTTCCAATGTGTTGAATTTCAATGTAGTGATATTGAGTTGCTTACGGATTCTCTCCACCATCTCTTTGTATTGTGGTGAATCTGTTTTACCGTAAAGGTCCAAATCTTTGTCATCAATGCCTTCCAGTTCTTTAATAATCCTGCGTGTGATTAGCTCAAGATGTGATTTAGAGGCTGTGAAATTAAGATAAAGACAAGGATATAGTAATGGAGGACAAGCAATCCGCATGTGTACTTCTTTTACGCCATACCGGTAAAGAATATCTACATTATCCCGCAATTGAGTGCCACGCACTATTGAGTCATCACAGAAAATAACCCGGTTCCCGTTTAATAGAGTTTTGTTGGGGATTAATTTCATTTTGGCAACCAATTCACGTTGTTCTTGTGTTGGAGGCGTGAAACTGCGTGGCCATGTAGGCGTGTATTTGATAATCGCCCGGCGATAAGGAACACCTTTTCCTTCAGCATAACCTAAAGCGTGACCCACTCCGGAATCCGGAATTCCAGAAACAAAATCAACCTCTGCCAGGTCATCTTTCTTTGCCATGGCGCAACCGCCTTTGTAGCGTACAGCATCCACATTAATGCCTTCATATTCGGAAACAGGATAGCCGTAGTATACCCAAAGGAAGGAACATATCTGTTTCTTTTTATTGGGTTTCCTGAGTTGCTCGTAACCTTCGGCAGTAAGCCTTACAATTTCTCCGGGACCTAAATTATAGCAAATGTCGTAACCTAAATTAGAAAAACCGCAAGGTTCATTTGAAGCGGCCATTGCATTCTCTTTTTTTCCTAAAACAACTGGAATCCTGCCTAATTTATCGCGGGCGGCAATGATTCCGGTTTCAGTGAGTAAGAGCATTGTGCAGGAACCTTGTATTTTACTATATACATTTTCGATACCTTCAACAAAATCTTTGCCTTCGGTAATCAGCAATGAAACCAATTCTGTTGGATTCGTTTTTCCCGAACTCATTTCGGTGAAATGTTTACCTCGTTCCAGTAAGCCTCGTTCCAATTCCGCCAGATTATTTATCTTGGCTACTGTAACAAGAGCAAACTTTCCTAAATGAGAATTCATTACAATTGGTTGTGGGTCAGTGTCGCTGATTACTCCAATGCCCGATTTGCCTTTGAATTTGGCCAAATCAGCTTCGAATTTTCCCCTGAAGTATGAATTTTCAAGATTATGGATAGAACGTTTTAACCCATCGTCGCTCCATGTTACCAGACCTCCACGTTTCGTTCCCATGTGGGAATTATAATCCGTGCCGTAAAAAAGGTCATTAATGCACTCTCCTTTTGATATTGTTCCGAAAAAACCACCCATAAATTTAATGAAGAGTGAAGAATGAAGAATGAAGAATGAAGAGTAAACACATATGATTTATTCTTCATTCTTCATTCTTCATTCTTCATTTATTTAGATTGTTCTATTTGCAAAGTTTTTGTAGGTTGATCGCAAACTTCTGTAGGTCCGAAATATTGGATTGGACCAGGATATACATAATCAGTTTTGATAGCCCAGATGTCGCGATTGGCTGCAAATGTTTTGAATGGTCCGCCATCTAATTTTACCAATGCTTTCTGGATAACCGGTTTCATTTCTCCGTGTCTGCGTTCCATATTCATCATCATTGTGATAGGCACACCTCCTGCAATCCATTCGGCAGCGGGAGCTGTTGTGTTGCGGACAGAAGACATATAACCTGTTTTTCCTGCGCCAATCAAACCGGCAGCGGTATATCCTAATGAATAGCAATAGTCTGCATCATAGTTGGAAGGAGCGGCACAACGGCCTTCATATCCGAAGAAATGTACCTGGGTAGCAAATTTTCCTTTGTATTTTCCTTGTTCTTCCCATTCTGCCAAACGGTTTCCAACCATTTCAGCCAATAATTTTTCTGTTTCGATAAGAGAAACCTGTACGTTTCCATGTGGGTCACGATCAAGTGTTAACTGACGTGCCACAGCTTCCGGAAGACTTGCATAAATAGCAGAATTTTCAGGGGAAAGTTTGCTGATAATATGTTCTCTTTGTGCAGAACGTTTGATTCTTTTGAATTCTTCTTCGTGATGAGCCAGATAGTCATTTAATTCTGCCATTAGTTTTTTCATGGCAGGAATAAATTCGATTAAACCTTCAGGAATCAATACGGTTCCGAAGTTATTACCGGCTTCGGCTCTTTTGGCTACGATTCCGGCAATATAATTGATTACATCGTCCAATGATTGGTTTTTAGCTTCAACTTCTTCCGAAATGATGCAGATATTAGGTTGAACCTGCAATGCACATTCCAAGGCGATGTGAGAGGCTGAACGTCCCATCAGTTTAATAAAATGCCAATACTTACGTGCTGAATTACAGTCACGTTGAATATTTCCGATAACTTCTGAATATACTTTGCAAGCAGTGTCGAATCCGAAAGATGTTTCGATCATTTCGTTCTTTAAGTCGCCATCGATGGTCTTTGGGCAACCGATAACTTGTACACCTGCATTGATTGATTTGTAATATTCTGCTAATACACAGGCATTTGTGTTGGAGTCGTCTCCGCCAATAATGACTAATGCAGAGATATTTAGTTTTTTCAGGATTTCCAATCCTTTATCAAATTGTTCTTTGGATTCCAATTTGGTGCGTCCCGAACCTATGATGTCGAATCCTCCTGTATTGCGGTATTCATCGATAATATCGGCTGTGAGTTCCATATATTTATGATCGACCAAACCACCAGGTCCTAAAATGAAACCATACAGGTGGCTGTCTTTGTGAAGATCCTTGATTCCGTCGAAAATACCGGCAATTACGTTGTGTCCGCCGGGAGCTTGTCCTCCGGATAAAATAACGCCAACATTAACGGGTTTGTCACCCATGGGCTTATCACTTTCCACGAATTTGATAATCGGCATTCCGTAAGTATTCGGGAAAAGTTTTTTAATTTCTTCCGGATCAGAAACAGACTGCGTTGGAGCGCCTTCCTGAACGGCAACTTTTCCTTTTAGAATTTTAGGAACTTTAGGCTGATAAGCAGCGCGGGCAATTTGCAGAGCACTTTTTGTCATAATGGGGTATAATTGAATTTTAAAATTTAGGTTTCATTTAAGGCCTGCAAATTTCGGAATTTTTTTTGACATATTGAAGAATATCGTACTACATTTTATTCAACAGTAACAGATTTGGCCAGATTCCTTGGCATATCTACATCCCGCCTTTTATTTACTGCGATATGATATGATAATAATTGTAATGGGATTGTCGTCAATAACGGAGAAAGACATTCTTCGGTTTCCGGAACCCTGATTATGTAGTCAGCTATGTTTTCCATAACTGTGTCGTTTTCATTAACAACGGCTATAACCCGACCGTTACGGGCCTTGATTTCCTGTATATTGCTTACTACTTTTTCATACATGCCATTACTTGTTGCAATTGCAATAACGGGCATTTCATTGTCTATCAGGGCAATCGGTCCGTGCTTCATTTCTGCTGCAGGATAGCCTTCGGCATGGATATATGAAATTTCTTTTAACTTGAGAGCGCCTTCCATGGCTACTGGATAGCTATAGCCGCGTCCGAGATAAATGAAGTTATGGGCGTAAGTGAATATATTTGATAATTCTTTGATGCTATCGTTTGACTCTAAAATTTTTTCAATTTTCCCAGGAATATTGTTTATCTCTTTCAATAAAGATAAAAAGCGGGATTCTGAAATCGTTTTTTTCTCTCTTCCAACGCATAATGCCATAAGTGTCAGAACCAGTACCTGTGCGGTAAATGCTTTTGTGGAAGCCACTCCGATTTCCGGGCCTACATGTGTGTAAGAACCTGAGTGTGTATTCCGGGCAATAGATGAACCAACCACATTACAAATACCATATACAAAAGCTCCGGCCGCTTTGGCTAATTCTATAGCTGCCAATGTATCGGCGGTTTCACCTGATTGTGAAATTGCAATGACTATATCATCGGGATATATAATAGGATTACGGTATCTGAATTCGGACGAATATTCCACTTCAACAGGAACGCGGCAAAATTCTTCCAGAAGATATTCGCCAATAAGTCCGGCATGCCAGGATGTACCACACGCCAGGATTAAAATACGCCTGGCTTGAAGGAATTTGTCTTTGTTATCTATGATTCCCGACAAAACGGCATTGTTGCATTCAACATTGATGCGTCCTCTCATGCAATCGCTTAATGTGCGTGGTTGCTGAAAGATTTCCTTTAACATAAAATGAGGATATCCTTCTTTTTCTAACTGGCTTAAACTCAATTCCAAGCGGATAATTTCATGTGTTTTTTCTATATTCCCTATAGTTAAGAATTTAGGCTGTTCATTTCTTTTCAGTATTACAATTTCTTCATCTTCGACATAAATCACTTTATTGGTATATTCTATAATAGGAGTAGCATCCGAAGCAATAAAATATTCATCATCAGCTATTCCAACTACCAATGGACTGCTTTTACGTGCAGCTATAATCATGTCAGGATTCCCTTTCTCCAATACGGCTATGGCATACGCTCCGACTACTTGTCCTAAAGCTATTTGTACGGCGGCGCACAAATCAACATTATTGGTTGTTTTGATATATTCGATTAACTGTATTAAAACTTCCGTATCAGTAGAACTTTGGAACTTGTATCCGTGAAGAATCAGTTCTTCTTTTAAAACAGTGTAATTTTCAATGATTCCGTTATGAATTAGCGCTAATTTTTCAGATTCCGAATAGTGAGGATGGGCGTTTGCGTTGCTGGGTTCCCCGTGCGTCGCCCAACGTGTATGCGCAATACCGATGGTTCCGTGGGTATTTTTATCCTTGCAAAATTCTTCCAGATCAGAAACCCTTCCTTTGGCTTTGAAAACATTCAAGTCTCCGTTGCTTGTTTCAAGTGCTACTCCTGCACTGTCATATCCTCTGTATTCTAAACGATGTAAGCCTTTGATTAAGATTGGATAAGCTTCCTTATTTCCGATATAACCTACTATTCCACACATAATTTTATTATTATTTGTTATTGTTAAGGGGAAAATATGTGCAAATTTATATAAAAAAGTGGATTTATATTTGTTTTTGATTCTTTTTTCTCTTTGACATCTTTAAATTGATAAATTCTACAAATAAAGAGAAGAAAATAGCAAAATATAAGTATCCTTTGGGAATAGAGCCTACTTCTGCTCCCATTAATTTCAGATGCGATAAATGTGCAGCTTCGGTAATCAGCATCACACCAATTAATATCAGGAATGATAATCCCAGAATCTGTATGCTGGGATGTGTATTGACAAACCGGCTTACCGGTTCGGCAAACAGTAACATGATTATTACGGAAATAACAACAGCGCTAACCATAATAAACATCGCTCCGCCATAACCGAATTCATTGAAACTGACTAACCCGACAGCCGTTAATACGCTATCGAAAGAAAATACAATATCTAACGCAATTATTTGGACAATGGCGGTTATAAATTTGCTTTTGCCCTGTGAGGCGCTTCCGGTTTCCTCTCCTCCTTCCAGCTTATGATGTATTTCCGTAACACTTTTATACAATAAGAACAACCCTCCTGCAAAAACAATGATGCTTTGTCCTGAAATATTTCCTTCAATCCATGAGGCGGTAAAGCTACAAATGGGTTTTGTCAGGCTCATTACGATGGATATTCCGAAAAGTAAGGCTATCCTGAAAAACATAGCTAATGTCAAACCCGTTTTCCTAGCTTTAGGTTGTTGTTCCTGAGGTAACTTGGATGTTACGATAGAAAGAAAGACAATGTTGTCAATTCCTAAAACGATTTCCAGAAAGGTTAATGTTAATAAAGCGAACCATGCCGATGGCAGTAAAAAGACTTCTATAAATTCCATATCAAAAATTTTTTCGCAAAAGTAATATTTTAAAAGCAATTAGTATTGCACAATTAAATTGCAATTAATTGTACCAACAGGCTATAAACTATAGTCATTGATATCCATATTTTCCTCTTCTTCTTCATTTTCAAAAGGGCTTTCCGGTTTTTGAGGACCATGTTTCCTGAAAATTACGGCACATAGAAGTCCCATGATTGCTCCTGAAAGATGACCTTCCCACGACATATTGTCATATACCAATTGTGAAACCGGCAACATATTGAATACTAAACTGCCATAAAGGAATGCAACGAGAAGTGAAATGGCTGTTAATGGTATGGATTTACGTAATATTCCACTGAAAAACAGGAAAAAAGATAAGCCGTATACTAATCCGCTGGCTCCTATATGCGACGATTCACGGCCGATACACCAGGTTATTAAACCTGTACCAATCCACATGATTGGGAGTACCAGGTAACCTAAATCTTTATAAAAATAAAACAAACACCAACTCAGGATAAATAATGGAACAGTGTTGGAAAATAAATGGTTAAGATCTGCATGGATGAAAGGACTGGTTATGATTCCTGGCAACCCCCGTAATTCCCTTGGATATACTCCCAAACGTAACCAGTTGGCATGAAATTCCCATTGGAAAATATAAACTATCCATAAAATAGTTATTAGCAACAGGGGCGCTAATAAAGCGTAAAATATTCGCTTGGATTCAAATTGCATATTGGTGGATTAGTTAAGAATTAAGAGTTGGTGAATATCTTAAAACAATAAGTTTGCTAACTTGCATTTTTATTTGAGGCTCATAACTCATGAATTTTAGCATCTAATTCTTAACTTTTAACTCTTAATTCTTAACTCTTAATTCTTAACTATACTGTCAAAAATAATACCAAAGTTAAAAAAACACAGGGTTTCTTTTGTATGTCCCAAAATTATTAATATTTTTGAGAAGAATATTAAACATTTTGCACAAATAGCTGTTTTGTTGTTTATAATATGCTATTTCAAGATGTTATTTTATTAAACAAATAATCAAATAACACCTTAAGTCCGAAATTATATGAGTTATCTGAAATTTGATAAAACGCTGATGATTAATCTGGAAGAATCTCTCAACAGAGAAGTTCTCAGGACTAACAGGAAAGGAGCGTACAATTGTTGTACAATTGTTGATTGTAATACAAGGAAATACCATGGGTTACTGGTTATGCCGGTACCTGAACTGGATGATGATAACCATGTGATGCTTTCAACGTTAGATGAAACGGTCATACAGCATGGAGCCGAATTTAACCTGGGTTTGCACAAATACAGTGGAAACCACTTCAGTCCTAATGGACACAAATATATCCGCCAGTTTGAGTGTGAAGATCTCCCTAAAAAGATATATAGGGTAGGAGGTGTTGTCCTTTCAAAAGAAACTATTTTTACAACTTTCGAGAACAGGGCAATGATAAAGTATACCTTATTGGAAGCCCATTCCCCCACAATCCTTAGATTCAAACCTTTCCTGGCATTCAGGAATGTAAACAGCCTGATGGTTGAAAATGATGTTGTGAATAAGAACTATACCGAAATCGAAAACGGGATTAAAACATGCATGTATGAAGGCTATCCTGAACTGCACATGCAATTCAATAAATATTGCAAATTTGTTTTTGAACCCAATTGGTATAAAGGAATAGAATATACAAAGGAAATGGAGCGTGGTTTTCCATGCAGGGAAGACTTATACGTCCCGGGATATTTCGAATTACCTATTAAAAAAGGTGAATCAATTTATTTTTCAGCAGGGGAGTTTCCTGTTGAAACCAAAAAATTAAAAGAGATTTTTGATCAGGAGGTTGCATTCAGGACTCCTCGTTCCAGTTTTTTCAATTGCCTGAAAAACTCTGCACAACAGTTTTATTACCGTCCGACGGAAAATGATGCATATTTGCTGGCTGGTTATCCCTGGTTTAAAGTGCGGGCAAGGGATTTATTTGTATCAACACCCGGCGCCACGCTTTCTATCGATGACCCTGTCCGTTTTGAAAAAATACTGGCAACAGCAATTCCGGCATTGAGGCAATTTATGTCGACCGGGAAAAAAGATAAAGTTATCAGTGAAATTGATGCTCCCGATGTTTTGTTATGGGTTGTTTGGTGCATACAACAATATGCCAAAGCATGTGGGAAAGAACAATGCCTGAAACTTTACGGGGAATTTGTTTCTGAAATAATTACATATATCAGGAAAAACAAACATGATAACTTGCATCTGGAAGATAATGGTTTATTGTATGCCAATGGAAAAGAGAAAGCTATTACCTGGATGAATTCCACTATTGACGGACACCCGATAACACCCCGCTCAGGTTATATAGTCGAGCTCAATTCCTTGTGGTACAATTCCTTGAAATTTGCAGCTGAGTTGGAAACTTTACAGGAAAATACGGCTGTTGTAACTGATTTGGAAACATTGGCCACATTGACAGGAAAAACATTTGTAGAAACATTCCTTAACGGTTATGGCTATTTGTACGATTATATTGATGGAGATTATGTAGATTGGAGCGTCAGGCCAAATATGATTATGGCGGTAGCGCTTGATTATTCGCCTTTGGACAGGTCGCAGAAAAGATCGGTATTGAATATTGTAACAAAAGAACTTGTGACTCCAAAAGGTCTCCGTTCGTTAAGTCCTAAAAGTGAAGGATACCGCCCTTATTATGTAGGGCCGCAACGGGAAAGGGATCTTTCATATCATCAGGGAACTGTGTGGCCCTGGTTATTGGGATTCTATCTTGAAGCATATATGCGGTTGTATCAATTGAGTGGAGTTTCATTTACCGAAAGGATGTTGATTGGATTGGAAGAAGAGATGAGTACTCACTGTATTGGTTCCATCTCTGAACTGTACGATGGAAATCCGCCATTCAAAAGTGGAGGCGCCATCTCATTTTCCATGAATGTATCAATGATACTTAGAGTGTTGAAGTTACTTGAATCATATAACGTATAGCGTAAAACGTAAATACAATGAAAGCACTGATGTTCGGTTGGGAATTCCCACCTCATATTTTAGGAGGTTTAGGGACTGCCAGTTATGGCCTTACCAGGGGTATGGCCATGCAACCTGATATGGAAATTACTTTTGTAATACCAAAACCATGGGGGGATGAAGATCAAAGTTTCCTGAAAATTATCGGAGCCTGTAATACACCTATCGTCTGGAAAGATGTTTCCTGGGAAAAAGCTCAGGAACGTTTGAGTAAATACATGAATCCACAAGAATATTATAACCTGAGGGATCATATTTATGCGGATTTCAATTACATAAAGACCAATGATTTGGGCGCTGTGGAATTTTCCGGTCGCTATCCGGATAATTTGTTGGATGAAATCAATAATTATTCGATAGTTGCTGGTGTTATCGCCCGGAGTTACCCGTTTGATATTATTCACTCCCATGATTGGTTGACTTATCCTGCAGGTTTACATGTTAAATCTGTTACCGGTAAACCTCTTGTTATCCACGTTCACGCCACGGATTTCGACCGGAGCCGGGGTAGTGTAAATCCGCGTGTATATGCCATAGAAAAAGATGGTATGGATAATGCCGACCATATTATTACAGTAAGTGATCTGACACGGAATACGGTAATTGAAAAATATCATCAGGACCCCAGAAAGGTGACTACCGTTCATAATGCTGTTGAACCTTTGGCCCCTGAAATAGAAGCTATTCAGTCTAAGAAAGGAACCAAGGATAAAGTCGTTACTTTTCTTGGCCGGATTACGATGCAGAAGGGACCGGAATACTTTGTTGAAGCTGCTGCCAGGGTATTGAAAAAAGCTGATAATGTACGGTTTGTAATGGCTGGTAGCGGAGATATGATGAACCAGATGATTCGCTTGGCTGCCCAAAGAAATATTTCGGATAAGTTCCATTTTACAGGCTTCCTGAAAGGTAAGCAGGTTTATGAAATGCTTAAATCAAGCGATGTTTATGTAATGCCTTCTGTTTCGGAACCATTTGGAATTTCTCCGTTGGAAGCAATGCAATGTGGAGTGCCAAGCATTATTTCCAAGCAATCGGGTTGTGCGGAAATTCTTACCAATGCCATTAAAACAGACTATTGGGATATAGATGCAATGGCTGATGCAATGTATTCAATCATTACTTATCCTTCTATGGCAGAATATCTTAAAGAAGAAGGGATTAAGGAAGTCAATGAGATTAAATGGGAATATGCCGGACAAAAAGTGCGGAAGATTTATGAAAGTGTAATTAAATAAAAATCAATAATATGAAAACCATCTGCTTTTATTTTCAGATACACCAACCGATAAGGCTGAAACGCTACCGTTTTTTTGATATCGGGAGCGATCATTATTACTATGATGATTTTTCGAATGAAGATATTCTGAAAGGAATTGCCGACCGTTCTTTCCTGAGGGCTAACGCCATGTTGTTAGACATGATTAAGGAATACAACGGAAAATTCAAAGTCGCCTTTTCTGTTTCTGGTGTTGCATTGGAACAATTGGAAATATATGTTCCCGAAGCCATTGACGGATTGAAAGAATTGGCTAAAACGGGTTGCGTGGAATTTCTTTCCGAAACTTACGGGCATTCTTTATCAAGTTTGTATGATGAAGAAGAATTCAGGGTGCAAGTTGAAGAGCATGCCGCCAAAATAGAATTATTATTCGGGAAGAAACCCAAGGTGTTCAGGAACACAGAGTTGGTTTATACTGATGAAATCAGTGATATGGTATACCGGATGGGGTATAAAGGAATGCTTACCGAAGGGGCCAAGCATGTATTGGGATGGAAAAGCCCTAATTATTTATATCAATCAGTATCCAGCCCGGGTTTGAAAGTGTTGCTGAGGAATATGCGCTTCAGTGAAGACATTATGTACCGTTTCTCTAATTATAACTGGAGTGAATATCCGTTAGTTGCAGATAAATTCATTAACTGGATCAATGCATTGCCGGAATCTGAGCAATTGGTGAATTTATTCATGAATTATGAAACATTAGGTAGCATTCAACCTGCAGATACAGGCATATTTGAGTTTTTCAAGGCATTACCTAAATTCGCTTTAGAAAAACAAATAGGTTTTTCAACTCCTTCGGAAGTTATCAATAAGCTGAAATCAGTCGATAGTATATCAGTTCCTTATCCATGTTCCTGGACGGGTGAAGAAAAAGATGTGAGTGCCTGGTCGGGTAATACGCTGCAACGTGAGGCTTTACAAAAACTATATAGCATAGGGGAACGCGTCAGGTTGTGTGAAGACCGGAGGATTAAACAAGATTGGATTTATTTACAGGTAAGCGATCATTTCCGTTTTATGAGTACCAAATATTTCCCGGGACCAAGTGTTTTCAGTCCTTACGAAAACGCTTACGATGCTTTCAGTAATTACATGAATGTACTTGGTGATTTTATATCAAGAGTGAATGCTCAATATCCGACATCCATTGACAATGAAGAACTCAATGCCCTGTTGACCACTATCCGTAATCAGGAACAGGAAATTGCCAATTTGGAAAATGAGTTGGCAAAATTAAAAAAAAAGACAAAGAAGCTGACTGAAAAAGAAAGCGCCGACTTAAATTAATTACGAATTATGAATTACGAATTATGAGTTGTTTTTAGGTTATTTGAATGCTCAAGTAAAATTCGTAATTCGTAATTCATAATTCGTATTTTTTTCCGTACCTTTGCACCCTCATTTTTTACAGGTAAAAATTTACGGAAAAATATATGCAACAAATCAGGAATATCGCAATCATTGCCCACGTTGACCATGGAAAAACAACCTTAGTAGATAAAATGCTTTTAGCCGGTAAATTATTCCGGGATGATAAAGCCGACCTTGACCAGTTTCTCGACAGTAATGATTTAGAGCGTGAACGAGGCATCACTATCCTTGCCAAAAACGTTTCCATCAATTACAATAATTGTAAAATCAATATTATAGATACTCCGGGACACGCCGACTTCGGTGGTGAAGTGGAGCGGGTATTAAATATGGCCGATGGCTGCTTGCTTTTAGTCGATGCTTTTGAAGGCCCCATGCCTCAAACCCGTTTCGTGTTACAAAAGGCTCTCAGGCTTGGATTGAAACCGATTGTGGTTATCAACAAAGTGGATAAACCCAATTGCCGTCCGGAAGAAGTACAGGAAATGGTATTCGACCTGATGTTCAACTTGGATGCAACCGAAGAACAATTAGACTTTCCGACCATATATGGTTCTGCCAAACAAGGCTGGATGTCGGATAACTGGAAAAAACAAACAGAAAATATTTTTCCGCTTTTGGATGCAATTATAGAGTATATTCCAGCCCCTCAGGTATTGAAAGGAGATCCGCAAATGCAAATTACTTCATTGGATTATTCTAATTATGTGGGACGTATTGCCGTGGGACGTGTACACCGTGGAGAATTGCGTGAAGGAATGGATATTGCTTTGTGCAAAAGAGACGGTTCAATACTCAAGTCAAGAATCAAAGAATTAGATGTATTTGAAGGACTTGGCCGGACTAAAGTTTCAAGCGTGGAGTCAGGCGATATTTGTGCTATTATAGGTATAGACGGGTTTGAAATCGGAGATACTATTACAGATATAAATAATCCGGACCCGTTGGATCCTATCGATATCGACGAACCAACCATGTCGATGTTATTTACCATCAATGATTCGCCTTTCTTTGGCAAAGATGGTAAGTATGTAACTTCCCGCCATATACATGATCGTTTAATAAAAGAATTAGATAAAAACCTGGCGCTCAGGGTAGAATCTTCCGATTCTGCTGATGCATGGAATGTTTATGGCAGAGGAGTGCTTCACTTGTCTGTCCTGATTGAAACCATGCGCCGCGAAGGTTATGAATTACAAGTGGGACAACCACAGGTAATCATTAAAGAAATAGGAGGGGAGCCATGTGAACCGGTTGAGCAATTGACAATTAATTTGCCTGAAGAATCGGCAAGTAAAATCATAGATATGGTGACCAAACGTAAAGGTGAAATGCAGACCATGGAGCGTATCGGTGACCGCATTCATCTGGAATTTGTTATTCCTTCCCGTGGAATTATCGGCTTAACCAATAATGTATTGACAGCTTCTGCTGGTGAAGCCATTATGGCACACCGCTTTTTAGAATACCAACCTTGGAAAGGGGATATAGAAAAACGCCAGAATGGTTCCATTATTGCCATGGAAACCGGTAATGCTTTTGCGTACGCTTTGGATAAATTGCAAGACAGAGGGCGCTTTTTTATTGAACCTCAAACTGATATATATGCCGGTCAGATTGTTGGAGAGCATTCGAAAGAAGGAGATTTAGTGGTAAATGTTACCAAATCGAAAAAGTTGACCAACGTTCGTGCTTCAGGAACTGATGATAAAGCACGGTTGGCTCCACCGGTAATTTTTAGTTTGGAGCAAGCTCTGGAATATATTAAAGAAGATGAATATGTGGAGCTTACACCCAATGCTGTTCGTTTAAGGAAGATTATTCTGGATGAAAACGAAAGGAAACGGCAGTCAAAGAAATAAGATAATTTTGTATTAATTTTATATAATACTTAAGTAAAAATATGCGCATAAATTGATATATTTGCAAAAACATATCAATTTATGCGCACATTATTTTATATAATTATCCTTAGCTTAGTAGTTTGTCTTCTTTTTACATTGTTTCCCGGTTGCAGTAAGCGTGAGAAAAATATTTCTTTCCCGGAAAATACTGCTTTTGATTCCCTTATTTTGTCTTATAAACAGCAACTTCAGGTTGATCCAGTTGCCGTGAGACAAGAAGTTCTGTCACAATTGGATAATCTTCCGGATAGTATAAGTTATTATCGCTTGCTGCAAGTCTTAAATACATGTTATATATATGAAACCGAAATTGACTCGGCATTCAAAATAAATAAGGCTATCATTCATTTTGCCGAAACCACACGGGAAGATGCTCCTGTTATTCCGGAATTGGGTGCTATAGCATGCCATACCAATTCCCAGTTTTTGAGTAATGCCGGAAAAAGAGATTCTGCCCTGTTATATTTGCAACAAGGACTGAATATTCTTTATCAAACCAAATATAAGGAACCTAAAAGGTATATTCCTGTTTTGTATCTTACCATGGGAGATACCTACCGCAATTCCGGAAATTATCCGCAATCGGTGAACAGTTGCAGGAAAGCATTGCTTGCAGCTGATTCTTTGAAAGTAAATGAGAGTGTTTACTTCTCAATTTACAGTACATTAGCTCGCACCTACCTTGAATTAAAAAACTATCCGTTATCAGATCAATATTTCCGGTTGCTGGAAGAAAATATCGAAAGCATGGATTTGTATGATAAATATTCATTCTGTAACTCCAGGGGATTTTATTATTACGAAACAAAAGAATATGAAAAAGCGCTTCCCTGGTACCGGAAATCAAATATTTATGCAAAAGAATTAGGTATACTGGATGTTGAAGCTCCTATCTGGGCCAATATGGGTGAAATATTTTTATACCTGAATCAACCGGATTCTTCAAAATATTATCTCGACAAGGCATCGAGATTTTTCTTTGAACCTAATGCAGACCCATCAAGCGCTTTTTACCTGAATATGTTATATGCCTCTCTATATCTTCAAACCGGTAACTTAAAAGAAGCCGGTAGTATTTTGGATAAACATTATGGAGCAGTAATCGGAAATCCGAATTATAAATATATTAACGACAGGCGTCTGGAAGAATTTTATGAGAAAAAGGGAGACTTCAGGAACGCATATAAATACAGGAAGGATGCCGATGTTTATGATGATTCATTGAGAAACATTACAACCCGGAACAATATTGCCGAGATGGATTTCAGGTATAGCCAGGATACTACCATATTAAAACAGGATGTTCTTATTACTCAACAGAAACAGGAAGTCCAACAATTCCGGAATACGACACTAATATTGATATTGTTAATTGCCATTATCTTTTTAGGGATTATTGTTGCTGTCATATACATGCGCCGGAAAAAAGAACAGGAATATGCCGGCCAGATGGCGGTTGTTACCAAACTCCGTATGGATAATATCCGCAACCGGATTTCACCCCATTTTATCCTTAATGTATTGAATTCGATAATACCAGGTTTGGAACAACACAAAGAACTGAACTTGCCATTGAACCTTTTGATTCAATCTGTTCGTGAAGGTCTTTTGGTGTCGGAAAAAATAGCGATTCCATTGGAAGAAGAAATTGGCATAGTAAAGAACTATGTCAGGCTGAGACAAAATATTAATCCGGAAACGATTGATGTACAATGGAATATTTCTCCTCGTGTAAATCAAAACACATTATTGCCCTCAATGATAATTCAGATTCCTGTTGAAAATGCAATAAAATATGCTTTCAACGCCGGGCAACAAGAAAAAAAAATATCTGTAAAAATGGTAGAAAAAGATGACTATCTTTCTATAGTGATTGAAGACAATGGAATCGGGTTCAATTCCGGCAGGTATTCCGGTAGCCAGCAGGGAACAGGGCAAGGGATCAAAATATTGTATAAAACCGTTGAACTGCTGAATTCAAGGAATCAACATAAAATAAAATTTGAGATTAGGGATTTAAGCCATATTTCCCCTGGTTTTAATGGTACGAGAGTTATTATAGAGCTTCCATTGACATATGTGTTTGATTTGTAAGTTTAAATAAATTCAGAAGATAGAAAAATATTATGAATGCTTTTATAAAGACTGTTGTTGTCGACGATGAACCTGGGTGTATAGACCGGCTTAATAAAGATTTGACCACCTTTCCCGATATCAAGGTGGTTGAAACCTCAACTTCTGCGGCTTCAGGAAAACAAGCTGTTTTGAAATATCAACCCGACCTGTTATTCCTGGATATTGAAATGCCCGGTGTCATGGGAACCGAACTATTGCAGGAAATACAGCCTTATGTACATCCCAATATGTGTGTGGTGTTTTATACTGCCCATAAAAAATACCAGATTGATGCCATCAGAGCTTCTGCGTTCGACTATCTGCTAAAGCCTTACAAGAAAGAAGAGTTATCTTTTATCATTAACAGGGTACAAGAAAAATTAAACTCAGGTCAAAATATATTCCATCATTTGATACAACATTTATCTGTATACGATAAGGGGTTTGCCATACAGATTCCTACCGGCATTATGCGCCTTAGAGCTTCAGAAGCTCTTTATTTCAGGTGTGAAAAGAGAGCCTGGATGTTGGTTGTGGCCGACAGGATAAGAAATGAATATGCTTTGCGTTCTACTACAAAGTCAAAAGATATATTGGAAAAATATCCATCATTTTTTCAGATTAGCCAGGATTATATTCTTAACCTGGATTACATGGTATCTCTTGAAAAATCACACGATTGTGTTTTACAACCACCGTTTAATGATTTGAAACTGAGGGTGAGTAAATCCATCTATCCTATATTAAAGAAAAAATTCCTGTCTTTATGAAAAATCATTACATAAACATAAAATCTAACCACATAAACATAATATTACAATTCTTAAGTTTAAAACCTCATTTAGTCCATCTCAACAGGTTGTAGGATTTTTTGTTTCCAAATAGTTCTCCCGAAAAGACAAAAAATAGCCCCGAAAAGACATGTTTTTATGACTTAATCGTTTACACAATCGTCTTGTTTGGTATGGAAATGTTAATCTTTTGAGTTATGGAAATTCGGAAGAAAGTATTATGCGGTTGGAATCAAGAGAATTGGTTGGAGAATTGGAATCATTAGTAAAAATAGAAGATGCTAAAAACCTTTCGATTAGTTAATTGTATTTTAGCATTACAAGACAGGCAATTATCAATTAAAAAATTCCACTATGAAATTACGAAAACTTTGCATAAGTAAGTTTTTTTTCGTAATTTTGTATTTCCGAAAAGTAATCAAAAATTAAAAGTTTTCGGAAATGCATAGTATGATAAAAAGAAAAATTTACTCATCACAACTGCGAGAGTTGAAAGATGTTCAGATAATTAAGGTAGTGGCGGGAGTGCGCCGTTGTGGGAAATCCACACTTTTTGAACAGTTTAAAAACGAATTACTATCAGAAGGCATGCCGTCTTCAAACATTCAGCATTATAACCTCGAAGATCCTGAAAATACAAGCTTTGAACATTGGCGTGATTTTTATTTTCATATAAAAAACTCGCTTTCGGACAAAGGAATGAATTATATTTTTCTTGATGAAATTCAAATGCTCGACAATTTTGAACGATTGCTTGACGGACTGCATATTTTGAAAAATGTAGATTTGTATGTAACCGGCAGCAACGCCTATCTACTTTCGAGCGAGTTGGCAACCATTCTCACAGGGCGGGCAATTACGATAGAAATGTACCCCTTTTCTTTTGCAGAATATATTGAATATCAGATGATTGAAAATCCAAGCGATAATGATTTGGTCAATTATCTGCAAACCGGCGGTTTTCCGCAAGCCTTAGAGTTGCTCAACATTAACCATTCGGCTTATGAAAACTACCTTAAAGGACTATATTCAACCATTTTAGAAAAGGATATAAAGCCACGAAATGCTATTTACAACGAAGTGGCATTTGAAAATCTTCTGCGATTTTTGTCCGATTCCATAGGTAATCCTGTTTCTGCAAACAGCATTGCCGATTATTTTATTCATACCAAAGACAATATTGAAGACAAAACAGTAAGTCGCTATATTTCAATACTTAACAAGAGTTATCTTTTTTATCACACCAACCGTTTTGATTTAAAAGGTAAGAAAATGCTGAAAACGCAAGGCAAAGAATATATCGTTGATACAGGTTTTCGCAATGTTCTTTTGGGACGTGAAAATCTTTCGGATTTGGGGCATATTCTTGAAAATGTGGTTTATTTTGAACTTTTGAGGCGTAGAAACAGCGTTTGGATTGGCAAAAATGCCGCCCACGAAATTGATTTTGTAGCGAAAGACACAAACGGTTACACGCATTATTATCAGGTTTGCCTCACAATGCGCGAAGAAAGCACTCGTGAGCGGGAACTTTCAGCATTTATGAATTTGAAAAACCACCACCCGAAAACCGTTATTTGCCTCGACCCCGAAGAACCAACCTACAATGGGATTATACAGCGCAACGCAACAAAATGGCTGTTGAATTTGTAGCAAAATAGAGAAAATAAAGATGTCAAGTCATATCGGATTAAATCAAAAAAACTACAAAGTTTTTTCAGGACAACACATTTTGGGTGCAAGGTGCAGCTATACATATAAAACGCCTGATTTTCATTATTGGAAATCAGGCGTTTTGCTTTCAGGATTAAAGTAAGAATAAAGATTTCATATATTCCCTACAGATGATTCCCCATTTTTTCCAGTTGATCGAGTTTCTTATTTTATATAAGAAATAACCGGTTGCCATCGAAATGAGTAATATCGTTCCGTTCCCTACAGGAGCATAAATGCCTCCAATCGGGTCCCCTCCGCTTGGGGGGGCAAAAAGAATGGGAGAACGGGAGTTGCCATTTTCAGATGCATCCCAATTGTTATTTGTTCCGTTATGATATCCGTCAGATGATTGCAAAGGACTTTCCTTTTGATAATCATTATTGGCCGGATTGTTTTGCCATGGGGGTTGAGAATAGTCGTCTGTTGCTTGTGCGGCTATTGAACAACAGTCTAATATACTATAAAGCCATACTCCCATAAGTATGATCCATTCTTTTAATGCTTCGATTAATTTTAGAAATAATGTATTCATGAATCTCACTATTTTCAAATTATTTTTTTGTGAAAAAATGTATACATTCTCCTCACAAATGAATTCTAATTGTATAAAACCACTTTTCGCGTTATTTTTTGATGATTTTTTAATGTCGCCTGGATAATATACACGCCTTGAGAGATACTTACAGGTTGTGTAAAGTGTCGAGAGCCGATGTTTGTCCGGGATAATACACTTACACCCTGAATCGTTAGGACATCTACTTTCGAGATTTCCAGTGATGCACTTACTTCCAGGATATCATCTTTGAAAAATGCATGTAGAATTTCCTGGTTTTCTATTAAGTGAATGGCAGTGGGAGTCTCGGAATATTGTATGCGGATCAGAAATCGTTCGCCGGTACCTGCTTGGTTTTTAAATGAATACGTATTCCCTGCCAGCAAATCAATCTCCGCTTTTTTCCAGGTATCGATCAATGTTACCGAAGTATAGCTGTTTTCTTCAGCAATATTCACAGAAAGTGTCATTGAATCGGAACCTTCCATCTGAATGCCTATGGGAACTTCAATGGTTTCTCCGTATGCATATTGGATCACATTTTTGTATTGTATCGAATTCAACAGATAGACTTGAGGAACATTTTTGGATCCTGCATTTACTATAAATAGTTGTTGAACGTCGGCGCCTGGATTTATTGGATTTAAAACCAATGTCGCCTGGCTTTTGCCAATTTTGCTTTCAACATTAATTCGCAAAATGTCGTATCGTTCGCCGTTGGCAGACCGTAATTCATGATTAGTGTATCCGGGTCGTGTTACTGACGATGAAATCGGGAAATGCAGATCTACGTTTCCTGTTCCTATGGTGGTAACAAAAAATCCCTGATATGG
>JAVBLO010000008.1:0-33251 GCA_031553415.1 Bacteroidales bacterium | reverse complement strand
AATCGGCTGACCGACTAACTTTTTTTCCCTATCTTTACCCATGTTGTTTTAAGTTTTCGACAAAAACAAAATTACAACATCGGGGCGAAACCGCAAGGGAGTAGCCCTTCTTCTAAAATTTTAGTCGGTCAGTAGTGATTTATTTTTTCTTTTTAAGACCGTTATATATCAGATATACCACAAACAACATGCCAAGCGCTAATAATACATAGCTTAATTCGGAACTGTATTTTGTAATTATATCCATTTGTCCATGAGCTATATAACCGATAACAGACAATATAATATTCCAAATTAAAGCGCCTAAGGTAGTATATAAGACAAATGGGCCTATGTTCATTTTTGACAAACCGGCAGGAATTGAAATTAATTGCCGGATACCAGGAATCAGCCTTCCGACAAAAGTGGAAATATTTCCTTTTTCAACAAAATAAGCTTCAGCTTTTTCTACTTTTTCTTTATCTATCAGGCAAAAATGGGCAAACTTGGTATCGGCAAATTTGTAAACGAGCGCTCTGCCTAATGTTAATGCCAGGAAGTAATTAATGAATGCTCCGATTAATGCCCCTAAAGTACTGAAGAATACTACTAAAAAAATATTTAGTTCGCCTTGTGATGCTTTCCAGGCGGCAACAGGTACGACTACTTCCGACGGGAATGGTATAAATGAACTCTCAATCGTCATTAATAACATGATAGTGAGGTAATTCATGTTATCCATGTACCAGTTTACTATGGGTTGAACGTATTCTGTCATATCTTTTTAAATTATGAATTGTTAGAGTTCTTCTTTAGTATATCCAATTGTTTCTTCAAATCGCCAGCAGCATCCGGGGATTTCTCAATTCCTTCTTCCAAAGCTTTCATAGCTTTAATAGTTTCACCTAATTTAAGATAGAATTTACATTTGTATAAATAAAGGGATTCTATCTGGGATTCCAGTTTAATTGCATTTTCGATGTATTGAAGGCCTTTCGACCATTCTTCTATTTCAGAGCAAATATTTATGGCTAATAGATTAACTAAGTAACTATCAGGATATTCGCTTAAATATTCATCTGCTTTTTGAAGCGCCTTGATGAAGTTCCCGTTTTTTTCGTAGGCATATATCAGACTTAAGAGATTATTTGAATCTTTTAAACCCAATGATTGGGCAAATTCGTATGCCTCAACACATTTCTCCATTTCGCCGATTTCCTTGTAAGTAGTGCCTAACTTACTCCATGTCTCAGCATCCATGGGATTGAGGTTTTGTATCCGGTAACCAAGTTCAATAACATTTTCCTTATCTCCCAATGCCACAAAAGACTGAAGTTCAAGCCAGAGCAAATCAACATCGTCTCCTACGAGGAGAAGGACTTCTTCAATCACCTCAATAGAAGCATCATATAAATCGACTTCATACAGAGCTTCTGCCATAGCCTGATAAATGATAGAAAGGTTTTCTTTGTCGTCGGCATATTTTGGTTTCAATTTCTTAAAAAACTGGAAAGCATCTTCTTCCATACCGAGATGCAGGAGCGCTGTCAGTTTATGCCCGTCTGCCCAAACCTGGCTGAGATTATTGTATCGTTCGCTAAGAGTCAGTAAATCATTCCATTGCTCATAGTCATTCAATAACAATAATAACTCATATATCATGTCTTCATTTTCAGGGTACATTTTCAGTGCATAATCAATGGCATATTTTCCGGCACTTAATTTTCCGTCTGAAAAATATATATCGACAATTTCACATAACTCTTCCGGATCGAAATATCCCGGACTTACTCCTTTTTTAATAGAGTTGTCGAAGTTTTCGAAAAAATCAGGAAGTTGTTCTTCGTTGTTTGTTGAATCGCTGTTATTGTTGTTGAACATCATTCTTAATTATCTTGCTCCAGGAATCCTTTAGTGGAACTGTCCTGTTAAATGTTAATTTTCCGGTTTTGGAATCCTGGTCGACATTGAAATATCCCAACCGTTGGAATTGAAAGTTATCATAAGGTTTGGCGGTTTCCAATACCTTTTCTACACGGCAATTCGTCAATGTTTTCAAAGAATCGGGGTTGAGTAATTCCCGGAAATCTTTGTCTTTTTCTTCACCTGGATTTTCGACCATGAATAAACGGTCATAAAGGCGGACTTCAGCAGGGATACTGTGTTCGACAGATACCCAGTGCAGGGTTCCTTTTACTTTGCGGTTGCTTTCGGGCATACCGCTTCGTGTCATTGGATCGTGTTCCGCATATATTTCCTGAATAACTCCGTTTTCATCTTTTTTGCATCCGGTACATTTTACGATGTAAGCATTTTTCAGGCGCACTTCTTGTCCCGGAGTCATGCGGAAAAATTTCTTGGGAGCATCTTCCATGAAATCTTCCCGTTCTATATAAAGTTCCCTTGTGAATTCTATTTCGTGGCTGCCCATGCTTTCATCTTCCGGGTTATTAATGGCTTCCATCATTTCAACTTTTCCTTCGGGATAGTTGGTGACGATGAGCTTAACCGGATCGAGAACGGCTGAAACCCGGGGTGCTTTAGCATTCAAATCTTCCCTGACTGCATGTTCCAGAAGAGCGACATCAATGATTCCGTCGAATTTGGTGTAACCGATTTTATCAATAAAACTGTGGATGGATTCGGGAGTATATCCTCTCCTGCGGTATCCGCAAATAGTAGGCATGCGTGGATCATCCCAGCCTCTGACCAATCCTTCCTGTACTAATTGTAGCAATTTCCTTTTACTCATAACAGTATAGGTGAGGTTTAAACGATTGAATTCATATTGCCGGGGACGATATTCTCCGTCTTCCGGTTTAGTTTTCTTCAATTCATCAATAAACCAGTCATAGAGAGGGCGGTGTACTTCAAATTCCAAAGTACAGATAGAATGGGTTACGCCTTCAAAATAATCACTTTCTCCATGTGCGAAATCATACATCGGATAGGCTTTCCAAGTTGTACCTGTCCGGTGGTGTGGATGGTTAATTACGCGGTAAATGATAGGATCGCGGAAGTGCATATTGGAAGAAGCCATATCTATTTTGGCCCTCAATACCATTTTTCCTTCCTCGATTTCACCTTTGTTCATTTTCTCGAAAAGAGATAAACTCTCTTCTATAGGGCGGTCGCGATATGGACTGTTTGTCCCGGACAGGGTAGGAGTTCCTTTCTGGCGGGCGATTTCTTCGGCTGTTTGTTCATCAATATAGGCCTTGCTGTTTTCAATTAATGTGACAGCAAAGTCCCAAAGTTGTTGGAAATAGTCGGAAGCATAATAGACGTTTTCCCATTTGTATCCAAGCCACCGGATGTCTTCCATAATGGAATCAACGTATTCAACATCCTCTTTTACAGGGTTTGTGTCATCGAAACGTAGATTACATATACCCCCATATTTTTGAGCAATACCAAAATCCATGCAAATGGCTTTTGCATGACCTATGTGCAAGTAACCATTTGGTTCCGGCGGGAAGCGGGTTTGTATTCGTCCTCCGTTTTTACCTTCTGCCAAATCTTTTTCTACAAATGCTTCTATGAAATTGAGGCTTTTTTTGTTCTCTTCTATAATGGTGCTTGTTTCTGACATGATTAAATCTGATTTTAAGGTCACAAAATTACATAAATTCCTTGAATAATAAAATCATGGCGCCGGAATTTACTTTCATGGCTACGTTAAAGGTGCTCACAGCGCTTATTTCATGAATTCCGACTGAAAGACAAATTTTACACATCGTATTGTTGCCGATAAACTGTTCGTTAAAACTAAGGCAACAAGAATAAAGGGTAGAATTTTTTTTATGTTACAAAAATTTTAATTTATAATATAATAAACCAACTCTTGTAACAAAGATAGATTATATCCGGTCTTTACAGGGGCTAAAAAAATGCTATAAACGGGCTGAAAAATGCAATAAATGGATAATAATTTGACTTGGGACAATCTTATTCCGGCTTTTTTTAAGTCCCTAAATTCTGAAACCAGGGAGTTCGAAAAACCCCTGTATTTTTACTTGAACATTATTCCCATGTTTTATCTTCAATTCCGTCACTTTGTGCCTGCTTGTACTTTATTGGATCTATACGGTAAAGAATAGGTGATTTATGTGCGCCACCTTTCCGTTTTTCTTGCAATTTCTCTATGTAGCCTAAGGAAAGCGCTTTTTTCTGGAAATTTCTCCGATCGAGAGGTTTTCCTAATAAAGTTTCATAAATAGTCCGGAGTTCCGGTAACGTGAATTTTTCAGGGAGCAATTCTTTTCCTATAGGCATAAAACCCAACTGTTGTCGTATTGTTTCAATAGCCTTATTTACAAGGTTTTTATGGTCAAAATAGAAAGTAATATTACTGTTTAACTCCTTCCATTCGATTGTTTCTCCTTCATATCCATCACTCAACTGTACCTGGGTGAAATCGACAAAAGCAAAATAGCCAACTGTCATCATTCGTTTATAAAACCAGTGATTTTCATCAATATCTATTCCATAATATTTTTTGAATGCAAGCCTGGACTCTTCCCGGAAATTTATTTTCCTGGAAACGTCACCAAAAAGATAAAATTGCTTTAAGAAGACATTCTCTAAACCTGTCCGTTCTTTCAGGATACGATGAGCTGCTGCATCCACATCTTCATCTTTAAAAATAAAGCTACCAGGTAGCATCCATTCTTTGAATCCTTTATAACGGCTTAAAAGAATTTTCAATATACCATTATGAAAACCAAATACTACACAATCGACTGAAATACCGGGATGAAAAAAATCATCTCCTTTTTTCAGTGCAGCCAGGCCAGAAAACTGTTCTCTTCTTTCCATAACAAAACAAATATATTCTTAAGCGAAAGATTTAGTTTGCAATAATAATATTTTTTTATTGAAAACTTTCATTTCCTGCTTAAAATACTATTTTTGTCAGACAACTCTTTATCTTATAACCTTGCTGAACAACTGATAAATGTAATATTATCAAATACTTTTTCAACTTGAATAATAAAAGATGGCAGGTAAAGCTATTTTCTCACTTCTTTTACATATTTTTGCGGGAAAAATCAAACAAGAAGTTAGAAGTGAGGAGTGAGACGAGGGAATATTAAAAATAGTCTCCAACTTTCCACTTCTAACTTTTAACTTCTAACTTCTAATTATATGTTTCGAACAAAGACTTGCGGAGAACTCCGTATTGAGAATCTGAATGAATCTGTTGTTTTGTCCGGATGGGTACAAAAAAACCGGAAAATGGGCGGAATGATATTCATAGATTTACGTGACCGTTATGGTATTACCCAATTGGTTTTCAATCAGGAAACAAATGCCGGATTATGTGATAGAGCGTCAAAAATTGGCCGGGAATGGGTTATTCAAGTAAAAGGAACTATAATGGAACGTTCCAATAAAAACAAGAATATTCCAACAGGAGATATAGAAATCAGTGTTTCAGAACTAAACATACTGAATGCATCAGAAACTCCTCCATTCACAATTGAAGATGATACCGATGGAGGCGATGACTTACGGATGAAATACCGTTATTTGGATTTGCGCCGTAACAATGTAAGAGCGAATCTGGAATTACGCCACAGAATGGCATTCGAAACCCGCCGTTATTTGGATGAACACCATTTCTTAGAGGTAGAAACACCTGTATTAATCGGTTCCACTCCCGAAGGCGCCAGGGATTTCGTTGTTCCTTCCCGTATGAATCCCGGAGAATTCTATGCATTGCCACAATCTCCGCAAACACTGAAGCAATTGTTGATGGTTGCGGGATTCGACCGTTATTTCCAAATTGTTAAATGCTTCAGGGACGAAGATTTGCGTGCTGACAGGCAACCGGAATTCACTCAAATCGACTGCGAAATGTCGTTCATTGAACAGGAGGATATTTTGCAAATGTTCGAAGGTTTGACCAAACATCTTTTTAAAACAATAAAAAGATTGGATGTTCCTGTTTTTCCGCGCATGACTTACGCCGATGCCATGAAATATTATGGTTCCGACAAACCGGACATCCGTTTTGAAATGAAATTAGTTGAATTAAAAGATTTGACCACTGGAAAAAATTTCGCTGTTTTTGATGACTCCGAATATGTTGGAGCAATTTGCGCCAAAGATTGTGCTGCTTATACACGTAAACAACTGGATGCACTGACAGATTTTATTAAGCGTCCACAGATTGGAGCTAAAGGTTTGGTTTATGTCAGGTATGAACCGGATGGCAGTCTGAAATCTTCGGTAGATAAATTCTACTCTCAGGAAGATTTAAAATCATGGGCAGAACGTTGTAAAGCTCAACCCGGCGATTTAATTTTAATTATCTGCGGTCCGACAGAGAAAGCGCAAAAACAATTGTGTGAACTCCGCTTGGAAATGGGTAGTCAATTAGGGTTGCGTGACAAAACAAAATACAGTTGTCTTTGGGTTGTGGATTTTCCTTTGTTGGAAAAAGATGAAGAACTGGGACGTTTCTTCGCCAAACATCACCCTTTCACAAGTCCGAAACCTGAAGATATCCCTTTATTGGAAACAGACCCGGGAGCCGTTCGTGCAAACGCTTATGATATGGTTATCAATGGAGTTGAAGTCGGCGGAGGTTCTATCCGTATTTATGACAGCAAATTGCAAAAGAAAATGTTTGAAGTATTGGGATTCACAGAAGAAAAAGCACAGGCTCAATTCGGCTTCCTGATGAACGCATTCAAATATGGTGCACCTCCTCATGGTGGATTGGCTTTCGGATTGGACAGGTTTGTTTCTCTTTTTGCCGGACTGGATTCTATCCGCGACTGTATTGCTTTCCCCAAAAACAACTCAGGCCGCGATGTGATGCTTGATGCTCCTTCTCCTATTGAACATGAACAATTGGATGAGTTAAATCTGGTAGTGAATATAAAATAACCTCGCACAGATTACACAGATTATATTTTAGCCACGAATTACACGATTTTTCACTTTTTATTTTAGTGTTTATTCGTGTAATTCGTGGCTATATAATTTAAAAAATCTGTGTAATCTGTGCGAGGAGTTTATTTCTGCAACAATGCTTCAATATCTTTCATTGCCAACTGGAACGACTTATCAATATCCAATGAGTCCTGAACAGTTTTGCAAGCATGAAGTACAGTTGCGTGGTCACGCTTTCCAACCATATTCCCAATGTGTGAATAAGAAAAATCAGTATATTTTTTAGAAAGGAACATGGTCACATGACGCGCCTGGACAATTTCCCTTTTCCTTGATTTGGAATGAATCTCTTTCATATCGATATTGAAATAGTTACAAACCACATCCTGTATTTTTTCCAATGTAATTTGTTTCTTTTCCAGTTTAACAGTTTGGCTGATAACTCTCCTGGCAAGGGCAAGGTCAACTTCCCTGTTATAGACCAATGAATAGGCAACTAAAGAAGTAATGATACCTTCCAAATCCCGGACATGCTCAGTTACATTTTCTGCTATGAAGTCAACAATCTCGGAAGTAATATTTAATCCATCCTGTTTGATTTTATTCGACAGGATTTTCTTTCTTAATTCCAAATCAGGTTTGAATAATTCGGCTGTCAATCCCCATTTCAAACGGGTAACCAAACGTTCTTCCAAGCCCTGTAAATGCACCGGCGCTTTATCTGAAGTCAGAATAATTTGTTTTCCCAACTGATGCAGGTGATTGAATATATGGAAATAAGTATTTTGCGTTTTTTCCTTTCCTGCAAATTCCTGAACATCATCAATAATCAAAACATCAACGCCTTGATAGAAATTGATAAAATCATTTGAAACATTGTTCCTTGAAGCATCAGTAAACTGCACCTGGAATAAGTGAGACGATATATAAAGGACTTTTTTATCCGGATATTTCTCCCGGATTTTATTTCCGATAGCATGGCAAACATGAGTTTTTCCTACTCCCGAACCTCCATGAATAAACAACGGATTAAAAGTTGTTTTTCCCGGATTTTCGGCAACTGCTTCCGCTACTGTTCTTGCTAATTTATTACTTCCTCCTTCAAAAAAGTTTTGGAAACCATATTTACTGTTCAAATTGGCGTTCCACGCTTGCTCGGGCTGCTCCAATGTACCCGGAGTCTTATTCATACCCTTAGAAGCTTTCTTTTCTGCTGAGAGAGTCCCTATTTTTTCACTCTGTAGTGTTGTGTGTGATTTGGAAGTATTGTCTACAATAACACGGTAATTCAATACAGTTCCTTTTCCAATAATCCGGTTTAATGTAGCATAGATTAAATCCACATATTTTTCTTCCAGATATTCGTAAAAAAACTGGCTGGGAACCTGAATTGTAAACTCATGATTTTCCAATTTCAAAGGGATAATAGGCAAAAACCAAGTATTAAAAACATTATCAGTTACATTATCACTGATAACATCCAAACATTTATTCCACAATACTTGACAATTACGTTCCACCTTACTATTTATTGATTTACTTAAATTAAACTGGTTTTTGAACCCCTAATGCCTAATTGGTCGATTTAATTTCGGAATGCAAATTTTGAAAAAAAAAACGAATAAAAAAAATGCATTTTTTGTTGGAATTATCCTTAAAAATATATTCTCTTTTGTTTCAGTGTTTTAAGAAAGATGCGTCAAAAAACATCAAATCTGCCTTGTAAACAAGTATAAATCAAATAATTACACGAAGTTAAGAATGAAAATCACATCCTGAAATATAAAAAAAGAAACACCTGAATGATTGATGCTTAACAGCATCCGAAGCTTTTGGAATGACAACCTGTTTTTAATAAGAATTTAGACTTAATCTAAATAGAGCGCTCATTTATCAAGAAACTAAAACAAAGAAAAATGCACATATCTTTTGGGATTTTGTTTTAAATCCAACAATAAATTTGATGCATTTTCTGTCGTAGTATTCAGGTTATCATATAATTTCCTGTCATTAAGCAATAAACCCATACTATTGTCTTTACTATTCAGTTGATTGCTCATGTTTTCAATATTATTTAGTGTCGTATTCAGGCTATTGTAGGTACTAGTCAAATCCAAAGATTTCAACTCTGAACTAACTTTTGTAAAATCGGAAGAAACGGTTTTAAAATTATCCAATATGACAGGTACATCTCCATTCATCATTTTATTCAGGTTATTGGTAGAAACCACTAAGTTGGCTGATGTACGTTCTATATTTACTAACGATTGTGTCAATGCCGGATGGTTGATAATATTTTGCAATCCGATTAATATGGAATCTATTTTAGGTATGACATTTTCTACCTGAGGCAGTAATGTTTTAGTTATGGCATCCATAGGGCCTATCCTTAGTCTACCTTCAATCGTATCGCCAATCTGACAATAAGAAGATACATAAGTATTCAGCACTATATGGAGACTTGCACCTGCAGTCAAGCTTGAAGCCAACTCCACATAACTTCCCGATTGCAATTTCATACTTTTATCCAAACTAACCAACACGACAATATTACCGGGATGGTCATAATCATATTCAATGTTATTTACAACTCCGACTTTGAATCCTTCCACATAAATGGGACTCGTTTTTTGGAGGTCAGTAACATTGGTGAATTTAATATAATAATGGTTGGAAGGTTTAAACAAGTTAACCCCTTTCAAGTAATTAATACCAAAATACAAAACAAACAAACTAAAAATAGCAATGATGCCGATAACTACCTCACGGGTAAAATATTTTTTCATTTTTTACATTTCTTTTATCTAACCCTTACCCCATTAACAAACCTTACAGTGAAAGCGTCTGGGAAATCTTTTTTAAGGGTAGCCTTTAACTGGCTTATTTCGTCAGCATTCGTAGTGCTTCCGTAAGTATATTTATATAAGCCATCTGTATCCACATAAGAACTGGCTTTATATCCTTTTAATTGTGGAGCATTTGGAGTCAACGGAGTTGGTGACGTTAAAATCTGAACTTTGTACACCACTTCTCCTTGTTTAGCATTAGTTGCTTGAGACACTGCAGGCGGCGGTGTTGTAGTGGGCGTTGATGCTGCAAGTTGAGTTGTTTTAGGCTCTACTGCGGATGTTTTAGAGACTACAGGTGCAGCCGTTGTTTGCTTGGGCTCTGTTTTGGCCGGAACAGGAACTGCAGTTGTTTTAGGGACAGTTTTAGTGGTTTCCGGTTGTTGTGAAGCATAATAATGTGCACCCATTTTCCGGTCATGTTCCGTTTTGAACTGAGCAAAAGCGTTAAAAAGGGAATTTGCAAGACTTTGTTGTCCGAGAGCACTTGTCATATAAGCCTCTTCTGTCGGGTTGGAAATAAAACCTAACTCCACCAATACACTGGGCATTGAAGTTTCTCTCAAGACAAGAAAACCAGCTTGCCGGACTCCCCTGTCTGAGCGCTTGGATGACTTTTTCAATTCATTTTGAATCATGGAAGCAAAACCCACACTTTGCTCCATATATTTATTCTGGATAAATTCAAATATAATATATGATTCGGAAGAACGAGGGTCAAAACCTTCATATTTCCGTTTATAATTATCTTCCAACAGGATAACCGAGTTTTCCCTTTTAGCAACTTCAAGATTGTCATCTGTCCTGGCCAAGCCCAATGTATACGTTTCTGCGCCATAAGGTGTACGGCTTACAGTAGCATTAGCATGAATAGACATAAATAAATCGGCCTTCTCCCTGTTAGCTAAATCCGACCGTTCTTTTAAGTCCACAAATTTATCTGTTTTCCGGGTATATATTACTTTCACATCAGGATACTTGGCAGATACCAGTTCTCCAAAAAGTAAGGCTACATCCAGATTGATATTTTTTTCTTTTGCTTTAGAACCCGGAGCTCCATAATCTTTTCCTCCATGGCCTGGGTCTATAACCAATATAAAATCATCAGATTCTCTTGCTGATAAAGGAGATAAAAGAAAATTAAAAGCACAAATTGTAAATATAAATTTAAGATAATATCTCATGGCTGAACCTTGTTTTTTGTTTATCATGCAAAAGTAATGTTTTTTTTTAAGTTTAAAAACAAGAATGTATAAATATAAGATTGAGTCTCTTTTTTCTCTACTGTGCAGGATAAATTATATATTTGTTTCTCAACTGTTTATACTGATTTAGTTCCGAAGTCCAACTCTCCTTGATTTGAGTTTCACTCATTCCTGAAGTAATTTGTTTTTGCAATTCCCTGTTTCCTGCCAAAAGATTAAACCATTCGGGACGGGTAATAAATGCTTTCTTTTCTTTAGATAAGATATAAAAATATAGAAAAAATTTCAAAGTAAATCCTCCTTCAAAAGCAACATTCCTCAAATCGATTCCATAACAGACTTTATCCTGATTCAAAGGTGAGCTATCCCAGCCGGGTAAGCTTCGGGGGATAAAAGTAAAATCCCCGTACTTTTTCCAGGGAGCTCCTGCCACCTGAAACGGGAATGTAGTTCCTCTTCCTATACTAACTCCGGTAGCTTCGAAAAAACAGAGTGAAGGATATAGTTGTATCGACTGGTTATTGGGCAAATTAGGAGAGGGTTTTACCGGAAGAATATAAGGCTGCCCATGTTTCCAACCTTTTATTTCTACAATTTTCAAATCCTGAAGCTTGATTTTATCTTTCAGCCAGAATTCTCCATTAATCATTAAAGCCAATTCTCCGACAGTTAATCCATGCAAAACCGGAATCGGGTGCATTCCTACAAACGAACGATATTCAGGTTGCAAAACAGGGCCATCAACATGGTCATTCGGATTGGGGCGGTCACAAATAATCATTTCTTTTCCATTTTCGGCACAGGCTTCCATCACATAATGCATTGTACTGATATAGGTATAAAAACGCGCACCGACATCTTGTATATCAAAAACAACGACATCAATACCATTTAGTTGCTCTGTTGTAGGCTTTTTATTTTTTCCGTAAATGGAAACAATCGAAATTCCGGTTTTTGTGTCTCTCGAATTTTTTACAGTTTCTCCGGCACCGGCATCTCCACGAAATCCATGTTCCGGAGCAAATACTCTTTTCACCCGGACATAATGCGAAAGTAATGTATCCAACAGTAGTGTTTGGTTTTCTCCAACCACAGAGGTTTGGTTAATGACCAAAGCCACATTTTTACCTTTTAGGAGAGGGAGTAAAACATCAAGACGCTCTGCTCCTACCTGTAATTTTTCTGCCTTGCAAGGGAACAATGCTGCTAAAAATATAATATGTAGAAATAAATGTTTCATAATCAATTTAGTTAAGAATTAAGAGTTAAGAGTTAAAGAAATAATGTGTACCTAATTGTAATTCTTAACTCTTAACTAAAACGCGAAACTGCCGGTAACCAGCAACGAGCCTGGCGTTGGTTTATTACCTCCTGCATCACCACGGTTTATATATGTGAGCCGGTGGGCATATTCTATCCTTAAAATCTTGAATACATTGGCCAATCCTACATTAATTTCTGCATAAGGCGTTGTTCCTAATGGAGTAACACCTTCATTGAACACAAACAAATCGGGATGAAGCGCAGGATTGTTTTTGTCTGATAAAGGACCAAAAATAATACGGCTACCCAAACTGGTTTTTATTTTACTTTGCTTATTAAACCACTTTACAGGCGACCAGTTAAACATAAAGTCTACATTTCCGGCAATAAAACGATCGGTTGTGAATTCATAGAAATTCATACAGTTATAGTTTTCTGCCTGGTAAATATAACTCTGGTTTCCTATCGGGATGAATAACAACGGAAACGGCACTTTATTCCAAACCATTCCGGCAGATACCCGTGCATCCAAAGTGCCGACAGTATTGCCTAAGCTAATTTTCTTGTAAGCGTTGGCGCTTGTAATCTGGTAACTATAATCTGAACCGAGGACACCTTTCAGGCCAATCCTGTGATTTAACTGTAATTCTACAATTCCCCTGCGGATTGGAATCCTTTTATCCCTGTTCTGGAAAAAGCGTTCATTCGGAGAATATCTTATTGAAAATGTAAGTTCAGCGGTGTTCAACCGGTCAATAACAGTCGTATCCGAACCGGATACTTCCATATATTTTACAACTCCGACAGGATTATCAGAAGTATACTTAGTTCCTATGGTGTAAGAAAAGTTATGTTTATTTTCATTTTCAAAAGTAAGCAATCCTATTTTTTGAAGCGACATATTATTGGTTGATGTATGAGAAAAAGAATACATCACATTATCCCTGTTAGTAGTCAGCAAATCCTGCCCCGGAATATTCAGGTCATTCACGTAAGTAAACGAAAGCAATCGTTTCGGGTATTCCCAGATATATTTTTCACGGGGAAGAAAAGAATAAATCAGGTTACCCCTGTATTTCCAGCGCTCATCTTTTGTACCATAAGCGACATATCCTCCAACCTGCAACTGATTCATCAAAGCGGTTGTAGTATTACCTCCCAGTTTTAAGCGGACACCTTCCATTTCATTATAACTGATAAATTGAAGAATAGGTCCCAGTTCAACTTTCCCATTAATACCTCCGACAGTCACATGATTGCTGAGCAAAATCATAATCAATTCCTGCAGCCGGTTGTAAACAGTGTTGTCGGGAGCTATTTTTACCAGCGCATCTATTTGAGTTTGCGAAGGAGTAAGAGGAACAGGCCGGATAGATTGCCAATAAACGCTGTCCCTGTTATGAAAATCCGGGTCATAAATTGTTTTCCACGATTTTTTTCTAATTTCCTCAAAATTATATTCTGAATACAACAATGTCCGTGTAATAGAGAACTCACCATTCACTTCATCTCCCAATATCACTTCATTTTCCTTTTTAACAGGACACATTACTCCCTGCACATTTGTATATGTATGGGTTATCAATACATTCTTAAGAAAATTCATATTGGTTGGGTCGTTCAACGTGAAAACAGCTTTTCTTAAAGCAAATGTATCGGAAGCATCGATATAGAGGTATCCGGCAAATGCATTGTCTTTGGGATTTTTAGCAAAAAATGCTATTTCATAGCAGTCGTTTCCATTGACGCGTTTAAATCCTAATAAATTATATTGGTATATTTTGAAAGCATCATCAGCCAAAGGACTTTTGAAACTGAGCAACATTAACTCCGCATCATTTTTATATAAATTTATTTCACCGAAAACCTCATCTAAAAAGTGGGCAATATTTTGTTGTCCTATTGTTTCGAAAAAACCAACATTCCTGGAAGCATGTATCTGTGTTTCCTTATAGTTTTTCCTGTGATTCTGATATACAGTACCATAATCTTCATACAATAAAGTTGTAAGGTCTAAATTATTGGTATTAGGTACTTCACGGGCATAATCCAGCCAACTTTCAAACGGCACCACATATTTATGATAAAAAGCACCTCCTTTACTCTCCCGCAATTTTATCCTCTGTTCTACTTTTTCTTTATCGGCAACAGCATCTACTGAAGTTTTTTTGTAATAATTGTATTTGGAGAATGGCTGTGAAGTATAATCATTCTGATTCTTCCGGGAAATTGCTTGTTTAATAATATCGCTCGCATCCGGAGTATTCTGCATATACCGCAGACTCCGTATAATTATCACGGAAGTTCTTAAATCAAGCTGTTGCTGGGCTTCAGCTTGCACCTGGAATAATAGTTGAAAAGCAACAATAAGTAAAACAGTCTTTATGACTGCTTTACTTATTGACGACCTCCCCCTGCCCCCCTTAGAGGGGGATAGCTGACATACGGCAGCTTTCAGGTATAATTTCATTATTTTGCTGTTTTACTCTTTGTTGTTTTCTTTTTTGCCGTTTCTTTTGTTGCTTTTTCTGTTTTAGTATTTGTCTTAGTGGTTTTCTTTCCTTTTGATTTATCAGGAGAATCCTTTACTATCTTTATACATTCATCATAACTCAACTCTGCAGCAACTTTACCTTTGGGTATTTTATAGTTACCTCCATCATAAGCGATATATGGGCCAAAACGGCCATTCAACACCTGCATTTTCTCATCCTGAACAAATGCTTGGATAACCCTGTTGGCTTCTTTCTCTTTTTTATCCCGGATTAAATCCTGTGCCTCTTTGAGAGTAATAGACATCGGGCTTAATGTCTTCGGAATTGTAACAAACATGTTGTTATATTTGATAAAAGGCCCGAATCTGCCTATAGCCGCAGTTACCGGTTTGCCTTCAATTTCGCCTACCAAACGAGGCAATTCGAATAATTTCAAGGATTCTTCCAAAGTGATAGTTTCAATGGACTGGTCTTTCATCAATGAAGCAAACAATGGTTTTTCTTCATCATCAGCATGACCAACCTGTACAAACGGACCATACCGCCCGATTTTCACAGAAACTTGCTTACCTGTTTTCGGGTCTGTTCCCAAAACACGTTCACCAACTTTATGTTCGGTTTTTATAGAAGATGCTTCTTCCACTAACGGATGAAAACGTTTATAAAAAACATCAATGGTTTTTGTCCATTTTTGCTCACCGTCAGCAATTTTATCCAATTCTTTTTCAACATCTGCAGTAAAACTATAATCCAATACCGATGGGAAATATTCTGTAAGGAAATCATTTACGACAGAACCTGTATCTGTAGGCATTAATTTATTTTTATCAGCGCCAACAGTTTCTTTTTTAACTTTTGCAGTAATCTTTCCTTTGCTTAAAGTCAATGTAGTGAAATCACGTTCAATACCGTCCTTATTACCTTTAATCACATATCCACGATTCTGGATAGTCGAAATAGTAGGTGCATAAGTGGAAGGGCGGCCGATTCCCAATTCTTCTAATTTACGGACCAAACTTGCTTCCGTATACCTGGCTGGGCGCTGAGAAAGGCGTTCCTGCGCTATTGACTGCAATAAGTTAAGTTTTTCATGCAACTTCAATGGCGGTATTACTCCTGCTTCGTTTTCATCTCCGTTTTCGTCGTCATTGCCTTCCAGATATACTCGCAGAAATCCGTCAAACTTGATAACTTCTCCCGTAACAAGCAATTTTTCGTTCTGACAATTACTGACAGAAATGGTTACAGTTGTTCTTTCCAAGTCAGCATCGGCCATTTGGGAAGCAATCGTGCGCTTCCAGATTAATTCATATAACCGTTGCTCCTGCGCCGTTCCTTTAATAGTCTTTTCGTTCATGTAAGTCGGACGAATTGCCTCGTGCGCTTCCTGTGCACCTTTGGTTTTCGTCTGGAACTTACGTACTTTCACATATTCTTCTCCAAATTCGGTAATAACTTCTTTCTTTGAAGTATTAATTGCCAGGTCAGAAAGGTTGACGGAATCGGTACGCATATAAGTAATGTGTCCCGATTCATACAATTTCTGGGCAATTGACATGGTTTGTGAAACAGAATATCCCATTTTCCGGGCAGCTTCCTGTTGTAAGGTAGAAGTGGTAAATGGCGGCGCCGGCGATTTTTTGGCTGGTTTTGTTTCAATATCTTTTATTTCAAAAACAGCATCTCTGAATTTTTCCAATAAAGCTTGCGCTTCTTTTTCTGTTGGAATCCTGCGAGCTAGTTCTGCTTTTAGAATAGTTCCGTCAGGCAGGTTAAATTCTGCAATTATCCTGTAAGATGCTTCAGCCTTAAAGTTATTGATTTCCCGTTCCCGTTCTACAATAAGCCTCACGGCTACAGATTGTACCCGTCCGGCAGAAAGCGATGGCCTGATTTTTTTCCATAAAACAGGAGAAAGCTCAAAGCCGACAATGCGGTCTAAAACACGGCGAGCCTGTTGTGCATCAACTAAATTATAATCTATATCACGTGGATTTTTTATTGCATGAAGAATTGCATCTTTTGTAATTTCGTGAAAAACAATCCGTTTTGTATGTTCTTTTTTAAGTCCTAATGCTTCAAACAAGTGCCAGGCAATAGCTTCTCCCTCGCGGTCTTCATCGGAAGCCAGCCAAACCATAGGAGCATCTTTTGCCTCTTTCTTCAGGCTTTTCACGACAGTTTCCTTATCTGACGGAATAATATAAACCGGTTTGAAATTATTTTCAATTTCAATTCCCAATCCGCCTTTTTCTTTTAAGTCCCTGATATGTCCATAGCTGGATAACACTTTATAATCAGACCCAAGGTATTTCTCAATGGTTTTAGCCTTTGCAGGAGACTCTACTATTACTAAATTTTTATTCATATTTTGCATGGGGCTATACATATTTTATGTATTCAAGGCGCAAAGTTAGGAAAAAACAAATTGTCAAATCTTAAAAAAGACTAAATAAATAATTAAATCACATAATCATTTATTTGAGCAACTACTCTGAGGGGAGGTAAAGATGTTACCAAAAGCTGTCCTCTTTCAAAATAAATTATCTGTTTTATAAATTTTCTAATTATCCCTTCTACTTTTGCGGCGGTAATCAATAATTATTTGAACAAATGATATTGTTATTCTTTATGAAAACAAATTGTAAAACGAAAAAGTTAGAAAAGTAAAACGTTTTCTTTACCACAGAATCGGTTCCTGTCCGGTTTGCCTCAAATAATCATTAGCTTTGCTGAAATGTTTATTTCCGAAAAAACCGCGATGGGCGGATAATGGGGAAGGATGCGGTGATTTTAATACCAAATGTTTGTTTGGGTCAATAAAATCTCCTTTTTTCTGGGCATAAGATCCCCAAAGAATAAAAACCACATGTTCTTTTCCTTCGGCTATGCGGTGTATAACTGCATCTGTAAAGGTCTCCCATCCTTTATTCTGATGTGAACCTGCCGTATGTGCACGGACAGTAAGTGTCGCGTTCAGCAATAATACTCCTTGTTGGGACCAGCGCAATAAATTACCCGTTTGAGGAGGAGTTGTGTCTAAGTCAGATTCAATTTCTTTGAATATATTCTGGAGGGAAGGAGGAAATTGAACTCCATCATTGACAGAAAAACATAAACCGTGTGCCTGCCCTGGTTCGTGATAAGGATCCTGGCCTAATATCACTACTTTGACCTTATCAAACGGGCACTGGTCAAAAGCATTGAACATCAATTTTCCCGGAGGATAAATAGTCTTGGTTGCATATTCATTCTTAACGAAATCAACCAGGTCTACAAAATATTTTTTATCAAACTCTGATTGCAATTTCTCCTTCCAGGAAGATTCGATTTTTACGTCCACGATTTTATAAATTAATTAGATTAAGTACATTCCTGCTTCCAGGGCTTCTTTTCTCATATCATCCGGCCAGATACTTGCCTGGATTTCCCCGATATGTCCTTTGCGAAGATAGAACATGCAAAGACGGGATTGGCCGATACCGCCACCAATTGTTTGCGGCAGTTCATTATTTAACAAACGCCGGTGGAAATACAGATTTTTACGATCTCCAGTTCCAGTTAATTCAAGTTGGTGTAACATGATTCCCGGATTTACCCGGATGCCCATGGATGATATTTCAACAGCCCTGTCAAGAACATCATTCCATAATAACAAATCACCATTCAGTCCAGGCAGACCGTCTTCAGCAATTGTAGACCAATCATCGTAGTCAGGAGCGCGGCCATCATGTTTTTCACCATTACTTAGTTTACATCCGATTCCAATAATGAACACAGCTTTATATGCTTTAGTAATGGCATCTTCCCGTTCTTTCGGCGTGAAGTCAGGATACATTTGTAAAAGTTCTTCCGAATGGACAAACTTGATTTTTTTAGGCAATATGGGTCTGAAGTAAGGAAATGTCTCATAAACCATGTATTCTGTCCTGACAATGGCGGCATAAATGCGGGTAACAACCTCTTTCAGGAATTCAATGTTCCTTTCAGATTCTTCCATTACCAGCTCCCAATCCCATTGGTCGACATAAAGCGAATGCAGATTGCCTAATTCTTCGTCAGAACGGATTGCATTCATATCAGTGTAAATGCCAAATCCCGGTTCAAAAGTATAATCTGCAAGTGTAAGCCTTTTCCATTTAGCCAAAGAGTGAACTATTTCTGCTTCTGAATCATTCAGATCTTTGATAGGAAAGGTAACTGCACGTTCGGTACCGCTTAAATCATCATTAATTCCGGTACCTTTTAATACGAATAAAGGTGCGGTGACTCTTCTTAATCGTAATTCAGATGAAAGATTTTGCTGGAAAAAATCTTTTATCTTCTTGATTCCCATTTCTGTTTCTGACAAACTCAAAAAAGCGTTATAGTTCTTGGGCTTTATTAAATAACTCATATTTCAACTAAATGTGTTTTTGAGCGGCAAAGATATAGAAATCTTATCAAAAAAGAATAAAAAAGACTTTTTTGTTTTCAAAATCATGTTTATTTTGATATTTTGTCTATGATTTCGTTACTCATTGGATTGACTTTTGAAGGAAAAAATGCAACGAGTCTCCCTTCTTTATCAATCAGATATTTACAAAAATTCCAAACAGGCTCCTGCTCATTCCAACCATTTTTTGATTTGTCGGTTAGCCACACATATACCGGATTTTTATTTTCTCCTTTTACAGATGATTTTTCCATCATCTGGAAACTTACACCATAATTTATCTGACAAAATTCCTGGATTTCCTGGTTTGTGCCCGGATCTTGCTGTCCGAAATCATTCGAAGGAAAGCCAATCAATACAAGCCTGTCTTTGTATTTTTGATTCAGTTCTTCCAAATCTTTGAATTGCTTGGTAAAACCGCATTTGGAAGCCGTATTGACTATTAATACATATTTTCCTTTGAGTGTATCAAAATTTACTGTATCTCCGTTAATGGAAATAAAAGAAAGAGAATAAAAATCAACTGGAGGCGTAACTAATTTTTCCTGAGCTTTTGTTGTTGTAAAAAGCATGGCAAAAATAGCACTTAAATAGAAATAAATCTTTTTCATGACAGAATTTATTTAGTAAATATTTTATCAATAACCCAATTGGTAAGCGCTCCGCTTTCTCCTGTCGAAGGACATTTCCCGGTTCCGTTCAATTCATCAATAATGCTTTGAATCATTGGTTGCTGAATGTGTTGCGGTTTGGGAAGATCAAACTTCTCAATCCCGGAATCTGTAATTAGTTCAACCGGACTGAAATCGAATGTTGAAAACCGGACAGTTCCTTTGTTCCCCAAAATTTCAATCTGGTCTTTTTCTTCCAGTTTTGAAGATACATAACACCAGATTCCAGAGCCTACTATTCCTGATTCAAACAGGAATGATGCGCTGACAGTGTCTTCAACATTGTATAACTTACCTATATTGGATATAACACCATTAGCCACCTTAATGTTTCCCAATATAAACATAATAATGTCAATTGTATGTGGAGCCATATCGTAAAAGTAACCGCCACCCGCAATTTCCTTATTTACCCGCCACACCTGTTGATTGACATCCATATCGGCTACACTCGGCACTCTGAAAAAAGCTGTTTTTACAACCTGGGCTTCTCCTATCATCTTATTATCAATCAATTCTTTTACTTTAAGAAAATAAGGCAGGGAACGCCTGTAATATGCAACCCATAGTTTCTGATTGTTTTCCTGAGCGGAGCGGTTCATTTCAAGACATTCCTGATAATTCATTCCCATTGGTTTCTCTACATACACCGGCTTGCCTGAGCCCAAGGCTAATTTTGTCATTTCAGCATGTGATGCTGGTGGAGTTGCAATATAAATAGCATCGACTTCAGGATCATTAACCAAATCATTGGCATTATTATACCATTTGGGAACATTGTGCCGTTTAGCATAATCCGCTGCTTTTTCAAGATTACGGCTCATGACTGCTTTGAGGGCTGAATGCTCACATTTGTAAAATGAAGGTCCGCTTTTAACTTCACATACATCGCCACACCCGATGATTCCCCAATTAATTGTTTTCATGTTGTTGTATTATTGAATTTTAAGTTGATTAAATGGGCCCTATTTGAATCAATTCTAAAATGAATTCATTTTTAAAATAAAAGCAAAAGTATAAATAAAATCGGAACGATGATATTGCATCATAAAGCAGATTTTAATATCTTTGTAATTAATAAGCACAAATTATTAATGTAATTTTATGAACAACCTGACATTTTCTCCATTTGCCAAACCTCTTTATGTGATGTTGAAGCCTATTGGAGCAGTTTGCAATCTCAAATGCAAATATTGTTATTACCTGGAGAAAAAAGATTTATATCCTCAAGCAAAGAACTTCGTGATGAGCGAAGAATTACTGGAACGGTTTATTGAACAGTATCTGAATTCACAAACCATGTCAGAAGTTTTATTTACCTGGCATGGGGGAGAAACATTGATGCGCAATATCAGTTTCTACAAAAAAGCATTGGAATTACAGAAAAAATACGGAAAAGGCCGGCAGATAGATAATTGTATACAAACTAACGGAACTTTGTTAACCGATGATTGGTGCCGCTTTTTCAAAGATAACAATTTCTTGGTTGGAATTTCAATAGATGGCCCCCAGCATTGCCATGATGTTTATCGCAAGACAAGAGACGGCAGACCTTCATTTTTTCAGGTAATGAAAGGTATTTCTTTACTGAAAAAACACAATGTGGAATTCAATGTAATGGGGGTTGTCAATGATTACAATGTCGATTATCCATTGGAATTTTATAATTTCTTCAAGGAAATTGGCGCGCAGTTTATCCAATTCGCTCCAATTGTTGAAATGATTGATGGTGAACCCGCTTCCTGGAATGTTCCTGCAGAAAAATGGGGAGATTTCCTTATTGCTATTTTTGATCAATGGGTGAAGCAGGATGTTGGCCGTTTTTACATACAATATTTTGATTCAACCTTGGCCAATTGGGTGGGAGAGAAGCCGGGTGTGTGCACGTTGGCAAAGAATTGCGGTCATGCAGGAGTAATGGAATTCAACGGGGATGTGTATGCATGCGATCATTTTGTATATCCGGAATATAAGTTGGGAAATATTTATTCCCAAACGCTCACGGAAATGATGTATTCGGAAAAACAAATGAAATTTGGTACGGATAAATATGATAAACTTCCTACACAATGCAAGGAATGTGAATTCTTATTTGCCTGCTATGGAGAATGTCCGAAAAACAGGATTATTGAAACAAAAACTGGAGAAAAAGGATTGAATTATTTATGTAAAGGATATTATAAATTCTTTAATCATGTAGCTCCATATATGGACTTCATGAAAAAGGAATTACAAAACAAACGGCCGCCGGCAAATATTATGGAGGCAGTAAAAGCAGGAGATTTCAAAGAATGAACAATTAAAAATGGAAATAAAACTAATTTTTAATTGTTCATTTTTAATTGTTCATTCAATTTAAGAGCATTTCGGATAAAGAATTCAAAGACAAATCTTTTTCCACATGATACGCAGCTGCAAACTGCATAATGAAAGTCAATGATTTTTTGCTTGGAGCACATAAATCCGACTTTTCAACTTTTTTTACCACACCAATCTTTCTGCAATCATTCGGAGTAGAAACATGTTCCATAGGCTTAATTATATGTTTTTGTTTTTCTAATTACAAAACGAGTCATATTTAATTATATTGTAAATCCCAAATGTTTTTGTTTCTTTTTTTTATTTTTTATTGAATGATTACTTGAAATATTGGTTAAAACTGTCCTATGGGTTAAATAATTAAAAATTGAGTATCATTGTTAAGTTTGAGGAATTTATTAATTTTGCTGCTGATTAATCCGGTTGAATAATTATAACTCGAAATGTTGAAAGGTAAACATATTGTTGTTGGTATTACAGGTAGTATTGCTGCCTATAAAGCTGCTTATCTAGTACGAGCTTTGATAAAAAAAGGTGCAGAAGTCCAGGTGGTAATTACACCGGCCGGTAAGGAATTTATTACTCCGGTTACACTATCTGCTTTGACAGGAAAACCGGTGGTAAGCGAATTTTTTACAGCGAATGACGGAACCTGGCACAGTCATGTTGACCTCGGGCTTTGGAGCGATTTGATGATTATTGCCCCGGCTACAGCTTCAACAATTGGTAAAATGGCGAATGGGATCGCAGATAACATGCTTATAACTACATATTTATCCATGAAAGCTCCTGTTTTTATTGCTCCTGCTATGGATTTGGATATGTATGCGCATACTTCTACCCAAAGAAATCTTGAAATGCTGAAGTCGTATAGAAACCAAGTGATTGAACCTGCATCCGGCTTTTTAGCAAGTAAACTCGAAGGCAAGGGAAGAATGGAAGAACCGGATAAAATAATAGAAATTATAGAAGCTTATTTTGCCTCAAAAGAAGATCTTGCCGGAAAAAAAATATTAATAACCGCAGGGCCTACATATGAAAAACTTGATCCTGTACGTTATATAGGAAACTACTCATCCGGAAAGATGGGATTTTCTTTGGCAGAAGTTTGTGCAGAAAGAGGGGCAGAAGTTATTTTAATTGCCGGACCGGCACAATTACAAACGAATCATCCATGTATCAGGCGGATTGATGTTGAATCGGCGGATCAAATGTATGAGCAGGCGATGACTGAATTCAAGAATGTTGATGCCGGAATTCTTTGTGCCGCTGTTGCTGACTACAAACCGGAAATGTATGCGGATGAGAAGATAAAACGCAAAGAAGTAGATGAAATAGTGTTAAAACTTGTTCCGAATAAAGATATTGCTGCTTCTCTGGGAAAAATAAAGACAGGAAAACAAGTTCTTATTGGCTTTGCACTGGAAACTCATAATGAAGAATTGAATGCAAAACTTAAGCTGGAAAAGAAAAATCTGGATTTCATAGTCTTGAATTCTTTACAGGAGAAAGGAGCCGGGTTTCAAACAGATACAAATAAGGTATCGATCATCAATAAAAGAGGGGAAAAAACAGACTTCCCGTTAAAAAGTAAAAAAGCTGTAGCAAATGATATTATTGACAAGCTTATCTCGTTTTTTTGAGAATATAGATTTTATTAAAATTTTGTGTCTTTCCCGATTAATCGGGATAAGTTGTGCCTTTGTGTTTATCATATTTCCTGGTGTAATCTACGGGCAGGAGTTGAATGCAAAGGTAACAGTTAACAGTAGCCGGATAGAGGGCACAAACAAAGATGTTTTCACTTCTTTGGAAACACAATTGAATAGCTTCCTTAATTCACAAAAATGGAGTGCGGCAACTTTTTCGCAAACAGAAAAAATAGATTGTTCATTTTCAATTGTGATTTTAACTAATCCGAGCGATAATTATTATCAGGCTGAATTATCGGTCAGCGCCAAGCGTCCTGTTTATAATTCAACCTATACAACCAGTTTGATAAATTTCAGGGATACTGAATTTGAGTTTGATTACATAGAAAACTCACCTATAGAATATATAGAAAATTCATTGAACAACAATATTATAGCTACAATAGCATTTTATTCATATATGATATTGGGTTTGGATTTCGACAGTTATTCTCCTATGGGAGGCTCGTATTTTTTCAGGCAAGCACAGAATATCGCCATGCAGGCCCAAAGTTATTCTTCATGGACCGGCTGGACTCCTTTTTCCAAGCCCAATAACCGCCATGGCATTATTACAGCATTCATGGATGAATCGTTAAGCGCTTACCATGAATTGTGGTACACTTATCACCGGAAAGGATTGGATGAAATGGCTGCCAATCCAGATAGGGGACGTACTAATATTCTAAATGCTTTACCGGTTTTAAAAGACCTGAACAATGTACGTTCATCCTCCGTAATGATGCAAATGTTTGCCGATTGCAAGCTCGACGAAATTGTGTTGATGTGTTCGAAAGCAACTTCCGAACAAAAGAAAGAAGTATATGATTTATTATATAGTATATATCCGACCATGTCGGGTAGACTGGAACCTTTGAAAAAATAACAAACCTGATGTTATGTTAAAATCATTATCAATTCAGAATTATGCCCTGATTTCCCAACTGGAAGTCGATTTTACCGGAGGCTTTTCTGTCCTGACAGGAGAAACAGGAGCCGGTAAATCTATCATATTGGGAGCGCTTTCCCTCATTTTAGGTCAGCGGGCTGATGCCAAATCAATTAAAGAGGGAGAAAACCGATGCCTGATTGAAGGCGTCTTTGATATATCATCTTATCATTTGCAATCATTCTTTGAAGAAAATGATTTGGAATATGATGCTACTCATTGTATCCTGCGCCGGGAACTGCTTGCTTCAGGAAAATCCCGTGCTTTTATAAATGATACTCCTGTAGGACTCAATGAATTGAAAGTATTAGGTTCTCAATTGATTGATATCCACTCCCAACATCAAAACTTGATGTTAGCCGATGGAAGTTTTCAGATGCAGGTTTTGGATGTCCTGGCAGACAACCGGAATCTAAAAAAGGAATATCAGGATATTTTCAGGCAATATACTGCTTGCCAAAAGCAATTGAATACATTGCAAGAAGATGCTTCCCGGAAAACTGAAGAAGAAGATTATTTGAAATTCCAGTATAACCAATTGGTTGAGGCTAACCTGAAAGAAAACGAACAGGCTGAATTGGAATCAGAATTGGAAACTCTTTCTCATCTGGAAGATATTAAAACAGGGCTTTTTAAGATAGAACAAAATTTATCAGGCGATGAACAAGGTGTTGTTTCTATGCTTAAAGAAGCCTTGAATGTAATTACATCTTTGAATAAAGTTTATCCTGAATCTCTGGAAATGGCCAGTCGTTTAGAGTCTTCTTACTTGGAAATTAAAGATTTGGCTGATGAAATTTCTAAAAAACAAGAACATCTGGAATTAGATCCGGAACGTTTGCAATATGTTAATGAACGCTTGGATTTACTTTACAGCTTACAAAAAAAGCATAAACTTGAAAGTTGTGAAGCCCTTATTGAACTGAGAGATAATATCGGACTACAATTACAGGAAATCAATAATTTTGAAGAACAGATTGCAACTCTTGAAAAAACAATGCAATCGTTATACGAACAAGTGATAAAATTGGGCGGAACGCTCACACAATCCAGAAAAAAAGCGGCCGGAGATTTTGAATCGAAGTTGGTTGAAAAGGTCAGCCTGTTAGGAATGCCCAATATGAAGTTTGAATGTGAATTGACTTCTAAATCCCACCCCGACCAGAACGGATTAGATTATGTGAATTTTTTGTTTTCTGCTAATAAAAATGCAACTCCTAAACCTGTAGCTGAAACTGCATCGGGAGGCGAAATTTCCCGTTTAATGTTGGGCATAAAATCGTTGATAGCTGGAGCTATGGCTTTACCTACTATTATTTTTGATGAAATAGATACAGGTGTTTCAGGTGAAATCGCCGATAAAATGGGAGATATTATGCGTGAACTTGGTTCTCAAATGCAGGTTATTACTATTACACATTTGCCACAAATTGCAGCCAAAGGAACATCTCATTATTTTGTGTATAAACAGGATATTGGTAAAACAACAGAAACAAATATTCGAAGGTTAAATCAGGATGAAAGGGTAAAAGAAATTGCACAGATGTTGAGTGGTTCCGAACTGACAGTTGCAGCAATAGAACATGCTAAAAGCCTGATGAATAATTAAGAAATTAAAAATGAAAAATGAAAAATTATTTTTTTCTTGTATTGTTTGTATGCTTTGCTTTACGGGGTTGTTTGCACAACAAGTAGACTCCATGCAGATTAAAGCAGATTCTGTTGCTGCAATAAATACTAAAGAATATAACGAAAGTAAATCTGCTCATAAAGCAGGGAAAATATTGGGAATAGCAATTCCTTCCGCAATGGTTTTATATGGGGTTGCTTCTTTCAACATAGATGCAATACGTGATGTTGATTATGATACAAGGGATTGGCTGGTAGACCATGGTCATATCAGCAATGGAAGCTGGGAAGATTATTGCTTGTTTATCCCTGCTGCTACAGCATTTGGACTGAAATTCTGTAATGTGGAAAGCAAACATAATTTATTCGATATGGCAGCCATATACGGAATTAGTAATATCATTGATTATGGTGTGGTATATACTGTTAAAGAAACAACAGGTAGAATGCGGCCTGATAACAGTGAAGCAAACTCATTTCCTTCCGGTCATACGTCTATGGCATTCGTGGCAGCCGAGTTTTTACATCAGGAATATGGTGATAAATCTATTTGGATAAGTATTGGAGGATACGGTTGTGCTACCCTTATCGGTGCAGCCCGTGTTGTACACAACAAACATTGGGTGAGCGATGTGGTTGCGGGAGCTGGTATCGGTATATTATCTACCAAAGCTACCTATTGGGCTTACCCATATATAAAAGAATTTTTCGGCAGGTATATTCCCTGTAAATCAAAAAAAACAAATCAGGCATTATTTTTCCCTAGTTACAACTATCAGGGAGGCCTGAGTTTGAATTTTTCGTACTCGTTTTAACGAATTGAAAATGAAAGAAAATGAAATGATATTCGGCACCCGTGCCGTGATTGAGGCCATACAGGCAGGTAAGGAAGTTGATAAAATCTTGATGAAAAGAGATTTACAAGGCGATTTATCGCGGGAGTTATTTGCAATCATCAAAGATACCAATATTCCGTTGCAACGTGTCCCACAGGAAAAGTTAGACCGGTTGACCCGTAAAAATCATCAGGGAGTTATTGCTTTTATGTCGGCTGTAACTTATCAAAAACTGGAAGATATTGTTCCTTTTTTGTATGAAAATGGAAAAGTACCGTTCATTATTTTGCTGGATGGAGTGACTGATGTCCGTAATTTCGGTGCCATTGCACGTACATGTGAGTGTGCGGGTGTTGATGCTATTGTAATTCCTTCCCGTAATAGTGTTTCTGTTAACGCCGATGCAGTAAAAACTTCGGCCGGAGCGCTTCATACATTACCTGTTTGCAAGGAAGCAAGTATCAATGAGTCCATTAAATTCCTGAAAAATTGCGGATTTAAAGTTGTTGTAGCAACAGAAAAATCACAAAAAGACTATACGACAGTTGATTATACAGTACCAACCGCTATTGTAATGGGAGGAGAGGACATGGGGGTTGCTATGGACAATCTTCGCATCTGTGACGAAATGGTAAGTATCCCGATTTTAGGGAATATTGCTTCTTTGAACGTTTCGGCGGCAGCGGCAGTTTTAATGTATGAGGTTGTGAGACAGAGAAAATGATATGTCGAAAACAAATATTTGATATGAAAAAAAATATTTCAACAAGTAATGCGCCTGCGGCTATTGGCCCATACAGTCAGGCAATCAGAGTCGGAGATATGTTGTTCGTTTCCGGACAATTAGGTATTGACTCTACAACCGGAGACTTTGTTTCCGGAGGAGTCAAAGAACAAACAGAACAAGTATTCAAAAATATCCGTTCGATTTTGAAAGAAGCCGGAGCATCACTCGAAAATGTAGTAAAAACTACGGTTTTTCTTTCAGATATGGACTATTTCGCCGCCGTGAATGAAGTATATGGAAAAGAATTTTCAGCGCCATATCCTGCCCGTTCGGCTGTTGCTGTAAAAACATTACCAAAAAACGGATTGGTTGAAATCGAAGTCTTAGTTCATTATTAGTATAATAGTAAGAAAAATTGCACACAGATTTCACAGATTACACAGATTTTTATGACAGGATTTACAAGATTAACAGGATGTTTTCTCAAATATAAATCCAGTAAATCCTGTCATAAAAATCTGTGGAATCCGTGAAATCTGTGTGCTAATAAGATAACAAGATTTATGCAAAATCTTTTAGAGCAATTAAATCCCTCTCAGCGGGCAGCGGTTGAGTATAATGACGGGCCTTCGCTGGTGATAGCAGGTGCTGGTTCCGGAAAAACCCGTGTGTTAACCTATAAAATTGCTTATCTCATTTTGCAAGGGATATTTCCCAATAATATACTGGCTTTGACTTTTACGAATAAAGCTGCACGCGAAATGCGTGAACGTATTATTCCAATAGTAGGAGAGGACATGGCGCGTTTGCTATGGATGGGAACTTTTCACTCTGTTTTTTCAAGAATTCTGCGGCGTGAAGCCGATAAAATAGGGTATGACCGGGATTTCACGATTTATGATGCTTCCGATTCCAAAAACCTGATTAAGAGTATTGTCAAAGAAATGTCGCTTGATGATAAGATATACAAGCCTTCTACTATTCAGGCACGTATTTCTAAAATGAAAAATGCTTTGATTACTCCGGAACAATATGTGCAAATCAAAGATTTGATTCAGGAAGATTTTGATGTCAAACGGCCTGCTACAAGAAATATTTACCAGATTTACTGGAATCGTTGTCAAACGTCCGGAGTGATGGATTTTGATGATTTGTTATTAAAAACGTATCAACTATTCAAAGAATTTCCTGCTGTTTTATCTAAATATAAAAATATATTCCGGTTTATATTAGTTGATGAGTATCAGGATACTAACTCAGCCCAGCATGAAATAGTTAAATTGTTGGCGGAAGACCATCACCGTGTATGTGTGGTGGGTGATGATGCCCAAAGTATTTATTCTTTCCGTGGCGCAATTATTGGCAATATATTGAATTTCAGGAATACTTATCCCGAAGCCAAATTATTTAAATTAGAACAAAATTACCGTTCTACCCAAACCATTGTTAATGCAGCTAATTCGCTGATACATAAAAATACGGAGCAAATACCCAAAGAAGTTTTTTCTAAAAAACACGAAGGAGAAAAAATACAACTTATCAGCGCTTATTCGGATATGGAAGAAGCACATATTGTTGCTTCACGCATATCGGAAATGCGCATGTTGAAGCATGAGAAGTATAATAATTTTGCGATTTTATACCGTACAAATGCCCAAAGCCGTATTTTTGAAGAATCTTTAAGGAAAAGGAATATCCCTTATAAAATTTATGGAGGCTTGTCTTTTTACCAGCGTAAGGAAGTAAAGGACATTGTTGCTTATTTCCGTTTGATAACTAATCCAAACGATGAAGAAGCTTTCAAACGTATAGTTAATTATCCGGCACGGGGAATTGGCGATACAACATTATCAAAAATTTCAGTATGTGCCACAACTCAGAATGTCAGTTTCTGGAGTGTTATCTGTGACCCTTTGGCTTATAATTTACCCATAAATTCGGCTACAGCGAAAAAACTTACCGATTTTCGTGATTTGATTAATAAATTTATCAAATTGAATGCGAAATCCGATGCATACGAATTGGGAGAAGCCGTAGTGCGCCAAACCGGTTTGGTATCCGAATTATATCAGGATAAAACGCCGGAAGGATTAAGCCGGATACAAAATGTGGAAGAGTTGATCAATAGTTTGCATGAATTTGCTTCTACCCGTAAGGAAGAAGGCATCGGACAAATTTCAATGAGTGATTTTCTTGCTGAAGTTTCATTGATGACTGACCAGGACTCGGACAAGGAAGAAGGGAACGATCGGGTAACCATGATGACGATTCATGCTGCCAAAGGATTGGAATTCAAAAATGTATTTGTTGTAGGGCTGGAGGAAGATTTATTCCCTTCTTCCATGAGTAAAGACAGTCCATCGCAAATAGAAGAAGAGCGCCGTTTGTTTTATGTGGCCATTACACGTGCTGAAGAAACATGTGTGCTTTCTTTTGCCAAAAGCCGCTTCCATAATGGACAAACCAAGATGCAATCGCCCAGCCGCTTCCTGAAAGATATTGATAAGGGTTATCTGAAAATGCCGTCCGATTTGTCGTTTGAAAGAGAAGAACCTATGTTTGGCGGCTTCAATCGTTTTGAAAAATCTTCACCATTTGGCAATCAACGAAGTAACCGGTTTCAGGAACGGACTAACTTTTCTCAGGAAACTTATAAAAAACCTTGGGAAAAAGAATCCGAAACAGATTTGCCGGAGACCCCGTCATTTTCCCACCCACGTAAATTGACGAAAATAACTTCTACACCGGCAAATAATCAATCTGTAGATAAAGTGCAGAATATTGGCGATTTAACAGTTGGTAATACAATAAAACACGAACGTTTTGGTATTGGTAAAGTGGTTGCACTTGAAGGTGCAGGCGATAATGCTAAAGCGACAATACACTTTGAAACTTTTGGGTCAAGGCAATTGTTATTGAAATTTGCTAAGTATACGATTATATGAAATTAATTAAAAATGAACATCTTTCAAATCCCCTCTCCCTGTTATGTTTTAGAAGAAGATTTACTGCGTAAAAATCTGACGTTAATAAAATCAGTGAAAGAGCGTGCCGAAGTTAATATCATTCTGGCATTCAAAGCTTTTGCTATGTGGAAAGCATTTCCGATTATCAGGGAATATATTCCATATTCTACGGCAAGTTCGATTTTTGAAGCGCAATTGGCTTTTGAAGAAATGGGAAGTCCGGCGCATACCTATTCTCCAGCATATACGGAAGCTGATTTTCCTGTAATCATGAAATACAGCAGCCATATCACATTTAATTCATTAGCTCAATTTGAACATTTCTACCCGATGATTGCGGCCGGTGGAAACTGTATTTCATGTGGTATCCGTATCAATCCGGAATACTCAAATGTGGAAACTGATTTATATAATCCTTGTGCACCCGGTTCGCGATTGGGCGTTATCCGTTCACAATTTCTCGATAAATTGCCCGAAGGCATCGAAGGATTGCATTTTCATACTCACTGTGAATCATCTTCTTACGATTTGGAGAAAACACTGGTGCATGTGGAAGAAAAATTCGGGGATTTTCTTCATCAGGTCAAATGGTTGAATATGGGTGGCGGACATTTAATGACGAGAAAAGATTATAATGTGGAACATTTAATCGGTTTGTTACAAAACTTTAAAAAGAAATATCCCAACCTCGAAATTATATTGGAACCCGGAAGCGCTTTTCTATGGCAGACCGGTTTTTTGCGTTCCAAAGTAGTTGATATAGTTGAAAATAAAGATATTCAAACCGCAATCGTGGATGTTTCTTTCACCTGCCACATGCCCGATTGTTTGGAGATGCCTTACAAACCTGTTATCCGGAATGCCTATCAGGAACCTGTTGCTGGAAAACCGACCTACCGTATTGGTGGAAATTCTTGTTTAAGTGGTGATTTTATGGGAGACTGGTCGTTTGATGAACCGTTAAAAATCGGGGATGATATCATATTTGAAGACATGATTCATTATACGATTGTTAAAACCAATATGTTCAATGGTATACCTCATCCTGCTTTAGCATTGCTGCAATCAGATGGCAAATTGAAAATGTACCGTAAATTCGGTTATGAAGATTACAAAAACCGGATGAGTTGATTTTTCCCCCTCCGATTCCATTCCTTGTTTTGTTAGAGCTTCTTCCAGGCTTCTTAGTTGTATATTGAAAATCTTTAACAACATGTTATTGAATATTAAAACAGGATTTATCTGCACCGGAAATAAAACCGCCGGTATAAACATTATTTTATAGAAGCGATTTCGCTTACAGATAAGCCTGTATATTTTGCAATTGTTTTGTTTGGAAGATTATCTTCTTTCATCTTCCTTATCATTTCTGATAACTTTTTATTTTCTTCCAGTTTTTCAAAAGAAATGTCAACTAACCAATCAATGGTTTTTAACAATCTTTTTAGTCCGTCCTCTTTGCTGTAATCGATTGTACAAAAAGTAGAAATGTCTTTATATGCAATCAGATAATATATTCCGGCCATAATTAAAGATAACACAATGTTAAAATCTATGCCAGCGCTTTTGAAATGATTTTCATAATATTTCGAGAAGAAAAATGTATTTGCTTCTCTCATCACAGCTGTTTTGTCTGTGATTTTATTTATCCTGATTAATTCCCACACCAGTAATCTTTGTATCACTTTGTCTTTATACAACTTTTGGGCTAAGTCTTTCAAAAACTTAGAAATAAACTCTTTATGACTACCTGTGTTGAAATCATCAATGGAATTATCTATGATATCATTGAACCAATAATCATAACGTTTAATAAAATCCTCTAGTAAGCCTTGTAGTCCCCCGAATCTTTTATATAAAACAGGAGGTTCTATTTTGGCTTGTTGTGACACCGCTGATAAAGTAAAACTCCAAAAACCTGTTTTTTCGGCTAATTTTGTAACGGCAATTGCAATACTCCGGTCTATTTCTGCATTAGTACGACGAATCCTTTTCGCTTCATTTTTTTCTTCCTGTTGTTGCATGTTTTTTGGGCTATAAAAATTCTTTTGCGAAAATAAAAATTTTTATTGTTAAACCGAAACGATTTATAAGTAATTTTATTTCATATTGTAATATTGATATAAAAAATGGAAATTTATTTCCTGTTAATTGACATTTTATACTTAAATATTTATCTGAATATATTATATTATATCACTACTGTCCGACAAAAAATAAATGAATAAAAAAGGGCTACTTCCACATTGTGGTTTCGCCCGAATGTCGTACATTTATTTTACCACAAAAAAAATGCGACATGGACAAAAGTAGTGAAATAAAATTAGTCGGACAGCC
>JAVBLO010000090.1:0-29059 GCA_031553415.1 Bacteroidales bacterium | reverse complement strand
TTTAAATTTTCTTAAGAACAATTTTATGTATCGTTTGAGTAACATTGATCTTATACCACTAGTGGTTGATATGACACTTGTGAGGTATAGCCTCAACCAACTGGGGATCAAAGTTGCTACCTTTAGTAACCAAGCATCTCTGCCTTTAGTAACCAAAGAGTGCTGCCTTTAGTAACCCAGGGTATCTACCTTTATAAAGGCGGTGACTTTACCACTTGGAAATGAATGCATCATCTCCTTGAAGTGAGGGTAGCGCCTCCTAATGGCTTCTTTATAAACTGCCACTTCAAATAAAGTAACTCTCAGACTATGCGAAAACACTTCTTAAAAAAATATTTTCAATAAAATTTAAATAGGCTCTAAGTCTAAGACTTAAATTATTTTATTATTTTTTTTGTAACAACACTACCGTCTTCCAAAGAAATTTTCAACAGGTAAACACCATTAGCTACGCCACTCATGTCGACTTCATTTCCTTGAACTGTTTTAATTATTTGGCCGGCAAAGTTGGAAACACCTATTGAATTTACGGCGATTTCAGAATTGACAGATACTTTGTCAATAACAGGATTAGGATAGACCGAAACAGAAGTAGCAAGAGAAGTTTCTTTTAGGTTGGTGCCAGGCCCGGGATCCTCTGCTTCTTTATAAAAATAGATATTATCAAGGAAGAATGATCTTTCATATCCACCACTTTGATAAATCCAAAAAGCACTATTTTTGAGAGAAGAATAATCAGGAGGAATGCTAAAAACACTCATACTAGTATTTAAATCAACTATGGAGATATCCATACTATTCCATTCATTAATTTTAGAAGCTGTTAATATTGATTTGTTTTTTTCAGTAGAAACACCACCAACCATAATTCTCATAGGAAAAGTGCTTCCTATCGGATAAACATCAAAATGGAGAAAATCATAATTTGAAGCATCTACTATGTTGTTAAGATTAAATCCTCCAGTTCCTGATTTACCAGCAGAAACATATATCATTTTATCTAAAACAGAACCGTATTGAATCCCTTTTATTTTTTTTATAGTCGCAACTGTTGTGGCATCAATCAGTCCTCCTATTTCATTGGCATATGCATCTGAAAAAATAGGAATAACATCATATTCGTCTAAGGAGTGAACAGGTGTTGGGGCAGGTGTAGCAGGAGCATTTGCCAAATCACTATGAACTCCATCATAGGCATAAATATTATCCATATAAAGAGTTCTGGCACCTTCACCTACAAATTCAATGGTAGAAATAGCAGTAAAATTAGGAGGAGAAACTAACATCTTGTAATCATTCATGTCTATTTCTAATCTGTTCCAACCTGTTTTAATCGCATAGGATATTTGTGCTCCATCAAACCGTATTCTCAAATTAAATTGATTTTGTTCTACTGCGTAAATATCCATAAAGATGACATTGTAATTAGCAATATTTAACGGAGTATCAAATGTGATTGTTGCTGAACCATAAGCAACACTTCCTGTTCCAATCTTTACATATTTCATTCTATCTCCTGATATAGTTACTTCAGAAGCTTCTGAACCAGCAAAAGTGAAAGCGGCTACCGGATTTGCTGTATATGCATCACTATAAATTGACAAAACATCTACCGCATCATGAGTCGGAGGTGCCGGAAGAACGTTAGGAGGGTTCGGTGACTGCGCAGCTGCAAACTGCATTCCAAAAAGTGACATTGCCACTACACAAAATAACTGAGTAATTTTTCTTCTTTTCATGATAATAAAAAATTAATGTGATTGATTTACGAAAGCAAATGTAGATTGGTTCTTTTCACATGGGTGCAAAAATCCAACGGAAAAATACAAAACCACGGCAGAGGAATATAATCCACTGTTTATTAGACAATTAAAACAAAACAGACTTATCTTGACTAAAATCTTGTAAAAAAGTAGATAAAATATAAAAATCCAACAGATTTATACAAAAATCAGGGATAATTGATTCTTGCATCTTGCATTTATTTTTTTATAAATCAGTAAATTATGGCATTAAATGAATATAAAATGGATTTCCTGCACCGGAATCCGAATCTTTAAAATATAAAAATTAATTAGCTTTGTATTTATTTCAATTTCATACCATGAGGCTAATTAGTATTCTTATATTTTGTTGTCTTTTTTCTTTGTTTCCAATCTATGGTTCCTACTTCAGGAACTACCAGGTTGAAAACGGCTTATCTCACAACAGCATTTGGACAGTGATGCAAGATAGCGATGGATTCATGTGGTTCGGAACAATTGACGGACTCAACCGGTTTGATGGGAAAAATTTCAAAATCTACCGGAAACAGCAAGGCGACTCCTTATCTATAGGGCATAATTTTATTCATTGCATCAAAGAAGATTCCCAAAAAAGGATATTGGTAGGAACGAGAAACGGTGTTTACCTGTACAATAAAACACATGATAATTTCAAGCATATTCCCATTGAAAAAAACGACAAAAAAGATATCAACGTTAATGATATCATGGAAGATGCCAACGGAAATATCTGGGTAGCCTGTCACGGAGAAGGATTGTACAGGTTGAATAGTCAATTGGTTACAGAAAAACACTACAAACTGGAAGATAATCCTGCAAATTTTATCTGGACTATTATAACCGACCATAACGGGAATTTATGGCTGGGAACTGCCGGAAAAGGGATGGTTCATTTCGACCCCAGGAATGAACGCTTTACTCCGATTGTGAACCGGAAAGGCCTGGATATAGAAAAACAATCCATATACAGCATTTATTGCGACGATGACAATAATTTATGGATTGGCACTTCCACCAATGGATTATTCAAATATAACAACATTAGCGGCGAGGTATCCCATTACCTGCAAAACACAGGAAGTGTAAAAGCCATCACTAAATATTCCGACCAGGAACTCATCATGGGTTCTGATAAAGGATTAGTGATTTTCGATGCTAAACTGGAAACTTATAAAATCATCAAAGAAAATGATGCCTACGATGATACTCCAGATAACTCTATTTTCTGTATAACCAAAGATAAAGAAGGCTCCTTCTGGATCGGAACTTATTTTGGCGGAGTCAATTACATTTCTCCTTCCATCAATAAATTTTCTTACTCCAATATCTTTTTTGAAAAAGCTTCCCGCAAATACATCATCAGTGGCATTGTGGAAGAAGGGAATGGAAATATACTGATAGCTACCCATAATAACAATATCATTTACCGTTTTAATCCGGATAAAAATAAAATGGGGGAGGCATTCAGGATGGATTACCACAATATCCAGGGAATGCTGAGAAATCAGGATAAATTATATGTCAGCATTTATGGAAGAGATGTGAATGTATTTTCCCTGCAATCAGGAAGAATTATTGAAAAAATAAACATCAAAACAATTGAAGGCAAATCTATTTTCGCACCTTCAAAAGGCGGAGTTTTATTTGCTCTGGAAGAGGGAGGATGCGCTTACAAGGATCCTGCAGGAGAACTGAAAAGATTAAAACCGCTTTCAGGAATAGCCATAGTTGATATCGCCGAAGATTCTACCGGAACAATCTGGTTTGCGACTTATACTTATGGGCTTTTTTGCTGGAAATCTGACGGAACATGGGAAAATTTCTCTAATAAATCCAACAAGAAATTATCACTCATCAGCAATGACCTGAGTTGTATCCATTGTTCTTCGTCCAATCAACTGTGGATAGGAACAAAAAGCGAAGGTCTCATTTTATATAATGCTCTCAATGGAGAGATTGAAAAAGTATTGAATGAAAAATCAGGAATGCCATCCAACTACATTTATTCCATCTTAAACGATAAAGACGGGGATTTATGGGTAAGTACAAGAAAAGGAATAGTCAAAATTTCTTCCGGCTCTTTCGATATCAAAGCATTCGGATATATTGGTAAAGAAATGCAATACAACTCAAAATGCGCCTTAACTTCATCTGATAACCGTTTGTATTTCGGGGGAACAAACGGATTTATACTACTGAATCCTAAAGAACTTAACTTAAATAATTGTATTCCGAAAGTTGTCCTTACCGGATTCCGCATATTCAATGATGAAGTCTTTCCAGGAGGGGAATCATCGCCGCTTAAATATTCATTGGAAGTTACAAAAGAAATCGTATTGAAACACGACCAATCTAATTTCAGTTTTGAATTTGCTTCACTGAGTTACATTTTCCCTGAAAGTAATTCTTTTGCGTACAAACTGGACGGTTTCGATAAAAACTGGAATTATGTTTCGGGAAAAACAGCCCAATACATGAACATACCTCCGGGAGAATATATATTCAGGATAAAAGGTACTAACAATGATGGAATATGGAGCCAGGAAACAAGCCTCAACATCAGGATAAAACCACCTTTCTGGTTGGAATCATACATGATTTTATTGTATTTCATTTTATTTATTGGAATTGTCATATACAGTGTGTTACAATACCACAAATACATCAATAAAAAAAATCTGGAAAAACAATACAAATATCAGATAACCAAAGAAAAGGAAATTTACGAATCCAAAATTAATTTCTTTACGAACATTGCCCATGAAATCAGGACACCGCTTTCATTAATCACTGCACCATTGGAAAATATCATCAATTCGGAAGATACAAACGAAAAAGTAAAGAAAAACCTGAACCTGATTAAACGCAATACCAACCGGTTGCTTGATTTGGTAAACCAACTACTTGATTTCAGGAAAATCGAAAACGACATGTTTCTGCTCAACCTCCGCTATCAGAATATAGTGAAAATTGTTAAAAAGGTTTATGACCAACACTATCAGGATATGAAAATCCATCATATTGAAATGAACCTCGATGTACAGGAAAATAATATTTTAAGTTATGTCGATTCCGAAGCATTATACAAAATTATCAGTAACCTCATTTCGAATGCTGTTAAATTTACCAAAGACAAAATCAATGTCAGGTTGACGACTCGGGGAGAGATCCTTTATTTATCCGTAGAAGATAATGGGAACGGTATCAAAGCTGATTATTTAGAGAAAATTTTCGAGCCGTTTTACCAGGTAGAAGGGTCGGATAATTATACCAAACAAGGGTCAGGGCTGGGGCTTTCTTTATCTCAATCTTTGGCAAAAAAACTCGGAGGGAATATTTCTGTTCAATCCGAATACGGCAAAGCAAGTATATTTACATTGGAACTTCCTATCTTGAAAACTGAAAAATTACCGGTCACACACGAAGAAATAATCGATAAAACAGCCTACTCTACAGAAACAACAGAGCCGGAATATGAACACACAGTATTGATTGTAGAAGACAATGAAGAATTACGAAACTTCATGAATGATTGCCTGGCCGGCCAATATAATGTCTTTGAAGCTGAAAATGGTATTGAAGCTTTAAAAATATTGGAAAACAGCAATGTAGACATTATTATTTCGGATATTGTAATGCCTAAAATGGATGGATTGGATTTGTGTAATGAAGTAAAAAGCAATGCAGCATATTCACATCTGCCATTCATTTTACTATCTGCAAAAACAGATACTTCAACCAAAATCGAAGGCTTAAAAAAAGGCGCTGATGTTTATATGGAAAAACCTTTTTCATTGGAACAATTAAAAGCGCAAATCAGCAGTATTGTAGAAAACAGGACTAAACTCCGCAAAAGTTTCGTCAAATCTCCCCTGCAATATTTCAAACGGAACAATACGGAAAACAACGAAAGCTCCGAATTTGTCAAAAAACTAAATGCTTTTATCATTGACAATATGTCGGACGAAAATTTTTCCATCGACAGCCTTTCCAGCGAATTCGCCATCAGCAGAACTAATTTCCAGAAAAAAATCAAGAATATCACCGGATTAACACCTAATGATTACATTAAATTAATCAGGTTAAATAAAAGCGCCGAATTACTTTCAACAGGGAAATACCGGATAAACGAAGTATGTATTATTGTCGGATTTAATACTCCATCTTATTTCTCCAAATGTTTTTATGAACATTTCGGGAAATTACCTAAAGATTTTGTGGGTAATGAAAGTATTTGACACTTTTACATAAAATTCTGGGCAACAATCCTGAGTAACCAATTCAGCCACGAATTTCACAGATTTCACTTTTTTTAGTGTTAATTTGTGAAATTCGTGGCTAATTTATTATAACTTTACAAGTTCTTATTTTGAAAATCCAGGATATTTTTGGCATCTTATTTGCATTCATATACTTAGATTCTCCAATAAAGAATTTTCCAAGGTGTTTAAACTCTGTATAAATACCTGGAAACCGAGAGCGATATAAAAGAAAAAACAAAATATATAATGATTAAGCAATGGAATTATCAATCCCCTACACAAGAACAGATACTTAAACGAGACGAACTGGCAAATGCCTTAGGTTTTAGTCCGGCCTTGTGTCTACTATTGATACAAAGAGGGATAACAACCGTAGAAGAAGCCCATAAGTTTTTAAATCCGAGCCTCCGCGATTTACACGATCCTTTCCTGATGAAAGATATGGATAAGGCTGTAAGCAGGTTGAACAAGGCTTTAGGTAATAAGGAAAAAATTCTGATCTATGGGGACTATGATGTAGATGGCACAACTGCCGTTTCATTAGTTTACAAGTTTTTAGAACAAAATTCGTGGAAATCGAATTTAGACTACTACATTCCTGATCGCTATGACGAAGGATATGGCATTTCAAACAAAGGGATTAATTATGCTGCAGAAACAGGTGTTTCCTTGATTATTGCCCTTGATTGCGGAATCAAAGCCATAGAAAAAATCGCATACGCCAAATCTTTGGGCATCGATTTTATCGTATGCGACCATCACATGCCGGGCGATAACCTGCCGGGTGCTGTTGCCATACTTGACCCCAAGCGTTCCGACTGTAACTACCCTTACGAACACCTTTCGGGTTGCGGAGTCGGATTTAAACTCATGCAAGCTTTTGCCCTGAGCAATGCTATTGAGTTTGCCAAATTAAGAAGCCTGCTCGATTTGGTTGTGGTTAGTATTGCCGCCGACATCGTTCCTATTACGGGTGAAAACCGGATTATGGCCGCCCATGGATTAAAGCAATTGAATTATAGTCCAAGCAATGGGATGAAAGGCATCATTAATGTTTGCGGGCTGGCAGGTAAAGAAATAACCATGAGTGACATTGTTTTCAAAATCGGGCCAAGGATTAATGCTTCCGGGCGGATGATGAACGGCAAAGACTCTGTAGACCTCCTGCTTTCAAAAGAAGTGGAAGATGCCAAGGAAAAAAGCGAAAATATCAACCAGTATAACGACGACAGGCGGGAACTCGACAAAAAAACAACCGACGAAGCCAACCTGTTGTTAGAAAATAAGCCAGAGATTTTAGAACGTAAAATCATTGTGGTCTTTAATCCTGAATGGCATAAAGGTGTTATTGGAATTGTTGCTTCCAGACTCACTGAAAGATATTATAAACCTGCCATTGTTTTAACCCGCTCCAATGGATTCATTTCCGGTTCTGCACGTTCAATCACCGGCTTTGACATTTACAAGGCAATTGAGAATTGTAAAGATATACTGGAAAATTTCGGCGGGCATACTTTTGCTGCAGGACTTACCCTGAAAGAAGAACGTCTGGATGATTTCATCGCCACATTGGAAACATACGCCAATGAAAATATGATTGAAGAACAGATGACCCAAACATTGGACATTGATGAAAGCCTGAATTTCAGGGAAATAACTCCAAGATTAGTCTCCGATCTCAAAAAAATGAATCCGTTTGGTCCTGAGAATCAAAAACCCGTCTTTTGCTCTTTCAATGTCAAGGATTTTGGTACAAGCAAATTAGTAGGGCGAGAATTGGAACATATCAAATTGGAAATGATTGATGATTCTTCAGAACAAATCATGCAGGGAATTGCATTCGGCATGTCAAGGTTCAACGACCACATCAAATCAATGAACCCTTTTGACATTTGCTACACACTGGAAGAAAACACCTATAACGGAAATACAACTACACAATTAATGGTTAAAGACATCAGAACTAATTGAGCTTTCTCGAAACACTCAAAACCTACTGGGGATACGATTCTTTTCGTTCTTTGCAAGAGGATATAATTGCCTCGGTAGCTGAGGGAAAAGACACTTTGGGATTAATGCCTACGGGTGGTGGTAAATCCCTTACTTTCCAGGTGCCCACTATGCAAATGGAAGGTGTTTGTGTTGTTGTTACTCCCCTGATTGCTTTGATGAAAGACCAGGTTGATAATCTCAAGCAAAGAGGTATTAAAGCTACTGCCGTTTATTCGGGAATGAGCCGCGAAGAAATAATCATCAACCTTGAAAATTGTATTTTTGGTAATTACAAATTCCTTTATATTTCTCCCGAACGCTTAAGCACAGAACTTTTCCTGACCAAATTGCAATACATGAATGTTTGCCTGCTTGTTGTAGACGAATCGCATTGTATTTCGCAGTGGGGATATGATTTCCGTCCTTCATACCTGAAAATTGCAGACATTCGCAAACATTTGCCTACCGTTCCTGTGCTGGCATTGACGGCGACGGCAACAAAAGAAGTCGTGGATGACATTCAGGAAAAATTGCTTTTCAAAACAAAAAATGCTTTCCGGAAAAGTTTTGAGAGAAAAAATATCGCCTATATTGTCAGGGAAACAGAAGACAAACTGTTTGAAATTATCAATATCCTGAATAAAATTGAAGGAACGGGGATTATATATGTCCGGAGTCGGAAAAAAACGCAGGAAATAGCATTAGAGCTGCAACGGCAAGGATTCAGTGCAGACTTTTACCATGCCGGGATGACTTCCGACCAAAAGACTACCAAGCAGAACAAATGGAAAACGGACGAATGCCGGGTCATGGTTTGTACCAATGCATTCGGAATGGGCATTGACAAACCTAACGTACGGATTGTTATCCATTATGAAATGCCTGGGTCGCTGGAAGAATATTTCCAGGAAGCCGGGCGTGCCGGACGTGACGAACAAAAGGCATACGCTGTCGCCCTTTATTCGGAAAATGATGAGAAACAACTCACCAAGAAAGTCAAAGATGAGTTTCCGGAAAGGGATTATATCAAAAATTTGTACGAAAATCTGGCCTGCTATTTTCAAATTGCAGTTAATTCCGGATTCCAGGTCACCCGCAACTTCAATCTGGAAGAATTTTGTACTGTTTTCAAATACAGTTTTACACAGGCACATCATGCACTTAAATTATTGGAGCTTTCAGGCTATATCGAATACACTGAAGAAACAGAAAAGCGTTCACGTTTGATTTTCACCGTCACCCGTGATGATTTGTATAAATATACCAACCAGAATAAAAATTCAGAAAACCTGCTAAGGGTTATTTTGCGTTCTTATACGGGATTATTCGCCGATTATGCATTTATCGATGAAGAATTGTTGGCCAACCGGACAGGATTAACATCCCGCCAGGTTTACGAAATACTGAAGGCATTGTCGCAACAACAAATTATCCATTATATTCCCGCAAAGAAAACACCGACAATCACTTATCTTCAAAACAGGGAAGATTTGAAATATATTTCCATACCTCAAATGGTATATGAAGAACGGAAGAACAGGATTTCCGAACGGATAAAAAAAATCCTGGAATACAGCAAACGGAAAGAAGTTTGCAGGAGCAGGCTGTTGCTGGAATATTTCGGAGAAAAAAAATCAAAAGATTGCGGGCAATGTGATGTTTGTTTAGCTAAACGCAAAGACGGGTTGAACAATTATACTTTTAATAGGATATCAGAAGAAATCACAGAAAAATTAGGTGATTCCGAACTGAAAATCAACCAATTAATCAATCTCTTGTCTGAATTTTCACAAGAAAAAATCATCCGGGTCGTCAGGTTTCTTGCTGACGAAGGAAAAATCCGGATAACCGGGGATTTGATTCAGCCATCCAGAAAATAAGATTCATTGTACCATAAAAAGAATGGATAAATTTTCATTACTTTTACAAGTTCTTTCAAAAATAAAATCACATGAATGTATTATTGATTAATGGAAGCCCGCATAAAGCAGGGTGCACTTATACCGCCCTTTCTGAAATCGCCGGAGAATTAGAAAAACAAAACATTGAAACCAATATTCTCCATATCGGCAAACAAGCCATACAAGGTTGTACAGCTTGTTTATCGTGCAGGGAAACAGGATATTGCATTTTTTCAGACGATAAAGTCAATGAATGTATTGATTTGGCAAAAAAAGCTGATGGTATCATCGTAGGTTCTCCCGTTTATTACGCTTCTCCTAACGGAGCTTTGCTTGCATTTTTAGACAGGATGTTTTATGCAAGCGGACAAGAATTCGCCTATAAGCCTGCAGCATCGATAGTCAGTTGCCGCCGCGGTGGAGCAGCAACAGCATTTGATGTACTAAACAAATATTTCACCATATCCAACATGCCAGTTGTTTCATCCCAATATTGGAATGCTGTTCACGGCAACACTTCCGAAGAAGTGAAGCAAGACTCAGAAGGATTACAAATTATGCGGACATTAGGCCGGAATATGGCTTGGTTACTGAAATGTATCGATTTTTCAAAAGGCACAATTCCTTATCCCGAAAAAGAAGCAGTCCGCCAAAGAACCAATTTCATCCGCTAAGCTGTTAGCGGATGAATCAGGGCACCAGACATTTGAATGTATATTGTTGTATATTATCAGTAATCACAACAATATAAACACCACCATCTGCATTGAAAATACAATCGCCCGAACAGGTTTTCTCTACAACTGTTTTTCCGCAAATATCTACTATCTTAACTTTATATGACTCCGGTTCCGATAAATTAGTCAGACGGATAATATTCTTTTCAGTTGTTATACCAACCTTGGTTACAAGGGCATTGTCCACAGCATTTGGAGTATAACTTAACTTCTTATCCAGCCAGTCAATACGGTTAGTAACATAATTCCTGACATTTTCTACTTCGGCATTATAACCACCATGAACCATAGGGTTCATGTGAACCTGCTTATTCATAATCGGCCAGCGTTTGAAATTCAAATCCTGCGACGGATTCAGGAGTTTAGCATTATCATCGACAACTTTCAATAGAATATCTTTCGAAATAACGTTTTTATTCCGGTAAAATACATAAATTTCCTTCATCCTTGCTTTCAGATTCTCGTCGGTCAGCAATCTCCGTACAAATCCTTGTGTATTTCCGGCTCCACTACTTCCGCTGGAAAGGCAAAGCCAATCGCTACTATACCTTGTATTGATGGGATAAGTCCGGCTGTCATTATCAAATCCGAGGTCAAAATCCCATACCGGACCAAAATAAAATTTGTCATCGTTCCGGGACTTCCACATACGCACGCTCCAATAAGTATCGGTGTTCCCGCTATATTCGCCAACCAGAAAATGCTTGAGGAAAGTTTCAACATCCATGTATTTCCTGAAACCATTTTGGGCATCCTTATACTGGTTTCCGGAAACAGCTTCAGCCAGTTTATTAAAATGAGACTCTATATACTGCTCCTGCTCCAATACAATTTCATCATCACCCGGATATTTAATAGTTACAGGCATGGAATACTTGCTTGAAGTAAATTTTTTAATTTCACCAGGACCATTATCGTATCCGACATAGGCATAAGCATCAATTTCGACCATATAACCACCGGTTAAATCGGTGGCACTCATTTCTTCTATATTCACCCTGTTTTTCCGGACATCAATATGATCACACAATTGGTAACATCCTTTGTAATCGCCATTCAACACTACATCGACTGCTTCTGCAGGAGAAGTATACGGCATTTCCAAACGACGGCTGAAATCAAAGGCCAACGTATTCCTCATCAATGTTTTATCGCCATAATTATTGATTAAAGTCCAGTTGCGCGCTTTTGCCGGTAATCCCATCAGACTTGTCGAGTTGGCTAATTTAATGCGGTATGGCTTTTTAGGATGAGTCCAGCTATTATTCCCACGGCCGCGAATCTCCACACTATCTTTGTAGAATTTGGTTCCATCGGCATAAATAAAAGAAATAATACCTTTCACGTATGTTTCCTTACTGGTAACATCCTGTGCATTAACAGTATGTATAGATATAGTAGGTAAATTTGTTATTTGTGGTAATTTGGAATCATCTCCGGCACCTTTGTAGCCATAGAATTTGAGTTCACTTACATAGCTGCTTTTACTGGCATCCTGTGCATAAGGAAGCACTATTCGAACATAGCGGAAACCTCTTGTACAATTGATTTCCTGTTCAGTAAGCTGACGTTCGGTATATCCAGGTATGACAAACAAAGTTATAGCATCTCCAAAATCAGGAGCATTGGCTCCTTCAACAACTGCAAGTTGAAGCCTTTCGCGATATTCAGAACCGGCAACCAAATCCATGCGCGGGGCATAAGCAATTTTGGTAATGACATATTTTTCTTTCAAGTCCAACCCAAGCCAATTTCCAAATGGTGCGCAAGACATAAAATAAGTATCCAGGTTATTGTCAAAAGCATGGACAACCGGATGCTCTGTATTATTACATTTATCGGAAAAGATAATATCTCCTGTCAATTCAGAGGATATATTTTCTGCATTTATTTGACTGGTAAAACCAAACAACAGAAATACAATAAAAATAAAATGTGGGATAAAAGATAATTTGTTTTTCATGGGGTTGTTTTAATAAAAAAGCATACCCTACAAAGATATTACTATTTTCCATAACCTTCCCCTTTTATACTATAAAAAGAATAGTAATAATGGCTATTCAGAATTTATATGACAATCCTAAAACCATTCCATAGTCTGTTTTTCCGGCAGTTGGGTCTGGTGGCTGATTATCATAATTCAGGTATAAATTCAATGAAAAAGAAAAGTCTTTGAACAGTTCCCATGCAAAAGTAGTATTTGAATCGTATCTGACACGTCCCCATTGGGTAAGACCAGTATAAAAAACATGTTCAGAAGATATCTGCATATTCGGATGTGAAAATTTGAAGTAATCAAGAGAAAATCCGGCAGGAATCTCACACAGGAAATTTTCATCCACTCCGGTCGTACTCCGTTCCTGGCTTACACTCAACCCGCCTATTCCCATAAGCTGGAAATTCTGGCTGAAAACGACTTTATAACCGCCAGCAAGTGTTTGTTGAAAACGCCTTGCAATAGACAATTGTAAATTACGCTGATAATCAAGCGAAGCAAGGCCATACCACATTTTTTTGATGTTGTAAAGTCCGGTTATGTCAATGTCCTCCCTGTCACGCGAGAATGTTGACGTATCAATAGATGAAATTCCGGAACCAGACATTTTTAAGTCAAATCGTTTAGCGGCATATTCTACAGAAAAACTTGCGTTCAGCTGTCCGATACCACTTGAACGCGAATAACTAAATCCTGATGAAATATTTCCCGAAAGGCTATTCCAGAAACTTTTATTAAATGACAACAAAGAATTGATGTTGTTTATTTCAACCAGATACCGGTGGGATTCCGTTACGATATACACCCAACCCGTTTTTGCAGAAGGCTTCAGGGCTCCATAGTATATTGCTTTATCAGCAGTTTCTATCCGCAATGTATCGGATGAGGAATTGATGGTTTTTATTTTTGAAATTTTCAAACTGACCAAACCGACATCCTTCGAATCAAACGACAACATGCCTAAACGCAACTCTTTGATGTCGCCAATCAGCATTTCCCCATTTTTGAGATAAAGTGTGTCTTTCTGCAAACCGTCTTTTGCAAAGAGAGTGGAAGAAGCTATCAAGAACAAAAGAAACAATAATTTCAACCTTTTTCCTGCCATTCCAAAATTTGATATATTAAGAACCGATTTTTATATGATGGGTTCGAAAATTTTATATATCAATACAAACAAAAAAAATGTTATAATGTTTTCTCCTCCTGCTTTTGAGGGTTTCCATATTCTTGTATTTCAGCTACAATTTGCAGAATCTGCTCTATAAATTTTCCAACGTCAAAATTTTGCGGATCATCGTGGGAATCTTTAATTCCTTCATCAATATTAGCATGTAGAGCCGGGACTAACCACTCCCCTCTCCTAACACCTGCACAAATGTACAATAATGCCAATCTTTCATATTGAGCATCCGTAAAACCTATTTCCGGAGGCGTCGGAGCATTTATCCTGGTTTCTTTAGGAATAACATTTGATTTATAAATCCTTGGTTGAACTAATTCTACGTGCAAAAAAAGCCCTTTCAAATTATCGCCGGCTCTCATTTCAAACTTTGTACCCCTGAGTTTTTCCGAAAAATCAGTAACAGTATTGCAAGCGCCTGTTCTCGTCACATAGACATGAGTAATTGCCCTTGTCCATTTTTCGGTGTTATTGTAAGTCCAGGAAAGAGAATCCATATCATCAGGAAAAGTATTCTGATAGATCGGATAGCTGGTGTCATGGACAACGAAATAACGTGCAGTTACATTCCGATCTGTCATTGATATGGCAGATTCGAGATATCCTCCTGTCTCTTGTTCTGCAATTCCTTTATTTTCCATGAATATTTTTAATTGATTGGTTGTAACAGAAATATCAGATTCTAATAAATGAACAAAATTACTATCCAGGACACACTTTTCTTTTCCAATTTTCCCCCATTTTTCAACTTTCCGCAAAAGCAATTCAGCTTGTTCTTTTTTGCTTCCGGCATATTTCATGCTGAGTTCATCAAACAATTGAGATGGATATTGTGGATAGAGAAGGCTATATTGCTGTAATAGCAGACAAAAGATTAATATTGTTTTTCTCACATACATATCATTAAAATTTGCACAAAACTATAATAAAAAAGGTAAGATTTTTTCAGATTAGCTAGTTTTATTCAGGAATAAAGTATTTAAAAAAGAAAAGGTTGTTTCCCAACAACCACAATCTTAATTTAACCTTAAATCTAATACCATGAAAAACACAGTACAAAGATAAGTGATTTTATGTTATACAACATAATTTTCAAACACATTTTCACTAAGCTATAACATCATTTAACCATCATGGCTTACTCAACATATAAAACCAATCCCTTAATATATTCACCCTCAGGATGATATATATCAATCGGATGATCGGCAGGCTGGGTCAGTTGGTGGAGTATTTTAACTTTCCTTTTTGATTGTGCTGCAGCGCTGAATACAGCTAACCTGAAATTATCCTTTGTAACTACTTGAGAACACGAAAAAGTAAAAATGATTCCACCAGGTTTTATTTTTTCAAAAGCAATAGCATTGAGTTTGCGATATCCCTGCAAAGCATTTTTCAATACATTGCGGTGTTTAGCGAAAGCCGGTGGATCCAGTATAATCAAATCATATTGTCCTCCCATCTGTTCCAGGTATTTGAAAGCATCTTCTGCAAATGCCTGGTGACGTTCGTCTCCTGGAAAATTCAAAGCCACATTATCATTTGTCAATTTAATTGCCTTGGCTGAACTGTCTACAGAATGAACTAACTTGGCTTTTCCCCTCATGGCATAGCATGAGAAGCCTCCTGTATAGCAAAACATATTCAATATGCTTCTTCCTTCGGAATACTTTTCAAGCAAAGAACGATTCTCCCGTTGATCTATGAAGAAACCTGTTTTCTGACCTTTCACCCAATCAATGTAAAACTTAATTCCTTTTTCGGTTGCTATATTTTCAACATGTTCGCCACCAATCAGATAATCATTTTCTGCACCTAAATCAGCCTTAAACGGCAAAGTTGATTCCGATTTATAGTAGATATTGTCAATATTATCACCCATTGCTTCTTTAAGCGCTTCAGCCAATTCCACTCTCACCAGGTGCATGCCGGGAGAATGTGCCTGCATAACAGCAGTTCCGGCATAAACATCCACAATCAAACCGGGCATACCATCTCCTTCTCCATGTATCAGGCGATAAGTATCATTTAATGGAAAATTTATCAATCCAAGCTGTTTTCTTAACTTGTAGGCGCTCTCAAAGCGATTTTTCCAGAAATTTTCATCAATAGCTTCTTGCTTAAATGTCAAGATACGGACCGCAATACTTCCCACCTGACAATGACCTATAGCCAAAAATCTCTTTTGGGAATCATAAACTTCCACCAAATCGCCTTCTTCAGGTTGCCCATCACTATGACTGATAGCCCCTGAAAAAATCCAGGGATGAAACCGCAATACCGACTCTTCTTTTTTGGGGCGCAAATATAATTTTACCATAAAATGAAAAATTAAAAATGAAAAATTAAAAATGGGAATAACAGTATGTTCAACTGTTCATTTTTAATTTTTCATTTTTCATTTTTAACTCTTAATTCTTAACTCTTAACTTATTATATATTTTCAGGCAGGCCCAGGCATCCAGGGCTGCATATCTTTTTTGGGAATCTGTCAATACATCAGCTTCCCAATTGGTAAGCCGCTGGTTTTTTGATATTTTTTTATTAAACAGTATGGCATATATTTTTTGCAAGCTGATATCCATTATGCCATATTCCTGGACTATATTCTGCAGATCAACAAAACCTTCAGGTGTAAATGCCTGCCGGCGGTTCATCGCCGCAAAATCATCCCGCAATGACAATCCGATTTTTTTCACATCAGAATCAGACAACAAACCAATCAAGCATTGTGGAAAACCAATGATATTCAACCGGAACAAAAAACAGGTATCTTCAGTAGAAAGTTGAATCAGAGAAACGCCATAATGTGACCCTTTTTTATAGGCGGGACGGGTTTCCGTATCAAATCCTATCATTGAATAACCGGAAAGATACCTGACAGCCTTTTCCGCTTCATTCAATGATTGAACTACAATAATCCGGCCTTCAAAAACCTCCGGTTCTAATGTTTGTATTGTTTCTTTTGCGATATTAGACTCCATTATTTGAGAAGTGAGAAGTGAGAAGTATGAAATGAGAAGAATTATATTCCAACTTCTCACTCCTTACCCCTTACTTCATATTTTAAATAGTGTAATGCTCTTAAAGCATTAACCAGCTTTTGTCCCCAATAATCTTTAAAAGATTCAATACATACAGCCAAAGAATCATTCATTGTTTCTTTTTGCGCATGTTTGAATACAGAAATAAAATTACCTAAATCCTGGTAGATATCCGCCAAATCTTCCGATATATTTACGGCAATAGGCGTATCGCTATATTGCATATCAGGATGGAACGTCTCCAAATATAAATCTTCATCTCCTAATAAATCAGCAATACCGGTTTGAACACGGGCATACATATCTTCCAAAACGCCTAATTCTAAATCAGAATCATAATCTTCTTCGATTGCAGGAATAAAAGAGGCTTTGAGATAAAGCATCGGTAAAATTTTTGTACCCTCATCGACAAAAGTGTCTTTGTCTTTTTCCCGGACATTTTCAACCCATACACAGAATTCCAATGCAATCTTTACAAAGTCAATCGTATGATTTGAATATATAACTTCTTCCATAAATTACTTCCCGCTAAAGTTGACATTATTGAATATCATGGATGGTATGCGCCACGAAGAAGTATCCTGGGGATCATTTCCTATTTCAACAATATTTTTCCATAAAGTCAATAAATTACCAGTAATATTCATTTCATTCAACGGCTTGACTGCTTTTCCTTTTTCGATCAGGAATCCTTCAATACCGAAAGAAAAATCGCCGGTTGTGCTGTTGCTATTCCCTCCATTGAACCCGGTAATCCATATTCCTTTGCTCATAGAAGCCAGCAGTTGATCAAAATTTTTATCACCATGTTGGCATGTTAAAATAGATGGTGATTGAATGGTTGGCTCCACATTCAATTTTGCGCCAGAATATGTATCGATATAATACATCCTGAGCACTCCATTTTCAATTACGTTACACTTTTTAGTAGCCACGCCTTCTCCGTCATACCAACGGGCTCCCCTCGCCTGAGGGATATGAGGGTCATCAATCAAAGTAAACTTATCCGAAACTATTGTTTCTCCCAGCTTTCCTATCAAAAATGAATTCTTTTGCTGAATGGAACTCCCATATAAGGCAGAAATAAGCGGAGAAAGTAACCTGGTGATTTGTGTATTATCAACCAGCATCTGATAAACGCCTGAATCGATTTTTTCCTGTCCAAGCTTACGCAATGTCCGTTCATAAGCGGTTTTACAGATACCTGATTTTTGCAAGTGTTCCCAAAATATGGCAGAATCATACCAACAAGAAGCCGGACGGGCATCTCCGTCTCCCTTCATAGCCGTTTCAGAAGAAAGATTAAAATAAGTAGTTTCATTCTCTCCTTCAAAACCATTACTTGCAATCATATATGAATTGCTGACTCCATCGCTATAACCGGAAGTTACCGAAATCAACCGGGAGTCTTTGCCAAATACTTCAGCATTAGCTGCTTTAATCAGTGCAAGTTTATCATCAACTGAAACATTATCGACATTGGCATCATAAGTGTTCAGTCCTTTTCCATCACCTTTATAATACCGGCCGGAATCGGGTAATTTCCTGAATTCATCTTTTTCCAAGAAACGGGCTGTTTCAATTCCTTTTAAGATAAAATACTCCAATTCCCTTTTATCCATCCGGTTGGTTGAATAAGAAGCATATCTTCCATCTACAAAAAGCTGGATATTCATCGAATTTTCAGACGATTGTTCCAGTTTATCCAACTGAGTATCCCTGTATTCAAACGAATTATTTGTTCCTGAATAGATTGAAATACGGGCATCTGAACATCCTTTTTCAAGTGCATATTTTAATGCCCATTGAGCTAAATCTTTATATTCTTGAGATATCATGTTAATTTCCTCCTACAGTCAATTTCTTCACCAACACCGAAGGAAGCCCTTGCGAAACAGGCATTCCCTGCCCATCTTTTCCGCAAGTCCATGCTCCCGGATCGATTTTCAGGTTGTTGCCAACCATGGTTATGTCAGCTAATGCTTTAGGTCCATTGCCAATGATGTTAATGTCTTTGATTGGTTGAGTTAGTTTACCATCTTCAATGAGATATCCGCTTTTAACAAAGAAAGTAAAATCACCAGCACCGATTTGTACCTGGCCGTTAGTGAAATTATCTACAAACACACCTTGTTTTACACTTGAAATTATATCTTCCTGCGAATAATTTCCGTTTTCCATATATGTCACACGCATACGAGGAATCGGCATGTAGCGGAACGACTGCCGGCGACCGTTTCCAGTCGGATCAACACCATAGTGCCGGGCGCTGATTCTATCGTGCAGGTATGAATTTAGAATACCATCCTTTACAATATATGTCTTTTGTCCGGCAATGCCTTCATCATCAAAATTCACAGAACCTCTGTCAAAATCAATGGTTCCGTCATCAACAACATTAATACGCTCGTCGCAAACTTTCTTTCCTAATTTATCAGAAAAAATAGAAATGTTTTTGCGGTTAAAATCCGCTTCAAAAGCATGGCCGATAGCTTCATGCAATAGTATGCCGGAACCACCGGCTCCCATCACTACCTGCATTTCTCCACCTTTGGGTTTTATGGCGTCGAACATCAATGCTGCATTTTTAACAGCTTCCTGAGCTATATCTTCAACTATTGCATCAGTCAGGAAATCCACATCTTTCCGGGAGGCTCTTGAAGAATATGCATTCTCAATTTCATCTCCCTGCTGCATAATGCATGAGGCAGAAAGGACTGCCATCGGACGTGCATCATGGCAAAGTAAACCTTCTGAATTATAATACAGTATATAAGATGTAGAATCATTCATGGAAGCATTTACCTTGACAACCCGTGAATCCAATGCAAAAATACGTTCATTTAATTTCTGTAAATATGGCATTTTAGCCTGGACAGATTCATCTTCCCACGATTTTACTACAGGATAATGATTTTTGAAAACCTTTTCGTCTATCTTAACCGGAGGAGTCTTGGAAGAACCTGAAGCAATGCGGGAAGCTGTTCTGGCAGCCTTGAGCATCTCTTCCAGATTAACATTTTCTACAAAGGCATACCCTGTCTGGTCGCCGGAAACAACCCTGATACCAACACCAAAATCGATGTTAGAACCAGCCCTGTTTATTTTTCCATCCTGCAAAGCCAGGTAATTATCAAATGTATGTTCAAAATACAGGTCGGCATAATCAGCTCCTTTTTCAAGGGCAACAGACATCACCTTTCTTAAATCGGATTCGCTCACACCAAAATGGTTGAGCATTTTGGGCAAGTCTTCTTTTTGTGGAGTTATTTTAGAATACATCATTTCCGGAAATACAATAGAACCGGCCAATGCCAATCCTCCTGTTCGTAGAAAATCTCTTCTTTTCATGCTTTATGAGCTAAAAATCATGCAAATTTACGACAGTTTTTAACAGTCACCAATTGTTTATCGTTAAAATACCTGCATTCGTCGGTTTTTATCTAAAAGTAAACGAATGTTCATTATTTATCATCGCTACAATGCCTTCTTCCGCAGTTATAAAAAATATTTTAAAAATAAAATCAGAAAACTTTTATTGTTCCAAAAGTTTTCACTTCCTTTGCAGCCAAATTAAAAATATTTTTCTTTTTCATTTGTCAGCATAAATATGGAGCTAAAAGAACGGATTATTGAAGAAGCGTCAGAGCTTTTTTTTACCAAAGGGATTAAAAGTATGACGATGTCTGACATTGCCAGTCATTTAGGTATATCCAAAAGAACACTTTATGAAGTTTTTAACGACAAGGAGGATCTCCTGGAGGCTTGCATAGAAAGAAGCGCCAAATGCGCCGGAGAAGAGATGAAAGAATTGCTCAATGAATCTAAAAATGTAATTGACGCGATGATGCAGATTTATGCAAAACATTTGAACGACATGCATAAGTTAAACAAGTCGGTCATACATGATTTGCGGAAATATCATCCGCGGCTTTACAAACAAATTGAATGCAAACAAAAAGAAGATACAGCCTCATTTATCCCGTTATTTGAGAAAGGTCTCGAACAAGGTTATCTCAGAAACGATGTCAACTTCGAAATACTCGTATGGCTACTCAAGGCACAATTCAAAATGGTAATAGATGGAGACTTTATTCCTACAGATAAATATTCGAGCGAGGATTTCATAAGCGCTATCATACTTAATTTCACCAGAGGAATCGCGACGACAAAAGGAAATGAGTTGATTGATGAAATGGTGAAAAAACTGAGAAGTGAAAAGTTAAAGAAATAATGAAATTAAAGAATAAGAGATTTTAGGTTATGAAAATTAGTTTAGGCAAAAAGATTGTATGGGGTATTGCTCTCACTGTATTTTCGCTGGCAGGAAAAGCACAGGAATCAGCAAAAATCCCTCTTCAACTCACTTTAGACAAAGCAATTGAAATTGCTTTAAGTGAGAATCCCTCTGTGAAAGTTGCGGATTTGGAGATAGAAAAAAAGAAGTATGCAAAAAAATCAGCACAATCTCCGCTCTATCCGCAGATTGATGCTATTGGCCAATATCAAAGAACAATCCAGAAACAAATGATGTATATGGATGGCGCTTTTGATATGACTTCTTCGATGTCACCTATTTTTGATGGCATTGAAGACGTTTTTATGGCACAAACTCCTCCTTTGAATTATCAGAAAGGTGATTTAATGAATGCTATAGCCGCAGAATCAGCCAAAATTCCGGACACATCCGGAGACGGCATTTCAGTTGGCCGTAGCAATAACTGGACTGCCGGATTTAACCTCAACTGGCCAATTGTAGTTCCAACACTTTGGAAAAGCCTCCAGATATCAAGTTTAGATGTCGAATTGGCTATTGAACAATCACGCTCTTCTAAAATAGACATGGTGAATTCGATTCGCAAATCATTCTATGGAGTACTATTGGCGCAGGATTCTTATAATGTTTTCAAACAAAGTTACGATAATGCTGTATTAAATTATAATGATATCAGAAACAAATATGATCAAGGGATTGTTTCTGAATTTGATATGATTCGTGCAGATGTTCGTGTAAAAAACGTGAAACCTAATGTAATTCAGGCGCAAAATGCACTCAATCTGGCTACGTTATCATTGAAAGCATTGATGGGAATTGATATGGATCAACAGGTTAATGTTTCGGGAAGTTTGAAAGATTATGAAGAAGGATTATATACTGAAATCATCGGACTTGACACTTCATTGAGAAATAACTCCAATTTAAAACAGTTCGACCTTCAAAACGAACAACTACAAAAGACACTGGAATTATATAAGGCTCAGTATTATCCGACAATTGCAATAACAGGAAGTTATTTATACATGTCGATGAGTAATGATTTCAAATTTGGTGATTATAAATGGAATCCATATTCATTTATAACACTTAACGTATCAATACCAATATTCGACGGATTCAAAAAACGTTCGGATGTTAAACAAACAAAAGTTTCATTGGAACAAATGAAATGGCAACGGGAAGATATTGTTCGTAATCTTCAATTAGCTATCAACAGCAACATTAATAACATGAGTAATTATGTTGAGCAGGTTATGTCGACCAAAGATGCTGTCGCCCAAGCTCAAAAGGGATACGAAATTTCTCAGAAATTGTATGATACGGGAATGGGAACACTATTGGATTTGAACGATGCCCAATTGGCATTGACACAAACCAGTCTGGCTTTCAATCAGGCTATTTACAATTATTTAGCTTCAAAAGCCGATTTGGATAAAACATTAGGAATAGAACCCGATTTTAAATAAATAATATACAAAGATATGAAGACAAAAAGATTATTCAGGTTATTACCTCTCCTCTCTTTATGCATCTTGGTTGCATGTGGCGGAAAAAAGGATGAGAATAAAAACCAGGAAACCGAAAAAATTAAAGTTACAACAACAACTGCCGAACTCAAAGACGTAGAAAAACTTTCAACTTATACTGCCAATGTAAAAGCTGATGTAATCAACCAGATTACACCTGCCATCCCGGGCCGTATTGAAAAGATTTTTGTTGAAGTCGGAACCCGTGTATCCAGAGGACAAGTTTTAGTACAGATGGATGCCTCATCTCTCAAACAACAAAACGTTCAATTGGAAAATCTTAAAAGGGACTATGCCCGTTATGAAGAATTATTGAAAGTGGGTGGTATTGCTCAACAACAAGTTGATCAAATTAAAACCCAAATTGATGTTTTGACTACAGCTATAAAAAATGTAGAAGATAATACCCGCTTGCAAAGTCCTATTAACGGAATTATTACTAACAGAAACTACGACAATGGTGATGTCTATGGAGGACAACCTATTCTTACCGTACAACAACTTAATCCGTTGAAAGCGCTTATCAATGTTTCTGAGTCAAATTTCACCAATGTTAAAGTTGGAATGCCTGTAAACATTCAATTAGATGTATATGGAGATGAAATTTTCACAGGAAAAGTTAGCTTGATATACCCGACAATTGATCCTTCCACACACACTTTTGGTGTAGAAGTGGCAATTAACAATTCCAACATGCGTGTACGCCCCGGAATGTATGCCCGCGTAACATTGAATTTTGGCACTGGAAAAAGTGTTATTGTTCCGGATGTAGCCGTTCAAAAACAAGCAGGTTCAAACGACAAATATGTATTCACAGTAGAAAATGGTATGGCCAGATATCATAAAGTAGAATTGGGACAAAGACTCGGCGATGATTATGAAATTCTTTCCGGAATTAATTCGGGAGATGTAGTTGTCACAGCAGGTCAAACCCGCTTGATCGATGGAACACCAGTCGAAATAATTAAAAATTGAGAATTGAGAGTGGAAAATGGAGAATGAATTTATGGATGTTATATGCCTTTTTCATTCTCAATTCTCAATTCTCAATTCTCAATTATAAGTAATCAATTTTTAAGATAAAATTATATGTCATTATATTCAACCGCGGTCAAGAAACCGGTTACCACTGCATTAATCTTTGTGGGAGTTGCAATCCTCGGATTGTTCTCTTATACCAGGTTGGCGGTAGACTTGTTTCCGGATATCGAAACAAACCAGCTTACCGTTATTACGGCCTATTCCGGAGCCAGTGCCTCGGATATTGAAACAAACGTCACTCGTCCGATAGAAGACGTGCTGAACTCTTGCGAAAACCTGAAAAAAATTACCTCCCAGTCGAAAGACAACATGTCGCTCGTAACCCTGGAGTTTAATTATGGAACAGATATCAATACTGCTACAAACGATGTCAGGGACAAACTCGATATGGTGAAATCCCAACTTCCGGATGAAATCAGTAATCCTATCATCTTCAAATTCAGTATGGACATGATTCCTGTTGTAATTTATTCTGCAACAGCAAACGAAAGTGTCAACTCATTATACAAAATTCTGGATGAAAAAGTAGCAAATCCCCTGAACCGTGTAAACGGTGTAGGTGCAGTAACTGTTACAGGAGCCCCTCAACGCCAGGTGCAGGTAAACGTGTCTCCTGAGAAACTAGAATCTTACCAAATGACTGTGGAACAGATTGCAAACACAATCCAGATGGAAAACCTGAACGTTCCGGCAGGTAGTTTTGATATCGGTACCGAAACGTATTCTCTCCGTATTGAAGGTGAGTTCAAAGAAAGTGACCAGTTGTTAGGAATTGTTGTCGGAAGCCGTCAAGGTAAAAATATTTACCTCAGAGACGTGGCAACCATCAACGACACAATCCAGTCGCGCATTCAGGAATCATATACCAATGGGGTAAAAGGAGGTCTTATCATCGTGCAAAAACAATCGGGAGCCAATACTGTCAGTATTGCCAGGATTGTAAACGAAAGAATGCCGGAACTGCAAAAAACACTTCCACCTGATGTGAAATTATCATTGGTAATGGACACCTCTACTTTCATTCAGGATTCTATCAATAACCTGACAGAAACCATTGTACTGGCAATTATTTTTGTGGTTTTCGTCGTGTTGTTTTTCCTTGGAAGATGGCGGGCAACATTCATTGTTATTATTGCGATTCCGATTTCATTAGTTGCCTCTTTCATTTACCTGATGGCAACCGGAGGAACTCTGAATATCATTTCTCTTTCGTCCATATCGATTGCGATTGGTATGGTAGTGGATGATGCCATTGTGGTACTTGAAAATATTACAACCCATATTGAACGGGGAAGTACGCCTAAAGAGGCGGCAGTTTATGCTACCAATGAGGTAGGTGTTGCAGTTATGGCTTCAACATTGACCATTGTTGCGGTATTCTTCCCATTAACCATGGTAACCGGTTTGGCCGGAGTGATGTTCGGACAATTAGGTTGGATGGTAACTATCATGATTATTGTTTCGGTTATTGTGGCATTATCACTGACTCCGATGCTTTGTTCACAATTGTTACGCCTGACCAATACGCAGGGGAAATTTTTCGACAAGTTATATGCGCCTATCCAAAGGGCATTGGATAAATTAGATATATTCTATGCCAAACTGGTAAATCTGGCTGTGATAAACCGGAGAAAAACCCTTCTGTTGAGTTTCTCTTTGTTTTTCATAATTATGGTATTATCCGCATTCTTTATCAAATTCGACTTTATGCCGGCATCCGATAACAGTATGATTACTGTTGATGTTTACCTTCCTACCGGAACCAGGATGGAAGTCGCCAGAACTACAGCAATAAAGATTGATGGAATTGTCAAAGAAAAATATCCGGAAGTCAATGTCAGATCATTCTCAGTGGGTGCTGCCGACGAAAACAACTCGTGGGCAGCCATGCAGGCAAATGCAACGAACTTGATCAGTTATCGCCTCCGTTGTGTCGATGTTGGTGATCGTAGCCGTTCTATTTATGATATTTCAGACGAGCTTCGTAAAGATTTGGGAAATATGCCGGAACTTTACAAGTTCAAAGTAACTCCTGGTGGTAGCGGTGGAATGATGGGTACCGGCGCCAGTACTGTAGACGTTGAAATTTATGGTTACGATTTGGCAACCACCGACCGTATTGCTGATGAACTAAAACATCGCTTAGCTGATGTAAAAGGGTTGCGTGACCTCACTATCAGCCGTCAGGATTACCGAACGGAGTACCAGATTGATTTCGATCGTGAAAAATTGGCCGAAAATGGCTTGAATTCCGCTACAGTAGCTACTTATGTCCGTAACCGCATCAATGGTTTGATTACATCCAAATATCGCGAAGACGGAGATGAATATGATATTATCGTACAATATGCTGAAAAATACCGTCAATCTCTCGAAACCATTGAAGATATTACAGTTTATAACAGCACAGGAACTCCCATAAAAATCAGGGAATTAGGTAAAGTTGTTGAAAAATCTTCGCTTCCGCAAATTGACAGGGAAAACCGTCAGCGTGTGAACAAAGTGCAGGGTTCTCTCTACAATGCTGCTTTAAGTGATGTGGTAGCTGATATTAACGTAGTTATTTCACAAATGCAGGATGAAGGAAAAATCCCAAGTGAAATCGGCATGAAGATTGGTGGTACATACGAAGACCAACAAGATACAAACAGCGATTTGGGATTATTGATGATACTTTGTATATTGCTGGTTTACATTGTGATGGCTGCACAATTTGAGTCATTGACTTATCCTTTTATTATCGTATTGTCATTGTGCTTCGGATTAACCGGGGTACTATTGGCTTTGATGCTTACCGGACAACCGTTGAGTTTGATGGCTATGATCGGATTGGTGATGCTGATTGGTATTGTGGTGAAAAACGGTATCGTGTTAATCGACTATATCAACCTGAACAGGGAACGGGGTATGTCGATTGACAAAGCGGTTATCTCTGCCGGCAAATCAAGGTTACGTCCGATTTTGATGACCACTGCGACTACAGTACTTGGTATGATTCCACTGGCTATTCCCCGTGGAGCCGGTTCAGAAATGTGGCAACCGATGGGTATCGCAATTGTGGGTGGATTGACATTCTCCACCATATTGACCTTGATTTATGTTCCCTCTCTGTATTCAATATTCGGAGCTAATGGTGTGAAGAGAAAAAGAAAAAAATTCAGAAAAATGTATGGAAAGTAGTGAGATATGGGAAGTTGAAAGTGAGAAGAAATACAGTATTCCCACTTCCCACTTCCCACTTCTAACTTCTAACTTCTAACTTCTTAAAATATGAAAGCAGTATTTATTCCTTATAATGAAGCTTATAAAGAGCGTATAATCGAAATATTCGACAAAATGAATATCAGGGGTTTTACCAACTGGGATAGTGTCCAGGGACGTGGAACAAAAAAGGGGCAACCTCATTATGGCGACCATGCATGGCCAACCATGAACTCGGCTATCATCACTATAATTGAAGATGAAAAAGTTGACCGGTTATTGGCAACCTTGCATGAACTCGATATGCAAACAGAAGCACAAGGCTTGCATGCTTTTGTGTGGAATGTTGAAAAAATGATTTAATCCGTGAATTTATTATCAGGCTATATCAAAGCTGCTTCCCTTAAAAAGAGGCAGCTTTGTTATTGATTTTTCAACCCCCTCCTCTATTTTGGCAGAAATACGTTCAAGCGCTTCCTCTAAATTCTGTTCCGGCAAAATAAAATTGAAATTTCCCCAGAAAATGGGATCATATTGAAATTTTGTTTCTGAAAAAACATTGGAAACCGGAAAACTTTCCTTTCTGGAAAAAAGTTTCACATCCTGATCATCTATTTTACAAACAACTATTTCAAAGAAAGTATGAACTGTAGTACTACGGGAAAATAACCGGTCTTTCTTTTTAACAGAAAAATCCAACTCTCCCCGCACATGGTTCAAATAATATTGCCCATTCCACTCCTTATAAGTAACATTATAAACTATTCTTTGGGGTGTTATATCGGTATTTTTACTCTGCCTGACAACATAAGCCCTTTTAGATTCTTTGATATATTTCGGATTTATCTCAAAATGAGCTTTCAACAATGCCGAATTCTCCGAATCAATATATAACTCTCCCTTTAGTATATGACAAAAACTATATTCACTTGATAGTCAAATAAATACATTCCCAAAAGCTTGTGTAAAACCTTAGAAATTAGTATCTTTAAAGAAAAGTTTGGACGCTTTTTCTATGATGACTAATCCTAAGGCTCACTACGAAGATAGTGATTTGTTTGAGAACTTGAACGCTTTTTTCTGCGAAAGCATGAATTTGGCACGTATAAAATTTATTTCGCTTATGATTCTGGCCTTATGTAAGGTTCAAACGATAAGTTTCTGCAAACTCTCTTGTGCCTTCGGCAGTAGTGCTGAAGCTCCTTCGAGCATGCGTAGAATACAACGTTTCATGTCTTCCTACCTATTGGATTTCGACATTATAGCTCGGCTGATTATGGCACTGCTACCGCACAAAGGACCCTACACTCTTTCCATAGATAGGACTAACTGACAGTTTGGAAGCACTGATATTAATGCTTTGGTTCTGGCTATCACTTATGAGGGGGTAGCCTTCCCAATCATTTCCCGATTACTTCCTAAACGCGGAAATTCCAATACAGCCGAACGCATTCATATACTGGAGCGATTCATTCACCTTTTTGGAAAAGAGTCCATTGAATCATTGGTGGCAGACCGGGAATTTGTCGGAGAGGCCTGGTTGGATTATCTGAACCGGGAAGGCATTTGTTACCACCTGCGTATCCGGGAAAACTTTTGGGTAAAAGACCCCAGAACGAAGAAGGAGTTCAAAGCTCATTGGGCATTCTTACATTTGCAGTTGAATCAATCAATGGTACTGCATCGCATTTATTATGTAAACAATCAGCTCTGCTACCTGTCGGCTGCCAGATTTAAGAATCAGGAGGGAAAGCCCGAATTACAGATTATTGTATCATTCAACAAGCCGCAAGAGGCCATCTCTTCGTATAAAAAAAGGTGGCAGATTGAGACCGCATTTCGCGCCATGAAGACCAGTGGGTTCTACATAGAGGATACTCATTTGACACATTTGGACAGGATAGAGAGGCTGTTCGCAATAATGACTATAGCCTTTACGTGGGCATACTTGGTAGGAATATACAAGCATACCATGATTAAACCCATAAGGGAACTCGCACATGGAAGAAAGGCCAAAACCCTATTCAAGTATGGACTCGAGGAAATTTCCAACACATTGATGAATCCATGCCGTAGGCCGGGATTCGATATATTCAAAATTTTGTCATGTACTTAA
>JAVBLO010000085.1:0-70094 GCA_031553415.1 Bacteroidales bacterium | reverse complement strand
GGGCACGAATTGAACTATTTTTGGGTGCAAGGTACAGGGTACAAGGTGCACGGTTTGTCGAAATCTGGCGTAAGCTCCCGGCGTAGTTAAACAAACACTTTGATACATATAAAAACGCTCCGCGGAGAAATGTTTGTCGCTCCGCGGAGCGACGAAAGTCTCATTGGGATGCAATCAAAGTTTCATTTAGAAGCGCCCGGCATCGTTTCTAAGACACGATACAGGCTCTTTGAACAGCGTCTTTCATTTGATATTATTCGCACTGACTTCCTCTTGTATCACTTCCCGTCTGTGCCGGTTGAGGCTCCCGTATACGACCGCCTTGGTTTCCCGCATATCTGGAGCACTGGTATCAGGGAGTCCAGGGCTATGGGATGTATATGTTCAATTAGAGCCCCATTTGAAATCTTTGTAAATATTATAATTGTGGGTAAAAATAAATTACAAAAGTTTGAGGATATGAAAGAGTATCCTCATGTGTTCCAGTATCCGTTTGCTGTTTTGCAGGAAAAGGGATTTGAAATGAAAGGATATTGGAACGAAAAGTTTTTTAAAAATAACAATCCAATCGTATTGGAATTAGGTTGTGGTAAAGGTGAATATACAGTTGGACTGGCTAAATTGTTTCCTGGTAAGAATTTTATTGGTATCGATATAAAAGGCGCTCGCATGTGGACAGGCGCCAAACAGTCTTTTGCCGAAAGCCTTAAAAACGTCGCTTTTTTACGCACACATATAGAATTGGTCAATCATTTTTTTGCTCCCGGCGAAGTATCTGAAATCTGGATTACTTTTCCCGACCCGCAAATGAACAAAGTAAATAAGCGGATGACTTCTTCCCGCTTTATGAAATTATATCGTGAGATTTTGAATGAACAGGGTATTATACACTTGAAAACCGATAGTAATTTTATGTATACTTATACCTCAGAAATGGTAAAAATCAATAACTTCCAGGTTTTAGTACAAACAAATGACTTATATCACAGCGGTTTGGCTGATGAAATTTTGTCTATCCAGACTTTTTATGAACAACAATGGTTGGATAGAGGATTGGATATCAAATATATCAAATTTATTTGCGAACATCGCGACGAATATCTTGAACCTGAAGTTGGCATTGAGTATGATAGTTACCGCAGTTTTAACCGTAGCAAAAGAAGCGGGAATCATTAAAAATTAATATCTTTGCATTGCTCCCAAATGCGTACTATATTATGTATAAATTCACAAGATTTTTGATCATATTGTTTATTTTCTCACTCTTCTTTTCTTGTGATCAAAAAAATAAGAAGGCCGGAAAAATATTTATTGGAGTAGAAAAACTTGTTGAACAGAACCCTGATAGTGCATTGGAATTACTGAAAACTATCGAATCCCCGGAAGATTTAAACTCTAAAAATTATGCCAATTACCAACTTTTATATACTCAAGCTAAAGATAAATCGGGTATAAGTATTGCCGAAGATACTTTGATTCAATCCTCTATTGCCTATTTCCTTCAAAAAAAAGATATTCCTAAAATAGCTTTATCATATTTTTATTCAGGAAGGGTTAATTACCAGCAGGGAAACCACGAAAATGCGATACAAGAACTTTTGCAATCTAAAGATTATGCAGAAAAATCTAATAATGAAAACCTTTTGGGATTGATACATTATGATTTAGGCCTTTTGTATGATGAAGAATTTAACTTTGATCTGGCCCTATATAATTATCAACAGTCTCATGATTATTTTTTTAAAGCGGGTAATGAAAAAAATGCCATTTATATTTTGAGGTTTATTGGAAATGTCTACTTAAGACAAGAACCTCAACAAACAAAACTTGCTTTTGATAATTATAATCAAGTATTACAATATGCTGAAGAACATAATGATACTTCTCAATTTGCATCCACTTTTAGGAATATAGGAATTGTTTATAGGGAGATTGGTGATTATGGTAAAGCAAAAGAGTTTTTACTACAATCGATTGATATAGATAAACAGAAAAAATATGCAATCGATAATTATCCTGCATTGTCCAGGCTTTATCTTTTAATGAACCAGCCGGATTCTGCCATTTATTATGCAGAACAGTTATCTCCTAAAGTTGTAGGGACAGATGATTATTTTTCGTTATATAATTATTATGATACAATGGAGAAAATTTATACTTATATGTTGAAATATAAGCAAGCATTGGAATATAATCAGAAAAGTGCAGAATATGCTTCTTTGATCTACAATAATAAAATGAAACAATCCATATTGAGTGTTCAAGAGAAATATGCATCTGAAAAATTAAAAACTTCATTGCAGAAAGTGAAGCTACGCATACAATTTTGGTTTATTATAGCCTTGTCTGGCCTACTTGCTGCAATTTTATTGACAGGTTTTCTCATAATTATGGTAAGGAAAAAGCGTGAAAAAATTCGTCAGGTTGAGCAAAATCTGGATACAATGAGAGAAATGCTTGAAGATTATAAAAAAGATAAATACTCCCTAAAGCAAGCTTTGTTAGAGCAATTGGACATTGCAAAGAAAATAGCTCAGATACAGGCCATTCCTTCAAATACTGCGGATTATAATTCGAATGAAGTTTATTTTAAAATATTTGGGAAAAATATGGCTGAAAAACTTGATTGGGAGCATTTGTATCCGGTGATAGATAAAATATATGATGGATTTGTTGAAAAATTAAGGAAAAAATGTCCTGATTTATTGGAGAAAGATATTCAATTGTGTTGTTTACTCCGTGCAGATTTTAAAATAGATGAAATAACCATTATTCAAGGCTATGATAATATTGCTTCCTCTCAGGCTCAAAAAAGTAGAATAAGGAAGAAGTTGGGTTTTACCGGAATGAAAGAATTGCTTTCCTTTCTAAAAAACATGTAATAATTTGTACTTTAATTTTATTATCAAACATCTTAAATTTTAAGAAATACGAATTTTCTGAAAAATGATTTTTTAAATGCTTAGATATCAGCCATTTAAAAATTAACAAATACGAATTTATTTTTTCGTTTTTTTGGTCAGTATCATGTTTTCATCATAACTTGCATGAACATTAACTTATTAACTTTATAAAATTTAGAAGCTATGATGGATTTAAAAGTAATTTGTGCACTTGTTTCATGTTTTTTTATTTTTATTATGAGTAGTTATGCTACTGACAAAAAAATTCAATTGTCGGGAGAATTGAGGGATCGAGATGGACTACGTTCTTCTGGTCGGGCAGATTCTTTTGTTATTGGAAGTTTAGACGGTAAAATTTTAGATTTAGAGTTTTTTGATGAGGCGGACGATCTAACGATCGAAGTTTGGGGTAATGACGGTGTGTGTGTATTTAGCGAAACTACAGATGTTATTGCTGGTTTGCATATTATTGTAGATTTATCATCATCTGAAGCTTGGGCATTCGAAGTTTACATTTATAATGAAGAAACAGGAACATTCCTGATAACAGATTTCGAAATGCCTTGATTGTTTTTCCTCTTTTAAGATTTCGCGAAATTAATCCCCAATTCCGCGTATCGCTCCGGCATTGTTCTTTGTAATGGTGCCGGAGTTTTTTTTATTTTCAAAACAAATTCTGTTCTTGTTTGTTTTATAATAAAGTTTAAATTTAATAAGAATGAATTCCTTATGAGAACAAAAAGAACAAAATTAATGAATGGTTTTATGGCGCTTGTTATTACATGCTCATTAACCTTTGCAACTTCCTGTAAACAAGACGTAAAAAATAGCAAAACCTCTACATTTCAGTCCGATCCGTTACCTTCATGGAATGATGGTGATTTGAAACAAGCTATAGTAGATTATGTAAATAAGGTTACAACAGAAGGAACAGCTGATTTTATACCGGTAATCGATCGGATTGCTACTTTTGATAATGATGGCACCTTGTGGCCTGAAAAGCCTATCATTCAGGGTGAATTTGCTAAATATCGTGCAGTGAAAATGCTGGAAGCTGATCCTAAACTAGCTCAGAAACAGCCTTTCAAGGCGATTGCAACAAAAGATTTGAGTTATTTCCAGCAAGGAGGTCTTAAAGCTTTTGCAGAGCTTATTATTGCTACGCAAACCGGAATGAATGTGGATGATTTTTATGTGGATTCCAAGGCTTTTTTTGACAATTTCAAATATCCTAAATATGATTTGACAGGAAAGCAGTTAGCTTATAAACCTCAACTTGAATTATTGGAATATTTACGTAGCAATGGTTTCACGACGTATATCTGTACCGGTGGTGATATAGATTTTGTAAGAAGTATTTCGAGTGATTTTTATGGAATACCTGCAAATCAGATTATTGGTAGCGCTATGGTTTATAAATATGACGAAACATCACGAAGAGTGATACGTACTTCTCAAATGTTGCGCATGAATGATCAGCAGACCAAACCCGATGGCATACAATTGTATTTGGGTAAACGTCCGGTATTTGCTTGCGGAAATGAAGGTGGAAAAGGCGATATACAAATGCTTGAATATTCCCAAAGCAGCCCGTATCCGACTTTCCAGATGATTGTGAATCATAATGACTCGATCCGCGAATTTGCCTATTCAGAGCCTGATAATGCTTCATTAAATGCCAGTGCTAAAAACAACTGGCATGTAATTGATATGGCAAATGATTGGAAAGTGGTTTTTAATAAATAAAACCTGCCCGATTTTTCCTACTTTTGTATAAAAAAGGAAATGCGGATTGATATTATTACTGTTTTGCCTGAAATGCTGGAAGGAACTTTGAATTGTTCAATCATTAAGCGGGCACAAGATAAAGGTTTAGTTGAAATTAAACTTCATAACTTACGGGACTATTCTTTAGATAAAAAGCATAAACGGGTAGATGATTATCCTTTTGGCGGAAGCGCCGGAATGGTGTTGCAATGCGAACCTATCGACAGGGCAATTTCTTCCCTGAAAGAACAAAGGGTTTATGATGAAATTATTTATACATCGCCTGATGGAGAGCAATTTAATCAGCCAATGGCGAATCAGCTTTCCTTGTGTAAAAACCTGATTATCCTTTGTGGGCATTATAAAGGAATAGATTACCGTATCAGGGAGTTCCTGATAACCAAAGAAGTTTCTGTAGGTGATTATGTGCTTACAGGCGGAGAATTGGCAGCAGCAGTTATGGCTGATGCCATTGTCCGTGTGATTCCCGGTGCAATTGGTGACGAACAATCGGCTTTATCCGACTCTTTCCAGGATAATTTATTGGCTCCGCCGGTTTATACACGGCCATCCGAATATAAAGGAATGAAAGTCCCGGAAGTGTTGTTGTCTGGTCATCAGGCTAAAATCCATGCATGGGAATTGGAACAGTCTATGGAACGAACTAAGCGATTAAGACCTGATTTATTATAAGACAGGATTTACAGGATTTTATATAATCAAAATATAAATCCTCTTAATCCTGTAAATCCTGTCGAATTTTATTCATAATAACCTGGGTTGCTCCTAAGTTATCCGTGACATATGTTTTGGCATTTTTGCTTGCTATTTCCAATGCATTCTTGTTTGTAGTAAGCTTGTCTGCAATATTGTTAAATTCGATTTCGTTTTCAATTGAAAATCCTCCACCTGAAGCTATCAGGTCATGTGCTTCTCTGAATTTCTGGTAGTTAGGGCCAAAAATAACGGGAATGCCATAAACTGCAGCTTCCAGGATATTATGTATGCCGGTTCCGAAGCCTCCACCAACATAAGCCATATTTCCATACCTGTAAGTGGCAGAAAGTAACCCGAAACAATCGATAATCAAACAATCTTTATCCTGTACATTTTCTGTCGTTGCTTCTGAGTATTTAATTGCCGGACACCGGAGTTTGGAAAGTATACTTTGCAGATGGTCTTCGTGTATTTCGTGAGGGGCAATGATTAGCTTCATTCCCGGCTGCTCATTGAAATATTCGATAAAAATATCTTCATCTTTAGGCCAGGAACTTCCCGCAACCAATGTAAAAGAACTGTTTCCTGCAAATTTTTCTATAACAGGAAGAGTTTTATTTTGTTCACAAATGTGGTAAACACGGTCAAACCGGGTGTCGCCTGAAACAGATGTATTATTAATATTATACTTTTTCAGTAAATCGAGGGAGGATTGTGCCTGTACAAAAAGCCATTCATAAGTATTCAGCACTTTGCGGTAATCTTTTCCATACCACCTGAAGAAGATTTGGTCGGGACGGAAAACCGCAGAAATAATATAGGTTGGAATATTTCGTTTCTGACAGTTGCATAGATAATTCATCCAAAACTCATATTTGATGAAAATGGTCATTTTCGGTTGGACAATATCTAAGAAACGGATGACATTCCGCGGTAAATCGAAAGGCAGGTAGCAAACTATATCTGCGCATTCATAATTTTTTCTCACTTCATATCCGGAAGGAGAGAAAAATGTCAGCAGGATTTTATATTGCGGAAATTGACTTTTGATTTCTTCAATCAAAGGGCGGCCTTGCTCGAATTCTCCTAAAGAAGATGCATGAAACCAGATGTATTCTGCTCCCGGAATCCGTTTTTCCTTTAATATATTGAATGTTTGCCGTTGTCCTTTGGTCATTAAACCGGCTTTCCTGTGAAAAGGAGATATCAGCCTGACTACAAAAGCATATAGAGCTATTCCGAATGTATACATGATTCAATTAAAAATTAAAAATTAAAAATTAAAAATGAAAAGCTTGCAAGGTGCATAATTTTTCATTTTTCATTTTTTATTTTTAATTTGATTTATGGCTTTCTTTATTCGTTCAATTGTTTCTTCTTTTCCCAAAATTTCTGTGATGTCGAAAATATGAGGGCCCTTAGATTCCCCAACCAACGCTAACCGGAATGCATTCATGATATTTCCTAAGTGATATTCTTTTTCCGTGATCCAGGATTTTACAATTTCTTCGGTATTGTGTGCAGAGAAGTCACTAACCGATGATAAAACATCTGCAAGCTCGGTTAGTTGTGCCGGAGTTTCCGGTTTCCAGCGCTTGGCTACTGTTTTTTCATCATAAGCTTCGGGAGAAATGAAGAAGAATGATGATTGTTCCCACAAATCTTTGATAAAATCAACTCTTTCTTTGACTAATCCGATAATTTTTTCGACCTTTTTATTATCAGCATTAACTCCCATTCCAGTTAAAAATGGGATAAAAAGTACTGCGATTTCAGCGTTTGACTTCATTTGAATATACTGGTGATTGAACCAGGTCCCTTTTTTATAATCAAATTTCGCACCACTTTTACTGCAGCGGTCTAAATTAAATAATGTTATTAATTCTTCCAAAGAGAATATTTCCTGGTCATTGCCCGGATTCCAGCCTAAAAGAGCAAGGAAATTAACTACAGCTTCAGGTAGATATCCGTTTTCGCGGTATCCAGATGAAACATCTCCTGTTTTGGGATCTGTCCATTGTAATGGAAAGACAGGGAATCCTAACCGGTCACCATCACGCTTACTGAGTTTGCCGTTTCCTTCAGGTTTCAATAATAATGGTAAGTGGGCAAAGTGGGGCATCGTATCCTGCCAGCCGAAATAACGGTATAAAAGCACGTGGAGTGGGGCAGAGGGTAACCATTCTTCACCTCTGATTACATGGGTGATTTCCATCAAATGATCGTCTACAATATTTGCCAAATGATAAGTAGGTAGTTGATCAGCCGATTTATACAATACTTTATCATCTAAAATAGAAGAATTTATATGTACTTCCCCACGGATCAAATCATGAACGGCAATATCCTGGTTGGGTTCAATTTTAATCCGCACCACATATTGCTTACCTGCATCAATCAGCGATTGTGTTTCCTCTTTTGCCAGAACAAGCGAATTGGTCATTTCCATACGGGTTGATGCATCATATTGGAAATTGGCGGTTTCCGTTCTTTTTGCTTCCAATTGTTCGGGAGTATCAAATGCAATATAAGCTAAACCTGTCTCTATAAGTTGATCAACATACTTCTTGTAAATATTTTTCCTTTCGGATTGACGGTATGGAGCATAAGGTCCGCCAAGGTGAACGCCTTCATCGAATTGAATGCCTAACCAATTGAATGCTTCTATGATATATTTTTCGGCTCCAGGTACAAATCGTTGGGAGTCGGTATCTTCAATCCTGAGGATAAAATCTCCTCCATGTTTTTGAGCGAAAAGATAGTTGTATAAAGCGGTTCTTACACCACCAATATGTAAAGGTCCTGTGGGACTTGGAGCAAAGCGAACTCTTGTTTTTCTTGTAGACATTCTGCGTGTATTATTGTGGATATTGTATATTTTTGCGCAAAAGTAGGTATTTTAATCTTTTTTTCACTATTTTTCGGGAAAATTCAGCTAAGATGGGAAAGAAAATATATAATGTTCCGGTATATATCTACTTTATTGTCATTACAATACTTATTGTAGTTTTGTTTCCCCGGGAAGGAAAATTCAGGTATTTGTTTACTGAAGGTAAACCTTGGCGCTATGGTTTGCTGACTGCCCCGTTTGATTTTCCTATTTTTAAAACTCAACCGGAGCTAAAAAGGGAACAAGATAGTATTGTGCAATTTTATCAGCCTTATTTTGTATTGAATAAAGAGATTGAGAAAGAACAAGTCTCCAAATTCAAAAAAGATCGGGCAAGTTTGCACGAGATAAATAATGTGTATGCGAATTATATAGAAAGAAGTTTACAAGCGGTTTATGAACAGGGAATTGTTTCTGTTACGGATTACGAGTTTCTTAGGGATAGCTTTTCCGGTTTTATGGTTATTGAAAATAATATTGCCACAGAACATAAAATAAAGGATTTATTTACTGTCCGTTCGGCGTATACATATATTTTGGAACATTGTCCTCCTAACCTGGATATTGCAGTTTTGCATGCTGCTTCATTAGATAATTATTTATCTGAAAACCTGAAATATGATGAGGAGACTTCCGGTAAGGTCAAGGATGATTTGATTAATCAAATATCACCTGCAAGTGGGATGGTGCAAGCCGGAGAAAAAATAATTGATAGGGGGGAAATTGTTGATAACCAGACTTATAATATTTTGTCTTCTTTACGTCAGGTGACGGAAACCCGTTCCGGAACTGTGCAGCGTCAAGGTTGGTTGCTGGTCGGCGTTTTTGTCCTGATTTCGGTTTTCATGACTTTTTTCTTCCTCTATTTGTACTTTTTCAGGCCGACAATATATAAGAACAACAAAGACATGTTTTTCTTGCTTTCGTTGGTTGGTATATTTACGATAATAACAGAGCTATGTGTCAGCAACCAATGGTTTAATGTTTACATTATTCCTTATGCAATTATACCGATAGTAATCCGTACCTTTTTTGATTCCCGCACTGCCCGCACTGCCCACAATATGGCTGTGCTGATGTGTTCCCTGATGGTTCCGTTTCCTTTCGAGTTTATTATATTACAATTTTCCACCAGTATGGTTGTTATTTACAGCCTGAGTGTATTGACTAAACGTTCGCAATTGATTCAATGTTCGCTTTATATATTGCTGGCATACATTGTTGTTTATTTAGGTTTAGTTCTTTTTCAGGAAGGAGATATTGTAAAACTCAATTGGAAAATGTTTGTTTATTTCGGAATCAACTTTGTATTCCTGATGTTTACCTATTCATTTATTTATATGATAGAAAGAGTATTCGGATATACTTCGGGTGTGACTTTGGTGGAGTTGTCGGATATCAATTCACCGGCATTGAGAAAATTGTCGGAAATGGCTCCCGGAACTTTCCAGCATTCTCTTCAGGTTTCCATCCTGGGTTCGGCAGCTGCTGATAAAGTTGGCGCTAATCCTTTGTTAATCAGGACAGGTGCATTGTATCATGATATCGGTAAGATGGAAAATCCTGCTTATTTTACAGAAAACCAGGTTGGTGATAATAATCCCCATAAATATCTGCCATATGAAAAAAGTGCTGAAATTATAATCAAGCATATTCCTGATGGAGTGAAGCTTGCGGCTAAATATAATCTTCCGGCAATGTTAGCCGATTTTATCCGCACCCATCATGGCACAGGTGTGACTAAGTATTTCTACAATTCATTCCGGAATGAATTCCCTGATATACCGGTAAACGTATCTAAATTTAAATATCCGGGTCCTAATCCGCGGACCAAGGAAGAAGCTATATTAATGATGGCTGATGCTGTTGAAGCAACTTCCAGAAGCCTGAAAGATTATTCGGAAGAATCTATTACAGCATTGGTGAACCGGATTATTGATGCCCAGATTGTTGATGGACTTTTAGCAGATGCACCTTTGACTTTCAAGCATATCAAAATTATCAAGTCTATCTTTATTGAAAAACTGATCAATATGTTCCATTCACGGATTAGTTATCCGGAATTGGAAAAAAAAGAGGAAAACGATCAGAAATTAAATACGTAGCCGATAGAATAAACGATTTGATCGCGGTAAGGGCTATAATCATCCTGCAACAAATCGTAATAAAGCATCATGCTGACTCCGCCGTTGCTACCTACCGGCATTATTAAACCTGCTCCAGCCAATAAACAGGGTACTGTTTCATCTATAGAATAACTTTGTAGGTTTCCCCACATTTTGTATATTTCAGGTTGGAATTGTATGGCAAAGTACTTTATCGGGGTTAATCTTCCGTATAGGTTCGTTCCCAGATAATTAAGGGATTGATCGTAATATTTATATTTGTAGTAGTCATAACTAACGCCCAAACCTGTAGCAAAATATTGGTTGAAAGCATATCCTGCCTGCGGGCAGATGGAAACCGAGGTGTAATCTCCAAAACTCATACCAAAAGAACCTCCGAACAATAATTTACTTTTGTCGAATCCGGATTTTTTTTCTTCAACCTGAGATTGTGGTTGTCGTTTGGCGCTTGACCTGTTTTGTTGATTTTGATTCTGCTGGCTTGAAGGAATCTCATATTTATACAATTGGCGTTGATTGCTATTCGGATTCGGAACAGTATCGTAATGGAACAACGTTTGTGCAGAAACAGATGTAACGATGAAAAATCCAATCATGATGATGGATAATCCTGAAAAGAATGTTTTCATAATTGTTTTATTTAGTGTGGGTGTTTATTTTTTATAAAGCATGTCTTGCCAATCGTTTTTTTGCCAGTTTCTCATAATCTGTTCCCGGCATTCCATAATTGCAATAGGGATGAATGCTGATTCCACCCCTCGGAGTAAATAACCCTGTAACTTCGATATACTTAGGCTTCATTAATTGAATCAGGTCTTTCATTATGATATTGACACAATCTTCATGGAAAGCGCCATGATTACGGAAACTAAAAAGGTAAAGTTTCAAACTTTTGCTTTCAACCATATTGATATTGGGAATGTAATCTATCAAAATGGTTGCGAAGTCGGGTTGCCCTGTAATCGGACAAAGGCTTGTGAATTCCGGGCAATTGAATCTTACCCAATAATCATTTCCCTGATGTTTGTTGATAAAAGTCTCTAATATTTCAGGCGCATAATCTTGCTTATATTCTGTTTTTCCTCCTAAAAGCGTCAAACTATCTAATTCTTCATTCTTCATTTTTCATTCTTCATTGTTAGATACTCCTTAAGCCCCTCATTCCTAAGCCTACAAGCTGGGCATTCTCCACAACCTCCTGCAATAATTCCATTGTAACAAGTAAGTGTTTCATTTCTTACAACATCAAAAGCGCCGAGTTCGTCTGCTAATGCCCATACTTCAACTTTGCTTCTCCACATTAAAGGAGTGTGAATGATAAATTGCTCGTCCATTGCCAGGTTGATAGTTGTGTTTGCCGATCTGATAAATGTATCACGACAATCGGGATAGCCACTATAATCAGCTTCTGAAACTCCTGTTACAATATTTTTGATATCATGTGAGCGAGCAATAACTGCTGCAAATGTAAGAAAAATAAGATTACGGCCAGGCACGAATGTATTGGGATATGAATCTTGCGGCTTCTCTTTATCCATAATCATATCGTGCTTGGTTAAAGAACTTTCTGCCAATTGGCTGATGATAGTTGCATCCAACATTTGAAAAGGAACTCCTGCTTTTTTTGCAATCTTTTTTGCAGCATCAACTTCCTGAACATGTCGTTGTCCATAAGTGAAACACAATGTTGTGACGGATTCGAAATTTTTTAATGCCCAATAGAGGCAAGTGGTGGAATCTTGCCCACCGGAAAATAAAACAAGTGCAGATTGATTTGTATGCATAATTCTCTGTTTTTTACGTGGTTAATCTAAGTTACACGGAGGTTGAATTATTCTTATTCTATACAACCTCAATTTCCTGCAAAATTACAATTCTTTTATAGGTTTTCCTAAAATAGGATGTATATATTCAGGTGCGATTTCACAAAGTGGCTTTAAAACAAATTCTCTTTGGTGAAAAAGTGGGTGAGGGAGTCTTAGTTCCGGAGTATCGAGAATCAAATTATCATAAAGAATTAAGTCGATATCTATGATGCGGTCTTGATAAGAATCTTGTGTTTTATGGGTTCTTCCCATTAATTTCTCGATTTTCTGAGTTTTTTTTAGAATTTCGAAAGGAGAAAGGTTTGTTTCGATTTGGATAACCATGTTGAGGAATGAATTTTCAGAAGTAAATCCCCAAGGTTCAGTTTCTATAATAGAAGATTGTGCAACAACTTTACCAACTTTTTTTGTTATATGTTGGATAGCTGTTTGTAGGTTTTCTTGTTTATTTCCAAGATTTGTTCCTAAGGATAAGAAGCACAATTGCATGGAAGTTAAGAATTAATAGTTAAAAGTTAAGAATTAAGAGTTACATTCTCTCTTTTTAATTCTTAACTCTTAACTTTTAACTTTCATATGATTAGCATTGCATCACCATAAGCCCCAAAGCGGTATCCTTCTTTAATTGCTGTTTGGTAGGTGTTCATTATTAAATCATATCCGCCGAATGCAGCAGTTAGCATTAACATTGTAGAGTAGGGCAGATGGAAATTTGTGACCAAAGAATCTGCCACTGAAAAATCGTAAGCAGGGAAAATAAACTTGTTGGTCCAACCTGAAAACTCTTTCAGATGTCCTTGGGTCGTTACGGTACTTTCAATGGCACGCATAACGGAAGTTCCTATTGCACAGATTTTTTTATTGTTATCTTTTGCTTTATTGACAATAGAAACAGCTTCCGGCATAATGAAAACTTGTTCCGAGTCTATTTTGTGTTTAGTTAAATCTTCCACGTCTATATCCCTGAAATTGCCAAGTCCGGAGTGAACAGTGATGAATGCAAAATTGCAGCCTTTGATTTCCAAACGTTTCATCAACTCGCGGCTGAAATGCAATCCGGCAGCAGGGGCAATAACAGCTCCTTCGTTTTTGGCAAAAATAGTCTGGTAACGCTCAGCATCTTCAGGTGTTACCGCACGGTTGATATATTTTGGAATTGGTGTTTCTCCTAAATTGTACAATGCTTTTTTAAATTCTTCGTGCGGGCCGTCATATAAAAAGCGTAATGTACGTCCACGGGAAGTTGTATTATCGATTACTTCGGCCACCATGGAATCATCTTCTCCAAAATATAACTTGTTCCCGATACGGATTTTTCTTGCCGGATCAACCAGAACATCCCAGAGTCGTAATTCTTCATTCAATTCCCGGAGGAGGAAGACTTCAATTTTTGCTCCTGTTTTTTCCTTATTTCCATACATGCGTGCGGGAAAAACCTGAGTATCATTGAAAATGAAAGTATCCTGATCGCTATAAAAATTAAGAATGTCTTTGAACGTTTTATGCTCTATTTTCCCTGTAGATTTGTGAACTACTAATAATCTGGATTCATCCCTGTTTGCAGTAGGGTACAAAGCAATCAATTCATCCGGAAGATTGAATTTGAATTTCGAAAGTTTCATGTTTTATGAAGTTAGAAGTGAGGAGTTAGAAGTTAGGAGTTAGAAGTAGGAAGATTTTCACTTCTTACTTCTTACTTCCCACTTCTCAACTCTCAATTATATTGTCAATTTCCTCTATTTTTAAGCATTTATCTAATGTAATATCACCGATACGGGTTCTTATCAAGCCTATCAAGTGGGCTCCTGAGTTTAGTGCATCCCCAATGTCTCTGGCTAATGCCCTGATATAAGTCCCTTTGCTACAGACTACCCTCATCTTTATTTCGGGCATATTAAACTCCAGCAGTTCTATATCATCTATAACCAATAACTTGGGTTTTAGTTCAACATTTTCACCTTTTCTCGCCAATTCGTAGGCCCTTTCCCCATTTATTTTGCAAGCTGAAAAGGCCGGTGGTATTTGCTCTATGCTTCCGATGAATTTTTTTAATGTTTCTTCTACCAATTCTTTTGTAATATGTTTTGTTTCAAAAGTTTGGTCGATTTCTGTTTCCAAATCGAAAGATGGAGTTGTTTCTCCTACTTTTAATGTTGCAATGTATTCTTTGGTTTGGTATTGGAATGATTCAATTTGTTTAGTCGCTTTTCCTGTACAAATGATCATTACACCAGTTGCCAGCGGATCTAATGTGCCGGCATGCCCGACTTTTATTTTTTTTACATTCAGGAAACGGGAGATTTTATATCTTATCTTGGCAACCAAATCAAATGAAGTCCATCCCAAAGGTTTATCAAAACATAGAATTTCGCCTTCTATAAAATCTTTCTGCATGTTTTGTAATTTACAGGATGGTTAAATCATATCCCATTAATAACAAAATAAGCAATATACTTCCAATGCCAATCCTGTAATATCCAAATGCCTTGAATCCATATTTGGTTACAAAACCGATGAAAAATTTAATCGCCAGAATAGCTACAATAAATGCAACTAAATTTCCAACAATCAATATATCTGTATTTTCTAATAAAACTGCTTTGCTTTCGGGGTTTGTGAGTAATTTTAATAATTTGTATGCTGAAGCCGCAAACATTGTCGGTACTGCCAGGAAAAAAGAAAACTCAGCCGCATTTTTCCTTGTGAGTTTCTGTGACATTCCTCCTACGATTGTTGCCATTGAACGGGAAACTCCTGGTATCATGGCTACGCACTGAGCAAGCCCGATGATAATTGCTTTTTTGGGTGTAATAGTCTGATTTTCTGATGTCTTATTAAACCATTTATCTACAAAAAGCATTAAAATTCCACCTAAAATCAGCATGATAGCTACAACAGTTACGCTTTCTAAAAGTTCATCAATTTTATCACTTAATAAAAATCCAAATATAGCCGCCGGAATAAATGCAATGAATAATTTCCAGTAAAAATCAATAGTTTGGAAAAAACGTTTGAAATATAAAACAATAACTGAAAGAATTGCTCCAAATTGTATGATAACAGTAAATGCTTTTACAAATTCAGTACTTTGTATGTTTAATAACTTTTCTGCTATAATCATGTGACCTGTTGAAGATACTGGCAGGAATTCAGTCAGACCTTCAACAATTGCAATAAAAATGGTTTGCCACCACGTCATTTCTGCCATGTTAAGATAATTTTAGATTTTGGTTAGTTTTTATCCTTTTTTAATATAGCCCAGATAACCAATATGTAGCCGGCTATGGTTACAATAGGTGCTATAACTATGCGTCTTGTATTGAAAATTGCCGGATTGAATCCTGTTTCTTCAGTTGTTTTACCGCCTGCCATTAAGCAAAAGCCTATAATAATGATGGCAATAGCAATGGCTATCATTATGAAATTTTTTTTGCCTAATGCGAATTTTTTATCATCCATTGAATTTGATTTTAAATGTGATATAAATCGTTTCCTTCAATTCTCAAATATCTGTTTACCGCGAAATAGGTTGCTATGATGGAAATCAAGACTCCAAATATCAATACTATGCTGAAAACAATAAGTAATGAGTTTATATCGATTAATCCGGATAAATTATTCAGACCTTGCATCCCATAATATACCAGGCATAACACTAAGCCCATAGCGATGATGGAGGCGAGAATTCCAGTTATTATATTGGTGTATATGAATGGTTTCCTGATAAAAGAATTACTCGCACCAACTAATTTCATCGTATGGATAAGAAATCGTTTGGAATAAATCATTAACCGTATTGTATTGTTAATCAGTGCAAAAGAAATAATAAGCAGGAGTCCTATAAGGAAAATCAATCCTAAACCGATCTTTTTTATGTTTTTATTGACTGTATCCAATAAATCTTTGCGGTAAGTTATATCCCTGATATTGGTATTTTTCCTTAATTTTTTTTCAATGACAGCAATGCTGTCGTTATTGGCATATTCCGATCTTAGTTTGACTTCGATGGATGCCTGAAATGGATTAAATCCTAAAAAAGTTTCAGGATTTTCGCCTAATTCGCTTACCATTTCTTCGGCTGCCTTTTCTTTGGTTCTATATTCGGTAGATTTGGCGTATGCGGATGATTCTATCCCTTTTTGCAGTTTCCTGACATCTGCATCTTTCATATCATCAGTTAGCACAATTGAAAAAGACAGATTTTCTTTGACATAAGTAGACAGGTTTTTGGCTACTAATGATAGTAATACAATTATTCCCAATAAAAACAAAACTAAAGAAACACTAATGGTAGATGTAATTTTAGAATTGATGAAAGTTGTTTTACTGATTATGCTTTTGCCTTTCATGCCTGCTGATTAATGTTTTAAGAGAAAAGAATATATAAAATACCCAAATTCGCCGCAAAATTACAAAAAAATATGATAACAGCACACAGATTATACAGATTACACAGATTTATTTTTAATGAGCCACAAATTATATGAATAATTACATAAATTACTTAGTATAAATTTGTGAAATTAGCTCTGCTGAACGTTGTTTCGTGGCAAATAAAATCTGCGCAATCTGTGAAATATGTGTGCCCGCTATTTAGGAGAACCGAATAATGTCGCCGCAGAAGCCTCTGTAATCACCACATTCACTGTATTTCCGACCCTGTAAGTTTGTTTGTCGAATACAACTACTTTATTTTGCGGAGTACGGCCGAAAAGTTGTTCTTTCGATTTTTTTGAGAAACCTTCGACTAAAACTTCATAGGTTTTCCCGATGGATTCACGGTTCCTTTTTAAAGACAGTTCCAATTGTAAAGCTATTATTTCTTCCAGGCGACGGGTTTTTTCATCATCCGGAATGTTGTCGGGCAGGTTTTTGGCTGCATAAGTTCCCGGCCGTTCTGAATATTTGAACATGAATGCCGCATCAAATCCTACTTCGCGCATAAGGGAAAGTGTTTGCTGATGGTCTTCCTCTGTTTCGGAATGGAAACCGCTGAATAAATCAGTGGTTATGGCGCAATCCGGAATAATTCTGTGAATAGCGGCAATGCGCTCCAGGTACCATTCCCTTGTGTACTTCCTGTTCATGGCTTTCAGTATTTTGGAACTGCCTGATTGAGCCGGCAAATGTATATGATTGCATATATTATTGTATTTGGCAATCATCTCCAGGGTTTTGTCGCTCATATCTTTAGGATGTGAGGTTGTAAAACGGATTCTCATTCCGGGAGCTTCCAAAGCAACCATTTCAAGAAGCGCCGGGAAGTCTATAGGTTTTTCTCCTTCTTTATAAAGGTAAGAATTGACGTTTTGTCCTAATAAAGTAACCTCTTTGTAGCCCTGATTGCGCAGAACCCTTAATTCATTTAATATACTTCCGGCTTCGCGGCTTCTTTCTCGTCCTCTTGTATATGGAACTATACAATAGGTGCAGAAATTATTACAACCCCGCATAATGGAGATAAAACCGGAAATTTTTATGCCGGATAATTTCAGGGGAATAACGTCTTTATATGTTTCGGTTGTTGATAATTCAACGTTGATTGCTTTTTCCCCCTGTTCAACAGCTCCGGTCAGATGAGGCAAATCTAAATATGAATCAGGTCCGACCACCAAATCGACTTTATGTTCCCGGATGAGCTCTTCCCTGACACGTTCGGCCATACATCCCAATACCCCTACAACTAATTTTTTCTTTTTCCTTTTTAATGACTGGAAATATTGCAGTCGCGATAATACTTTTTGTTCCGCATTGTCCCGGATTGAACAAGTATTTACAAAAATAGCATCCGCCTCTGAAATGTTTTCAGTCGTTTCATATCCGTCCATTTGCATAATGGAGGCTACAACTTCACTGTCAGCTACATTCATCTGACATCCGTAGGTTTCGATGAATAATTTCTTTAACTTGTTTTGAGTCGCAGATTTAAAGTCTGCTTCTACATTTTCTTTCATTTAATTTTTGTTGTTTAAGTGATAAAATAAATTTAATTTAATATTTATTAACGTTCAAATTGAAGTTAAAATTTGGAGAATGAAAAAAACGCTGTATCTTTGTACATGAAAAACGTAAAATTTTTTCATAGTTAAGGTTTTGGTTAAATTGGTTAGGGGTGACTGTGAAGTCATCCCTAACGCTTTTTAAACCATTTTGACCTTAAATATACGTAGTTTCATTTTTATTTGTTACATTTGAGGCTGCAAAAATAATCATAATTTATGGATAAAATCGGAGATTATATACCTTTAATAATTATTGCGGTGTCTTTAATATATTCTTTTGTTAGAAAAGCAGGGAAAAATGCCGCTCAGGAAGATGCTAATAAAACAACATTGCCTAATGGTTTGCCAAAACCGAATGTTCCTCCAAAGCCACAAATTAAAACAAGGCCACAAGGAAAACCCGTTTCCCAGCCTGTTGCAGAAAGAAAGCAACCGGAGGTATCAAAGAGCCGGTGGTCTACTTTGGAAACTATTCCTGCCAATGTATTCTCTCCTGATACAAAAGCGAAATCCTCTATGAAGGTAAATGAGGAACCTATTTTAATGAATGTTGAAGATGTTTCTGATACAACTGGAATTGATTTGGATTTCAGTAATATTGACGAATTGAAAAAAGGCATTGTATATGCCGAAATATTTAACCGGAGATTTTGATTTTCTATTCCAAAATATAATAAAATCAATGCAATTTTTATTTGTTAATATCTAATAATGTGATGAAAAAGATATTTTTGTTTTTTTGTCTGTTGTCAGCACTCCTATTTACATCGTGCGATAATTATAAAAACTACGAATTGGATGGAATGTGGCAGTTGAAAACCATAGAAGATGTTGAGAAGAATATAATTGAAGTAGATACGGTTTATTACAGTTTTCAACGGGGAGAGATTTTTTCGTTTACACAGATTCCGGATTTTGCTAACAATCCTATTTATGGTTATATTGATTTCCCATCTGATAATCAGGTTCATGTGCAGATAGATAAACAGTTTGCCTGGATTGATTTTATCAGTCTTTCTGGCTGGAGTTCGACCGATGTTGTGTTTGATATTAAAAAGTACGATAAAACTAATCTTGTTTTATCGGAGAATGGAAAAACTTATACTTTCAAAAAATTCTGAACATGAAACAATATATCATTTCAATATTGGCCTTTATCTTTTTCTTTTCAATACAGTCTTTTTCCCAAATAAAAACCACTTACAGGGCAGAAGCATTTGGCTCTACTGCAACAGGAGAAAACACTCCGTTCTGGATGTTATATCACAATTGGGGAATGGTTTCATTGGATGCAAATAATTTTTATGTAAGAGGTGGTATTTTTCATGAGCAAACAATCAATAAGGATTGGTCATTTAAAGCAGGGTTGGATTTGGCCGGTTCTTCACCGCATTCTTATGGCGATGTTTGGGTGCAACAGTTGTATGGCGAGTTGAACTGGAAATTTTTACGTTTGAATATTGGCGCTAAAGAAGATTATACTTCGTTGCTGAATCCATACCTGAGTTCGGGTGATTTCGATAATTCCAATAATGCACGTCCTTTACCGGAAGTTAAATTCAGTGTCCCGGATTTTCTTTTGGTTCCTTATACTAAGGGAAATATGTATATAAAAGCAGATTTTGCTCTGGGATATTATTTAGATGGTAACTGGCAGGAAGATATAGCTCGCCCTTACAATTACAATTATACAAAAGATGTTTGGGCGCATCATAAGTCTATTTATTTCAAATTTGGTAATATTGAAAAGAAAAACAAGTTTCAATTTACTGTTGGCATAGATCATCAGTCCATGTATGGAGGAAAATTATATCAATACAAATATGTAAAGGGTGTAGGCATGCAATATGTGGTTCAAAATCAGCCGGAAGGTATTGATGATTTTTTCAGGGTGATGATTGCCAAAGAAGGTTCTTCATCTTCTTCGGAAGCTGATAAGGCGTATGTTTCCGGTTCCAGTATAGGTTCTTATTTGCTTAAATTTGATTATCGTTTAAAAAATGATGATATTTTGAGCGCTTATCTGCATCATTTTTTTGAAGATGGTTCGGGGATGGTTTTCGAAAATTACCGGGATGAATTGTTAGGCATAGAATATAAATCGAAAAAGAAATCATGGCTTTCGGGTGCTGTTTTTGAATATATTTATACCAAAAATCAAACAGGACCGATTCATTTTAACCTGATGATGGATGATGCTCATGATAATATACGGAATAAAGGAAACGGAAATGATAATTACTATAATAATACAGATTATATACAAGGACATTCCTATTATGGTAGAACAAAAGGAACACCTTTATTCCTTTCTCCGGAATATAACAAAGATGGTCATTTGAATTTCAAAAGTTCCCGTATTATCGCTTTTCATTTAGGTATTGAAGGTTATTTACATCCTTCATTACAATACCGTTTGCTGGCAACTACCGGGCAAACATGGGGACTTTATTATGAGCCATTTAGATCTGTGCGTGATGGAGTTGCCTCGGGATTGGATTTGATTTACAGTTGCCCCAAAGTTCAGGGATTGGATTTGAAATTGTCGTTGGGGTTCAATAAAGGTGAATTCTTCAGTGATGATACTTTTGGAGGTGGAATTACTATAACTAAACGGGGACTTTTGTTCCAAAAGTAGAAAAAAGACGCTTTTTGTATTTTTATGTTATGGATAACAGCCAATCAGATTTAATTTTATTCCAGCTTTTACAAAATGATTCGGAACAAGCTTTTACGATTATTTATAAACAATATGTAAAACTTTTATATTCCATTTCTTTTAAATATTTGAAGAGCAAAGAACTGGCTGAAGATGTTGTACATCATGTTTTTTGCAAACTTTGGGAACAACGTTCATGCATCGATGTAAATGTAAACCTGAAAAATTACCTTTTTTCGGCAACAAAAAATTATATACTTAATGAAATAAGAAACAACAACCTGGCAATCCAAAAAAACTATGAATTGGCTCAATCTGCTTCACAATATGAAGACAGCCTTATTGAACAAATAGAAGAACAAGAGTTGATGAGTATCTTGCAACGAGCTTTGGAACGGTTGCCTGAACAAAAAAGACAAGTCTGTTATTATAAGATTTATGACAAATTATCCAATCAGGAAATAGCTGAAAAGATGAAAATCTCAATTAATACCGTAAAAACGCATTATTCTCAATCTATTAAACAACTGAGGATTATGTTGGAAAAAACAATACTTTTTATATTTTTTATTTTTTTATAATAATTGCCTCATACTTTTTAATGCTTTAAGTGTCTTACTTTGTACAGGAAAAATAACTATAAAAAATGGAACGTCCCGATGATATATTAATCCAGAATGTTTTGAATAATGCGGCTCAACCTGAAGATGCGAAATTGGTTGCTCAATGGTTTTCTACCAAAGAAGGCAGTATTTATTTACAAAGCCTGATTGACAAAGATGTTGAGAAACTCAAATCAAATCAACCTGTTTTATTCCTTCACTCAGGAATTGAAGAAAATGAAATTTATGACAAAATAGAACACAAGCTGAGAAAAAAGAAAATCAGCATGATTTTATTCAGGGTTGCAGCTGTACTAATTCCGTTGGCTTTTATATTATTTTTGACACAAAAGGTAAATCAACAGGTTGATTTATTCTCCAATAGTTCATATAATGAATTGTTTGTTCCCAGAGGTGAACGGCAAATTTTTATATTTCAGGATGGGACGAAAGCATATATCAATTCTGAGTCACGTTTAAACTATCCTGAAAAATTCAGATTAACCAGCCGGAAAATAGACTTTGAAGGCGAAGCTTATTTTGTTGTGGAGAAAAATCCGCATCGGCCTTTCATTGTTGATGTGAGCGGATTGAAGGTAGAAGTGCTGGGAACTTCTTTCAATATAAAAGCATATCCTCAGAAAGATGATATTGTTGTGCAGTTGGATGAAGGCAGCATTTCCTTGTCGACCGATAAAAAAGAAATCATTAAATTAAAACCCGGGTACGAAGCCATCTATAATAAAACTTCAAAATCCATACAAGTAACAGAAACTATTTTGGCTGAAACAAAAACAGCATGGAAAAATAATGTCATATCTTTTAGAAATACGCCGATGTCGGAAGTTATGGAAACATTAGCCCGTTGGTATGATGTATCATTTGAAGTGGAAGATCCAAGAGTTTATAATTATAGTTATACTTTGACGACAGAAAATATCTTATTGGAAAAATTATTATTGGATTTGGATAAAATAGCTCCGGTCAAGTTTAATATGACAGATGGAAAAGTGACTGTTTCTCTTAAGTAAATTGTTAATAAATAGCCGTTTATGAAAAATAAGTAAACGGGTGATAAAAATTTTATTTTTTTTATCACCCGTTTTTCATTTTTGTGTGTCTACTGTATAACGAGCGTTTATGAGTTCTGTCGATATTTAATTTAATCTATAATGCCCCATGAAAATCAAATTACTGAAAAAAGGATTCACCCTTTTTCTCTTTGCAACCTTTTCTGTTATCTCTGCACATGTTTCTGCACAAAAAATTACCTTTTCCAGGCAGAATATTAAGTTGGAAACAGTTTTGGATGAAGTTAAAAAACAAAGCGGATATAATTTTGCTTACAGTCCCCAGGTAATTGATGTTAGCCAGACTGTGTCAATTGTAATCAACGATTTGGATTTAAAAGATGCATTAGCTACCCTTTTTAAAGGCACTGACATCCGGTTTGAAATAAAAGATAAGAAGATCTTGTTATTTCCAAAATCCGGTTCGCAAAAAAACAAGACACTAACCGGTATAGTGAAGGATTCCAGAGGAGAGCCGCTTATAGGAGCCAGTGTGGTTGTAGAAGGCTTTTCTACAGGAACAGTTACCGATATTGACGGAAATTTTACAATCTCAGTTGCTGATGAAGCTGCATCTAATAATTCTTTGGTTATTTCGTATGTAAGTTACATTACGCAAAGAATTCCCATTAAAAACAAAACTGTTTTCAATATTGTAATGGTGGAAGATTCCAAAACCATAGAAGAGGTTGTTGTAGTGGCATACGGTACACAAAAGAAGTCGAGTATAACCGGTTCGATTGATGTGGTTTCAGGAAAAAAAATTGAGAATATGCCGGTGGCTAATATCGCACAATCCCTGCAAGGAATAGTTCCCGGATTGATAGTTTCGGATAAGGGAGGAAAACCAGGTTCCAGTCCGTCGGTCAATATCCGTGCTTTGGGTACTATCGCCAAATCAGAACCATTGGTTGTTATTGATGGTATCCCGACTAATGGTATGGGTGATTTTTATGCTTTAAATTCCGGGGATATAGAATCCATATCAGTTCTTAAAGATGCTTCTTCTGCTGCAATATATGGTTCGCGTGCTTCAAACGGAGTGTTATTGGTAACTACACGCAGGGGAGATAAAGAACATCAGCCTAAAGTTGATATAAGTTATTCCAATTCAAGACAAATTCCTACGAAGGTTCCTGAACTGAATAATTCCTGGGATTATGCCATGTTGGTAAATGAGTCTTATACACAGGCCGGAGGTAATATCCAATTTTCAGATGCCGAAATCCAAATGATGAAAGATGGCAGTAACCCTGATTTTTATTCGAATACTAATTGGTGGAAAGAGGGAGTTAAATCAAGCGATAACATGAATCAGGCTAATATCCGTGTCAGCGGGGGAACTGTAAAAAGTTCTTACATGATTTCTGCTGGTTATACTTCACAGCAAGGTTTGATTGATTATACCGATTTTTCCAAATACAATGCCCGTATGAACTTGAGCACACAGATTATTGATAACCTCGAAGTATCTGCCGGCGTTTCTTATTATAAGGATAACAGAACTCAACCCGATCATTACGACAATTTTTTTGGTTCTGTACTGAATATGCCTCCATATTTACCTGTGAAACGTTCTAATGGAGATTGGGGACATTTGAATAACGAAGATTCCAATCCGATTGCATGGATAACTGATGGTGGAAATTCTAAAAATTATAACAACAACCTTTTGATGAATGCCACTGCAAATTGGGAAATAACCAAAGGACTCCGTTTGAAAGGACAAATTTCAAATAACTTATGGGAGCTTGGTAATTCGACTATCTATCGTACTATCGACTTTGTGAATGAAGATGGTACGCATAAATACAGCAACAACCCTAACAGTGTAAGCCGCTCAATGACGGAAGATAATTATCTGACTCTCCAGGCTATTCTTGAATATGAAAAAAGATTCCATAACGATCATTATTTCAAAGCAATGGCAGGGTATACCGATGAAAGAGATAATCGTCATTGGGTAGGAGGTAACCGGAAATATATTCCTGATAATAGCATGGGAGAAATTGATGCTGCAACAGGAACGGGAGATAACCAAAGCAGCTGGGGAAATTCTACGGAAACTCGTTTGTATTCATATTTTGGCAGGTTGAACTATGATTATGCAAGCCGTTATTTCCTGGAACTAAACCTTCGGTATGATGGTTCTTCCCGTTTGGCCCCAAGACATGAATATACAACTTTCCCATCGGGTTCCATAGGCTGGAGAATTTCTGAAGAAAATTTTATGAAAAGTACTCGGAATATATTGGATAACCTTAAATTAAGGGGGTCATACGGACAACTTGGTAACCAGACGATTGACCCTTACCAATATGCAGCTGTTATGGCCAATAACCCGAAAGAATATATGTTTGGACATCAATGGACACCGGGTGCTTACCTGAACCTGCTTCCGAATTACAATTTAACATGGGAAATTTCAACCATCCTTGATATCGGAGCTGATTTCGGATTTTTGGGAAACCGGTTGAGTGGTTCTTTTGATTGGTATCGCAAGAAAACTTCCGACATATTGCTTCCGGTACAAGCTCCGGGAACGCTTGGGACAGGAGTTTCGGTACAAAATGCAGGAGTTGTTGCCAGTTGGGGAGAAGAATTGCAGCTTACGTGGAGGGATAAAATCAACCAGTTCAATTATGGAATTACACTTTCATTCGCAGACCAGATGAATGAAGTGTTGGATTTGAAAGGTGCAACATACAGGTACACAAGAAGTATCATAGAAGAAGGGCATGCCCTTAATACTCTTTATGGATATAAATGCCTTGGATATTTTTCTTCTGATGAAGAGATTGTTAACTCACCCAAACCTTCCGGTTATGCTTCCCAAATCAAAATAGGCGACTTGAAATATGAAGACATATCCGGTCCGAATGGAGTTCCTGATGGTGTAATCGATAGCTATGACAGGACGTATTTAGGATGGAATGCCCCCCGTTTTATGTATGGGCTTGATTTAACCGGAGATTGGAACGGATTTGATTTCCGCGTGTTTTTCCAGGGAGTGGGCAAACGTGATGAAGTTGTAATGGGAGGTATTGTTTTTAACCCTACTTCAAAAAGTGTATTGGATGACCGTTGGAGTCCGTATAAAACCGTGGAAGAAAATATGGCCCAGGCTAAATTGCCGCGTTTGGTCAATGGACAGCAAAATAACTACGAAATGTCTTCTTTCTATGTAAAAAATGCTGCTTACATACGCTTGAAAAATCTTCAGATAGGTTATACCTTACCCAAAGAACTTACTCAAAAAATCAGTTTTGAAAGAGTACGGTTTTATTTTTCAGCAAATAACTTGTTTACTATTACGTCATTGCCTTATGTGGATCCGGAAAACTCTTCGATTGATGTAAACAGTAGTACAGGAACATCTACAAATCCTACATACTCTTCAAGTGGAGCATATTATCCACAACTGAAGTCTTTCTCCCTGGGTGTTGATATTACTATCGGGAAAAATTAAAAACAGGTTATTAATCAAAAAAGATATTATCATTATGAAACAATATATATATTACCTGGCATTAGGTATCCTTCCGTTAACAAGTTGTGTTGATGGACTTGAACTCTACCCCAATGATAAAGTTACTGTCGAAAATTATTGGGAAACTCCGGACGATGCTATCCGGGCGGTAAATGCTACTTATCAGTTTACATTTCCGCAATCCGATTCTTATGGTTGTGATTTACTCTTCCTGGAAACTGCGAGCGATAATTCATATCCTCAGCACTCAAACCAATTCGGTAATTTCCAACAGATTTCTTTAAATGCTTTCGAATCTAATCATTCTGCCCTTCTGGAACTTTGGAAACGGAGATATAATTGTATACGCCGTTGTGCTGATTACCTGACGAATATAGATAAGGTGCCAATTGATTCGGCCGGATTTAAAGAACGGCTTACTTCAGAAGTCTTGTTTCAACGGGCTTACTCTTACTATTACCTGATTACTCAATGGGGTGATGTGCCGTGGATTAGTCATCCCTTGACTTTACAGGAGTCGTTGAATATAAAACGTACCAATAAATATGTAATTGCTAAGCAAATTATATATGATTTAGACTATGCAGCTGCTCATCTCCCTGCAGTTTATATCAAAGCGGAAGATGACGGACGGGCGACAAAATGGGCAGCTTTTGCATTGAAAAGCCGTATTTGTATGTTTATGGCTGCGGATTACCGCAAGCCTTTCGATGACCAGAAATGGTATTGGGAACAGGCCAGGAATGCTACAGATTCTATTATCCTGAAATCAGGAAAAGTATTATACACTCCCGGAAACCAATTAACAGGTGAAAGTTACAGGAAATTATTTTATGATAATAATGCCAGTTTAGGTAATGGAGAAGTGATTTTTGATTCACAGTTCACCAATGCAGAACGTGCACTTTATGGTTTCACGGTAAAGGTTGCTTGTATCAGTGATGGAGGATGGAATTCATGGGTTCCCACACAGGCAATGGTTGATGCCTATGAAGTAAAAGTAAATAATACAACTGCTTATCCTATTTCAAATCCATTATCAGGATATGATCCAAATAACCCTTATGTAAACAGGGATCCCCGTTTAGCCGCTTCCATATATTACACAGGACAGGGAGGAGCAACTTTAGCGGGAAGTGTTTTCAATAGCCAGCCGGGAAGTACCACCGGTGATAAAATGGATCAACACAATGGAACTCCTACCGGTTATGGATGGAAAAAATACATTGATCCAAGCGCAATGGGAACATGGGATACAGGAAGGGATTTTGCTCTTATCCGTCTTGCCGAAATCTACCTCACAGCAGCAGAAGTTCGTAATGAATTGGCTGCTTCTCCTTCGGCAGATTCCAAAATACGGAATTATTCGGGAATGACTCGTTGGCGTGTTGGAATGCCCGATTTCCCTAATGGACTGACAAAAGAAGAAATGCGCGAACGTCTCCGGAATGAACGCCGTGTCGAATTGGCTTTCGAAGGGGCCCGTTTCTTCGATATCCGTCGTTGGGGTATTGCAGAAGATGTGTTGAATGAACATGATGGTTGGATTATCGGTATGAAATTATCCAATGTTCCTTCAGGATACAGGGTGTGGCCTGATGGCGACTGGGCTGGGCACGTTATGGTAAGGCAAAGAACCAAATTTATGGAACAACAATACACTTGGCCTGTTCCCAGACAAGAATTAGACCTAAATCCTAATCTGGCTGCAGACCCACTCAATGAACTTCAATAAAAGAATCTTTAACAAATTCAAATTGCGCCAATTTGAATGTTTTTATAGGCAGGATTAACTGCAGAGTATTATAGGCGTAAGCGTTCGGCGTAGTTTTTAACTACGTCGTATTTAAAAGCAAAGCTCCGCTTTGCACATGGCAAGCCGGGAGGCTTGTTTCTAACAACGACGTAGTTAAAAACTACGCCGAACGCTTACGCCAGAATTAATAAAACTTAGAATAACAAAAATGAGAAAATTATATAGAAATAGAATAACGAGTTTAGTAATCATAATGATAACTTGGACAACTTTATCTTTCGCCCAAACTGATTTATCACGCTATGTTGACCCATTTATTGGTGTGGATGGAGGAGGAAATGTATTCCCGGGAGCATGTGTGCCTTTTGGAATGGTAAAAGTGGGCCCCGATTGCGGTAAAAAAGATTGGAATGCGGGTTGGGATAACAATGGTAATATTCATGGATTCAGCAATGTACATGTGAGTGGAACTGGCGGTGGTTGCAAATATGGTAATGTTTTGTTTGTTCCCATTGCAGGCGAAATAAATTTGAAAGATTATTCGTCACCCCGTCAAAACGAACGTGTGGAGTTGAGTTTATATGAAACTGGACTTAGCCGTTATAATACTTCTGCCCGGTTGACGGCTCTCAAAAGGAGTGCTATGCACGAATATACTTTTCCGGCAGGCGACAAATCGAAAATACTGATTGATTTGGGAAGTTTTCTTTCTTCGCATGAACGCCAGTATTTTGTTGGTTCTGAAGTCAGGATATTATCAGATACCGAAATAGAAGGTTATACCCGTATCCGTGGAGGATGGAATGTCGGCGGTCCTTACACGGTTTATTTTCATGCCGTTTTCGATACGCCTGCATCGGCTTCCGGAACCTGGAAAGGCCAACAAATCATGCCCGGAGAAAAAAATCAATATGATACGAATCAACCCACGGGAGCTTATTTTTCCTATAATACAAAAGAAGGGCAAAAAGTAAAGGTTAAAATAGGAATTTCCTATTTAAGTACAGGAAAAGCAAAAACTAACCTGGAAGAAATGGGTTCCTGGAATTTTGATGAAGTGCGTGCCGGATGTGTGAAACAATGGAATGAAATATTAAATAAGATACAGGTAAAGGGAAGTGAAGAACAAAAGAAAATATTTTATACAGCGCTTTATCATAGCTATTTACAGCCGGTAAATAAAACAGGTGAAAATTGCAAATGGCAGTCTGATGAGCCTTATTACGATGATTTTTATTGTATCTGGGATACATTCCGCGCAACACATCCGCTTTTTACCTTGCTTACTCCTTCCGTACAGGTGGATATGCTCCGTTCATTACTTGATATTTATAAATATGAAGGTTATATGCCTGATGCCCGTAGCGGAGATGATAATGGACGTGTACAAGCAGGGTCTGATTGTGATATTTTATTCGCAGATGCTTATGTTAAAGGTCTTAAAGGAGTAGATTATAAAATGGCTTTGGATGCAATGATAAAAAATGCGGAAGTCCCGCCGGGGGATGATGAACGGAAGCAAGGACGGGGCGGACTTGTCGACTATAATACAAAAGGTTATGTTTCCACCAAATTTGAACGTTCCGCTTCCCGCACCATGGAATATGCCAATTGCGATTATGCCATTGCGACTTTGGCAAAAGGGTTGAAAGAGAAAACTATTGCCGAAAAATTCCTGAAACATTCACATAATTGGCAGAACCTTTGGAATCCCTCTATTGAAAGTCTTGGCTTTAATGGTTTTGTCTGGCCGAAACATGAAGATGGTTCATGGTACTCGACCGATGAATTCTCCGTATTCCAAAGCGGAACCTGGCCTGATATTTTTTATGAAACATTCTCCTGGGAAATGTCTTTTTATGTACCTCATGATATGAAATCCCTGATTGAAAAATGTGGAGGAAAAGAACAATTTACCCGAAGGCTTGATACTTACTTTACACACGAAAAATGGGACCAACGCTGGTTTATGGGACTTTTCCAGATTTCTAATGAACCTGGATTTCTGGCTCCATGCTTGTATAATTATGTTGGACGTCCCGACCGTACAGCCGAAATGGTACGCCGTACGCTGAAAGAACGCTACAATACAACCCGAGAAGGTATACCCGGCAATGATGATTCTGGTTCCATGTCATCGTGGTATGTATTCCATGCGCTTGGATTTTATCCTAATGCCGGACAAAACTTATATCTTATTTCAAGTCCGACATTCGAAGATGCTGTTATCCAGTTAGAAAATGGTAAGACATTGCAAGTCAAAGCTAAAAATGCAGGAGACAAAAATATTTATATACAGTCGGCTAAACTCAATGGTGTTTCTTTCGATAACAATTACCTGAAACATACGGATATTGCCAACGGCGGCGTGTTGGAATTTGTAATGGGAGCCAAGCCTTCCAAATGGGGACAAAATAATGTTAACCCCAACCCCTAAAGGGGCTTAGGCTAACCCATGAAATATATTAGAAACAAAGATAATAATACATTCTCCAAGTCCCCTTTAGGGGATTTAGGGGTTAAAAAATGGAAATGAAAAAGATTATATTCATATTAATTAGCACAATTATTGTTTTGAATATTAGTGCAAAAGATTTAGTAGCACAGTCTCCTGATGGAAAAATTGCGGTTACGGTAACCATTGAAAAAGCAATTAGTTGGAAAGCTGACTTGGAAGGAACAAATATTATAGCTCCTTCATCTATTTCGATGACTTTTGGAAATAATACAGTGATAGGAGAAAATCCTTCCCTGAAAAGCAGTTCTATAACTAAAACCGACAGGCAAATTGATGCAGTTATTTACAAGAAGAAAAAAATTGCAGACCAGTACAATGAACTGAATATGAAATTTGGAGATTATTCGCTGATATTCAGGGTATATAATGATGGAGTGGCTTACCGTTGGATAACTGATTTCAAATTCAAAGGAGATGTAATTGTCCAGTCGGAAAAGGCAGATTTTAACTTTGCAGGGAAAGACCATGATGCTGTGGTAGGATATGTCCGTGCCGATAAAAAAGATGTATATTACCAATCGTTCGAAAATGAATATCAATTCATTAAACTGCGTGATATGTCGGATTTCTGGCCTGCATTTGCACCCATTCTGGTAGGAATGCCCAACGGGGTAAAAGTGGCTGTTACTGATGCCGATTTAATGGATTATCCGGGTATGTTCCTGAAACGTACAGGTGAAGCAACTCTTTCCGGGAATTTTGCACCGTTTGTATTGGAAGAAAAACAAGGCGGTCATAATAACTTACAGGCATTTGTCGTCAAACGTGCGGATTATATTGCTAAAACTACAGGAAAACGTACTTATCCGTGGCGTACGGTCATTATTGCTAAAGAAGATAAAGACTTACTTAACAATGATATGGTTTACAAATTAGCTACTCCATGCCAGATAGAAGACATCTCCTGGATTAAACCGGGAAAATTAGCCTGGGATTACTGGTGTGCATGGAATATCTATGGTGTGGATTTCCGTGCAGGTATCAATACGGATACATATAAATTTTTTATTGATTTTGCGTCAGAGAATAATATCGACTATGTGCTTCTTGATGAAGGCTGGGCCGAAAGTACCGATATTATGAAAGTTGTACTTGATATTGATTTGCCCGAACTGATTGATTACGCTAACCGCAAAAATGTATCTCTTTTGCTTTGGGGAGGTTGGGTTCCCCTTGACCAGAAAATGGACGAAGCGCTCAAACATTATTCCGAAATGGGAATCAAAGGTTTCAAAGTTGATTTTATGGACAGGGATGATCAAAGGGTGGTTGAATTTTGTACCCGTTTAGCCGGAAAAGCAGCAGAATATAAACTGCTGATTGATTATCATGGTTGCTATAAACCTACCGGGTTGCAGCGTACTTATCCTAATGTTATCAATTTTGAAGGTGTTTACGGACTCGAATATCTTAAAGGAGATTATCCCGATATGCCTAAAAATGATGCAACCATACCTTATTTGCGCATGTTGGCCGGTCCGGTCGATTATACGCAGGGCGCCATGTTTAATGCCAACGAAAAAAGTTATAAGGGAATATGGGCTATGCCGATGAGCCAGGGAACCAGGGCACACCAGGTGGCTTTATATATTGTGTTTGAAAGTCCGCTCGTTATGATGGCTGATAGTCCCAATAACTACATGAAAGAACAGGAAACTACTGATTATATCACTCAATTGCCGACTATTTTCGACCAAACAATAGCTATAGCCGGAAAAGTGGGGGAATATGCAGCCATCGCCCGCCAGAAAGATGATAAGTGGTATGTCGGAGCGATTTCTGACTGGAAAGAACGCGAAATAACTCTCGACTTTTCTTTTCTTAGCCAGGGACTCTGGAAAGCCGAAATTTTCCGCGACGGAATAAATGCCGACCGGAATGGTAATGATTATAAAATAGAAGAGAAGAACATCGTTTCGGGAGAAAAACTTAAGGTGAAAATTGCTCCGGGTGGAGGATGGACTGCAGTTATCTCCCGTGTCAACTGAACTACTAATTGTTAAATTTAATATCGTGATTATTAATTTTCTAAAGTGAATTATTATGAGAAAGATTGGATTTCTACTCGTTGTGATGGCTTTATCGATGAGCCGGTTGTTTGCTGCCGATGTTTATGTTACTGCGTCGGGAGCCGGAAGTAAAAGCGGTGCCGATTGGGCAAACGCAAAATCTGATTTAGGTGCAGTGCTTTTCAGTGCGGCTGCAGGGACGACAGTCCATGTAGGAGCTGGAAAGTATATTCCTTCCTGTGATTATCAAGGCAATGCAAGCGCAGCCAATGTTGAAAAGCGTTTTAAATTCCTGGGTGGAGTTAACATCCTTGGCGGTTATCCTGCTGCCGGAGGAATAGAGGCACAACGCGATCCTACAGCAAATGTTACTATATTGGATGGTGCTATTAATGCTACAGATACAGTATATACGATTGCATACGGGATGTTGGGAACTAACGAAATTATAGTTGATGGTTTTAAATTCCAACATGCAACCGGTAGAGTATCGGGACCAGACAACGACTATTGGGGCGATTTTTCAGGAGGCGCCGGAGCTATCATTATTAAGGGTGGCACGGATGCTAATGTCAGTACTCCTGCCGGGAAAGGAATAAAATTGATTAATTGCAGTTTTGACCAGTTCAGGGCTAAATGGGGTGGAGCTATTAAACTTCAGAAACCTGATCAACCGGCTAATCCTAAACTGACTCTTGATAATTGTTCGTTTACAAATAATAAATCCGGACAAAACGGTGGAGGTATATTGGCTTATTCCTGGGATGTAGATGTGAAGAACAGTACATTCGACGGCAATGATGGTGGTGGCAGCGGCGGCGGAATCGCTTGTTTCGGCACTTGTATATTCACTGCCGACAACACTGTTTTCAAAAAAGGGAAAACAAGAAGCAATGGTTCCGGAGTTTTGTTGTGGTGTGAAAATGCAGATGCTCCTTCAACCGGAGCTTTCATCAATTGCCGTTTTATTGAAAATGATGGTTGGGATGGTGTCGGTATCTATTCCAATAAGAGTGCTGAATGCGTTGTTTCTGGTTGTACATTTGATGGCAATACAGGTGGTGGCGCAGGTGCCATCCGCTTTAACGGAAGTTTTACCATTGATAATTGTATTTTCAACAACAATAGCCTCAATGTTGCTCCTGGCGGTTGGTTGGACGGAGGTACTGCTACAATCAGCAATTGTATTTATACCAATAACCGCAGTAGTGCAGGGCAAAATGGTGTGATTTTTAAAGCTCAAATGAGTCAATTCAATGTAAATAACTGTTATGCAACAGGTAACTCTGGAAAATCCATTGCAGGTTTAGCATGGGGAACCAAAGGAACTATGAAAAATGTTTCGATTGTAAACAATACCGGAGCTGCAGTTGCTTTCCAGGGAGCTACTTATACATTGCAAAATATGACTATAAGTGGAAACACTTCTCCTACAAATGGTGGTGTCCTTGATGGTAGCTGGGAAGGTGCTTCTTCTATTAAGATTTATGACAGTACGATTGCCGGAAATACTTCTGCCGATGGACAAAATGCGATGTATATATCAGGCGGTACGGCTACTATAGAATTTGAAAACTGTATTTACATACAAAATGGGGATGCGGCTGTGGATTATTCAACGATATTCGGAGGTTTCAACCGCTCTTATTGTATCTGGGATGATACCCGTTATGGCGATGGCCGTTTCTATACACTTGACAACCCGTTCATCATTGGTACTTATTTAGCTCCTCTTGCAGAAGTGAAAGGCCAGTATGTGCATTTATTGACAGGAACGGATAATCCTGCAGTTGGCACAGGTAGCCCTGCTTCTGCCGGAACATTAGACCAATTGGGTAATACACGTCCTGAAAATCCATCGATAGGTGCGGTTGAATATACTTCAGGAAGCGGTATCAAGGATATACAGATATCTCAGTTGAACCTGTATCCTTCGGTAACAACAGGCAAATTAGTAGTTGTTAATCCGTCCGATAAACAAACATCACTATTTGTTTATTCATTCGACGGTCGTTTGGTGAAACAACTTGGTTTGACAACTGGTGATAATTTACTCGATTTCTCTGATTTGAACTCCGGTTCATATATTGTTACTTTGAAAAACGGAAGCAGTATAACTACTTCACGGTTTGTTAAGAGATAAAAAATATATATAATCACACCCCTAAATCTCCTAAAGGGGACTTTAGTGCGCGTTAGCCAAGTCCCCTTTAGGGGGTTTAGGGGTAAAAACATTCCCAATGAATCACTTAAAATCCATTATTTTAGCCTTAAGCTTATGTTTAGTGCCTGTTTCGAATGTTTGTTCTGAAGTACTGGCATATAATTATCCAATGTATCCTTATTCTAAGGATTTATCACAAACCTTGACCTTTAAGATTATGTTGCGTTGCGCGCTACCGACGGATATTTCCAATATGGATATGTCGCTGGTTGCCAATTATCTCCGCCAGATTGATTGCATCACCAGGGGAATTCCTAAAGTAGTTATTCTTGGCGGATTTCAAAAAGATGGACACGACCACACCTATCCGTGGTGGACTCCTGTAGATGAAGATTTTACTGCTCCTGGTAGAAGGACAGGTAAAGCAGCTTTGATATGGTTAATGGAAGAAGCAAAAAAGTATAACACAACCTGTACATTCCATGTCAATCCGTTTGATGCTTACATGGATTCCTGGAAATGGGACGACTATGCCAATAATGACCTGTTATGTAAAAATATGGATGGAACACTTCTCAAAGGAGATATCTGGTGGAACCGGCAAAGCTATTTTGTGAATATGGTGAATGAGTGGAAAGCCGGAGTGACCCAACAACGAATCGACGATTTTTTAACCGAATTACCACTGGTAAAGGAAACCGGAGTATTATATTTTGATAACCTGACTCAATATCCGTCCAGCTATTATCATGATGTTTCCAAAACCGACCAGATAACAGCCATTAAAAGAGCTGCCCAATATCTTAAGGAACAATATAACATACAACTTATCGGAGAATATGCCGACCCGAATCTCTATGGGTTTGATGCTTTGGGTGTTACCTGGGATTGGCTTGCATCCCTTAATATCAACCAGATGGAAGTTCCTGCCTATATTGCCTGCGGCGGAAGGAATATTTGCCATGACAACCTGCTGGGTTCTTACAATGATTTAAGTAAAAGAAGATTGCAGGTTTTTGGTTCAAGCATTCAATTAGAAGATATACAATTCCAAAACGACCCGTCTAAAGTAGTTCGTGAATTTACACATCATACGCTGGTTTACTTTTACCTTAACCGCTTATTGCGTGAAGAACTCACCACGACTTCTCCATACGGCATGAATCTTAAATTGTCTGATAATGTGGAAAGTAAATGGGAAAGTGATAATGTCCACCGCTTATACCGTGATGGAAAATTATTGAAAGAAGGATATGATGTTTTTATCCCTGTTTTTTGGGTGAATCATCGTGAAATAATGGCATATTCCTATCAGGGACGGATTAGTACATGGGATTTCCCAAAAGAGTGGGCTGATGTTGAGGCTGTTGATATTTATAATTTCAGTTCCAACTTTTATACTCTCAATTTGGCAAGCTCTAATGTTCCTGTATCTAACAATCAAATCAATCTTAACCAGGAAGCCAGCATCGCACAAATTATTGTTCCCGCAGGTACTAATATTAATGATGGTACAATTTATGGCAATGAGGCATCAGGAACAGTATCTTTCGTGGAGCAGGACAATACTACCCAAGGCAACTGGAAAAATGTTTATGGTTCTGTAGGATATGATATTTTTGGCTCTTCAAACCTGATTCCAAGAGATATAACTGTCAACTACATAGGAGATAAACTGAATGTTATCAATGAAAACAGTACACGTGCGGAAGCACTTCAAAAGCCTGGTAATGAAAATGGAAGAATAGAAGCTGTCCGTACATCTACTTTACACCAGATTATAGATTTGCAGGTTCCGGAGAAAAAAACTGTTTCCCTTTATTTTGCTGATTACCAAAACAAAAATTGCCAGGTTGTAGTTGATGTTATCGATGTGAATGCCAAACGTATCCTTCACTCAAAACTTATCAACTCATTCAATACCGGCACATATCTCAGGTATGCAGTAACCGGACATGTTCATTTCCGTATCACCCGTTTCTTTTATGACGGATATGTCAATCCGGATTATCCTGTGTGCAGCGGAATTTTCATTGACAATGATAATTCTTCTGCCATAGATGAAGTGTTTGTTCCAAAAAATGAATTGAAGTGTCTTCCTGCTGTTTTTTCTGATGAACTGAATATCAAGTCTACTCTTTATAAAACTAATGCAGCCAATATTCAAATATATTCCCTGACAGGAAATATGTTATTCAACAAAAAAATTGAAGTTGTTAACAATGAGGCCAGTTTGCATACCTCCAAACAGGAATTGGGAATTGCAGGCGGAGTGTATATTGTTGTTGTCAGCACAGACCAGGAAATCTTAAAACAAAAGGTTGTTTGCAAATAAACTTTTCATCTAAATTAAAATTATGAAAAAAATAAAATTATTGTTATACGTTATTTTTATATCCTTAACATTGTCTGTTTCTGCAATCGGACTTGATTATGACTATCCGTTATATCCGTATTCAAAAGATTTATCTCAAACACTAACCTTTAAAATCATGTTGCGATGTGCTCTGGAAGATGATTATCACAACCTGGATTTGGGAGCGGTGGCAAAATACCTGGAACAGATAGATTGCATTTCCCGCGGGTTGCCTAAAGTCGTTATATTGGGTGGATTTCAACAGGGTGGGCATGATCATACCTATCCGTGGTGGGTGCCTGTTGACACAACATTATATGCTCCGGGAGGATTAAAAGGAAAAGCCGCTTTATTGTGGCTGATGAACGAGGCAAAAAAATATAATACCAATTGTACTTTTCATGTCAATCCTTTTGATGCTTATGAAGATTCTCCCCAGTGGGAAATGTATAAGGAGAAAGATTTGTTATGCAAAAATGCTGATGGTACTCTTTTAAAAGGTGATGTCTGGTGGAACCGCCAAAGTTATTTTGTGAATATTGTGAATGAGTGGAATGCCGGAGTTACAAAACAACGGATTGATGCTTTTATAAAAGAAGTACCTTTAGTAAAAGAAACGGGTGTTCTTTACCTCGATAACCAAACACAATATCCACCGAGTTTATATCATTACACAACCAAAGAAGACCAGGTTTCGGCTATCAAAAAAATGGCTGAATACCTGAAAAAAGAATACAATATACAAATGATAGGGGAATATGCCGACCCGAATCTTTATGGATTTGATGCATTGGGAGTTACCTGGGATTGGTGGGCTTCACTTTTTGTGAACCAGATGGAAGTTGCACCTTACATTATGTGTGGTGGACGGGATGGTACCCATGACGATTTGTATGGCGGAAAAATTGACCTGACTAAAAGGCGTTTTCAGGTGTTTGGCGCAAGTGTGCAGTTGGAAAATACTTTATATCAAAGAAATCCTTTTATGGTGGCGCGGGAATTATCGCATCATACTTATGTTTATTTTTATCTCAACCGCTTGTTGCGATTGAAATATGAAACAAAAGATCCTATGGGTATCACACTAACTCTTTCAGATAATGTTGTCAGTAAATGGGATGACGACAATGTACATCGCCTTTACAGGGATGGAAAGCTGATGAAAGAAGGTCATGATGTGTTCATCCCTGTTTTCTGGGTAAATCATCCTGAAATAATGGCTTATTCGGTAAAAGGAAGGAATGCTATATGGGATTTTCCACTTGAATGGGCAGGTGTATCCAAAGTAGATATTTACATGTTCAATTCAGGCTTTAACGGATTGGTAAAACTTGAAAGTAACCGGAAAATCAGCAATAATCAAATCAACTTGTCATTGCCGCCCGACAAGGCACGGATAATTGTTCCTGCCGGAACTGATATGTCTGATAAAAGTACTATTTATTCCAAAGAACCATCAGGAACCGTTTCTTTTGCGGGAAAAGATATGCTGACAAGCGGAAACTGGAAAGGAAAATATGGAAGCTTGGGATATGATATTTTTGGTGCAGGTAAAAATATTCCTGGTTCGGTCGAAATCGGATATACCGGTGATTCTCTTCAGGTATTGAACAATAACAGTAAGAAAACTTCTGCACTTTTAATTCCGGACAATAGTGGCAGGATAGAGGCTGTACGGACTTCGGTTTTACATCAGCTAATTGACACCAAAATTGATAATGGAAAAGAAATAAAAGTTACCCTTTACTTTACTGATTATAAACGAAAAAAGTGCCAGGAAGTTGTAGATGTGATAGATGTAAATACCAAACGCATATTAGCTTCACAGTTAATTAATGGTTTTGAAGATGGTGTATATCTTTCATTTAATATCAAAGGTAATGTACAGTTCCGTATCACACGTTTCTTTTACGATCATTACGGGAATCCTGATTACCCGGTGTGTAGCGGCATTTTCTTTGATAATATATAAAATTTGAGATGAAAAAAATTATTTGTACAAGCATCAGTCTATTGCTTTTATCCTGCATAAACTGTCTTGCGAAAGATCATAATATATTGGAATACGGAGCCCAAAGTGATACTGCTTTCCTGAGTAGCAATGCCATTAATAGGGCAATTACTAAATGTTCCGCAGATGGCGGGGGCAGAGTTGTCATACCATCTGGTAAATACAAATCAGGAACGATATTGCTGAAAGACAACGTGGAACTGTATTTCGAACCCGGGGCTTATTTGTATGCAAGCGCAAATCCGGAAGACGTACAACGACAACCTCAGCCGGAATACCGGTCTGAAAAAGAACAAGGAGGATGGTATGCTTTGATTTATGCGGAAAAAGCAAATAACATCAGCGTCATTGGTAATGGAATTATTGACGGACAAGGCGCTTTACACAAATCACGTCCGGAGTGTTTGTGGGGAGATCAGGATGGCAGGCCCCGGAATATCCTGTTAATCTCTTGCAAAAATGTAAATATCTCAGGCATAAGCATGTATAATGCAGGTATATGGAATCAACACTATCTGGATTGTGAAGATGTTGTTATTGATAATGTCAAAGTCATTAATCATAGTAACAGCAACAATGACGGCATTAATATCGATGGATGCCGCCGTTTTTTTCTTTCTAACAGCAATATTGATTCTGACGATGATGGAATTGTATTGAAAAGTACCGGAATGGCGCCATGTGAGGATGTTGTGATTAATAACTGTATTATAAGCAGCCATGCGAATGCTATCAAATGCGGAACCGAATCTACCGGTGGTTTCCGGAATATCGCCATTTCCAATTGTGTGATTAAACCAAGCCGGATAGAAACAAGGATTTTTCCTACAACACTAAAAAGAGGCATTACAGGAATTTCCCTTGAAATTGTCGATGGAGGGATTATGGAAGGTGTGGTGATTAACAACATTTTGATAGAAGGAACAGAATGCCCTTTGTATGTTAGGTTGGGCAACAGGGCGCGTAAACACATAAAGGAAGCTCCTGTTCCGCCAATAGGAAAAATGAGGAATATACAAATCAGTAATATCATGTCTTATGGAACTGGTAACTTCACTTCTTCCATAACCGGTATTCCGGAAGGAAAAATAGAAAACATTTACCTGAACAATATTCGGTTCTTCAACAAGGGGAATCTGTCAGAAGGTGATTATATTTCCTCTTACGACAAAGTGGTGGAAGATGAACAAGGATACCCGCAACCAACTATTTGGGGAAATTTGCCTTGTTACGGTTTGTTTATCCGTCATGTGAGAAATATTTCAGTCAGCGAAGCAACTTTCGAACCTGAAAATAAAGATCCCCGTATCCCATTGATTGCTGTTGATGTGGATTATTTGCGCTTGAAAAAAATACAAGTGAAAACTTTTGGAAAAGATGCTGGCATACAACTTAAGGATGTCAGGAAATATGACATTGACGGAAGGCTTATTGCTTTCCCCCTAACTGATTGAATTTATAAGCAAAGGATACAAGGAAATAACAGGTTAAATTGTTATATTCATTGTCTTCAATATAATTAGCGTTTATAATACGGCTGATATTCAATGTTTGGTTGAGTATATCATAGAATTTAATGCGGAAAGTCGCTTGTTTTTTGCTAAGAAATTGTTTGCTGATTTCTGCATTCCAGATAATTTCGTCAGTGTCGAATCCTGCACTTAATCCTCTGGTGGCTCTATAATTAACATCAGAAGCTAATGTCCAGTTGAAAGGGAAGTACAGTTGAGTATTGTAAGCGAGTCCGAAAGTAGTATACTGTTGGTTTTCCTGTCCTTCCAATGTGTTGGTAATATTGGAATGGTTTATGTTTCCTCGAAATTGTCCGTAAAACCAATCTTTACTGTAACTCAAACCAATATTTTCATAAAGACTTAGAGTGCCGGATACATTCCGTTCACTTTGCTTGTTTACACGGATAAAACCTATCTTGTTATTGTAACCAACTCTTGTATGGGTACTGAATTTGAATTTCTTTTTGGCATCTAATGGCATATTGTACAATACATCTCCAGATATATACCATGAACCGTTTTCATTGATTGGCATTGTGAGTTGTATGCCGGTAGTATCCTGATAGGATGTGAAATTGATGATTTCATTTTTGATGAAAGAAAATTGCAGGTTTGCACTTAAAGAGCGTTGCGCCTCCCTTTGGTTGTTGTTATAACGGAGCATCATGTTGTGGGTAAAAGCTGGTAACAGGTCGGGATTTCCGGTTCGTATGTTTAGCGGATTAGTGTTGTTGGGAGTCGGATCTAATTGTGATACGTTAGGCTGACGAGTGGTTCCCCTGTATGTGAATTTAAGGTTGGAACGTTTGGAAAACCTGTAAGTGAAATTTAACTGGGGAGCAAAATTGGTAACATACCTGCCATTTATTTTATTCAGTATGGAGTCGTTGCCATTTGTATCTCCATTTTTGATATAACTGGTGCTTTGTGTGTATGAAGGACTTATGTTAAATCCTATATTATAACTATATTTGGTGTGAACTGCATTGAAATTCATACTGAAAGTTTGATTGACAAAATTGTTCCATAAACTTTTGCTGTAGTTAGGGTTTAGAATGGAATAGGTGCCGGTTTCTTCATCATAATCGCATGTTTCTCTCACATTATCAATGTAGTTATACCGGATATTATAAGAAAATTGTAAAGTATTATTGGTTTTCCAAACCGGTTCAACATAACTGGCTTTGAAAGAATAACTGTTTTTGTCGGAGCTGTTGTACAATTCCTGGTTTAGTAGTTTATTTTTTGAAGGATTCAGGAAGAATTCACTGGCAGACAGGTTGGTACCTTCTCCCGAGTTATGATTGATACTGAAACTTCCGGTAAGGCTGAACCTGCGGCCTTTTTTGAGAAATCTCCTGGAATATGTTAATTCTGTTTCTAAAGTGAACCCATTGGAATTAAGTGTTGTTTGTGCTTCACTTTGATTGACACGTGTGGAGTCGGCATTTCCTGCTCTTGTACTTTGGTAGTTGTAATCGTGCGATTTTGAGTCGTTATATATCACTCCAGTAGTAAGTACGAAAGTGTTCAGGGAATCAGGTGTGAATTCGGTTTTATAATCAAAGACAAGATTGTTCGAATAACTTTGGTCATCAGATAAGATTTCCTTGTATGAAATACTGTCAACTAATATGTTTTGCCTGAAGCCTTTACGATCTATTAATTCATCAGTATAATTATAACGAATATTTCCGTTTGTTTTCCATTTTTGATTGATAGTATTGGAGATGTTGATACCGGCCATTGACGAATTTGTAATACCATTATTTCCTCCGGTTCCCATGCGTCCTCCAGAGCGAATATTTGTTTGTATCTGATTGCCATCATCAGCAAAAGCTTGGTTGTTAACATTGTTAGAGTTTCCTATCAATGTAATTTGTTTGTTGTCATCGAAACGGCTTATGAATAAATTCCCGGCATACCTGGGAGAATTGTCGCTTTTGCGTTCGGTCATGAATCCACCCATTCCGGCCGAAGCATTGGTGAGCCATCCTTTTTTCATCCCTTTTTTGATAGTCAGGTTGATAATAGTTTCTTCTTCTCCGTCCTCTACTCCGGTTAACCGTTCCTGTTCGGATTTTTTGTCTATTACTTGAACCTTGTCTATCATATCGACTGTGATATTTTTAGTTGCCATTTTAGGGTCTTTCCCGAAAAATTCTTTTCCATCGATGAATACCCTTTTGACTTCTTTTCCAACTGAAGTGATTTTTCCGTCTGGTTCTATTTCAACGCCTGGCAGACGTTTTAGCAAGTCTTCCACAACTGCACTTTCATTCATACGGAATGCTGCCGGATTATATTCTAATGTATCTTCTTTGGCTACAACTTCCGGGATTTCAGCAATGATAGTAACTTCAGACAACAACACGGCGTTTTCCTGCAAGATAATTTTCCCAAAATCAGCTTGGTTACCAGAAAATAAATTGGGCGTAATTTTTTTCAGGACAGGATTGTATCCGAGAAAGGTTATTTTCAGGATATATTCTTTTTTTTCAATGGAAGTAAATATGAAATTGCCTGTTTTATTGGTTGAAGAATGAAATAAAACGGTGCTGTCTTTAGGATTTAGCAAAAGAACGATTGCTCCTTCAATAGCCAGGTTTGTGTCGTTTTGAATTTCAAAGATGGAACCTTTGATATCTTTCCATTGTGACGCTTGTTGGGCTTTTACAGGAAGACAAGTAAGGGTGAGAAAAAATGCCAGCACGCTCCAAATCAGATTTAATTTCATGAGGAATGTATAGTTTAGCCACGAATTACACGAATAAACACTAATGAAAAGTGCAATTCAAACAATTCGTGACTAAATTATTAAAAATCTGTGTAAAACCTGAGAAATCTGTGTGAGATTTTTTATTTAAACAGACTTTTTGCAATTCCCATTTCCAATCCGCGCAATTCTGCAATACCTCTTAACCGGCCGATACAAGAATAACCAGGATTGGTTTTTTTCTTTAAATCATCGATCATTTGGTGTCCATGGTCTGGGCGCATAGGGATGGATACTTTCCTGCGGTTTTGAAGTTCGAGTAATGCTTTCATTACGCCATACATATCCACATCGCCTTCCAGGTGGTTATCTTCGTAGAAGTCACCATCTTCGTTACGTTTGGTACTGCGGAAATGAACAAAGTTAACTTTGTCTCCGAATTCTTCCATCATTTTTGCCAGTTCGTTGTCGCTGCGTACTCCGAATGAACCGGTGCACAAGCACAAACCGTTTGATTGGTTGGGCACTTCTTTGAATAAACGGCGTACGTCATCAGCGGTGCTAAGAATGCGAGGTAATCCCAAAATAGGGTAGGGAGGATCATCCGGATGGATAACCAGCTCGATTCCACATTCGTCGGCAATAGGAGTTATCTCTCTTAGAAAATAAATCAGGTTTTGACGCAATTTTTCAGCATCAATATCTTTGTATCGGTCTAATGCTTTCTGGAATTGTTCTACTGTGAAACTTTCTTCCGAACCTGGTAACCCGGCAATCATGTTACGGGTAAGCAATTGTTTGTCGGCTTCACTCATTTGTTCGAAACGGGCTTTTGCTTTGGCAATTTCTTTTTCGGAATATTCTTTTTCTGCTCTGGGACGTTTCAAAATAAATAAGTCGAAAGCAACAAATGCAGACCGTTCGAAACGTAATGCTTTAGACCCGTCAGGCATGGTATATGCCAAATCTGTACGAGTCCAGTCCAATACAGGCATAAAGTTATAGGTTACTATTTTTACACCGCATTTAGCCAGATTGCGAAGGCTTTCTTTGTAATTATCGATATATTTCTGGAAATCTCCGGTTTGTGTTTTGATGTGTTCGTGCACAGGAACACTTTCAACAACAGACCAGTGCAGACCAGCAGCAGCCAGTTCCGCTTTCCGTTTTTCAATTTCTTCAACTGTCCAAACCTCTCCGTTTGGAATATGATGCAATGCTGTTACGATTCCGGTAACGCCTGCCTGGCGGATATCCCATAGTCCAACCGGATCATTCGGGCCATACCAACGCCATGTTTGTTCACATAGGTACATAATTTTGAATTAAGAATTTGGAATAAAAGGAGTAAAGAAATAAAGAATGATAAAAATTCTTTATTTCTCTTATTCTCTATTTCTTTTATTCTAGTTATTAAATTGAAAATGCATCGAAACCACCGTCGATAACGGTCATTGTTCCTGTTACAAATTTGGAGGCATCACTTGCCAGCCATTGCAAAGTTCCTAACAATTCTTCGGGTTCGCCGAAACGGTTGAAAGGGGTATGTGCAAGGATGATTCTGGACCTTTCAGTGAGTGAGCCATCAGGATTTGTTAATAATGTCCGGTTTTGTTCTGTCAGAAAAAATCCGGGAGCAATGGCATTGACTCTCAAACCTTCGCCGAATTTAATGGCTAATTCACCTGCAAGATATTGTGTGAAGTTTGCTACTGCCGCTTTGGCGCTTCCATAGCCAGCTACACGGGTTAGAGGACGAAGTGCTGATTCAGATGCAATATTGATAATACATCCTTTTTTCTGTTGAGCCATTGCTTTGGAGAATACCATTGAAGGTATTACTGTTCCGAAAAGGTTCAGGTCTACTACCTTTTTAAAAGCGTCAATTTCCAGGTCAAAAATAGTTTTGTCGGGGGCGATGGTTGCTCCAGGCATATTTCCGCCTGCACCGTTGATTAATACATCAATCCGGCCAAATTTGGCCATGATGTCTGCATAGTTTTTTTCCAATACTTCTTTGTTCAATACATCGGTGTAAAAGAAAGTCGCATTGCCGCCGTTTACGTGCACGGCCTTCTCTAAATTTTTACCGGCTTCTTCGTTTCTGTCAAGAATAACCACTTTAGCACCTTGTTCTGCAAAGTGATGTACCATTGAAGTTCCCAGAATTCCGGAACCACCAGTGATAATAATCACTTTGTCTTTTACTGAAAATAAGTCTTTCATGTTTTAATGTTTATATAGTTTATACTTGTTGGGGTTGTTACCGTTGTTTTGCAAAGTTATTGAAAAGTGGGTAAAAGTCAAATAAAATTTAATAATTTCACTCAACTATTAAGATTTCTTTATTAGTGAGACAATATCTTATAAGTGGTAAAAACAATGTCTGTATTGCATTCGTATGCGATTTTATTGATTAATTTCATATTTTTGTGAATTAAATCGAATAACAATATTTTTTATTGCAGGGATTTTAAGTGGTGTAATATGTTTCATCATTTATTGACTGAAAATGTGACTCAAAAGAAAATAACAGTTAGGAAAACTTTAAGTATATTCCTTATTTTTATGTTTATACTTTTAATTGGTTCAATATTTTATAATTGTTTCAGATGAAGATAAATTTTATTTTTATCCTGGTGTTTGTTAGTAGTTCAATCTTTTCTCAAATCAATTATCCTGAAAAAATAAGATTGAATAATGGCTGGGAATTTTTACGGGAAGATTTAGGAAGTATCTGGGAAGCTGTTCGTCCTGCAGAAGAAGGTTCTTCTGAATCAGTTCCTTTGTGGCAGAACGTTTCATTGCCTCATTGTTTCAATGCGGAAGATGCCGTTGATCCGGATGTTAATTATTACCAGGGACCGGGCTGGTATAGAACAAATTTAAATATCAGCAATCCTTATAAAAATGGTCGCATTATTCTTCAATTTGAAGGCGCCGGACAAAAAACAGAAGTATACATTTATACAACCAAAGTAGGCTCGCATGTAGGCGGATATGATGAATGGACGGTTGATATTACTGATGGTGTTGACCAATTTTTGAAATTGAAAGATGCAGATAGGTTCAAAGGAAAAGTTCCGTTATCCATTCGTTGTGATAATTCAAGGGATGCAGAAATGATTCCATCAGACTTGTCTGATTTTAATATTTATGGAGGAATTTACCGGTATCTGAATTTGGTGTATTTGCCTTCGTTATCAATTCAAAATCTAATAGTCAATGCTTCTGTTGACGAAAAAGGAAAGGCTGGAAAGTTGGATGTTCAACTTGGCTTTTTGAATGCTAATAATACTAATGATGTTGAACTAAACATCAAGATTATCGCTCCTGACGGAAAAATTCAACAAATTAAAGACTTGAAACTAAATTCCTTTAATAGTATGCAAAATGTTTTATCGGAAGAAATCAAGAATCCTAAACTGTGGAGTCCTCAAACACCATATTTATATACTTGTGAGATTGAACTGAAAACACCGGAAGTAACTCACATATATCATGAGAAATTTGGTTTCCGTCATTTTGAATTTAAAGAAAAAGGGCCTTTTTATCTGAATGGAAAACGATTATTGTTAAGGGGAACACACAGGCATGAAGACCATGCCGGAGTTGGTGCTGCCATGAATGAGGACATGATTATCCGGGAAATGGAAATGATGAAGGAAATGGGGGTGAATTTTATTCGTTTGGGACATTACCAGCAATCCCGTATTGTTTTGGAACAGTGTGATAAGTTGGGAATATTGGTTTGGGAAGAAATTCCCTGGTGTCGTGGTGGTTTGGGTGGTGCTACTTATCAGGAACAAGCCAAAAGGATGTTAACCAATATGATTACTCAACATCGTAATCATCCTTCTGTAATTTTATGGGGTTTGGGAAATGAAAACGATTGGCCCAATGATTTCCCTGAATTCGACAAGGAAAAAATCCGTGCGTTCATGAAAACGCTTCACGATTTATCACATCAATTGGATAGTACCCGGTTGACCAGCATTCGCCGTTGCGATTTTTGTAAAGATATTGTGGATGTGTATTCTCCTTCGATTTGGGCAGGTTGGTACAGGGGTGTATATACAGATTATAAACGGGTTTCTTATAATGAAATGCAACAAATAGCTCGTTTTTTACATGTAGAGTGGGGAGGAGATAATCATGCACGCCGTCATGCAGAAGATGCGTATGTCGGAATTGACAAAATTCAGGCCGGAGGGGCTGTTGATGAGCGTGCCGGAGATGCTTCCCTTTATGGAGGAAATTCCCGTGCTTCGAAAGATGGCGATTTGTCGGAGACTTATATTTGTGATTTAATTGACTGGCACTTGAAAGAACAAGAAACGATGGATTGGCTGTCTGGTTCTGCTTATTGGCCTTTCAAAGATTTTTCTACTCCTGTCCGTCCCGAAAATCCGGTTCCTTATGTCAATCAGAAAGGTGTTGTGGAAAGGGACTTTGCAAAAAAAGAAGCTTACTATGTATTTCAATCTTATTGGTCGGAAAAGCCGGTGATACATATTTATGGTCATGCCTGGCCGGTACGCTGGGGAAATAAAGATGAACTAAAAACACTGAAGGTTTATTCTAATTGCGAAGAAGTGGAATTATTCCTGAATGGGAAAAGTATAGGAATCAAAAAGCGTAATTTCCAAGATTTCCCAGCTGCGGGTTTGCGTTGGGAAGTTCCCTTTGAAGCAGGAGAAAATATTGTCAAAGCTATCGGGAAAAAGAAAAATGGCAAACAACAATCTGAGGTTGTTGATGAGATTTCTTTTGTTTACCAAACTGAGAAATGGAGTAAGCCTGTTCAATTGAAATTAAGTGTAATTGAGAAAAATAAAGAATATGTCTGGATTGAAGCAAAACTTCTTGATAATAAGGGAATTTTGTGTTTAGATTCCAAACAGTTTATTGAATTTGAACTGGCAGGCGACGGACAATTGGTTCAAAATCAGGGAACTTCTACAGGTTCACGCAAAGTTCAGGCTTATAATGGGTGTGCCCGGATTAAAGTTTTGCTGAACAATGGGGAAAATGTAGTTGTTGCAAAATCAGAAGGAATACCAACCGGTTTTATACAGTTTGCTCCCTGATTACTGAGCAAATCATTTTAACCGGAAAAATCAATCAGTATTCTGCTCTGGCTTTGTTTTATAAACCTTTTGAAATCTTTATTGTTATAAAGGCATAATATTTAATATTAAATTCAAATTGAAAAAATTAATATTTCTCTTATTGCTTTTACCCGCAACTTTATATGCACAATGGATTCCGGATAAACTACTTACTTCTCCACAATTATTGGAGAATGACAGCAACCGTTGGGCATTTTCCATTGATATGACCGGCTTTTTCAAAAATAATGAATATTTCAGTCCTTTGGAGAACGGGTATACTCTACCGGGTATCAATTTACTTCCTAAAATACAGTACCAAGTCAATAATCGTTTTCGAGCCCAACTCGGAACATATAGTGTTTTTTATTCCGGAGAGCAAAGGGAAGATGGCATCCATTTTATCAATGATATTTTTGTACAGATGGAATATGTTGTTAAACCTGATTTCTATCTGGTGTTTGGGAATATTTACGGAGGACTGAACCATCGTTTGATAGAGCCTTTATACCAATGGGAAAAACAGTTTACAAGCAGGCCTGAAAGTGGTTTACAACTTCTCTATCAGGATAAACAGTATTTTGCTGATGTTTGGATCAATTGGCAACGTTATATAGAACGTGGTGATTCAGTACCGGAAGTCCTGACATTCGGTACATCTGCCTCTCTTCAGTTAACACATCTGGAAAGCAGTATAAATTTGTCGATTCCATTCCAGCTATTAATCAACCATCATGGCGGACAAATAGACACATCTGATGAAAAAATGATTGTGCTCGGAAATGCTGTTACAGGAATTCATTCGGAATGGTCGTTCAAAAAAAGTTTTATCCAGTCAATTGCTTTTGATACATACCTTGCAGGTTATTATGATAAACTGCCTGATCCAACTTTACGACCTTATGATAAAGGGTGGGGGGTATATCCGGTTTTGCAGGTAAAGTCTTCGTTATTTACCTTAATGACAGGCTATTGGTATGCCGAACATTTTTATGCATTTGATGGGGAGCCTCTTTTGGGATCATTTAATCCTTATGAGCCTGGGAATCAAGTCCCTATACGTAAGATGATTACAGCTAAGCTTGCATATTCACAACAACTTCTTGAAAGCCTTTCCATTGGTGCCCAGATAGAAACCTATACAGACTTGGTTCTGAAATCTACAGACTATAGTTTCGGAGTTTATATACGGTTTAACAAAGAATTCAATCTTAAAAGTAAATAATTAGATTTATAGCTGCAATTTTTCTTATATCAATAATTTATATTTTCTAATATACCATTCAAATAAGCTAACACCACGCCATAATTAGTCATTGGAACCTGTTGTTTTTTAGCTTGTTCAACACGGTTTAGTACATGCTTGCGATTGAACATGCAAGCTCCGCAATGAATAATTAAATCATAAGGCGATAAATCTTTAGGAAAATCATTTCCGGAAACAATATCTATTGATAAGCCTTCTCCAATTCTATTGCGCAACAAACAGGGAATTTTTACCCTTCCAATGTCTTCTGTCTGAGGTGCATGGGTACAAGCTTCCGCTATCAGTATTTTAGATGTTTCTTTCAGAAGCTCAATGGCTTTCACACTTGCTTTGAAATAATCAATATCTCCTTTATATTCAGCAAATAAAATAGAAAAAGACGTCAATTGGCTTTCTTTTGGTTTTTGTTCATAAACAGTCTTAAATACCTGTGAATCTGTTATAATAAGCTGGGGTGGGTAGGAGAGGGCTTGCAATGTTGCAGGAAGCAGATCTGTCGTGCAACTCATAACCATACATTTTTTATCCAGTAATTCACGCAAAGTCTGCACCTGAGGTAGAATAAGCCGTCCTTCTGGAGCCTGAATATCCTGGGGAATAACCAATAATACCAAATCTCCGGTTTTCACACGATCGCCTGTAATACATGGCTTTTTATAGTCTTCAGGTAAATTTTTAATAATGCTTGACACAATTGAATCAAGCCCTTGTTTTTGTTTGGCGCTGATTTTTAATGGAGTTTTACCATATTGTTTTTGCAGGTTTGAAATAAAAGTTGCTGTTTCGTGTTGGTTTTCGTACAAATCTATTTTATTCAGTATAAAAACATAAGGGATATATTTCTCTTCTAAAATTTGTATCCACTTCTCTTCTTCAATCATTTCCTTATCGCATAAAAATAAAGCAATATCAGTTTTTTCAATGGCCTTCAATGTCTGTTCAATCCGTTTTTTTCCTAATTCTCCGGAATCATCAAATCCGGGAGTATCTATAAAAATACAGGGTCCAATTCCTTTGATTTCCATTGACTTATAAACCAAATCGGTAGTTGTTCCCGGAGTATCCGATACAAGCGCTGTTTCATGTCCGGTTAAGGCGTTGATCAACGAAGATTTGCCACTGTTTCTTTTTCCTAAAAGAGTGATGTGGAGCCGGTTTGATTGTGGAGTATTGTTCATTATAAACTATTTGTTAAAACCTGAAATCCCTTTTTCCTTGCGCAATTTCCTGCAGATTGCGAATGCAAATTTCCTTGACCCTGGAGTTCGGAATATATTTTATTTCATCTTGAATCATTTGCTTTCCTAATGCCTGTGTTGTTTTTGAAGCATAATCTTCCAGATACTCTTTAAGTGTCATTAACGCATTAGGCGCACAACAATTCGCAATTTGACCTGATTTGACTAACGACATAAAACGGTCACCTGTTCTTCCCTCATGGTAACAAGCAGTGCAAAAGCTGGGAATATGCCCTTTTTGTAGCAACCAAGCTACTATTTCGTCCAGTGTCCGGTTATCGCTTATATCAAATTGGGATGTGTTTTCAGATTCTGTATTCAGATTGGAATAATCTCCGACTCCTGTTTTAGAACCTCCACTGATTTGAGAAATACCAATGTTTAGCAGTTTTTCACGCGAGACTTGTGATTCACGGGTGGAAATAATCATACCTGTATAAGGTACGGCCAGCCGGATAACCGCAACAATACGACGGAATATATCATCTGGTACAGCATCCGGATAATCATTGGTGTTGATATTGTCAGCCGGACAAATGCGTGGAATACTAATCGTATGGGTACCGACTCCGAAAACAGCTTCCAAATGCTCAGTATGCATCAATAAACCAACCAAATCATATTGGAAATTGTTCAGACCAAATAAAACACCTAATCCCACATCATCAATTCCGCCCTGCATGGCCCGGTCTATAGCTTCTGTGTGGTAAGCATAATTGCTTTTGGGGCCAACTGGATGAAGTTGTTCATATCTTTCTTTATGATATGTTTCCTGAAATAGAATATAGGTTCCAATGCCGGCCTTTTTCAAAAGGCGGTAGTTTTCAACAGAAGTGGCCGCTATATTGACATTGACCCTGCGGATGGCACCGTTCTTATGCTTTATGCTGTAAATATTTTCAATGGATTCCAGAATATATTCGATAGGATTGCGAATGGGGTCTTCTCCAGTTTCAAGAGCTATCCGTTTGTGGCCCATATCCTGTAAAGTGAGTACTTCTTTCCGTATTTCTTCCTGAGTCAGTTTTTTCCGGTGTATAGTTTTGTTTTTGAGGTGGTAAGGGCAATATACGCAGCTATTAACACAATAATTGGAAAGATATAGCGGGGCAAACATTACAATACGGTTGCCATATATTTTTTGTTTTATATTATGGGCAACTTCAAAAATCCGTTCAATTAAATCCGGTTGTTCGCAGGATAATAAAATGGCAGCTTCCCGATGAGTCAGGCCTTGGTATGCGGCAGCCTTATCAATTAGCTGTTCAACAGTTTTCGTGTCGTTTTTATATGTTTGGGCAAAAGCCAAAGTATCCAGGATTTCCTGATGATTGATAAATTCTTCTGCTTTCGTTGAATTAATGTTGTACATAATCTCCTCTCTCTCCTGAAATTTCATAACCTATGGCTTGCATTTGTTTGCGAAGTATTTCTAATCCTTCAGCAGATTCAGCGCCCAGATGTGATTTATTGTTATATAGTTCGTAATTTTTTCGTTGGGTATTCGGAGTTAGGTTCGGCATAATCACATTGGCTCCTGCTAATATACCCTTTTCTCTTCCTTTAGAATCTATTGTATTGAGTGCTGTTGTTGAAGGAATTAATGCTTTCGGACGCATCAACCTGAAAATGGAAAGCAAAATGAGTGTCAGTTCTACGGAACCTGTCGGATATGAGGCGAAAGGCGTATCTTTATGTGGAATAAAAGGCCCGATTCCAATCATTTCAGGTTGGAACTTTTCTATAAATAGAATATCATTTACCAAATTATCAATCGTTTGAAAAGGACTTCCTACCATTATTCCTGTTCCAACCTGATAACCAATTGTTTTTAAGTTATTCAGACAATTTATTCTGTATTCTGAAGACATCTTCTCCGGATGTAAATACCTGTAATGTATTTCGTTATATGTTTCATGACGCAATAGGTAACGGTTGGCTCCTGCTTGGAAGAAACGTTTGTATGACTCAAAGGATTTTTCTCCTAATGAGAGTGTAACGGCACAGTCGGGATAAAGTTTATGTATGTTGGCTACAATAAATTCAATTGTATCGTCACTCATTCCGGCATCTTCACCTCCCTGTAAAACGAAAGTGCGGAATCCGAGTTGATATCCTTGTTTGCAACAATCCAGGATAATATCTTCATCCAAGCGATATCGTTTAATTGTTGTGTTACTTTTTCTGATACCACAATAGTAGCAATCGTTGCGACAACAATTGCTTATCTCTATTAATCCCCGGATATAAATTTGATTCCCAAATTCAGACAAAGCAACTTCTCTTGCCTGTTGATGGAGATAATCAATTGTATTTTGCTCCCGGCAACTGAGCAACTGTTTGTATTCGTCAATTTCCAGCGTATGAACCGACCGGAGCCTGTCAATAATTATCTTCATATCCCCGAATCCTGCTAAGCTCCTGCTCCAATTGCTTTTTCCCTGCTGAAATATCATTACGTGACGTAGGGCCTGTAATACAACCGCCTTCGCAGGCCATCACTTCGATGAATTGTCCTCCGGCTCTTTTTGTTTTTGCGAAAGCTCGAAGCATGGCAATATTCTTCTTGTTCATATCCGACATTTGTATTGTCCTTATTTTGTCGGCTTCATCTTTGAGATATGCCTGCACTGCAGCCGTTACTCCTCCTGATTGGGCGAAACCGTGTGCCTGGCGTACAGAGTTAAAAAGGACAGAATAAGAAGGTGATTGTTCGATTTCTATATCCAATCCTTCAAGGATAGAACCGATTTCTTCGAAAGTTAAAATGAAATCTACATATTCATCTTTACGGGCTTCTTTGCGTTTGGCAACACAAGGACCTACAAAAACAACTTTAGTATCAGGATTTTGCTCCTTAACGATTTTGGCCGTATAATGCATCGGAGAACGGGTTCCGGAAACATAAGGCTTCATATCCGGAATATGTTTTTCCGTTAATTCTATATAAGAGGGGCAACAGGAAGTCGTCATAAACGGTTGTCCATTAGCAATTTTTTCTTTCAATTCTTCCGCTTCATGGGCAATGGTTGTCATAGCCCCCTGGGCGACTTCTATGACATCATGAAACCCCATAGCTTTAAAAGCTCCGTATACTTTGTCTATCGGAGCATTGAATTGTCCGAGAATGGCAGGCGCGACAATCGCAATTATTTTTTCTCCTTTGCGAATACGTTGCAGCACATCAAAAGCCTGGGATATTTCGAAAATAGCGCCAAAAGGGCATGCATTCAGGCATTTTCCACAATAGATACACTTGCTTTCATCAATGTGTTCAATCCCATCGCTATCTTTGCTGATTGCTTTCACCGGACAACTTTCTTCACAGGGAATAGGCATATAAACTATTGCATGGTAAGGGCAGCTTTTCTGACAAATTCCGCAACTTATGCATGTTTCACTATCAATATTCGCTTGTCCGTTTTTATCAAAAAAGACAGATTTTTTTGGACAATTCATGTAACAGGTGCGAGCCACACAACCCCGGCAAAGATTGGATACGACATAATTTTGCTGAACACAAGAAGAACATGCTTCATCAATCACACATAAAATGTTTTCTTTTTTTATTTCATCCCGTTCCAGTGCCAATCGTGCATATTCGGATAGGGGAGTAAGTTCATCTCTTTCATCCGACATATCCCAGCCCAATAAAGGAAGCGACTTATATTTCCAGACGGCACGTTCTTTATGTACACAACAGCGGCCCAAAGTCTTTTTCCTGCGGGGAGTTAATTCGATAGGGAGTCGGTCTATTTGCTCGGTTAATTGATTTTTATTCCAAAGACTTACCAATTCCGTCAATAATTTATGACGGACAATCATTACGTTGTTTGTATAGGCCATTTATCAAGAATTTTTCGAGGGTGCAAAGATAGCAATATGTTTTCTTATTTTGAAATCAGTATATGTTTATCTTTGTATGCAATAATAAGAAATGGTTGCCACTTGATAGTTCCGTTGTCAAAAGCTATCAATAGTATTTTTAAGGCAATCAAAAAGAAAAAATGTTAAGCCATGAATTTCACGAAATCTCACTAAATAAATTATAGTATAAATTCGTGAAGTTCGTGGCTTATCAATAAAAAATCTGTGTAATCTGTATGCTATTTTATTACCATGTAACCACTTTGTCTACTATGATTTGCTGTTCGCTGGCAGTTCTTCGTAAATAAATCCGGGTTGTTTCAATGCTTTCATGTCCCATTAAATCGGCGAGCAGAGCGATATCATTGAATTTTTCCAGAAAATTCTTGGCAAACCGGTGACGGAAAGAGTGGGGGTATATTAGCTTTGCATTAAGTCCGTATTTAGTAGCGAAATGTTTTAGTTGCTGAGATATTCCCCTGGTTGTTATGCGTTCTCCAAAACGATTCAAAAAAATATATCCTGTAGTAATTTTTTTTTCCTGCAACCATTGTATTGCTTCGAAGCGAAGACTTTTAGGTATATAGAGCCTTCTGATTTTTCCACCTTTGGTATACATGTCTAAATAACCAGCCTGAACATGTTCTGCCTTAATTTGTAATAACTCGCTTACCCTCGCACCTGTTGCCGTTAAAAACCAGACGACAAAATACCATTCTATATGCCCTTCTGATTTCAGTTTTGTTTTCAGAAACTTATAATCAGCATCACTGACTACATTTTCCAGAAAGTTTTTTTGTTGTACTTTTATGAATTTGAGTTTCAAGCGGTCTTTCTTGATATATTCAAGGTATTTGTTAAGTGCTTGTAACCGCAAATTAACTGTTTTGGGTTTAAAATGCTCAATAAGATAACCTTTATAAGCCAACAGGTTTTCTTTGTTAAGTGACTCATAATTGTTTAGAAAGTGGTTTACAGTCCATACATACGAACTTACTGTATTGGCTGACAGATCGCTTTTAACTAATGAAGATTGAAATTGTGTTACCATAAATTTTTATTATTATTGAATTCCGGCAACAAAATTAATATGTATTTATGTCAGGTTTTGCAATAAATATTTTTTGTGAGGCGCATTAATAAACAAAATGGGATTTCAGCTTAACCGAAATCCCGTTTTATTGTATGTTTAAAAATCTACAAAAGATTCTTATTTTTCAAATCTTTCTCCTACAACTTTCCAATCAATGATATTCCAAACCGCATTCACATGATCTGCGCGTCTGTTCTGATAATCAACATAATAAGCATGTTCCCAAACATCAAAGCCAAGTAGGGGAGTGAGCCCCGATTTTAATGGATTTCCAGCATTACCTTCTTTTGTGATAACCAATTTTCCATCTTTATCTTTTGATAGCCAAGTCCATCCCGAACCAAACAAAGCAAGTGAAGCAGCATTGAATTCTTTTTGGAAATTTTCAAAACTACCAAAAGTTTTATTGATGGCTTCTGCCAATGCTCCGGTAGGAACACCTCCACCTTTGGGAGAGAAAGTATTGAAATAAAAAGTATGATTCCATACTTGAGCTCCATTATTGAAGACAGGACCTTCTGCCTTTTTAGAAATTTCTTCCAAAGTAGCATTTTCAAACTCAGTTCCCTGAACCAAATTATTTAAGTTATTTACATAGGTTTGCAAGTGTTTACCATAATGCAAATCAATCGTTGTTTTACTGATTACAGGCTCCAATGCATTTGCAGCATAGGGCAAAACAGGCATTTCAAATTTCATTGCTATAATATTTTGAATTGTTAATAATGTAACGAAAAATACAAATGTAACCTTTTTCATTGATTAAAAAAATTGTAAGATTAAACCTTGTCTTCTAATAACAATCTTAGTATTCTTTTGTTTAGCAATATCTGATATTTAAACTTTTTTAAATAGAAAGAATCCGTAAAGTATCCAGTAAAGCCCGGTTAATTGGCTTGTCGTTTTTAATGGCTTTCGAGAAAGGAACATATACGATTTGATCGTTTTGAATGCCGACCATTACGTTTCTTTGATCTTCCTGAAGAGCATCAATAGCAGCAGCGCCCATGCGACTTGCCAGAATACGGTCGGATGCTGTTGGAGAACCTCCTCTCTGAATATGGCCAAGAATAGTAACACGTACATCATATTGAGGGTATTCTTTTTTTACACGTTCAGCCATTCCTATGGCGCCTCCGGTAATTTCACTTTCAGCAACTAAAACAATGCTACTGTTTTTTGACTTGCGGAAGCCGTTTTCAATCAATTGTTCCAATTGGTCAACCTCTGTCCAGATTTCAGGGATGATAGCAGCTTCAGCTCCGGATGCAATGGCTCCGTTCAAAGTAAGAAAACCGGCATCACGTCCCATAACTTCAATGAAAAACAAACGTTCATGTGAAGTAGCTGTATCCCGGATTTTATCGACAGCTTCCATTATTGTGTTCAATGCTGTATCATAACCAATAGTGGTATCAGTACCATATAGGTCATTGTCGATTGTGCCCGGAATCCCTACAATAGGCATATTGAATTCTTTGGCGAAAATGCGGGCGCCGGTTAGCGAACCATCTCCACCGATAACTACCAATGCATCAATTCCTTCCTTTTGCATATTATCGTATGCGAGTTTCCGACCTTCCAGAGTCATAAATTCCTGACAACGGGCAGTTTTAAGGATTGTTCCGCCTTGTTGGATAATATTGCTTACATTATTTGTTTTGAAAGGGACGATTTCGTTGGTGATAAGTCCTTTGTAGCCTTTATAAATCCCCTTCACTTCAATTCCATTGTAGATAGCAGCCCTGGTTACAGCTCTGATTGCTGCGTTCATTCCGGGTGCATCACCTCCGGAAGTAAGAATTCCGATGCATTTAATGTTTGCCATATCTTTGCCTTATTAAAACCACGGCAAAGGTACAATAAAAAAGCATATTTATTTTTTCGAAATCATTAATATTTTGTAATGTATAAAATAAGTATGTCCAAATTATTAAGATTAACTTGATAAGAAGTCTAATCTTTTACAGAAAGTGCCTTAACTTTTTCTGCTACAGACTCCATCAGCCATTTTGGGGTAGAAGTGGCACCACAAACACCAACTGATTGTACATTTTTCAACCATTCAGGGTTGATTTCCTGCGGATCGGAAATGAGGTAAGTATTGGCATTGGCTTTTTTGCATTCTTCAAATAACACCTTGCCGTTAGAACTTTTTTTTCCGGCAACAAAAAGAATCAGGTCGTGTTTGCCGGCAAATACTTTTATTTGAGGCATCCGGTTAGCAACCTGACGGCATATTGTATCAAAGTAACGGAATGTAACAGATGGATTTATGCGTTTTGCGATGGATTCAACAATTTGCTGGAAACTGTCAAGAGACATAGTGGTCTGGGAAAAGAGACAAATATTCTTATTGAAATCCAGTTTATCTAAATCGTCAATTTTTTCAATAACGACGGCATTGCCCGAAGTCTGGCCAACCAAGCCATTTACTTCGGCATGTCCGATTTTACCATAGATAACGATTTGCATTTTATCCGGATCGGAGGCAGAATATTCTTTGAAAATTTTTTTCTGCAACTGCAATACTACCGGACAAGTGGCGTCAATGATTTTAATATTATTTTCCTTAGCTATCTGATAGGTGGTTGGTGGTTCTCCATGTGCTCTCAAAAGCACTTTGGCCGATTTCATAAGTTTTAGCTCATCATGATTAATGGTTTTTAATCCATTGCTTTGTAATCGTTTAACTTCCTGACTGTTATGCACAATATCTCCCAGGCAAGCAAGTTCACCTCCTTGCTGCAATTCTTCTTCGGCATGTTTAATTGCATTTACAACACCAAAGCAAAAACCGGAATCTTTATCTATTTCGACGATCATGAATAATTGAGAATTGAGAATTGAAAATTGAGAATGAAAGTGTATTCATTCTCAATTTTCAATTCTCAATTCATAATTTCTTAAAAACCACTGATTTTGTTCTTCAATTGTAATATCTGAGTTGTCAAGTAAAAGAGCATCTTCTGCTTGTCTGAGAGGACTTTCGTCTCTTGTGGAATCGATCAAGTCTCTCTTTTTTACATTTTCCAATACTTCTTTGAAACTAGCTGTTTCACCTTTGGCTTTCATTTCGTCCAAACGGCGTTGGGCACGGACTTCGGGGCGGGCGGTGACGAAAACTTTAAGCTCAGCATTAGGGAAAACTGCTGTGCCGATATCCCGGCCATCCATCACAATTCCTTTTTCTTTTCCCATTTCCTGTTGCTGGGCAACCATTGCATGTCGTACAAAACCAACAGCGCTCACAATACTTACTTTATCGGCCACTTCCATGGTCCGGATTTCCTTTTCTACATTTTTTCCATTGAGGTAAGTATCTGAGCGTCCCACTTCAGGATTAAACTGAAAATCGATTTTAATATTGGGAATGGCTTTCTCCAGGCTTGTTAAATCTAAATTTTCTCCTTTGAAAAGGTCATTTTGTATGCAAAATAATGTGACAGCACGATACATCGCTCCAGTGTCAATATACCTGTATCCGATTTTTTTTGCCAGGTCTTTAGCCATGGTGCTCTTTCCACATGAAGAGTGTCCGTCTATTGCAATAATTATTTTGTTCATTGATAAGTAATAAAAAGCAAAATCAGCACACAGATTACACGGAATTCACGGATTGACACAAAATTATTCTGTGATATTCTGTCTGGTTCTGTGTATTCCGTGTGCTAATTTCTTATTTTTAAGAGTTTACAATCTGTCCGTTTCGTTCAACCTGAGTGACTATTTTCTGATTTTCACTGTCGAAATCAACTATAACAGTATCTCCCTGAACAACACTGGCTTTGATAATCATTTCGGCCAATTCATCTTCCAGGTATTTTTGGATTGCACGTTTTAGGGGACGTGCTCCAAATTGAACATCGTAACCTTTGGAAGCAATGAATTCTTTGGCTTTTTCTACGATAGTCAGCTTGTAACCCAAGTCTTCAACACGTTTGTAGAAGCCTTTCAGTTCGAGGTCGATAATCTTGTAAATAGCATCTTTATCTAATTGGTCGAACATGACAATATCATCTACACGGTTCAGGAATTCTGGAGCAAAAGCCCTGTTCAAAGCTTTTTGGATAACTCCGCGTGAAAATTCCTTTTCATCTGTTGATGTGCTTGCCGCAGTAAACCCAATTCCTTTTCCGAAATCCTTCAATTGACGTGTTCCAATATTAGAAGTCATAATTAGTATGGTGTTCTTGAAGTCAATTCTTCGTCCCAAACTGTCAGTTAAACGACCTTCATCCAATACTTGAAGCAACAGGTTGAATACATCAGGATGCGCTTTTTCAATTTCATCCAAAAGAACTACAGAATAAGGCTTACGTCTTACTTTTTCTGTCAGTTGTCCACCTTCTTCATAACCCACATATCCCGGAGGCGCTCCAATCAAACGGGAAACGGTAAATTTCTCCATATATTCACTCATATCGATTCTGATAAGGGAATCAGATGAGTCAAATAAATATTCAGCCAACATTTTAGCTAAGTGAGTTTTACCAACACCAGTAGGTCCTAAGAACATAAATGTTCCAATAGGTTTGTTAGGATCTTTCAAACCAATCCTGTTGCGTTGGATGGCTTTTACTATTTTATCAACAGCTTCATCCTGTCCGATAACTTTGGCTTTCAGTTGTTCTTTCATTTCCAGCAACTTCTGGTTTTCTGCCTTAGCTATCCGTTGAACAGGAACTCCCGACATCATGGCAACCACTTCAGCCACTTTTTCTTCGTCTACAATCTCCCTGTTCTCTTGTAATTCCTCTTCCCATTTGGATTTAGCAGCTTCAAGTTGAAGTAACAATTGACGTTCTTTATCCCTGAAGCTCGCAGCTAATTCAAAGTTCTGAGATTTGACAGCCTGTAATTTGGATTGTTTAGTTTCCTCAATATTGGCTTCCAATTCTTCAATGCTTTTAGGAACTACAATATTTGAAATATGTACACGTGAACCGGATTCATCCAATGCATCAATTGCTTTGTCCGGAAAATTACGGTCACTGATATAGCGTTCTGTCAATTTGACACATGCATCCAATGCTTCAGGAGTATATGTCACATTATGATGATCTTCGTATTTTGGTTTGATATTTTTCAATATTTGCAATGTTTCTTCTGCAGTAGTCGGATCAACCATAACTTTTTGAAAACGACGTTCCAATGCACCATCTTTTTCGATATTTTTTCGATATTCGTCTAAAGTGGTTGCACCGATACATTGTATTTCGCCCCTTGCCAAAGCCGGTTTCAGCATGTTGGCAGCATCCATTGAACCGGAAGCTCCACCAGCACCAACTATAGTATGTATTTCGTCTATAAATAGGATAACATTCGGATTCTTAGATAATTCGTTAAGAATTGCTTTAATCCTTTCTTCAAATTGTCCCCGGTATTTTGTTCCGGCTACAATTGAAGCCATATCCAAATTGATCACACGTTTGTCAAACAACACGCGGGATACTTTCCGTTGTACGATTCTCAAAGCTAAGCCTTCGACTATCGCAGATTTACCAACTCCAGGCTCACCTATCAGAACAGGATTATTTTTCTTCCTCCGGCTCAATATCTGAGCCAAACGTTCGATTTCACGTTCCCTGCCTACAATTGGGTCCAGACGGTTTTCTTCGGCAGCGCGGGTCATATCCATACCAAAACTGTCAATAACAGGAGTATCACTGCTTTTTTGCCCGGGATTATTTCCCTTTGAACTTTCTTTTTTCTGAGAGAAATCTTCATCATCTTCATCTCCTTCGTCAGTGAAGCCAGCCCCAAATTGAGGAGATTCATAACTTGAATCTTCATAGTTATTAGACAAAATGTCATACACTTTGCCATAACTTACATTATGTTTTTTCAAAGTTTGAGCGGCTAATGAACTTTCATTTTTCAAAATGGCCAACAACAGATGCTCTGTATCAGTTTGACCTGATTTTAGACTCATAGATTCAAGCATACTGATTCTAAGCATTTTATCGACATCCTTATCAATAATCAACTGTTTTTCGGTTGCGGTAGGTGTATCTTCAAATAACTCTTTCTCAATATCTTGCTTGATATCTGCGGGGTCAGCACCTAACATATATAATATGGAGGTAGCTTTACATTTTTCATCCCTTAAAATACCTAAAAGGACATGCTCTAACCCCATGTAATTATTGTGTAAACGACCAGCTTCTTCTTTTCCAAAGCTGATAACTTCTTTTACAGTGTCTGAAAAATTTTTTTCCATATCTTTTTTATTTTCCGATTCAATATAACAATGTTAAGAGTAATAAGGTTTTATAAATTTATATATTTGTTGCATTTTTGTTTTTGTGAATTTTTGATTCACAATTATTAGTAAATAACGACAAATATATAAACTTTTATTTGTCAAAAGCCGTGCCAATTTATTTTTTTAATTTCTTTCGTATTCAAACAAAAAGCAGTAACTTAGTGCGGTTTTTTGGCATTATATAATAAAAGTTGAATTAAGATATACATAAATGATTGAGAATCAAGACAGAATTATTAAAGTTGATATTGAGCAAGAAATGAAATCAGCCTACATTGATTATTCAATGTCTGTAATTGTTTCGCGTGCGTTACCAGAAGTAAGAGATGGATTTAAACCTGTTCACCGCCGTGTATTGTTCGGTATGAATGAATTGGGTAATACATCTAATAATCCACATAAAAAATCTGCCAGAATTGTAGGGGAGGTGCTTGGTAAGTACCATCCACATGGTGACAGTTCAGTATATTTTGCCATGGTGAGGATGGCTCAGCCGTGGTCGCTTCGTTATCCTTTTGTCGACGGACAAGGAAATTTCGGTTCAATAGATGGTGACAGTCCGGCAGCAATGCGTTACACAGAAGCCCGTTTGAGTAAACTGGCTGAAGAAATGTTGAAAGACATTGATAAAGATACTGTTGATTTCCAACTTAACTTCGATGATACATTAAAAGAACCAACCGTTCTTCCAACAAGGATTCCTAACCTTTTAGTTAATGGAGCTTCCGGTATTGCAGTCGGTATGGCGACAAACATGGCGCCTCATAATATGACGGAAGCAATTAACGCTACCATAGCTTATATAGATGCCCGCGGTGAAGTTGAGGTTGCTGATTTGATGCAATATGTCAAAGCGCCTGATTTTCCAACAGGAGGTTATATATATGGTTATGCTGGTGTAAAAGAAGCTTTCGAAACAGGGCGTGGACGTGTTATCATGCGTGGAAAAGCTGAAATTGAAAACGAGAACGGCCGGGAAAAGATTATTATTTCAGAAATACCTTATTTAGTAAACAGGGCAGAGCTTATCAAGCATATTGCCGACTTGGTAGGAGAGAAGAGAATTGAAGGAATATCAAATGTAAATGACGAGTCTGACCGTAATGGTATGCGCATCGTTGTTGATATTAAGAGAGATGGAAATTCAAGTGTAATACTCAATAAATTATATAAACTTACAGCTCTTCAGTCCTCTTTCAGTGTTAATAATATCGCTTTGGTTAATGGCCGCCCAAAAACATTGAACCTGAAAGATATGGTTCATTATTTTGTAGAACATCGCCATGATGTTGTAGTTCGCCGCACTAAATTCGACCTTAGAAAAGCTGAAGAAAGGGCACATATTTTAGAGGGCTTAATTATTGCTTCCGATAATATAGATGAAGTAATTTCAATTATACGTTCTTCTCAAAGTCCGCAAGAAGCGATTGAGCGTTTGATTGAACGTTTTTCTTTATCCGAAATCCAATCCAGGGCAATTGTTGAAATGCGTTTACGTCAGCTTACAGGTTTGGAACAAGATAAACTTCGTGCTGAATATGAAGAAGTTCAAAAATTGATAGCTTATTTGAATGAAATCCTTGTAAATGAAGACCTTCGCATGTCTGTTATCAAAGACGAATTGATTGAAATAAGGGAGAAATACGGTGATGAACGCAAAACCGAAATCGTATATGCTACAGAAGATTTCAATCCGGAAGATTTTTATGCTGATGATGAGATGATTATTACAATTTCTCACATGGGATATATCAAACGGACACCGTTATCCGAATTCCGTGCGCAGGGCAGGGGAGGAGTAGGTGTTAAAGGCGCTGAATCCCGTGATGCAGATTTTGTAGAATACATCTATCCTGCAAGTATGCATGCAACCATGATGTTTTTCACTCAAAAAGGAAAATGCTACTGGTTGAAAGTGTATGAAATTCCGGAAGGAACCAAAAACTCCAAAGGAAGAGCGATTCAGAATTTATTGAATATTGAGCCTAACGATAAGGTCAATGCCTTTATTCGTGTAAAATTATTGAATGATCAGGAATTCATTAATAACAATTATTTAGTATTCTGTACTAAAAAAGGAGTTGTTAAGAAAACTATTCTGGAAGCTTATTCAAGACCACGACAAAACGGAGTTATTGCAATTGATTTGCGCGAAGATGACGAAGTTATACAAGTGAGAATGACCGATGGAACCAATGAAATTGTGATAGCTAACCGGAATGGTAGGGCCATCCGTTTCAAAGAAACTGCTATTCGCTGTATGGGACGTACTGCTGCCGGTGTTCGTGGTATGACATTGGATAGCGATGGAAAAGATGAAGTAATTGGCATGATCTGTATCAAGGATTTGGAAAACGAAACCATTTTGGTCGTTTCTGAAAAAGGATATGGAAAACGTTCTAAAATAGATGATTACAGAATAACCAATAGGGGAGGAAAAGGAGTAAAAACTTTGAACATTACTGATAAAACAGGTTATTTGGTAGGAATAAAAAGTGTAACGGATGATAATGACCTGATGATTATTAATAAATCAGGAATCACCATTCGTGTAAAAGTTGCTGATTTGAGCGTTATCGGACGGGCTACCCAAGGTGTAAAACTGATTAACTTGGGCAAACGTAATGATGAGATAGCTTCTGTATGTAAAGTTACTTCTGAATCGGAAGAAGAAATTACAGATGAAAATATAGAATCTGCAGAAAGTGATGATAATGTTGAAAATAATGAATGATGGGGATAAAGTTTTGTTATCCGGTAAAAACGCAAACAACAAATTTATAAACTAATAAAATTATTTGTAATGAAAAAGTTATCATTAACAATTGTACTGTGCTTAACTGTCGCTTTGAGCTTCGGGCAAAAGAAAGCGGTAAGTGATGCCAAAAAAGAACTTGGAAATAGTAATCCGAATATTGAAGATGCCAGGAATTTAATCAAAGGTGCCTTGGAGAATCCTGAAACAAAGGATGATGCAGAAACCTGGTTCATTGCAGGAAAAATTGAAGGTAAACAATTCGACACTGAGAGTGCCAAAGAATTAATTCAGAAGAAACCTAATGAAGCGGTAATGTATGGTGCGTTAAAAAATATCATGCCTTACTTTGAAGTAGCAGATTCTTTGGATATGCTTCCTAATGAAAAAGGAAAAGTAAAACCCAGATTCAGAAAGGATATAAAAGCCATTTTGAAGGCAGACAGGTTATACTATCTTAATGGAGGCGGTTACTATTTCAATAATAAGGATTATCCAAATGCTTACAATATGTTCGAGCAATTTTTCGATATGCCTAAGTTGAACATGTTTGAAGGAGAAAATATGGCAGTAAATGATACAGCTTATGCTCAATACCGCTATTATGCAGGACTTTCTCTTGCCCAATTTGCTGACACAGAGAAAGTAACCTCTTATTTTGAAGGCCTGAAAGACAATAATGGATATAATGAAAACGAATCTTACCAATATCTTTGCTCTTTGTATGAGCAAACTAAAGATACTGTTAATTTAGTTCGCACTTTGAAAGAAGGTGTTGAAAAGTTTCCAAATGAACCTTATTTCCTCTTGAATTTAATTAACCAATATATCTTTACTAATCAGGGAGATGCTGCAATTGAAATGCTTACAAAAGCGATTGCTGCTGCACCGGATAAAGCTGAATTATACAATGTAATGGGTATTGTTTACGAAAATAGCAAGAAAGATATGGCATCGGCAAAAGCTAATTACGAAAAAGCACTTACTCTTGATCCTGACTATGTAGAAGCTATTGGTAACTTAGGTCGTGTATATTTCAATAGAGCGGTAGAAGCTCAAACTGCGGCAAATGAAATAGCTGATAACAAGAAATATGAAGAAGCTAAATCCAAAGCTAATGAAATGTTTAAAGAAGCGTTGCCATATTTCGAAAAAGCACATCAAATGAAACCAGAAGATAGAGATTATATGAATGCGCTCAGCCGTATTTATTATATATTGAATATGGGTGATAAATATGATGCATTAGAAAAGGAAATGAATAAATAAAGAGATTTAATAAAAAATTAATCCCAACCGATTCGTTCTGAATAGGTTGGGATTTTTGTGTTCGCCCAGCATGGTTCTATTCTAACAGGTGCAAGTCCTCAACGCGCCCTGATAGCTATCCGGAACGTTCATGGTAAATCAAGCAGGTATAAGATGGAAAGAATAGAATATTAACTGGGGAGGTTTCACAGACGTGCGGATGTTTTTTTCAGAAGTACGGAGTAAAGCTTGTTGTGAGAAACCTATCGAAAAGATAAAGGATAAACCTTTTATCACTATTACAGGAGCAGCCCTCTATCTCGGAATAACTCGTCCGACCCTTTACAGCTATTTAAAGAAAGGTGAGTTAAAGGCATCACGATTAGGCGGCAAGTTCTTACTGAGGAAGGAAGATATTGATGAACTCTTCAATCATCCGACTGAGTTTCGCATCCAATCAAAAGAGCGAACTGCCATCACCGAGTTCTACACCACTACCGAAGTCAAGGAAAAGTATAACGTTAAAGATTCATGGATATTCGTAGTCGCAAAGAAGCACAACATCCCCCGGACTTTTAACCGTGGCAAAACCTATTGGAGCAAAAAGCATATTGACAACTATTTTGCCAAGAAAGCTGCCGACCCGGAAATCACGGAATGGTATTCGATAGCAGAGATTCAGGAAAAGTACGGAATGACTTTAGCGTCCATCTATAGCCTTGCATCCACCAATGCCATCCCCAAAAAGAAAGAAGGCAGAGTAGTTTAAGAAGAATATAGCGAAACGACGCTAAACAAACCTAATTACCAAATACTTATCTCTATTTCTCCTAATATTGCTGTTTATCCGAGGGCTTTTATTATTTTTGTTGTTGAATAACAATAAATTTATGGCAAAAAATCAACTTACATACTTAGATGCTTATTCCAAACTACAGGATATATTATCTCAAATAGAAAATAACCAGCTAGATGTTGATGAGCTAAGTTCTAAAATTAAAGAAGCTTCCTCTCTTCTGAAAATATGCAAAGAAAAGCTCTTTGTTGCTAACGAAGAAACAAAGAAAATTATAGATAATATCGATTAACAGACTATGATACAGAAGTATATAATCATTGTTGCAGGAGGAAAGGGTACAAGAATGGGAGTTGAAATACCCAAACAATTTTTGATTTTGAATGGCAAACCTGTTTTAATGCACACCATTGAGTCATTCTTCAATTATGATAAAATCATTAAAATCATTCTTGTATTGCCTGAACAACAACAGGATTATTGGAAGAATTTATGCAAAAAATTTTATTTCAAAATTAACCACACAATAGTCAATGGAGGAGAAACTCGTTTTCATTCAGTAAAAAATGGACTAGATAGTATTACAGACAAAAACGTATTGATTGGAATACATGATGGTGTACGGCCACTTGTATCTCAAGAAACAATTACTAATTGTTTTAACGAGGCAGAAAAAAAAGGTGCTGCATTTCCTGTTGTTCCAGTTGTAGAAACACTCCGGAAAAGAACGTCAGCAGGTAGCATAACTGTCAATCGGGAGGATTATTGTTTGGTGCAAACTCCGCAAGTATTTGATTCTGAAATAATAAAAAAAGCTTACCTGCAAAAATATTCTCAATCTTTTACAGATGATGTTTCTGTTGTAGAAACACTTGGAGAAAATATAGTTTATGAAGTGCCTGGTTGTAGGGAAAATATAAAAATTACCACTCAGGTTGATTTATTAATTACAGAAAGTTTGATGAAATCTCGAATTATAAATGCTTGACACCCAAAATATCATGTATTTATCAGGCGTTGGTCCTAAAAAAGCCGATGTACTTGGCAAAGAAATCCAAGTTTTTTCCTGGGAAAACATGCTATATTACTTTCCTTACAAGTATATAGATCGAAGTAAAATATTCAAAATAAGTGAAATCGATGGAAATATGCCTTATATCCAACTAAAAGGAAAAATCCGTAAATATGAAACTGTTGGAGAAGGACGGGCAAGAAGAATGATTGCTCAATTTTATGATGAAACCGGAAGTATTGAATTGGTTTGGTTTAAAGGATTGAAAACTATTCCAAACATGTATAAAATAGGAGAGGAGTACATCTTGTTTGGAAAACCAACTGTGTTTGGAGGAAAAATAAATGTAGCTCATCCTGAATTAGAAAAGGAAAGTTCTGTTTTATCCGGACAAATTGGAGTACAAGGGCAATATAGCACAACAGAACGCATGAAAGACTCTTTCTTGTATTCACATGCCATACAAAAAATAATAGCATTAATCTTCAAAAATTATCAGGGAACTATTCCTGAAACTTTAAATAATAAAATAATAACCAAAGCCCATTTGATCGATTTGGACTCAGCTCTAAGAAATATTCATTTTCCCCAATCACCAGCCTTACTACGAGATGCTCAATATCGGTTAAAGTTTGAAGAATTATTTTATGTTCAACTAAATATACTCAGAGTCACCAAATATCGGGAACAACGTCTTGGTGGATTGATATTCAATCAAATAGGAGATTATTTCAATAATTTTTATAAGCAAAATCTACCATTTGAGCTAACCAATGCTCAAAAAAAAGTTATCAAAGAAATTCGCCAGGATGTTTGTACAGGCCGGCAAATGAACCGTTTACTACAAGGAGATGTAGGTAGCGGTAAAACCTTGGTTGCCTTAATGTGTATGTTGATGGCATTGGATAATGGTTATCAAGCGGCTTTAATGGCACCTACTGAAATTCTTGCCACACAGCATTATGAAACAATCAAAGAGTTGGTTTTCGGATTGGATATTGATTTGAGGTTATTAACCGGTTCTACAAAAAAGAAAGATCGTAATGTCTTGCTTCCTGATGTTCAATCCGGAAAAGTTCAGATTTTAATAGGAACTCATGCTTTAATTGAAGATACTGTAAATTTTGCTAATTTGGGATTAGTTGTGGTTGATGAACAACATCGGTTTGGAGTCGCCCAAAGAGCCCGGTTATGGAAAAAAAACAATATACCGCCTCATGTATTGGTGATGACAGCAACTCCAATTCCACGTACTTTGGCCATGACTTTATATGGAGATTTGGATGTCTCTGTAATTGACGAATTACCTCCAGGGAGAAAGCCCGTCAAAACAATTCATATGTATAGTGGAAAACGGTTTAATCTGTATGAATCTGTACGTAAACAATTGCAGGAAGGGCGACAAGTTTACATTGTTTATCCTTTAATTGAAGAAAGTGAAAAGTCGGATTTGAAAAACCTGACAGCAGGGTTTGAACATACGAAAGAGATATTTCCTGAATACCAGGTTTGTATGGTGCATGGTAAAATGAAACCTGCAGAAAAAGATACAGAAATGCAGAAATTTATTTCAGGTAACGCTCAAATCATGGTTGCAACAACTGTGATTGAGGTTGGAGTGAATGTACCCAATGCTTCTGTGATGATTATTGAGAGTGCAGAACGTTTCGGTCTCTCTCAATTGCACCAGTTAAGGGGAAGGGTAGGGCGTGGGGCCGATCAATCCTTTTGTATCTTGCTTACCAGGTATGAACTTTCTGAGGACACACGTAAGAGGCTGTCAATCATGACTCAAACCAATGACGGATTTGTTATTGCAGAAGAAGATTTAAAACTTCGTGGCCCTGGCGACATAGATGGTACCCAACAAAGTGGCGTTGCCTTCGATTTGAAGATAGCTAATTTGGCTAAAGACGGACAAATATTGAGTTTAGCACGAGACTTTGCGATGGAAATTTTGGAGGATGATCCCTTACTTCAAAAACCTGAAAATTTTATTTTAGACCGGCAATTAAAAAAGTTGAATCAAGATAAAACAGATTGGTTTATGATTAGTTAAATTTATCCTTATATCAAAGGTTTATTTTCTACAAAACGTTTCCTTAAGTAAACAAAATGTTATAATTTTGCGCGGTTGTTCGAGAGTAAACAGCCTTTTTAATTGCCAATTTTTCAAATTACCCAAATAAATTTTAATGATTGTCCGTTATTTCGCCCTTAATAATTATCTTTACTGAAAATTAAATCACAAAGGCATGAATTTATTAAATTTCGTATCACAATATCCTGACGAAGCGAGTTGTAAAGCCAAGTTTAAGGAATTTAGAGATAAACAAGGCGTTG
>JAVBLO010000051.1:0-42576 GCA_031553415.1 Bacteroidales bacterium | reverse complement strand
ACTGACCGACTAAAATTTTAGAAGAAGGGCTACTCCCTTGCGGTTTCGCCCCGATGTTGTAATTTTGTTTTTGTCGAAAACTTAAAACAACATGGGTAAATATAAGGGAAAAAAGTCGGTCAGCCGATTTTCAAACAAATGATGGATTTGTTGCCAAAAGACAAATTTGAGATCCTGGCCATGAAACATGGTTCGAACCGTTATTACAAGCGTTACTCCTCTTGGACACAGCTTGTGACGATGCTTTTCGGCATATTGAGCCGTTGCGATTCGATGAGCGAAGCCTGTTGTGGAATGCAGGCGTTGGATGGCAAACTGAATTATCTGGGAATGGACTCTTCCCCTGCTAAGAGTACGGCTGGTGATGGCCTACGCCACAGGGGTAATGAATTGTTCCGCGATTATTACTTTGCCCTGATCAAACATTTCGCCCCTGTTTTCTCGGTCAGCCGGCAAGAGAAAGTGTCTTTCGAGCAGTTTTATGCTTTCGATTCAACAACGATCAGCCTGTTTTCCGATGTGTTGAAAGGTGTTGGACGGGATCCCAAAGGAGATGGCAAGAAGAAAGGAGGGTTGAAAGTACATATGCTGACCGATGTCCATAGCGAGACGGCACAATACGCATACATCAGCGAAGCTTCCCAGCACGACAGGAAGTTTCTGGATCGCCTCTCATTGCCGACCGGAAGTATGATTGTCTTCGACAGGGCATACAATGACTATAAATGGTTTGCCGAACAAACAAAGGAAGGAGTCTGGTTTGTATGCCGGATGAAAGACAATGCGGTTTACCAGGTACAACAAGTGGTTCGGGACCGGGTTTTGGAAGAAGATCCTTTCGGCGTTTTGAAAGAAGAGCACGTCCATCTCACCTATAAGGCGGATGAAGGAGAAAAGGGGCTCTGCCTGAGGCGGATCATTTACAAGGATGAACAGCGGCGTATCTTCGTTTTCATCACCAACAACTTCGACATCACAGCCGAAGAAGTTGCGTTCCTATATAAAAAACGTTGGACTATAGAGCTGCTGTTCAAAAAATTGAAGGGTAATTTTCAACTCCGCTATTTCTATTCAGAGACAGAAAATGGGATACGCACCCAGGTGTGGTGTACCCTTATCGCCTGCCTGCTCTTGATGGTACTCAAGGCGAAGACTGCAACAAAGAAAGCCTTCTCAACGGTTGCCGCATTGATGCGAATACATCTTGTCAGCCACTTATGCCTGTTTTGGGTGATAGAGAACAGTCGTCGGACGTATAGCAAGCAGAGGAGAGCCCTAAATAGGAGCCCCGGAATACAACTAAGTCTCTTCTGAAAGGAGGGGGTAAGTTTTGAGATTAACAATGAATAAAACGTAATATGCAGATTGATAGCAAAAAACAGTCCGAAAGTGGCAGATTTTTGACTTTAGTCGGTCAGTAGTGAAAATAAATGATTAATATGGGAAGTGAGAAGTGAGAAGTGAGAAGTGAGATAAATTATTCCAACTTCTGTCTCCTAACTTCTAACTCCTTTTTAACCCAAAATTATGGCAAAAATAAAAGGAGCTGTCGTAGTCAATACCGAACGATGCAAAGGATGCAATTTATGTGTTGTTGCATGTCCTTCGAATGTACTGGGCCTCAACAAACAAGTGAACAGCAAAGGCTATCACTTTGCATATATGAATAATCCGGATGATTGTATTGGTTGCTCCAATTGCGGCTATGTTTGTCCGGACGGATGTATAACCGTTTATAAAATGAAGAATGAAAAATGAAGAATGAAAAATTGTCTACATTCAAACCAATTTTTCATTTTTAATTTTTCATTTTTAATTCTTTGAAGAGATGGAAGAAGTAAAATTAATGAAAGGAAACGAAGCGATTGCCCATGCGGCTATTCGCTACGGAGCCGACGGATATTTCGGTTATCCTATCACTCCCCAATCGGAGATAATGGAAACCCTGATGGAAGAAAAACCTTGGGAAACTACAGGAATGGTTGTGCTTCAGGCAGAAAGTGAAGTTGCTGCCATAAATATGGTATATGGAGGCGCTGGTTGCGGAAAGAGAGTCATGACTTCATCTTCCAGCCCGGGTATCAGTCTGAAACAAGAAGGTATTTCATATATGGCAGGAGCAGAACTTCCTGCATTAATTGTAAATATCATGCGCGGTGGACCCGGATTGGGAACGATACAACCCAGCCAGGCCGATTATTTCCAGACAGTAAAAGGCGGTGGACACGGTGACTACAGATTAATCACTTTGGCCCCGGCTTCCGTACAAGAAATGGCAGACCATGTTGCTTTAGGCTTCGATTTGGCTTTCAAATACAACAATCCATCCATGATTCTTTCAGATGGAGTTATCGGTCAGATGATGGAAAAAGTAGTACTTCCCGAATACAGACCAAGAAAAACAGAAGAAGAAATCCGGAAAGAACAACCGTGGTCAACTTTGGGAAAAACAAAGAACCGCAAACCCAATATCATCACTTCATTGGAATTGGATTCCAATATCATGGAACAAAACAATATCCGATTCCAGGAAAAATACAAAAAAATTGTAGAAAACGAAGTTTTGTTTGAAGAAATGGATTGCAAAGATGCCGAATACCTGATTGTCGCATTCGGTTCTGCAGCCCGTATCAGTCAAAAAGCCGTGGAATTGGCAAGACAGCAAGGCATCAAAGTCGGGCTGTTCCGTCCCATTACTTTATGGCCATTTCCTGAAAAACAATTAGCATCTTATATCGGAAAAGTAAAAGGCATTTTAGTTATGGAACTCAATGCCGGACAAATGATAGAAGATGTTAAGCTTTCTGTAGAATGTAAAATTCCGACCGAACACTTTGGCCGTTTAGGCGGAATAGTTCCTACTCCTGACGAAGTGTTCAAGGCATTAAATGAAAAATTAAAAATTAAAAATTAACTTTCATTGTCAATTCTCAATTTTTATATTTTCAGTTTTTCATTTTTAATTTTTCATTTTTAATTTTTCATTTTTAATTATAATGTTATGCTTGATGATATAATCAAACCCGAAAACCTGGTTTACGATAAACCGAGGTTAATGAACAACACTCCGATGCACTATTGCCCCGGATGTTCTCATGGTGTCGTTCATAAATTAGTGGCAGAAGTAATCGATGAAATGGGACTGGAAGAAAAAACCATCGGAATCGCTCCTGTCGGTTGTGCGGTTTTCGCTTACAATTATATTGATATCGATTGGCAGGAAGCTGCACACGGCCGCGCCCCGGCTTTAGCAACAGCAGTCAAACGCCTTAATCCCGAAAAAATGGTATTTACTTACCAGGGAGATGGTGACCTTGCCGCCATCGGAACTGCAGAAACAATACATGCCTGCAACCGTGGAGAAAACATTGTTATCATTTTTATCAATAATGCCATTTATGGTATGACAGGCGGACAAATGGCACCGACTACATTGATAGGAATGTCAACTGCAACTTGCCCCTATGGACGTAATGAGCAATTAAACGGTTATCCGCTAAAAATAAGCAATTTATTGGCTCAACTTGAAGGAACATGTTTGGTTACCCGCCAAACAGTGCACACAGCTCCTGCCATTAAGAAAGCAAAAAAAATGCTTCGTTTGGCTTTCGAAAATTCAATGGCCGGTAAAGGGACTTCTGTTGTTGAATTTGTCTCAACTTGTGCTTCCGGATGGAAAATGACACCCGATGCAGCCAATAAATGGATGGTTGAAAACATGCTACCCATGTATCCGCTGGGAGATATAAAGAATGTATAATTATGGTTAAGCATATAGTTATTTGGAAACTTAAGGAAGAAAACAAGGAAGAAAATGCTCTGAAAATAAAAGAAGCATTGGAAGCCTTGAATGGACAAATCCCCGGATTGTTGCGCTTGGAAGTAGGTTTCGATTTTTCAAAAAAGGAATCAAGCGGGGACATTGTTTTATATTCCGAATTCGACACCAAAGAGCATTTGGATGCATACGTTATCCATCCCCAACATGTCGCTGTAGGTTCATTGGTTCGTGGAGCCACTTGCGAAAGAAAAATGATAGATTATATTATATGAAACAAGAAATTATCATAGCCGGTTTTGGCGGACAAGGAGTTTTATCCATGGGAAAGATCCTTGCTTATTCAGGATTAATGGAAAACAAAGAAGTCAGTTGGTTTCCATCTTACGGCCCGGAACAACGCGGAGGTACTGCCAATGTTACTGTCATTTTAAGTGACGAAAGAATCAGTTCACCTGTATTGAATGAATTCGACATTGCAATTATCCTGAACCAACCATCATTGGAGAAATTCGAGCCAAAGGTAAAACCCGGAGGAATTTTGATTTATGATGGATATGGAATCGCCAATCCTCCTAAAAGGAAAGATATCCGGGTTTTTCGTATTGATGCGATGGATGAAGCAGTCAAAGGAGGTAATGAAAAGGCTTTCAACATGATTGTATTGGGAGGTTTACTTAAATTAGTTCCCATGGTAACATTGGAAAGCGTTATGCTTGGTTTGAAGAAATCATTGCCGGAACGCCATCACAAACTGCTTCCAATGAATGAAAAAGCAATCCTGAAAGGGATGGAGATTATTGAAGAAGTGAGAAATGAGAAATGAGAAGTATGAAGTGTTTAAGAAGTAATAGAAATAAAGAAGTAATAGAAGTTAAAGAATTAACTTCCCACTTCTCACTTCTCACCTCTTACTTCCTTTTTCTTTTTCTTTTTGCATCTTCTCTCTGCTTTGCTCAAGACCTAATCCCCGAACCATTTTTTATTCATTCCGACACAACGAAATCTATCAAGGAACAAGAAGTCATTGCCGATACGGTTCTAAAGGATTACAAGAAAATGTATACTCCTATAGCCAATGATATATTAAGTGACTCCACTAAAAGAAAATATTATTGGCGGATAACAGAAAGGACGGGCGAAATAGTTGAAGGAAAGCCGGATACCCTGCTAACTGACTTTACAAACCGTCAATTGGTTGAAGGACAAGGCATATCCATGCAATACCTTGGTAATTTAGGATTGCCGGCACAATCCCGCATTTACTTTGAGCGTCCGGAAAGAAGTAATTTCATGTTTATTGATAATTTCAGTATTTATAATAAATCTCCGGAAACTTTCGATTTTATTAATACCAAGATACCTTATTCCAATCTTAGTTACATGTCGGCAGGAAGTCGTACTGTTAAAGAAGAACGCTTAAGCGGAGGCATTTCAGTCAATTTTGGTAAAAAGTTGAATGTCGGATTCGATGTCGATTACCTTTATGCACGTGGTTATTACCAGTACCAATCGGCCAAACATTTAAATTGGATATTCTACGGAAGTTATATTTCCGACCGGCACCGGTTCCACGCATTTATTAATCCAAACAACCAAACCAACTCAGAAAATGGTGGAATCACCAATGATTTATACATAACTGACCCGCAAGCAATGGACTCTCGTTCATTACAAACAAGAGAAATTCCAACAGTCATGAAAAATACATGGAATTATATTAAAGGTACCAGGTATTATTTAAACTATCATTATAACATGGGATTCGAGCGGGAAACAAGTAAACTGGATTCTCTTGGAAATAATATCAAGCAATTTATTCCCGTTTCAAGTATCATATATACATTTGACTTCAACGACAAATTCAGGCGGTTCAATTCCAATGATTCTACCAATCTGGATACACTTTATAAATCCCGTGCACCTTTCTATTATGCAAAAGCGCCCAGGGATTCAACATCTTACTGGAGATTGAGAAATACGTTGGGGCTCTCTTTGAGGGAAGGATTCAGCCAATGGGCCAAGTTTGATTTAACGGCATTTATCACACAAGATGTTCATAATTACACCATTATGAGTGATAATAATGTGAGTGACGAGCAGCATCAATCATCAACTTATATCGGGGGAGAACTTGCTAAACGGAGAGGAAAAATCTTAAGATATGATGCCCATGGCGATTTTGGCCTGCTTGGATACAATTTAGGTGATTTCAATGTTTCGGGAAACATTGAAACCAGGATTCCTGTTTTGGGAGACACCGCCTCTATTACCGGTTCGGCATTTATAAAGAACATTGCCCCTACGTTTTATGAGAACACTTTCAGGAGCAAATATTTTGTATGGGACAACGATTTTTCCAAAACGAAAAAAGTTTATTTCGGCGGAACCCTGAATATTCCACACACTAAAACAAACCTGAATGTCGGAGTTGAAAACATTACCGATTATATATTCTTTAATAAACAAAGTGTACCCGAACAATATTCAGGAAATGTACAGGTTTTAGCCGCAACCCTGGAACAAAACATACGCCTGGGCATCTTAAACTGGGATAACCAGATAGTTTATCAAAAATCAAGCGATGAAGGAAGACTTCCCCTACCCGAGTTAAGCTTATATTCCAACCTTTTCGTCCAGTTTAAAGTGGCAAAGGTATTAACCATCCAATTAGGAGGAAATGTACATTATTTCACCAAATATTATGCACCGGCTTACGAACCTGTTACCCAACAGTTCCATATACAAGATGAAACAAAAGTCGGAAATTATCCTTTATTAAATGCATATATCAATTGTCATCTGAAATATACCCGTTTCTTTGTAGAATTCTACAATTTAAGTTCTTCTTTCATTCAATATCCGGCATACTTCTCATCGCCACATTATCCGGTAGATCCTCAAGTTTTCAAATGGGGATTATCCTGGGATTTTAATAATTGATTTTCAGTTTCATCCTCTTTTCTATCCCGCATTTTACATCTTTGGTAGATACCGAAAACCAATGCAAAAAAAATGATTCCTATCAATATCATTTTCATATCAACCTGTCTTTTTTACTGAAAATTTTTAATACCTTCGCACGCAAGAGTGCATGTAGTATATATGATAACAAAAAGCATTCCAAATAAATAAATCAAATACATGAACACCCGGAAATTAACAAGACTCTACATATTTCTGCTATTTATCGTCATCGCGACAATGGTGTTATTATGGTTGTTTTCCACAAAAAAGGAAAATACCCCAAGGGATTATCCTCAAATAGCTCAAGAAGGTGTTTTAAGAATTGTTACAGAATATAGCACTGTCGGATATTATGTTTCCGGAGATACGATTGAGGGATTTCAATACGAATTGAGCAAAGCCATAGAGAAAATTTCAGGCTTAACTGTGGAAATTCATTTGGAAAACAATCTGGAAAAAAGTATTGAAGGTTTAAATAACCAAACCTACGACATCATAGCCCGTAATATTCCTATTACCACCGAAAACAGACACCTCTTAGCTTTTACAGAACCTATTACATTAAGCAGGCAGGTATTGGTTCAAAGAACTGCCAAGGCGAATCATAATATTCCTCCCATTCGTAATCAAATCGAATTAGCCCGGAAAACGTTGCATATTCCACAAAATTCCCCAAGTCTTTTGCGGTTACATAATTTGGAAGAAGAAATTGCCGACACCATTTATATACAGGAAGACAGCTTATATTCTGATGAACTGCTGATATACCAGGTGGCAGAAGGAGATATAGATTATGCTGTTGTAGACTATGAAATTGCAGCTAAAAATAAAAAAGATTTTCCGCAAATAGATATTCAAACAGATATCAGTTTCACACAATTGCAAGCTTGGGCAGTAAGGAAAAATTCTCCGGCATTGCTGGATAGTTTAAACAAGTGGCTACCCCTAAATCCCCTAAAGGGGACTTTGAGGGCAAAAGACCGTAGTGAATAATATCGAATAACTAAACAACAATCAATCACATAACCAAAGTCCCCTTTAGGGGATTTAGGGGTGTTAATTAATTATGTATTTTTTAGAAACAAAAGATGTTGTCAAGCAATATGCAGGACATAGGGCTTTAGACAAAGTAAGTATACAGGTTGCCGAAGGAAAAATCTTCGGATTGCTTGGCCCGAACGGAGCCGGGAAAACAACCTTAATCCGTATTATCAACCAGATCACAGCTCCCGATAGCGGAGAAGTAATATTCAAAGGACGACAATATGCTCCCAAAGATATTTACAATATCGGATACCTGCCTGAAGAACGCGGATTGTATAAAAAAATGAAAGTCGGAGAACAAGCCATCTATTTGGCCCGTCTGAAAGGACTTAATTCGGATGAAGCAAAAAAAAGGATTACAGCCTGGTTCGAGAAACTGGAAATCATGTCATGGTGGAATAAAAAACTGGAAGAATTATCCAAAGGAATGCAACAAAAAGTACAATTTGTTACCACAGTCATACATGATCCGGAATTACTTATCTTCGACGAACCTTTCAGCGGTTTCGACCCGGTAAACGCAGAACTATTGAAAAATGAAATCCTGGAACTAAAATCGAAAGGAAAAACAATCATTTTTTCAACACACAATATGGCTTCCGTCGAAGAAATTTGTGACGATATCGCTCTTATCAATAAATCAAAAGTAGTATTATCCGGCAACGTTTCGGAAATACGTTCACGGTACAAAACCAACATTTTTAATGTACAGGTTGATGCACCGGAATTATCTGTCAACCCGGAAATCTACTCGCTTATAGAAAAAAAAGAAAATCACAATAATTCAAAATCATTCAGAGTCAAAAAAGCAAATGAATCCATTTCGAATTCTGAACTGTTAGCCGCCTTATTGCAAACAAACGAAATTATTTCTTTTGAAGAAGAAATACCTTCTATGAATGAAATCTTTATTAAAACAGTAAATAATGAATAAAATAGGAATCGTCATACAAAGAGAATATATCAGCAGGGTACGAAAAAAATCATTTATCCTGCTCACATTTTTAATGCCTTTATTATTTGTGGCATTGATTTTCGGAACAGTTTTGTTATCAGGTATCAAAGATGATAATATTAAAAACATCGTAATATATGATGAAACAGGGAAGTATTTTCCGGTTTTCAAAGATATTGACAATTATCATTTTATAGAAGGCGGAAACAATGCCAATGTATCGGAACAGAAAAAAAACGAAGAAACTTATGCCACTTTACTTATAACAAACGATTTGTTAGAAAATCCGTCGGCTGTCACATTATTTTCAAACACCCAGATAACAAATGAAGATAAAAATATCATAACCAAACAGTTGAACGATTTTTTAAGCGATGAAAAATTAAATTCCTATCATATTCCAAACCTGAAAGAAATAATAAAAGACAGCAAAATATCAGTAAACCTTCAAACAATTAAATGGGACGAAGCGGGCAATGAAAAAATATCCTCAAGTGAAGTAGCAACAATTGTCGGCATGGTTTTTACATTTATCATTTACATGTTTATCTTTGTTTATGGAGGAATGGTGATGCAAGGGGTACTGGAAGAAAAAACCAACCGGATAGTAGAAGTCATGGTTTCATCAGTCAAGCCGTTCCAGCTCATGATGGGAAAAATTATCGGTATCGGATTAGTAGGATTGACTCAATTCTTCTTATGGGCTATTTTGATAATGATAATCAACATTATAGCCGGAATCGCCGTTGTTATTCCCAGTGTAGATCAGGAAATCGTCAATACTGCAGTCACAGCATCCGCTTCAGTTCCGGATTTATCTCAAACACAGGAAATATTCAACCTGTTATCTTCTGTCAATTTAGGTGAACTCATATCCTATTTTATCATTTTCTTTATAGGAGGCTACATGATTTATGCTTCACTTTTTGCAGCCATCGGTTCCATGGTGAACAGTCAGGAAGATACACAGCAATTCATGTTGCCGGTAACTATCCTCATCTTATTTGCTTTTTATGCAGGATTTTACAGCATCAATAATCCTAATGGCCCACTGGCTTTCTGGACATCCATGATACCATTTACATCCCCTATCGTTATGATGACCCGTCTGCCATTTGATGTTCCCCTCTGGCAAAAATTACTTTCCATAGCGCTATTATTCGCCACTGTTTTTTTGATGGTCAAACTAACAGGAAAGATTTACCGCACAGGAATATTGATGTATGGGAAGAAACCAAGCATGAAGGAGATTTGGAAGTGGCTGAAGTATAATTGAGAAGAAATGAGAATGGGCTTGCGCCAATAACAGTGCGCAAGCCCATTCTCACTTCTAACTTCTCTTACTTCTTATTTAAAAAAGAACCTGAAGATATCGTTTCCGTTGGCATAGAGAAGCAATGCTATCAGGAAAACCATTCCTGCCATTTGCGCATATTCCATAAATTTGTCACTGGGTTTACGGCGGGTAATTACTTCATAGAGCAGGAACATTACATGTCCGCCATCCAAAGCCGGAATCGGAAGCAAGTTCATCACACCAAGCATTATTGAAAGGAAAGCAGTCATATTCCAGAAAGAAAACCAATCCCAAACCGGGGGAAACATACTTCCAATAGCTCCAAAGCCACCCAAACTTTGTAATCCGGCTTTAGAAAATATCAGTTTTAACTGAAAAACATAAAAAGATAATTTCCTTACGCAATAAGATGCTCCGGCAGGAATTGAACTAAAAAATCCGTACTCATCTTTAACAATTGTAGCAGTATTACTTCTTTTATTAAAAAAACCAATTTTTCCGTCTTCGCCAACCTGCACATTTAAATTAACAATTGCAGAATCTCTCCAAACTGTCATCTCAACTTTTTGTCCCTTATTCTTTTTCAACATAGAAGAAAATACAGCATAAGGAATTGCATTGGAATTACTAACCGAAATAATACTGTCTCCAGCTTGCAATCCTGCTCTTTGAGCATTCGTTCCGGACACAATACTATCGACTACAGTTGGAGCCACATCAGCAAAAAATGTTTTGGAAGCCAATACCTGATGGGAGAAATCCTCAGGTAAAGTCAATTTCATTTCTTTTCCGTCACGTAAAACAGCTATCTCTTTTCCATCAATGATTTTAAAAATTTCCAAATCATCATAACGTTTCAACTGCTCGCCATCTGCCGACAATATAATATCGCCATTCTTGAATCCGGCATCAATAGCTGTATCACTAAAATACAACGGAGTCTTATCTATCCTGATATAATTATCACCCCAGGCAAAAACGACCATCGAATAAATAATAAAAGCCAGGATAAAATTCATCAACACCCCGCCAACCATGATCAGCAAGCGTTGTCCTGCCGGTTTTGAACGGAATTCATACGGTTGGACAGGTTGTGCCAGCTGTTCTTTATCCATGCTTTCATCTATCATACCAGATATTTTCACATATCCACCTAAAGGCAACCAACCGATACCATACTCAGTTTCACTGTTTTTAGGCTTAAATTTGAAAAGGGAAAACCAAGGGTCAAAAAACAAGTAAAATTTTTCAACTCTTACTCCAAAAATTTTGGAAAAAATAAAATGGCCAAACTCATGTACGATAACAAGTATCGACAAACTAAATACTAATTGTAACGCTCTTATTAAAATTGATTCCATGCCTTTTAATTAAGAATTAAGAGTTAAGAATTAAGAGTTAAATTCTTAATTCTCCATTCCTAATCCTTTATTTTCATTTTTAATTCTTAACTCTTAATTCTTAACTTTTCTGAAGCTTTAGCCCTTGCTTCAGCATCAGTTTGTACATAATCTTCATATTCTGGAGATACAACGAAAGAAACTTCGTGCATCGTTTGTTCAATAACATCACTCATTTGCAAGAAACCTATTTTCTCTTGCAGGAAAGCTGCGACAACAATTTCATTGGCCGCATTCAAAATACAAGGCATATTTCCACCCTTACGGATAGCTTCGTATGCAAACGCCAGGTTACGGAATTTCTCCATATCCGGAGCTTCAAAAGTCAAACTCTGATATTTGGCAAAATCCAATCTCTCAAAAGAAGAATGCAATCTCTCAGGATAAGCCAAAGCATATTGGATTGGCAAGCGCATATCAGGCATGCCTAATTGAGCTTTAACTGAAGAATCCTGAAACTGCACCATCGAATGGATAATTGATTGGGGATGAACCAACACTTCAATCTGTTCAGGTTCAACACCAAACAACCATTTAGCTTCAATCATTTCAAAGCCTTTATTCATCAGCGAAGCAGAATCGATAGTTACTTTTGCACCCATATCCCAATTGGGATGTTTCAAGGCTTGTTGCTTAGTAACATGCTGAAGTTGCTCATTGGAGTAAGTTCTGAAAGGGCCACCCGAAGCTGTGAGGATAATTTTTTCGATAGGATTATCCAATTCGCCTGTCAGACATTGAAAAATTGCAGAATGCTCAGAATCAACAGGTAATATAGGTGTTCTGTACTCTAATGCCAAACGGGTAATCAACTCCCCTCCTACCACCAATGTTTCTTTATTGGATAATGCAATTGTTTTTCCTGCCCGGATAGCAGCAATAGTCGGCTTTAAACCTGAATAACCCACCATAGCCGTCAGGACAATATCAATAGGTTCAGCCTGTACAACCTGCGAAATAGCATCTTCTCCTGCCCAGACTTTGATAGGTAAATCCTGCAAGGATTCTTTCAGGTAAGCATATTTCTCTTCATTAGCAATAACTACCGCTTCAGGCAAGAATTCCCGCGCCTGGGCAATCAGTAAATCGACCTGGTTATTAGCCGTCAGGACATGTGCTTCGAAAACATCAGCATGTTCTTTGATCACCTGCAAAGCCTGTGTACCAATAGAGCCAGTAGAACCTAATATAGCTATTTGCTTTTTCTTTTTTTCCGTCATATCAAAATACAATCACTGTTTCCGGGTTTATAGGAAACCCATTGAACCAGATTTCAAAATGCAAATGCGTTCCATTAGATAATTTCCCGGTACTTCCGGCTAATGCAATTGCCTCTCCTGCAACCACTTCTTCACCTTCCTTTTTCAATAACAAGGCATTATGCTTATATATTGAAACCAAACCGTTCTTATGTTGCAATTGTATGACATAACCTGCATTGGCGTCAAAACCGGTAAATACAACCGTACCATTTAAAGTAGCCAACACGCTTTCTTTGGAAGCTGCCGCAATATCTACGCCGAAATGCTTTTCCCTCGGATCAAATTTGGAAGAAATAATTCCCCTGATCGGACGGAAAAAGATAATATTTTCGGGAATGGCATTTGAGGCAGGCAAAGAACTCAGGTTATATTTTTCCTGTTCTTCATAACTTGACAAAAATTCGGCTTCTGTTTTAGATTTTCCAAGACTTTTCTCAGAAATATTCAAAGTATCTGTAGGAAGAACCGGCGAATGAACCGTGTCACCTCTGAAAATACTTGAAATATTATTTAAATAACGGGTTTGTACATCCAAAACATGTTCCAGGGAATCTATTTTAAGAGCATTATCTACAATATCTCTCCGGATTTCAGTATGCATATATCCCGGTAAATAGTTACGGATAGGGGTACTGATAATAACAATGGCAGTCAGGGAAATCAGTAAAACGGCAAAAAAAGCAACCACTAAAAAAGCATACAATCCGGAAGTACGAAAAGTAAAAATATCCTCCAATGTATTTTCATTCAATATGGAGAGTTTATATTTAAACTTGATTTTTTTCCAGAAATTTGTTTTTTTCCGCCTTTTAGCCATAAATTATTCTTTGGACTGCAAAGATAAAAGAAAAATGGAGTAAAAAGAAAAAAACTATCGCTTACTTCCTACAAAACCAAAAAATGAAATATAAAGGAAACATACCAAAGGAATGATAACTGTTTTTGTTTGATCAAAGGTAAATTGGAGTTAGTTACATCAGTTTCCTCAATTTCATCTCTTTCTCATGATTCCAATATCCGCAATCCAGTTCAATGAATATGGATGTATAAGGCAAAAACATATCAGTTTTAAGCACCACCACATTGAATAACTTTGAAGCTGTATCTAATTTGGCAAATATGGCTTCATGGTCAAGCGTTTGAGCATTGTATCTATCCAATAATTTATATAAACCTGATTTATATGCATCAATGCCGGGAGACAATTCTTCAGTTACATATTTTAGTTCTTTATCAGTGTAAACAACAGCATTCACATGTGGCGCATTCTCTATTTCTGTAAGCACTTTACCTGCAACATCCAGTATGTCTTCGCGAGTATCTATATACTTCATTCCTACCGAACTTTGCAAAGGGAATGCCTTATCTACGATCAAAACCCAATTACGATGCCCCAGCAAAGGAAGTATACCATTAAATTCCTCCTGCCAGGTAATAGCTGTTATCTTATTCATGTTCACTTGTTGTTTTACTTGTTCCGGATTATCACAGCATCCTTGGAAAACAAATATAAGGATTACTATATAAAATACAATTTGTTTCATCTTCAAAAGTCTATTATTTGATACTTAAAATTGTGAATGAAAACCTCAGGTTATACCTGCTTCTTAGTTTTACTTCCAACAAAACCGAAAAATGAAATGCAAAGGAAGCATACCAAAGGAATGATAAACCCGATACTCATATTTTTTTCACCTATAAGTCCCATTAATGATGGAGCTATAGCGCCTCCTACCACTGTAAGCACGAGTATTGAGGCTGCTGTTTTGGTACGCTCACCCAATCCTTTAATTCCCAAAGCAAATATTGAAGGGAACATAATGGACATGAATAAATAAGTGGCAATAAGCGCCATAACTCCAAAACGATTATGAACCATTGTTACTATTATCATCAATAAAGTATTGATAAGTGCAAAGGTACCCAACAATGTTCCCGGTTTTATTTTTTTCATTATCATACTGCCGGAAAAACGTCCAATGGCAAATAAAGCCATTCCGCCCAAACCAAGTAACAATCCTCCTTGCAATTCGTTAAGCTGCAATTCTTTCACTTCAATGGTATAATTAATGAAAAAGCTACCGATACCTGTTTGGGCTGCCACATAAAGGAACTGTGCTACAACTGCGAAAACAAAGTGTTTTTGTTTGATCAAAGGCAAATTGGAGTTAATTGCATCATTTTCACCGGTTTCATGGGCATTATCTTCTGCATGGATTTCCGGAAGTTTTGCAAAAATAAACAAGACAAGAACAATTAAAACAACAAAGCCAAGTCCTACATAAGGAGGAATAAGCGCTGAATTTTCGGTATGCTGTTCCGCTGCAGTCAATACTTCCTGTGCCGTTTCCCGGACTCCTAAAAATACTTTCTCCAGAGCGTTAATAAAGAGTTCAAAAATAGACTTTTCAGATTCATTTTTGAATATCAAAATGGAGCCCACTAAAGGGCCAAGTATCCAGCCTATCGCATTGAACGTTTGGGCCAGATTGATTCTACTTGCAGCTCTTTCAGGCGGACCAAGAACAATAGTATATGGATTTGCAACTGTTTCCAGAAATGTAAGTCCGGAGAATAAAATCAACAGGCCCAATAAAAATGCCCAGAATGTGTTTATCCCCACTGCGGGAACAAACCAAAACGCTCCTGTAGCAAACAATATCAATCCGATAATGATACCTGCTTTATATCCGAATTTCCGGGCGATAATACCTGCAGGAATAGCCATCAGAAAGTAGGCTCCATAAGCAGAAGCCTGCACTGCACCGGATTGAGCCTTAGTAAGTTCTAATGAATCCTGGAAATGCTTGTTTAGCACATCCAGCAAACTGTGAGCGAATCCCCACAACAAAAACAGACCTGTGATAAGAACAAAGGGAAAAAGATAATTCACTCCATTTTTTCCCTTAAACATACTTTTTGTGTTATCCATGTAAGTTTAATATTTTATAGGTTTTTATTTCTTTGGGAAAGCCATTTGTCGTGGGCCTCCGGTTTGTATGTTACAAAATTAAAACTATTCCTGATAATTTTATGTCCAGCTTTCCAATCTTTGATATATTTATCAGCAATGGCTTGCTGCATAATATTTCCAATAGCAGTAGCTTCTGTCAATCCTACAACCACTTCCATGTTCAGGGCATCAGCAATCATTTGATTCAACAGAGTATTTTGGCTTCCACCTCCTACAACATATAATTTTTCAATAGATTTGCCGGTGCATTGTTTTAAACGCTCCATAACAACAGAATATTTCAAGGCAAGCGATTCAAGCACACAGCGCACATATTCGCCTTTACTTTGAGGAACTGGTTGCTTTGTATTTTTGCAATATTCATTGATAGCTTCACTCATACTTAGCGGGTTGGAGAATATCGCATTGTCGCTATCGACAACACTTCTGAACGGAACTGCCTTTGAAGCTTCCAATAGTAAAACTTCATACAATTGTTTTTGTCCTTCTTCTTTTTCCCATCCGGCTATCAGGCGCTGCAGTAACCATAAACCCGTAATGTTACGCATAAACAATATTTTACCGTCGACACCGCCCTCATTGGTAAAATCGTTTGCAAAAGCTTCTTCCGTTAGTATGGGGTTCTCCGTTAATACTCCCAATAAAGACCAGGTTCCCGAACTCAGGAAAGCCCAATTATCACCTTCTGCAGGAATAGCACCAATGGCGCTTGCCGTATCATGAGATCCTACCGCGTATACTTTTGCTTTTGAGGCTCCCGTTTCTTCAACTATTTCCTTAGTTAACAGTCCGATTGTCTCTCCCGGATTGATAACTTTTTCCATAATTAGGGGTAATCCCAAATGTTCAAACAGAGATTCGTCCCACGCTCTAGTTTGCGCATTTAGCAATTGTGAAGTAGAGGCGATAGTATATTCATTAGCAGCTTTGCCTGTCAGAAAATAATTTATAAGGTCGGGAGTGAACAATAGTTTTTCTGCAACACCAAGAACAGGTGCATGTTGCTTAACCAGACTCAACAATTGAAAAAGCGTGTTTATTTCCATCAATTGAATGCCCGAAATGCGGTACATAACTTCTTTTGAAACTGACTTGAAAGCTTCCGCGCTCATACCGGCTGTCCGGTTGTCGCGATAAGTAACAGGGTTCGAAAGCAGTTTTCCATTCCTGTCAAGGAAACCGAAATCTACCCCCCAGGTATCTACACCTATTCCACGTAAATCGTAACCCTTCTTTACGGAAATAGAAATCCCATTTTTTACATTATCAAAAAGAGAAAGGAAATCCCAATACACAGTGTCACCAAGTTTAACCGGACGGTTCTCGAACCTTAATATTTCATCTGTATATATATGTCCGTCTTTGAAATATCCGGCAATGGCACGTCCGCTTCCGGCGCCCAAATCCAAAGCCAAATAAGCGTTTTTCATAAGATTTGATTCAAGATTATTTTTGAGTTTTCCCTAACACATACACTTCCAAATCATTTATTTCATCCCTGGTGAGAGTGAGATAATTGCCTTTACCTGAACGCACAATAATGCTACAAGCCATTTCAAAGAAGACAGCTTTCTGAAAAGCGTCATCAAAATCTTTTCCGCAAACCACTTGTCCATGTTTACTCAAAAGGACGCAATCATGAGCAATCATCGCTTCCGTAACTGCTTTAGCCAATTCGGGCGAGCCGGGACGATAATACGGAATTACCGGAATTTCTTTACCACAATAACATGGAACTTCGGCAGTTACATTAAAATCGGCGGGTTTTTCTTTCATGCAGGAAATAATTGTTGCATATTCCGACTGAAAATGCAACACCACATTCACATCCTTGCGTGTGCGCATAATTCCCAAATGGAACGAACTCTCCATTGATGGCTTGGAACCATCTATCCGGTTGCCGCTTGATATCTCACAAACAGCCACATTTTCTTTCTTCAGGCAAGGAAGCCATGAACCTGTTCCTGAAACTAACGCAGTATTTTCATCCACTCTCCACGAAAGATTTCCACTGCTACAAAGTTGCAAGCGTTCTTTGCCTACACGATGTGCTTGTTCTATAAATGCTGATATTTGTTGTTCTGTAATCATAATCTTTTAATGCTGATAATAAACTGGCGAATTATATAAGGACAGTTAGTTAACTCATCTATTTATCCACTCGTCTATTAATATTTAACGCATCAGTTAATGAAAATATTCTCTCAACCAATTGCCATTTCTCTTCTGAACGTTTTCCTTCTCCGACACTCTGGAATTTGGATACAAATGCTTCCCATTCGGCTTGCCGTTCGAAAGTAGCCAAACGACCGAATGCCTCATCCCATTCAAAATCAACAGGTGTTTCGATAATCATAAACGCCATATCATTAATGACATAAATTTCCATATCTAAAATCCCGGATTTCCGGATACCTTCCGGTACTTCTTTCCAAATATTCTTACTGTCATGCCAGTATTTATATTCTTCGATCGTTTCAGAATTCAATTTAAGGAACTGGCAGAAACGTATTTTTGTTTCTGCCTGTTCTTTTCGGTAGCCTTGTTTTAAATCCATTTTATTTATAAAGTGGTCCATAAGTTTGGCACGCCCGGTAGTCAGCACCTTCTTTATCCATACCGAATGCACTCCAAGCAGCCGGACGGAAAATATCTTTCTCGTCAACATTATGCATGCAAACAGGTATACGCAACATGGAAGCCAATGTGATTAAATCGGCTCCGACATGTCCATAACTGATAGAACCATGGTTGGCGCCCCAATTATTCATAACGGAATATACATCTTTAAAATTATCGCTGTCTGTCAGACGGGGAGCAAACCAGGTGGTTGGCCAGCCTTTATCTGTACGATCATCGAGAATTTTGTGAGCCACTGGATCTAATTCCACAGTCCAGCCTTCTGCAATTTGCAATACAGGACCAAGACCTTTCACCAGATTCAAACGAACCATTGTGCAAGGCATGCCTTCGCGGGTAAGGAATTTAGAAGAGAAACCGCCTCCACGGAAATATTCGCGGTTGGCAGGAACCCAAGTTGTGGCATCTAAACAGGCTTTTGCTTCTGATGCATTGATTTCCCAGAAAGGTTTCATAGCCGGATTTCCCTTGGCATCAGATTGACGTGCCGAACCATCAAGAGAAGCAGCTCCCGAATTAATCAGGTGAATGATACCATTGGCCGCTTTACCCGACAATTTCTTGCCGGTTACTCTTTCAACAGCTTCAGGACTCCAGTAAGTACGGACATCGGCAAATATTTGAGCTGTGTTAGTCAGCAAGTAACCAAACAACATGGCTGTACCGTTCAATGCATCATTTTCCGTAGCCAATACAAATGGCTGGCGAATTCCTGTCCAATCGAAAGAAGAATTCATAATTGCCTCTGTAAAATCGCCATTGGGATAAAAATCAGTCCATTGGCGTTGTCCCTGAAAGCCTCCAGCAATTGCATTATGTCCGAGCGATTCTTCTCCGAATCCCAATTCTTTCAATTTGGGATTACCAATCATCAAATCGCGGACAATCAAAGTCATTTTAACTATGAATTCCCAGTCTTTATCTTTTCCCGTACGGTCTTTTTGCATATCCTTGCGGTTACAAACATCTTCTCCTTCTTTGCAATTGGCTTTAGCCCAAGCCAATGCTTTTTCAAATTCGTCTTTATCATAAATACCTTCAGTCATGCGGCGGATGATTTCCACCTCATCAATACCTTCGCAACGCATGCCTAAATAATCTTCAAAGAAATCAGTATTGACAATAGATCCTGCAATACCCATACAAACAGCTCCTATAGACAAATAAGATTTGCCTCTCATAATAGCAACCGACATGGCAGCTTTGGAAAAACGAAGCAGTTTTTCTTTCACATCGACAGGAATTTCACTGGTTCCGGCATCCTGTACATCATGTCCGTAAATACCAAAGGCAGGTAAACCTTTCTGTGCATGAGCAGCCAATACTGCAGCCAGATATACAGCACCCGGACGTTCCGTTCCATTAAATCCCCAAACTGCTTTTACCGTATGCGAATCCATGTCCATAGTTTCACTTCCATAACACCAGCAAGGGGTTACAGTGATTGTTACACCTACATTTTCTCTTTTGAATTTTTCAGCACAAGCAGCGCTTTCAGCCACACGGCCGATGGTGGAATCGGCAATTACACACTGAACAGGAGTCCCGTCAGGATATTTTATAGTAGAAGTCAATAAATCAACCACACTTTTAGCCATGTTCATGGTCTGATTTTCCAATGATTCGCGAACGCCACCCATGCGTCCGTCAATAGTGGGACGAATACCGATTTTCGGCCAGTCACCCTGAAATCTTTTTGTCTTCATGATATCGTATTTTAAAGTTGATTCTATTTTTGCAAAAGTATTATTCAGGATTGATTTTTTCATTATATAATTCCGACAATCAATAACACTATTTCGATATTACTTATTTCCGATTCGTAAAACAAATCCGGAGGAATCGTATATTACCCCGACAGACTTCGTCAGGCATGGGCAACAAAAACGCTCCCCGGAGAAACATTTGTCTCTTCGGGGAGCGATAAAAGTCTCATCGGGAAGCAATCAATGTCTCTCCCCGATGCAATCAAAGCCTCATTTAGAAGCGCCTAATATCGTTTCTAAGGACACGATACTGGCTCTTTGAACAGCGTCTTTCAACTCTTTTCCGGAAGAAAACCGGATGTTCAGGTTCTTGATGTTATTCGCACTGACTGCACTGACTTCCTCTTTCGTGTCGCTTCCCTCACTCTTACATGTCAGGTAAAAAGAACCCCAGCGAACACTATGTCCTTCAAAATTGTGGTTGTGCCTTTCCATAGAAAGATATTTTTCAAAGTCATGTCTCAATTCTCACTTGAATTAATGTTTTTAGCTATGTAATAAGCAAAGCCTATTACGAGCAGCTTACGCCCAGCAAGGGGCAAGGCAACTCTTAATTTATTTCAACCACTCACTAAGTCGTGCATATCTTCCCCGGATAATGCCTTCCTTGTCAATTAAAATAAATGTAGGTGTTCCGACGTTTTGGTAATTTTCTCCATCAAAGCCTTTGAAATCACAATATTTGTCCATCCATGGCAAGCTGGAAGTAAGCTTACTTTTCCTTTTTAGGTTCGCTTATTTTTAAAACCTTAATCAACAGCGGCAATCCCAATCCCTGCACCAAAAGCATAATAATCACAACAACTACGGTCAGGAAAATAATAACATCCCGTTGTGGAAATACACTACCATCATCCATCAATAAAGGTAAAGACAAAGCTGCTGCCAACGAAACAATACCTCGCATTCCAGACCAGCCGATAACAATACATTCTTTTATACTAAGGGGAACAAAACTAAGATAACGTTCTATTCGTTTTTTATAATTTTCTTCTATTTGTTTTTTATGCTTTTCATCCAGATTTGCTCCTGATATTATTCCGGGGAAATTTGAATGTCTTTTCCTGATTGATTCCGATTTTCTTTTGGAATCAAACCGGTGCCAGAAAATTGTAATCATACGGATTATCAATGCAACAAAAAATATCAGGAAAGAGCATCCGATAAGCGGCCAGAATATCTCATAAGGTATATTTTTAATAACCTGGGGAAATTGTAACCCAATCAAAACAAATATCAAGCCGCCTAAAATGAATATGGCCGTTTCCCAAACCGATTTGGATTGAATTTTCACTGCTTCCGGTAACTTGTCTTTATTCTTTGAAATAATCAAACCTGCTGTAACCACTGCGATTACACCCGAAACATGAACGTCTTCTGCTAAAAGGTAGACAACAAAAGGAAGTAATAAATTAAGGCTGACGATAACAGAGGTGCTTAGGTTAAATTTTTTATTGATAAGTGCAAACGCCATCCATATTATGACTCCCATTAAAAAACCTCCTCCAAGGGCAACTAAAAACATCAAGCCTGCTTTCCAGGGAATAAATGCACTTCCGGCTACTGCTGCTACAGCAAAACGGAAAGCTACGAGTGCCGACGCATCATTTACCAGGCTTTCACCTTCCAGTATAGTACTCGTACGGTGAGGTAAACCAAGTCCTTTAGTCACTCCGGAAGCGGCAATAGCATCAGGTGGTGAAAGTATGGCTCCAAGGACAAATGCCAGTGGCCAGGTCATTCCGGGAATGCAATAACGTGCAACCACTGCAATACCTGTTGTCGTAATAAAAACCAAAGATATTGACAAAAGCGATATCGTATTCAAATTACTTTTAAAATCCTTGAAAGAGATATTAAATGCTGCATCATAAAGCATCGGCGGAAGAAATATCAAAAACACCACTTCCGGATCAATTGATATACTGCCAAAGCGTGGAATAAATCCAACGGCAATGCCCACAGCCAGTAATAATATCGGATAAGGCAATTTGATTCGGATTGCAACAGGATATAAACCTATCGCTACAGCTAATAATGTTATAACTATGCTATATGATTCCATGTAAAAAATTATACTTTATATCTTATCAGACATTTGATAACAAAAAATATTTTGCAAAAGTATAATTTTTATAAGTAAAGTAATAAAAATTAGATATAAGAACTTTTTATCCGTTTGGTTTTATGAATGATACATATTTGATAACTTTGCGCCTTACAAAATTATGATATCAAATGGAGTCTTTTGAAAAATATAACCATTTCTTTTTTATAGGAATTGCAGGAACCGGAATGAGCGCCATCGCTCAATATTTAAAAGGTACAGGCAAGCAAGTTTCAGGAAGTGACAGGTTGTTTAATGCAGAAAAAAAACTACTGATACAAGAACAATTCGAACAACAAGGCATTCATTGTTATTTTCAGGATGCATCGGGAATAACTACTGATATTGACGTTGTTGTGATATCCACCGCAATTGAAGAATCCAATATAGAATTACAGAAAGCCAGAACTTTAGGAATTCCGGTAGTAAAACGTTCGGAACTTCTATCTTCCATTTCAGAAAAAAAACGAACTGTAGCTGTCGGCGGAACTTCCGGAAAATCCACAACCACAGCCATGATTTTTCATATCATGCAATCATGTGGATTTGAACCCTCCGTTATGAATGGCGCCGGATTATCAAGTTTACAAGCAAAAGGATTACCGGGAAACGCCTGGGTCGGAAATAGTGACTGGTTAGTGATTGAAGCTGATGAATCTGACGGTTCTATCGTAAATTATATTCCGGAAATTGCAGTTCTTCTAAACATAGACAGGGACCACAAAGAGTTTGACGAACTTCTCCAATTATTTGAAACATTCAAATCCCATACAAAAGATAAATTTATTGTCAACCAAAGTCACCCGCTAAGCAGAAAACTTTCTCAGAATAAAGCATTTGATTTTGGGTTTGAAATGGGAAGTATAGGCTTTTCAGGTTCTGATTTTGAACAAAAGGGTTTCTCCATATTCTTCAAATGCAATGAGATTCCATTTCAAATTCCAGTAATTGGAAAACACAATATGGAAAATGCATTGGCTGCCATTGCCGTTTGTAACGCCACGGGTATTTCCACTGAAGATTGTGCCAATTCACTGCAAAATTATGAAGGAATTTACCGCCGCACCCAACTGGCAGGTGAAGTCAATGGTATTTTTGTAATTGACGATTTTGCTCATAATCCGGCCGAAGTAGTATGTGCTATCCGAGCTGCCCAGTCAGTAGGAAAACGTGTTTTTGCATGGTTTCAACCTCATGGCTACGTACCTCTGAAATTCTTTCATAAAGAATTGGAAGAAGATGTTTTGAAAGCATTAAGGGATAATGATTATTTCTTACTCTCAGATGTGTATTATGCCGGAGGAACTGTCAATAAAGAAATTACGTCTGAAGATGTTGCGTTGGAAATGCAAAAGCAAAATAAACATATTCTCTTCTTTTCTAATCGAAAAGATATATTACCCTATGTGAAAGAAAATTGCCAGAAAGATGATGTTATTTTAATCATGGGTGCGCGTGATACAACCCTTTCTGATTTTGCAAAAGAAATATTGAAATATTTATTGTAAAATAAAATCACTAATTTTGCATCTCAAATGACAGATTCCAATATATTTGAAAATAAAAAAGCAGCTTATTTCACATTAGGCTGCAAATTGAACTTCGCCGAAACTTCAACCATTGGTAAAACGCTGGCTGAAAACGGCATACGCAAAGCCATAGCAGGAGAACAGGCTGATATTTGCGTTATTAACACTTGCTCTGTAACCGAATTAGCTGACAAAAAATGCCGCCAGGCTATCAGACGGATATCCAAACAACATCCGGATGCTTTCGTGGTAGTTACAGGATGTTATGCCCAATTGAAACCCGAAGATGTTGCGAATATCGAAGGAGTTAATTTAGTGTTAGGTGCCGAGCAAAAATTAGACATACTGGATTATTTAACAGAATCTTATTCCGAAAAAAACAAACATGAAATAGCAGTCTCCAAGGTCAAAGACATTCAGACATTCACACCTTCGTGTTCCGCAGATGACCGCACAAGGCACTTTCTGAAAGTACAAGATGGTTGCGATTATTATTGTACCTATTGCACGATTCCCTTCGCCCGCGGAAAAAGCCGCAACGGAAAAATCGATAATTTAGTTGAAATGGCGCGGCTGGCAGGGATTTCCGGCGGTAAAGAGATCGTTTTGACAGGTGTTAATATAGGTGATTTCGGTAAATCTACAGGTGAATCATTTTTTGATCTGGTGAAGGCTTTGGATGAAGTGGAAACCATCGAACGCTTCCGAATTTCGTCCATAGAGCCCAATTTATTGACAGATGAAATCCTTGATTTTGTAGCCCGTTCAAAACGTTTTGCCCCACATTTCCATATTCCGTTGCAATCAGGTTCTGATGATGTGCTCAAATTAATGCACCGGAAATATGACACTACGCTTTTTGCTTCTAAAATATACAAAATCAAAGAACTGATGCCGGATGCATTTATTGGCGTGGATGTAATAGTCGGCGTTCGGGGAGAAACTGATTTTTACTTCGAAAATGCCAGACAGTTTATCGAAAGCCTTCCGGTTTCCCAATTGCATGTTTTTACTTATTCGGAAAGACCAGGTACCCAGGCGTTAAAAATTGACCACATCGTTGACCCGAAAACAAAACAGGAAAGAAGCAAGCAACTATTGGATATTTCCGCTCAAAAATGGCATGACTTTTACCTTTCACAACAGGGAAAAGAAAAATCAGTCATTTTCGAACATACCCGCAAAGGAAAAAAAATGGTTGGCTTCACAGAAAACTATGTGAAAGTTGAAGCCGATTATGATTCAAAAATGATAAATAAAATAATTAAGGTGAAATTAAAAAGATTCAATAATGACGAATCTGCCCTGCAAATAGATTGGATCGAATAAAATAAATTGTCAATGAAAGATAAAATTGTATATGGCTTCCTGTATGGATTTGCTTATCTACATGCACTTCTGCCTCTTCGCATCCTGTATATTTTTTCCGATATCCTGACATTTTTTATGTATCATATTATCAGGTATCGTCGCCGGCTGGTAAGGAAAAACTTAGTAAACTCATTTCCCGAAAAATCCCTTAAAGAAATTATCTGTATTGAAAAAGATTTTTACCGGCATTTTTGCGACTATATAGCTGAAACAATAAAGGTATTACATATTTCTGATGAAGAAATGCGTAAAAGGATGAAATTTAATAACCTGGAAATTTTTCAACCATACATAGATGACGGAAAATCATTTGTAATGACTATGGGACATTACGGAAACTGGGAATGGATAAGTTCCTTCGCTATGTATCCACCGGAAAATGTACTCGCCGGCCAGATTTACAGGGAATTAAAAAATAAACCTTTTGATAAATTGATGTATAATTTACGACTCAGGTTTGGCGCTATCAACATTGAGAAAAAAGACACATTACGCACCATTATTAAAACCATAAGGTCAGGGAAGCAAATATTTATCGGATTCATCACAGACCAAAAACCTTCAAGGAATATGGATTACTGGACTACATTCCTGAACCAGGATACTGCTGTATTAACAGGACCGGAAAAAATTGCCCGCCAAACCGGATTTGTGGTTGGTTACTTCGATGTAAAAAAAACCAGGCGGGGTTACTACGAAGCTGATGCAATGATAATATCCGATGACCCGAAAGCCGAACCGGAAAACGAAATCACAGAAAAATATATCCGCTTGATGGAGAATACAATCAAACGGAATCCCGCTCTTTGGTTGTGGTCACATAATCGCTGGAAATACAAAAGAGAAAATACATGAAAAAAATAGCAGTCGTCATTCTTAACTGGAACGGGAAATCTTTGCTGGAAAAATTTCTTCCGTCACTGCTTGCTTTTACTCCCCAACATATTGCTGACATTATTGTAGCTGATAATGCCTCAGACGATGATTCCGTTTCTTTCTTAAAATCGGAATATCCCGGCATACAATTAATCCGGTTAGATAAAAACTACGGATTTGCGGAAGGTTACAATCGTTCCATTGCTCAATTGGAACACCCATACATTGTGTTGTTGAATTCTGATATAGAAGTAACTCCCGGGTGGCTCGAAACTGCTTTGGATTATCTTGAAACTCATTCTGATGTAGTAGTTCTGCAACCTAAAATACTATCTTACAGGGACAAATCTTCATTTGAATATGCAGGTGCAAGCGGAGGATATTTAGATATATACGGATATCCTTTTTGCCGGGGCCGGATTTTCAATACAGTAGAAAAAGACACATTACAATATGAAGATTGTATCGATATTTTGTGGGCAAGCGGGGCTTGCCTGTTCGTGAAAACTGAGGAATATAAAAACGCCGGCGGATTGGATGCATTATTTTTCGCCCACCAGGAAGAAATAGATTTTTGCTGGCGGTTGGTAAGCCGTGGGAAAAGAATTGTCTGCCTGCCGTCTTCAATTGTATATCATGTTGGCGGAGCGACACTTTCCATGTCTAATCCACATAAAACATTCCTGAATTTCCGGAATAATTTGCTGATGATATATAAAAATATGCCAGACAAATATCTCCGGAAGACTTTACGTTTCAGATTGTTCTTAGATATATTGGCTGCATTTGTATTTTTTCTTAAACGTGAAAAAGGCAATGTTAAAGCCGTTTTTAATGCACGGAAAGAATTCAGGAGAAATAAAAAGCAATACGGAAAAGTCCGCAAAGATAACTTATCCAAAAGTTTACCTGATTTACCCCCTCAAATTTACCGCAAAAGCATTATATTTGCGTTCTATTGTCGAAACAAAAAAAAATTCAGTGAATTAAACTATAGCAACAACAGTCTGCACAAGCCTCTTGGTTCTTAGTTCTTAGTTCTTAGTTCTTAGTTCAAATCATGACTCTAAAATTTCTTTTTACATTATTGCTCGTCTTCCTTAATGGATTTTTCGTTGCCGCCGAATTTGCAATAGTGAAAGTCCGGAATTCTCAATTAGAAGTGAGGAAAAATGCAAATAAAACCATTATGAATGTTGCTAAAAGTGTAACAAGCAATTTGGATGGCTATTTGGCTGCTACTCAAGTGGGAATTACAATTGCTTCCCTTGCTTTAGGTTATATCGGAGAAAGCGTTTTCACCCAAATTATTCTTAATTTCTTCTCCCTGTTTAACATTAATGTCAGTTTGCCCTTCGTTCATAAATTAGCAATCGTCACAGGATTTATCCTGATTACAATTTTTCATATTGTATTAGGGGAATTGGCTCCCAAATCGTTAGCAATCAGGAAACCTGTACCTGTTACATTTGCAGTTTCCATCCCATTAAGATTTTTCTACATTTTATTTCGCCCATTTATTTGGTTGCTTAACGGATTAGCTAACATAATACTAAAAGTTATCGGCATTCAACCCGTTCATGAACAAGAAGATATCCATTCGGAAGAAGAATTAAAAGTGATTATTGCAGAAAGCCATAAAGGCGGGATAATTGAAGAAACCGAAAAAGAACTGATACAAAATGTTTTCAGTTTGGGCGACAGGCGCATCCAGACATTAATGACTCCCCGAAACGAAATTAAATGGTTAGATATAAAAGATACTCCTGAAGCAAATAAAAAAGTTATCGAAGAAAACAGGCATACTGTTTACCCGCTTTGCAATGGAAAAGTTGATGAAGTTACCGGCTTTATACATACTAAAGATTTAATTGGAGATAATTTCGATACAAAAATTGTAGATTTGCAAAAAATATGCCGTCCCGTACAAGTTGTAATCATAACCAACAAAGCCTACTCGGTAATGGAACGCTTTCAAAAGCAAAAATCTTACCAGGCTATTGTGGTAGACGAATTCGGGAGTGTTAAAGGATTCGTCACCATCAACGACATATTAGATGCTTTGGTTGGCGATATATCGGAAACTGATGAATTCGAATACAGTTCAATCAAACAGGCCGACGGAAGTTTAATTGTCGATGGACAGATTCCATTTGTAGAATTATTGGAAAAAGTGGGATTAAATGACGATGTATTAGACAAAGATTTCACATCATATATTACCTTGGGGGGATACATTATGGATAAACTGGAAAAAATACCCGAACCGGGCGATATAACCCAATGGGAAAATTTCACTTTTGAAGTCCTCATCATGGACCACAACCGGGTGGATAAGGTCAAGGTAATTCAAAAATAACACGATGGCAAAAATAGACATACAAGGTATAAAGCAACGGTTCGGTATCATAGGAAGCAGTCCGTTGTTAGACCGGGAAATCGAGAAAGCGCTACTAATCGCTCCTACTGATTTGTCGGTACTCATTATTGGGGAAAGTGGCGTAGGGAAAGAAGCATTTCCCCAAATGATTCATCAAAACAGCGCCCGTAAACACGGTCAATATATTGCAGTCAATTGCGGGGCTATTCCCGAAGGAACGATTGACTCAGAGCTATTCGGACACGAAAAAGGCTCATTCACAGGAGCTTTAGGAGAACGGAAGGGTTATTTTGAAGTAGCCAATGGCGGTACTATTTTTTTGGATGAAGTCGGGGAGTTACCTATATCGACCCAAGCCCGTTTATTGAGGGTATTGGAATATGGCGAATTCTTGAAAGTTGGTTCATCCAAAGTACAAAAAACGGATGTAAGAATTGTAGCGGCAACAAATGTTGATCTGATTCAAGCCATAAGGAATGGCAAATTCAGGGAAGATTTATATTACCGGTTGAATACAGTTCCGATCCATATTCCTCCCCTACGTGAAAGGAAAGAAGACATTTTGCTTTTATTCCGGAAATTTGCAAGCGATTTTTCCGAAAAATACAGGATGCCGCCTATCCAGTTAATGGAAGATGCAAGGCTGGTTTTGGTCAATTACCGTTGGCCTGGAAATATCCGCGAACTGAAAAACATCACCGAAAGGATGTCTATTATTGAAAGGGAACGGGATATTTCGGCAGCTACACTTAAAACATATCTGACAAATCCTGATATTGAACGGTTGCCTGCATTAACAAACAGAGAAGGTGATTCGAAAACATTTGGAAGCGAGCGGGAAATCCTTTACCAGATTTTGTTCGATATGAAGAAAGATGTCAATGATTTAAAAGCATTGGTACATGGAATAATGTCCGGAAACATCCCTCCTTCTGTTCCTGAAAAGCCGGTATCATATACACCTTCAATTCCAGCTAAAGACATAACAGTTTTTAATCCCGTTGATAAAGATTCCACCAACGAAATTTGTAAAGATGAAAACGTTGATTATGTGGAAGAGACACTATCACTCGAAGAGGTCGAAAAAGAAATGATTCGCAAAGCATTAACCCGCCACAATGGAAAAAGGAGGGATGCCGCTGCCGATTTAAAGATTTCAGAAAGAACTCTCTATCGAAAAATTAAAGAATATAATCTGGAATAATGAAAAGAATAATTTTTATACTATTCACCGGCATACTACTCAACTCCTGCTCTATTTCATACAAATTCAACGGAGCATCAGTCGATTATAACCTGATTAAGACAATATCCATACAGGATTTTCCCAATCATGCAAGATTGGTATACCCTACTCTTTCCGCAACATTCAGCGATGCCCTGAGAAATAAATATATCCGCCAAACCCGGTTAAAAATAGTGGATAACAATGCAGACCTGGAACTCGAAGGCGAAATTACCGGATACGAAGTAAAAGGATTGGCTGTTAAGGAAAATTCTTATGCCTCAATGACCGAACTTTCTGTAACAGTAAAAGTCAGGTATACAAACAATAAAAGGCCAACTGATGACCTGGAACAAAGTTTCACTTCTTCCAAGCCGTTTTCGAATGATCAGACATTAGATCAGGTACAAGACCAACTGATACCGGAAATAATTGAAGATTTAGTAGATCAAATTTATAACGCTACATTAGGAAACTGGTAGATGACTGTCAATGATATCTTCAAATTGATGAAATCTCCCGGATTGTTAAACGGAGATACATTACCACAACTGAAAAATTTAGTTGAGGAATATCCTTATTTCCAAACAGTCAGGATGCTCTACCTGAAAAACCTGCAAATAGAAAAAGATTTATCTTTTCCTATGGAGTTGCGTAAAATGGCACTTTATGCACCCGACAGAAAAAAACTTTATTATTGGATAGAAAAAGATAAATTTGCATCTTTCAATTTCGATAATCTGGAGGAAAAGGAGGACAAAAATTTAGAAAATACATTTTCTTCAATCGATTCTTTCCTGGCCTCAGAAAATGTAATTGAAGAAGAATTTGAATTCGGTAGAAGTTCCGGAGCATTGGTCTCAACAGATTACTTATCTCTTTTATCGGAAGAAGAGAAAAATAACCTAACCCATACCCAACCATTAAAACACCAGAAAACAATAGATGATTTCCTTGAAAAAGATAAACAATCTCCAATCAAAATCAAATTGAGTGAAGGTGAAAATATTGTTTCCGAATCATTTCAAGCAAAGGAAAAAAACGACTTTTTGGGAGAGACTTTGGCCAAAATCTATATCAAACAGAAAAAATATGAGAAAGCCTTGCAAATTATCCAAAAATTAAACTTGCAATATCCGGAAAAAAGTACTTACTTTGCACTCCAAATTGAAGAATTAAACAAATTGATTACTAACAATAAATAAAAATAAAACAAAATGTACGGATTTATTACTGTCTTGATTGTTATTGCCGCTATTCTTTTAATATTCATCGTAATGATACAAAACTCCAAAGGTGGAGGTTTGGCAGCAGGATTCTCTTCCTCAAACCAGGTAATGGGTGTGCGCAAAACCACCGATTTTCTGGAAAAAGCTACCTGGAGTTTGGCTGGCGCTGTTATTGTATTATGTGTAGTAGCTGCCGTTTTTGTTCCGAAACAAATTACAGGAACAAAGGATTCTGCAATCAAACAAGACATTCAAAATGCAACAATGGTTGATCCTAACGCAGTTTCTCCGTTTACTGCACCGGCAACTCCGGAAGAACAACCTGCAGAATAATCAACAAGGAATATCCGATATTTCAAAATAAACCATAGAGGCACGGAGGTCATGGAGAATTAATTCCTCTATGTTCTCCGTGCCTTTGTGGTTAAAAACATTATAAACCCCAATAAATATCTTATGAAACCTACTTTATTTGTACTTGCTGCCGGAATGGGTAGCCGCTATGGAGGATTAAAACAACTCGACGGATTAGGCCCTAATGGCGAAACAATTATGGATTATTCCATCTATGATGCCGTAAGAGGTGGATTCGGTAAAGTTGTATTCGTAATCCGTCATTCTTTCGAAGCCGATTTCCGCGAAAAAATTATCAGCAAATACCAAAATGTTACTCCTGTAGAGCTGGTATTTCAGGAATTAGATTACCTTCCGGAAGGATTTACATTGAATCCTGAACGTGTAAAACCATGGGGAACAAACCATGCTGTATTAATGGGAAAAGATGTTATCAAAGAACCTTTTGCAGTAATCAATGCAGATGATTTCTACGGCCGTGAAAGCTTTAAAATCCTTGCAGATTATTTGTCCGGATTAAATGGCAAACAAAATGATTATTGCATGATTGGTTATCGTTTAGGGAATACATTGTCAGAAAGCGGTTCTGTAGCCCGTGGTATCTGTGAAACTGATGCAAATCAGAACCTGACAACCGTAGTGGAACGCACTTATATCATCCGTGATACAGATGGCGTCATCAAATATGAAGTTGAAAAAGGCAATATGGCTCCGGCAGGAGAAAACACACCTGTATCCATGAACATGTGGGGATTTACTCCGGAGTATTTCCAATATTCAGAAGAATATTTTATTGATTTCCTGAAAAATAATGCAGAAAATATCAAAGCAGAATTTTTCATTCCTTTGGTTGTAAATAATCTGATTACAAGTAAAAAATGCACTGTAAAAGTATTGGACACTCCTTCTAAATGGTTTGGAGTAACTTATGCTGAAGACCGCCAAATGGTAGTAGATAAAATCCAGAAATTAATCAACAAGGGCGAATACCCGGAGAAACTTTTTTAATGGACAGACGCAATTTTTTCAAAAAAGCGACACTGGCAGGCGCCGGTGCGGTTTTAATTCCCGAAATACTGAATGCTGCGATGCCTGAAAGTAAAGAGATTTCAAAAATCGCCGCAAGCATTAAAAAAGAAGGTACTGTAATTCTCTTCCAGGGAGATTCAATTACAGATGCCGGAAGAAAACGGGAAGATGAAGACACTCCTAACAAACAATCCATGTTGGGAAATGGTTATGCAATGTTTACTTCCGCACAATTATTAGCTGATAATGGAGACAAAAATCTTCAGATTTATAATCGTGGGATTTCCGGAAATAAAGTTTACCAATTGAGGGAACGCTGGGAAAAAGATTGTATAGACTTGAAACCGGATGTATTAAGCATACTTATCGGAGTAAACGATTATTGGCATAAAAAAAAACATAATTACGAGGGCGATTTGGCCAAATATGATGCTGATTACCGTGATTTGGTTGCTTACACAAAGAAACAATTTCCAGCTATCAAAATAATCATTTGCGAACCATTCATCCTTGCAGGAGGAACAGCATTGGATGAAACCTGGGAAGGCGAATTTTCCGGCTACAGGAATGTTGCCAAACAAATTGCAAAAGATTACAACACCAAATTTGTTCCTTTCCAAAAAGTATTTAATGAAGCCTTGAAAAAAGCCCCTGCTTCTTATTGGGGAGGAGATGGTGTGCATCCGTCAATGGCCGGAGCTCAATTGATGGCGCAAGCTTGGCTGAAATCAATTTAGTTGAAATTGTGCGTTAGCTATCCCCCTTTGGAGGGGGATAGCTAACGCACAATTTCAACTTTTAATTCTCAATTAATTCCAAATGTTTTCTGTAGAAGGTTTAACTGTTGAATTCGGAGGATTTACCCTCTTTGATGATGTTTTTTTTGTTGTCGACAAAAAAGACAGGGTTGCTTTAGTCGGTAAAAATGGAGCAGGGAAAAGCACCATGTTGAAAATTTTTGCCGGAATAAATGCACCGACAAGAGGACGTGTTTCCATGCCGAAAGATGTTACCATAGGTTACCTACCACAACAGATGGTGCTTACAGATGAGAGAACAGTATTGGAAGAAGCATCTTTATCTTTCGGATATATTCAAAAGATGGAAGTTGACATTGAGTCGTTGAACCGGAAATTAGCAGAAAGAACCGACTACGAATCAGATGAATATCACAAAATTATAGACAAAGTAACTACGCTTAGCGAACAGTTATTAATGGAAGGCGCTTCCAACTTTCAGGCCGAGGTGGAACGTACATTACTCGGATTGGGATTTTCACGCAATGATTTCGACAGACCCACAAAAGAATTCAGCGGAGGTTGGAGAATGCGTATCGAATTAGCCAAACTGTTATTAAAAAGGCCTGACATCCTGCTGCTTGATGAGCCAACCAACCATCTGGACATAGAATCAATCCAATGGCTCGAAAATTTCCTTTCCACAAGGGCCAACGCAGTTATATTGGTTTCACACGACCGGGCATTCATTGATAATGTAACCCAACGGACCATCGAAATTTCACTTGGGAAAATATACGATTACCGGGTCAATTATTCGAAATATGTAGTCCTGAGAAAAGAAAGACGTGAACAACAACTACGGGCATACGAAAACCAACAGAAACAAATAGGAGATACAGAGGCTTTTATTGAGCGTTTCAGGTATAAAGCAACCAAAGCTGTGCAAGTCCAAAGTCGCATGAAGCAACTAGATAAGCTTGAACGAATCGAAGTGGATGATGAAGACAATTCTGCCCTGAGGCTCAAATTTCCACCGGCTCCACGCTCCGGATCATACCCTGTCATTATGGAAAATGTTGCTAAAAGTTATGGAAATCATGTGGTCTTCGAAAATGTAACATTTACTATCAACAGGAGTGATAAAATTGCTTTTGTGGGCAAAAACGGAGAAGGTAAATCTACATTGGTTAAATGTATTATGGAGCAAATTCCATATACAGGAAAACTTCAATTGGGACACAATGTAAAAATCGGTTATTTCGCACAAAACCAAGCAGATATATTAGATGAAAAACTGACCGTTTTCGACACAATCGACCAGGTGGCAACGGGCGATATCCGGACTAAAATCCGGGATATTCTCGGCGCTTTTATGTTTGGCGGGGAAGCTTCTGATAAAAAAGTGGCGGTACTTTCCGGTGGAGAACGAAGCCGACTGGCAATGATTAAATTGCTATTGGAACCTGTAAATCTATTGATTCTCGATGAGCCAACCAACCACCTGGATATGCGTTCGAAAGATGTGCTGAAAGATGCACTGAAAGAATTTGACGGAACAGTTATCTTAGTTTCACACGACCGTGAATTTTTATCCGGATTGGTCGACAAAGTCTATGAATTCGGCAACAAACGGGTCAAGGAACATCTGGGGGGAATATACGAATTCCTGGAACGGAAAAAAATCGAGAATTTATCCGAATTAGAACGAAAAGAAACAGTACCTTTGGAGCCAAAATCTAAAGATAATCAACTTTCAGAAAATAAATTATCATACGAGGAAAGAAAGGAACAGCAAAAACAGCTCCGGAAAATTGAAAAAAATATTTCCGAATGTGAAAGCAAAATTGAAAATCTGGAAACAGAAATAAAATCTATAGAACAACAATTATCAACTCAGGAAGGCGCTTCCAACGTAGATTTATTAATGAAATACGGACAAAAGAAGGAAGAGTTGGATAACATAATGGAAAAATGGACGGAATATACAATAGAATTAGAAAGTCAAACCTCATTATAACAGGAGATTATGAAACATGTATTTTACTTTATCGCATTAATTATGCTTACAACTGCCTGTAAACAATCCAAACAGGAAAATTTAGACGGAGGGATTACCCTCGCCAACCGTGATACAACTATTGTGCCTGGTAACGATTTTTACCGGTATGCCTGTGGCGGCTGGATTGACAGCCATCCTTTAAGCGCTGAATACTCCCGTTTCGGTACATTCGATGAGTTAAGGGAAACATCTCAAAAACAGGTAAAGGAATTGATTGAATCTCTCAGTCATCAGGAAAATCAGCAAGGAAGTATTCCTCAAAAAATCGGTGATTTATTTGCGATTTCAATGGATAGTGTAAAACTTAACCAGGAAAAAGGGGAACCTCTGAAAGCTTATTTACAAAACATCGAAGTGTTAAATGATAAATCGCAATTGAATGGTGAAATTGCAAATCTTATCCGTGACGGCTTTTTTAATCTTTTTTATGTTTATGTTGAAGCCGATTTCAAAAACAGTGATATGAATATCCTGAACACCCAACAAGGAGGAATGAGTATGGGAGATCGTGATTATTATTTAGATAAGGATAAGAATACGGAGATGATTCGCTCCAAATACATTGAAACCATCGAAAAATTATTTGTCCTTTCCGGATATTCAGAAGTTCAGGCGAAAGAAGCATCCAAAGCCATTATGAAAATTGAAACCCGGTTGGCAACTATCGCTTATCCACGCGAAAAAATGCGTAATCCGGAAGATAATTATCATAAAATGGCTCTAGGGGATTTGCAAAAAATTGCTCCGGACATCGACTGGAAAGTATTATTCGAAAATATCGGATTGAAAGATGTAAAAGACTTAAATGTTTCCCAGCCTGAACCTATTGCGGAAGCAAGTAAAATATTGGCAGAATCTCCATTACAGGATATCAAATATTATTTAGCCTGGGGAGTGATCAATTCTTCGGCAGGATTTTTAAGTGATGACTTCCTGAATGCTTCTTTTGATTTCTACGGAAAAACACTTTCAGGGAAACAAGAACTTCGTCCTCGATGGAAACGCAGTGTAGATGCAGTGAATGGAGCTGTAGGCGAAGCAGTAGGGCAAATGTATGTGGAAAAACATTTCCCACCAGCAGCAAAAGAAAGAATGCTTAAATTGGTAAAAAATCTTCAGACAGCTTTAGGAGAGAGAATCAACAATCTATCATGGATGGGCGATTCTACCAAAGTAAAAGCACAGGAAAAACTATCTGCCTTCAAAGTAAAAATCGGTTATCCTAACAAATGGAAAGATTATTCAAAATTAGAAATCAACAAAGCAGACTCATACTTTGTCAATGCAATCCGGTCAAACAATTTCGACTTTAATTACATGATTGACAAGTTCGGTAAACCTGTTGATAAAGATGAATGGCAAATGACTCCCCAAACAGTTAATGCTTATTATAATCCAACTACCAACGAAATTTGTTTCCCGGCTGCTATTCTTCAACCGCCATTTTTCAATATGGAAGCTGATGATGCAGTTAACTATGGGGCAATCGGTGTAGTAATCGGTCACGAAATGACTCACGGATTTGACGATCAGGGAAGATTATTTGACAAAGACGGAAATCTGAAAGATTGGTGGACAGCCGATGATGCCAAAAGATTTGATGAAAGGGCCGATATTTTGGTTAAATTTTTCGATAATATCATCGTAATTGATACCATCCATGCCAATGGTCGTTTTACTTTAGGTGAAAATATCGCCGACCAGGGCGGATTACAGGTTTCATGGCAAGCTTATCAAAATTCATTAGCGGGAAAACCCGCCCCTGAATTGGAAGGATACACAGGCGCTCAACGCTTTTTCGTTGGTTATGCAACTGTTTGGGCCGGAAATATCAGGGATGAAGAAATCCGCAAACTGACCAAAGTGGATCCTCATTCATTGGGCAAATGGCGCGTGAATGCTGCACTACCTCAAATTGATGCCTGGTATGATGCATTCAACGTAACTCCTGAAAACAAACTCTTTGTTAAGAAAGAAGACAGGGTAGCGATTTGGTAGAAATGAAAAAATGAAGAATGAAGAATGGGCTTGCGCCAGTTATCGGACGCAAGCCCATTCTTCATTTTTTTCTTAAAAAAATTCATGTATCAGCGTCTTTGAGAATAAACTTTCTAAACGTCACAACTATTTTTTATCTGAATTGTTGTATATTTGTAGAAAATTTTCCGATTTCTATAAAAATATGAAGAAAAGTCTGCTTTCACTACTATTCTTGTTCGCATGTGTGTGCTTCCAGACTACGGTTTTGGCCCAACAAGATATAAAGCCTAAATCAGTAAATATGGTGGATACTGATCGCATTATAGAAATGAATGTAGTTGGAAATAAGATTTTCACTGAGAATGCCCCTTTAGGAAAGAAGATTGAGATTTTCAGTGTCGTAGGAGTTAAAGTTGCTGAAATTGAAATTAAGACATCTTCAGGAGAGTATATTTTGAATGTTCCTAAAGGCTATTATATTCTCAAGATTAACGATACGGTTCGGAAAGTGGCTATCCGATAGCCTAAGCGTATAAAAAATATGAATGATAAGGCAAAGTTTAATCTAATTTTTGCTGTATTTTTATTGCTGTTTTCCTCTTATTCTGCAAATTCCCTTTCCCAAACAACTTCAGATGCCCAGCTTTGGGTCGATGGAGAATTCAACTATGTTTTTAAACAAAAATACTTATTTCAAAATGAAATAAGCGCTCAAGCACTTCTGGCAGGTGGAAATGAATGGTTCTGCATCAGCAATACGCCCGAATTCGAGTGGAATATCAATCAATATGTGGATTTAGTTTCTGCAATTCCATTTGCATACACTATGCAGAAAGAATCGGAGAATACTTTTGAATTACGTGCAATGCTAGGCGCGCGATGCTATTTAACCCCTACACATCGCCCACAAGTCCGCATACTAACGCGGCTTGAAGAACGTTGGGCTTACGATGGAAATACAGACAGTTGGGATATAGGAAATCGCATCAGGATTCGGGGAGAGTTGATTTATCCTTTAAATAAGCATTCTTATTTTGAAGATAATATGTGGTATACCATTACCGATGCAGAAGTTTTCCTTTCCACATCCAAAGATATTTCTGAACGATTCGCAAACCGTACTCGTTTCAGGGTAGGAGCTGGCTATCGTTTAACTTATAAACTTCGTTTTGAAGCCATTTATACGCTTCAACTTTCACGAAACACAATGGATAATAATTTTGACACTTTCAGCAATATACTTCGCCTGAGAGTAAAATATTATTTCGATTGAATCACCTTCTATCGCCACCACCCTTGAAACCACGATTATTCATCATTTCCTGGATTTTGGCTTTGTAATCTTCCATTTGTTTTGAAGTAAGCACTTTGGAAAAAGCATCTTCTTTTTCTTTTCCTAAAGTAACCATAGCTTCCCTAATCTTATCACGGTCACCATCAACAGCCTGGAAATAAGATTGTTGAACTTTTGCAAACAACAAATTAATAGAATCAACTGAAACCACTTGTTCCTGAGTCAAATTCAATTCTTTTGTCATCCATTCCGTAGTTTTTTTAGCCCGTTCTTCAACAGTCATCCGTTGCCCTCCACCCTGAGGCGGTTGGGAAAATGCAATACCGAAAACCAGTAGTGCAACAAATACAAGCATTCCAATCTTTTTCATAATACTTAAGTTTAATTAACTACGATGTATTAGACTTTTCTAAAAAGAAAAAGTTTAAATCGGGTAAATATTATTACTTCAGCGCTTCTGATCCGCCAATAATATCCAACAATTCATTTGTTATAGCTTGCTGGCGTTGTTTGTTGTATTGTATTGTTAAGTCAGATAAAATTTCGTTGGCATTTTCCGTAGCTATTTGCATCGCCATTGTCCTGGCCGCCTGCTCTGCAGCAGCAGAGTCTATAATACTGGCATACAACTTAATTCTTAACGATTTAGGTATTAATTCCTCCAGAATTGTGATTTTATCCGGCTCTACAATATAATCAGTTGAAATCGTTTTTGTATTTTGCTTCGGCGCTAATTGAATAGGTAAGAGTTGCTCCCTTCTAGATACCTGGGATGCAGTACTTTTAAAATGATTATAAAGTAATTCGACTTTGTCGATTTTTTTGTCACGGAAATCTTCAATTAAATTATCCGCTATAATTTTGGCTCCATCAAACCGGGGTTTCTCCATCAACTGGACAAAACTTCCCTGAACTGTCCCTCCTTCTTTTTTAATAGCATCTTCAACCTTTTTTCCAATCGGATAAATATATATTTTTCCGCGTGGAATATCCGGATAATCTTTTATTGTTTGATTTAATAACTTAATAACATTGGAATTAAAGGCGCCACACAAACTTGAGTTTGACGAAATAACAACAATTGCCACCGCATTCACCTCCCTTTTTACGGAAAGAGGGGAAGTATAGTCTGTTTCGGAAGATAAAAAATTACTCATGATTTCAGTCAGGTGCTGCTGATATGGCAAAAAGTTTTCAATTCGATTTTGAGCCACACGCAATTTGGCAGAAGAAACCATCTTCATTGCCGACGTAATCTTCTGAGTAGATTTGACGGAATTTATTCTTCCTTTTATTTCTTTTAATGAGGCCATTTATTTGTATTTTTCCGCAACTTCTGCTGCAACTTCTTTCAAGGTTTTTGCAACATCGTCATTCAAAATGCCTAGTTCCAATATATCAAGCACTTCTTTTTGATATTTAATTTCCAACAAGTCTAAGAATGATTTTTCAAAATCACGGACTTTTTTAACAGGGATATTACTTAGCAACCCTTGGGTTCCACAATAAACAATCGCAATCTCTTTTCCTACAGGAAGCGGTTGGTATTGTGGTTGAATCAGAAGTTCCGCATTCTTTTTCCCTTTATCCAAAATCATTTTGGTTACCGGGTCCATATCTCCTCCGAATTTACTGAAAGCTTCCAGTTCACGGTATTGAGCCTGATCGGTTTTCAATGTTCCGGCGACTTTCTTCATCGCTTTTACCTGGGCATTACCACCTACACGAGATACAGAAATACCTACGTTTACGGCTGGACGAATACCGGCATTAAACAATCCTGTTTCAAGGAAAATTTGTCCGTCGGTAATTGAAATCACATTTGTCGGAATATATGCAGAAACGTCACCTGCTTGCGTTTCAATAATAGGAAGCGCTGTTAATGAGCCTCCACCTTTGACTTTATCTTTCAGACATTCAGGCAAGTCATTCATCCGGCGGGCTACATCATCGTTTGAAATAATTTTTGCAGCACGTTCCAACAAACGAGAGTGAAGATAGAAAATATCTCCGGGATATGCTTCGCGACCGGAAGGACGGCGCAAAATCAACGAAACCTCACGATAAGATACGGCTTGCTTGGACAAATCATCATAGATAACCAACGCATGGCGACCTGTATCCCTGAAATATTCACCGATAGCAGCTCCGGCAAAAGGTGCGTTAAACTGCAAAGCTGCCGGATCAGAAGCTGTAGCAGAAACGACAATGGTATAATCCATTGCACCTTTCTCCTGAAGGGTATTAACAATATTGGCAACTGTCGAACCTTTTTGTCCGATAGCCACATAGATACAATATACAGGCTTCCCTGCCAGAAAATTACGTTTCTGGTTGATAATGGTATCAATAGCAATAGCTGTTTTTCCTGTCTGGCGGTCACCGATAATCAGCTCACGTTGTCCACGTCCGATTGGGATCATGGCATCAATTGACTTGAGTCCGGTTTGAAGCGGTTCATTTACAGGCTGGCGGAAAATAACCCCGGGAGCTTTCCGTTCCAATGGCATTTCCAATAAGTCGCCAATAATGGATCCCTTGCCATCCAAAGGTTGACCAATAGGATTGATTACCCGTCCGACCAGACTTTCTCCTACCATGATAGAAGATATGCGACCCGTTCTTTTGACCGTGTCTCCTTCTTCAACCATATTGGAAGGGCCTAAAAGTACTGCACCAACATTGTCTTCTTCCAGGTTCATTACAATCGCCATTATACCGGATTCGAACTCAAGGAGTTCTCCGGATTCAGCGTTTGTCAATCCGAAAATACGTACAACACCGTCTCCAACAGACAAAACGGTACCAACTTCTTCAAATTTAATTCGAGTATCTATTCCTTCAAGTTGCATTTTCAGTACCTCTGAAACTTCACTTGCTTTTATTTCAGGCATAACTTTATGTAATTAAAAATGAAAAATGAAAAATGAAAAAATTAAGAGTTAGGTTACAATAAATCCTAATTATCATTCTTAATTTTTAATTGTTCATTTTTCATTTACTTAGTTTTCTTTTTCCTCCAACAGTTGCATCTTTATTTTTGCCAACTGAGTTTTAACACTTGCATCCAATTGATTAAAGTCGACATCCAACACAAAACCCCCGATAATTTTAGAATCCATATGGGTAATAAAATCAACTTTATATTTTCCGCCGGACACCAATGTTTTGAGTTTTTGCATCGATTTTTCATCGGGAGCATTAACAGACGTCAATTGTGCCGTGATGATTCCTTTTTCTTTTTTATAGATTTTCTGATACATCAAGGCTATCATCTGCACATAAGATTCCCTGCGATTCTGGGCCAGCAAGTTCAACAGATTGACGAAAGATTTGCACTCTGAATTTCCTCCGGCTGTTATAAGCAATTTTTTCTTATCTGCAGAAGAAATAGTTGGATCTTCCATCACTTTTTGCAAAGACTTGTACGCCACAAAACTTCCGGATAAGATTTTCATTTTTTCAAACAAATTATCTTCTTCCTTCAATTCCACAGCAAAAGCATACAACGCCCTTGCATATCTTGTTGATATTCTTCCGGTATCCATTTTATAAATTACGAATTATGAATTACGAATTACGAATAAAAAAACTCGTAATTCGTAATTTGTAATTTTTAATTGTTTGTAGCTTCGTCTAGCAGTTTATCAATCAATTCGATTTGCGCCGGTTGATTGTCCAGATTTTTACGGAGAACTTTCTCCGCAATCTCTACAGACAACGCAGCCACCTGCTTCCTGATATCTTTGATTGCTTTTTCTTTTTCTTTCTGGATTAAAATATGGGCTTCCTGTATCATTTTATCAGCTTCAACGTGAGCCAGATGTTTGGCATCTTCGACCATTTTGTCCCGCATGTCCGCACCATCTTTAAGCAACTGCATTTCTTTGCCTCTGGCTTCAGCTAATATTTTAGCTCCTTCGGCCCTGACACTTTCCAATTGCGATTTGGCTTCTTTGGCAGCATCTAATGCAGTTTCAACGTATTGTTTCCGGTCTTCCACCATTTTTGTTATAATCGGAAAACCGAACCTGGCCAATACAAAGAACACTATCCCGAAAGAGATAAGCATCCAGAATAAAAGTCCGCTATCCGGTGTTAGTAATGACATAAATTACTCAATTAAAAATGAAAAATGAAAAATGAAAAATTGAAATTCTTCTAATTTTTCATTATTAATTTTAATGATTATCCGTTATTTATCCCAAATTGATTTTTATACGATACAGAGGCTATCATGAGCCTGTCGAATAAATTTTCGCCAAAATATCTACGGTTAAATTTATAGCAAAATTCATTGAGATAATTTTGTAGATATTC
>JAVBLO010000123.1:0-5614 GCA_031553415.1 Bacteroidales bacterium | reverse complement strand
GTTGCTAAAAATAATGTGGCAAAAAGACCAATTACCAATACTATTTTCCTGTTTGTTTTTAACGTTTTCATAATCTTTCTATTTTGTTGTGTGTGTTTAATTTATTGTGATATTTTACTTCTGATAATTGACATTATAAAGGGAAATTGATTATCCTTTTGGAAAACAAATATTTATGAAGAAAGTAATTGAATGTTTCAATGGTTTTGGTAATAGAATTCTCTGCCGATTCTACAGATGTAGTTCGGAAATTATACAAAGAATAAATACTGATTTACAGAATAAAAAGTACCTGTGAAAATACTTATTCCATTTTAATGAGTTTAATGAGATAAGTATTACTCTTGTACCAGATTGGAAATGGCATACATAGGATAAACTTCTATGTTTTCATATTGTCCAAAATTTTCTAATGAAGTACGAATCCCTTTATGGATAGTTTTTTCTCCCATAAATATTCGAAGGCTTTGCATTGCCCCTTGTGTTCCTGCTTTTACTTCTATGGGAACTATTTGTTCACCCTTTTGAATCAGAAAATCCACCTGAGCATTTCCTTGCTTTTTTTCTCTTTGCCAATAATATAATTGTTTGAGGTCATAACATGAAGTTCCTTTTAACAACTCTAAACCAACAAATATTTCGGCCAATGCTCCTCTGTTTATTGTCTTAAAATCTTCAGAAACTAATAATTGACCAACATCCAGATTGAGTACTCTTTGAAATAGCCCAGTGTCGAAGATTATCATTCTTCGGAATTTGGAATTAATTTCTGCACCTAATGGTATTCCATTAGCGGCAGTATGAGTAATTGGATAAACTAACCCAGCCATAATCAATAAATCCAAAGCTTGTTTTACTTGTACATTAGTGGCTCCTATAGCTGCATGTTCATACACAAATTTGCCTTCAGCCTGATTGGCTACTGATTCAAAAACTTCATTAATACGCAGTGCAGGAACCCTTTTTTTGTATTTTGAAAAATCATTCTTAAAAGAAATGATTAAGTCATTTAGAATTCGTTGGCAACCTAATAAATCCCTGTTTTTCACATATTCTGAAACAGATTCGGGCATGCCGCCAATTATCAAAAACAACTTCAAACGATTAATAAGTTGATTGTGTATCGGTTCTAATAAAGGTTTTTTGGGAGTTGCTTTTCTATATGCTTCAACAAGCATACCATCCCCCAACGCTCCCAGAAATTCGTTGAAAGCAAATGGATATATAAACATTGAGCGTATTCTTCCGACTCCAAATGATGGCATTTCTTCAATGGCAAATTCCAAAAGCGAACCGGCAGCGATAAGATGTAATTCAGAATATTTTTCATAAAAATAACGCAATTTGGTCATTGCCGCCATGCAACTTTGTATTTCATCAAAAAACAAAAGAGTTTCTCCTGCAATGATTGGGGTGCGATAAAATAATGACAATTGTTCGCAGATTTCCTGAGGAGAAAAAGATTGTTCAAATATATGATGCAACTCTTCTTGTTCATCAAAATTAACTTCTACATAATACTTGAAAGTTTCTCCAAGGTGCCGAACTGCAGAAGATTTTCCGACTTGTCTGGCTCCTCTGATTAAGAGTGTTTTTCGGTTTTCGCCCTTACTCCAAGCCAAAAGATCTTTATCTACATTCCGATGATAATATGTTTTTTGCATAGTTTTATGAATTATTGAATGCAAAAGTAGTATAATTATACTAAAAAGTCAAGTCAAAAAAATGATGTTTTTTCAAAGACGTGTACTCAAAGTGGCTTTCTTTTATAATGTCAATTATCGGAAGGAAAATATCACAACAAATTAAACACACACAACAAAATAGAAAAATTATGAAAACGTTAAAAACAAACAGGAAAATACAATTGGCGATGGGTATTTTTGCCACATTATTTTTAACAACACAGGTATCGCAGGCACAGGTAAAAATAGGAGAAGATACAACTCCGGTAAAAGGAGCGGTTTTGGATTTAAGCAACAGTTCTTCGGGATATGTAGGCGGATTGAAACTGCCTAGTGTTTCCATTACCAGTTTGACAACAATCCCTTCTTCTTTTAAGGAAAGTGTGACAGCTACAGCAGATAAGGCGGCATTGGCGGGATTATTGGTGTATAATACCAATACAGCAGTAGGTTCTGGTATCGGTATTTATTATTGGGATGGTGCAAAGTGGGTTGTGCAAACAACGGTTAATAGCTCATCCAACACCAATGCCTGGTTGGTAGCTGGAAATACAAACGGTTCGATTCAAAATATTGGAACAAAAGATAATTTTGATTTGCCATTTGTTACGGACGGTAGTGAAAAAATGAGATTAATGACAAATGGATATATAGGAATTCGAACCGACACTCCAGAACATGCAGTACACTTGTTTCAGGATGGAAGAGCGACTTCTAACAATTTTGATAATGTTGTAATAGAATCTTATCTTGGTGACTCTGTTGCTATAGGAGCCAGGACTCCGGCTTTTGATTGTCTTGTATCAAGGGGTACTTATACTAAAGATGGAACAGGTTTTCAGAGATTGCAGCATGGAGATTATATAGGTCATAGTGCTTATGGAGTAAGGTTTAGTCCGACTTCATATAGTTGGTTATCCCAAATTGAAGCTCATTATAGAGGGGATGGAGAAACAAAGTTTTCTGATCTTAGATTTTCAACATCAGGACTAACTCCTGTTAAGATGATTATAGATTCAATTGGGTATGTCGGGATAGGGACAACAAAGCCTAACCATAGGTTAGAAGTTGTTAGCAGCGGGAGTAGTAGCAGTGACGATGAAGCTAGTGACAATATTGCTATCAGTTCTTATGTTGTGAACTCAGCACCATTGATAGAACCTGCACCTAGTTTTGTGATATACAAAGGCAGAGGCTCTGAAAATAGTCCCCGAAATTTAAAAGTAAATGATCAAATTGGAGGTTATCGTTTTTTTGCTCAGGTGGGAAGTAAAAGAATGCGTTTAGGGGGAATGTCCAGTTACTATGTTGGAGATGGAACTACAGGAAAAAACCGGTTGCATTTTATGACATGTGAAAATGATGCAAAAAGGATGATTTTTGATGAAAATGGGAATTTAGGCATAGGAATGGGAATAGATGATGTTCCATCTGAGCGTCTGCATGTAAAAGGAGGGGATGTATTATTTGGAAATCTCCATACAGGTAGTCACAATACAGGTACCTCTGATGAAGATGGATTAACCTATTCATACAACAATCATGTATTGAGTATACAAAGATCTGAAGATTACTCGAATCTTTATTTGTCAAAAAATCAATCTAAGAAAGCTATTTCATCAAGTAGCATTTTTATCAGTTTCACGGCAAGTAATACAACAGGAGGTTATAGCACCTTGGGTTCAATAAGAGCAGATGGCTCCGGTGGTATAAAATACAACGAAACTTCTGATAAACGATTAAAAGAGAATGTTGTTGCTACTCATTATGGGATCAATGATTTAATGAAAATCGAAGTTAAAGATTATAATTTTAAGAGTGACATAAATAAAACCCAACAAATAGGTTTTCTTGCCCAGGATTTGTTCAAAATATTCCCTGATGCAGTTTCTCAGGGTGGTGAAAACCCGAATGAGGACCCCTGGGGAGTAGACTATGGAAGATTGACACCCCTGTTGGTCAAAGCCATTCAAGATCAGCAAGAAATTATTAAACAATTAGAAACCAGATTAAAAGCATTAGAAAATAAATAAATTATAGAATCCTCTATGTCCGATTTAGACACTATGAATTTGTAATATTTTGATTTCTAAGAAAAAACAGAAATGCCTCAAGAGAAGTCTTAGTTTGACTACTTATTGAGGCATTTATATAAACAATTAATAGATTATCTATATACTATCGCGATATTAAGGTTTTTGAGATTAAAAATATTTTTGACATTTTGAGCCTAAAATTACTTACTTTCTAATGTCTTAATCCTGATTTCCAATTGTTCAATGATTTTCTGCTGAGTTTCAATGATTTTTTGCTGTTCTTGGATTGCTTTAGTTAAAACAGGTGCAAATTCAGCATAAGAAATAGATAACACTTCTTTTTTTGATAAATCGCCTTCTTCTCCAACTACCACTTCTGGGATAATCGGTTTAATATCTTGAGCAATAAACCCAACATGAGAAACACCCAAATTATCTTTCATTTCATAATTGACTGGTTTTAACATCATGATTTCAGATAAACCATATTTTATTGGAGTAATATTTGTCTTTAATCTAACATCTGATGTATTTGTCCAGGCTTGATTACCTCCGATTTGACTTGCAGTCATTATTAACTTTCCAGATAAAGTAGTCCCATTTCCTGTATAAGTAGCATCAATTCTTGTTGTCCAACAATCATAAGCTCCATCTGCTCTAGGCCAAAAAATAAAACTTCCTATTACATCACCATTGCCATTATTTGTTGGAGACGCATAAGTACCTCGGGGACTTAAAAAATTTATTGTTGGGGTATACAAGGTACCTGTTGAAGATCCTTTAGCTGAATGCATTTCGATATCTCCGCCTGTTTCATCTGAATTTTTTACCAACTGTATTCCTGCATTAGGAGTAGTTCCTTGAGTCACAGCTCCAATAGCTATTCGATTACCTACCCACTCGTAACCAGTTATGTATCCATTACCAGCTACATGCAGTTTTTGGGCAGGAGCAGTTGTTCCTATCCCTATATCTCCACTTACTCCATATATCCAATTGCCTATTGATAATTGATTACTGGCCGTGGCAGTAGGTACTTGTGCATTATACCCAATAGCGATATTGGTGCTACCTGTAGTAATATTAGAACCAGCATCAGAACCTATTCCAACATTATAATTCCCAGTTGCTTTGACAAGAGCGTTGTTTCCCATAGCATTATTATTACTTCCTGTAGTATTTAAATTAAGAGCATAGGAACCAAAAGCATTATTCCTTTCTCCGGTGGTATTAGAACTAAGAGCAAAATTTCCAAAAGCATTATTATAAGTACCTGAAGTGTTTCCCCTAAGAGTGTAAAAACCAAAGGCATTACTGTATGCATTTGAAGCATTTAGAAGTGCTTCAGAACCAAATGAATTGGAGCTAGTTATTATATTACCTATTCGTCCTGCATGTACATTGTTTACTTTAAATATCAAAGCCTGACCATCTGTTGTTCCCAAAAAATTTGTTGTAGAACTTGTCCCTTTATTTCCTGTAGTCAACCATGCATCAGTATTTGTTCCACTACCACTTGTTGTTTGCACAACCCACTTTGCTCCATCCCAATAATAAATCCCAGGAAAAATATTAGCAGATACATTGGTATTCGTATTGTAAACAATAGTCCCTGCCAATTCCGCTTTATCTGCCGTAGTAGTCACACTTTCTTTGAACGTTGTGGGAATCGCCGTCAAACTGGTAATGGAGACATTGGGCAGTTTCAACCCTCCGGTATAACCCGAAGAAGTGGTATTCAAATCCAAAACCGCTCCTTTTGCAGGTGCTGTGTCTTCACCTATTTTTACCTGTGCCTGCGATACCTGTGTTGCTAAAAATAATGTGGCAAAAAGACCAATTACCAATACTATTTTCCTGTTTGTTTTTAACGTTTTCATAATCTTTCTATTT
>JAVBLO010000112.1:0-14126 GCA_031553415.1 Bacteroidales bacterium | reverse complement strand
CGGCAGCACACGGGTCAAGGTCAAATACCCCAAGCTTTTCAAATATGCAGGGAGGTGTGTACCATTCGTCGGTAGTTTTTGAAGATTTTTCGAAACTTGTATTCATTTTGAAAGTTTATGATTCTTTCAAAAGAATAGTCCGTATTTATTCTGATTGAGTGATAGTTGGGGGAATTTATTTTTCAGTTTTCAATATCAATGAATCCAACCAACCTTCGCAATCGGATACGCCTTCGCAGTATGCCTCATACAATTCTTGAGATTTGAAATGTTTAGTGTCAACAACCCCTCCGTTATTCAAAATCCATCCCTCTGAAGGAATTTGCCCTGTTTCATTGTATTCTTTTACGGCATCTTCGCCGAATATTACTGTTGCTTCAATCATTTTACTTGTATTTTTATTCATTAATACCACAAATCTCTGTTTCCAACTGAAAATCACCTACAGGTTCAAAATGGTAATCCATTTCGCTGATAACATCTTCTGTATCTTCGTCTGTAATCTCATTTATATTAGGATTGTGAATCTCAAGTCTTACTGTAATATATACTGTTCTTGTTGCCATATCTATGATGCTTGTTTTAAGTTTTGTTGTTTTGAATTCCATTCCTGTTCTGCTAAATCCGCAGCAATATCTTCTTCCTTCAATGCTTGCTCAGTTTCAGGAGTATATCCCAAGAATTCGATATATCCACCGTTGTATCCTGTAGTCCTACAGAGTATTCCAGCAGCAATAAGTTTGTCCATCCGTTTCCGTGCAGTTCTTTCGCTGGAATAACATAAAGGATAAAATCTATCTCCTCCATCGTGAAGAAATCCATGTTCTCCCAACACAATTATTTTTCCTTTGCTTCGGGTTGCATATTCGGAAAATGCTGCTTTCCCCAGTGCTTGACGGATTGCTTTATGTACCTTTCCTTCAGGACGTTTGAATATTGGTTCGGTTTTTTTGCCTTTGTGACGAAGTTTGGGTATTTCAATTTTATAAGGGTGTGTACTATCGCCGATTCCCATATCCAGATAAAAGTTTACGTGAAAATAATCGGTCATGGAATCACTGTCATCGAAGTTGTAGGAACTTACAAAATCCTTTACATTCTTCATGACTTCTTTTGCTCGGTCGGTTAATTCATCATCCTTATCAATATGATACGTGTTTATATCTGCAAACTTTTTGTTTATAGCTTTTTCTGTAAATACCTCAAAATCGGCCATAATAAGATTGATACAAATAGAACTGTAATGCCTGTTTCTTACAGAAAATTTGTAATGAGGATAAGTTTCTTTTAACCATTTGCGAAGGATTTCACAGACTTCTCTCGGCGATTGTCCTTTATAGTTTGAACCGACGAAGCGATATTCACGATAAACATAATCGGCATATTCTTTGGCTGTTGCTCCCGAATAGTCGTTTTCGTAACCTGTTATTCGGCTTCCCGAATCTTTACGATGTTCCCAAATTTTATACAGCTTTTCGAATTCGGCATTGATTTCCTGCATAATTTCGGTTGAACCGCCTTTGTCGGGATGATTGGCGATGGCCAATGTTCGGTATTGCTTTTTCAAATCAGCAAAAGAGGTAATATTATTGAAATGTTTCATACTCAATCTGTTTTTAATTGTTTGTTTTTCCTGAAATTTTTTCTTCGATTTCTAGTTTACAAGTCGGACAGAAATAACATTCATCTTCAACATCTTCAAATATTTCATCCATGTCGAAGAAAAATTCTTTACAGCATTGAGAACAGAAAACATGGTATTTCAGGATAATAGCTTCTTCTTCATTATTCATATCAATACCATGTTTCTGAAGGAAAATTTCTGCTTCGTTTTTTGATGTAAAGTGCTTGATTTCATTCCGCTCGTCAAGGAGATATTCCAAACCGTTCAGTGTTGTTTCGGAATCGGGACGGCAAATGATAATTCCTTTTTCAGTCATTTCGTCATTTTTGAAGTGTTTCATGGATTTTATCCAGGATTGCAGATAACCAATCAAGGTTCTGACATCCCAAATCATATCGGAACAATGTAGTTGAAAAATCGCCATACACATTTTCAACATCCAAGCTGATACTATCTTCGTTCAACGATACTTTTCTAACAGGACAATCATAACCATTACAATCATCATCAAAACTCACGACAAATACAGCCTCTTCATTATCTTCAGCAAATTCGATTTCCGTAAGATTGTTGTCAATGAGAACTTGCCTGATAGCTTGAATTAATTCTTTTCTTAGCGTATTTATTCTTCCTTGAAATGTTTCGGGAGTATTATCGGGATAATGTATGTACAGAAAATCATCAATATCTTTTCCCAATACATCATTAATGAAAAAGGTAAATTCTTCGGGTGTACTTTGACAGGAGCAGTCATAAAGGAATGATTCTCCTCCGTAAATTGACAGAAGTATTAAATCGGCATCAAAAGAGTGGATTCTCAATACACCCCATTCGGTTCCATTATCCAAATCACAGATAAAATTAATTTTCTCTCCATGTTGAAGTGCATATACTTTGGTTTTAAAATCTTCTATTGATATTTTTTGAGGTTCAAACACAAGGGTTCCGACCAAATTTTCATCTTTGTCCCGAATTTCAGGAAAAGTACCGATTATGACATATTCGTCGATTTCGTAACCTGTATCAGGCATTTTGATAACCAAACGGTTGTTTTCAGTGCGGACTTCTTCTACCTGCCAACGCATTGGGTTTTGCGGGTTGTAATGTTCGATTGCCAGTTTGCAATCGGGGTTGTTTTTGTAAGTTTCTAAATTAAATGTTTTCATATCTGTTTTCTTTTTTGAGTGTTATTCTGTACTTAAAAAAGTTGCTCTTTTGAAGCAACTGCAATCCTAATCAAAGAAGTGTATTTTATTAAAACTGGATGGAATTGTAGACTTGGTCTATTTCGGTTTGCCGTATTCCTATATATACTTTTGTAATTTCTATACTGGAATGTCGGAAAATAGAATTGAGGAGTATCAATGATTCAGGTGTTCTTCCTGATGATTCGTAAACATATCGTCCGAAGGTCTTTCGTAAAGTATGTGTAGAAAATGCCTTGATTGGCAAACGATATTTGACACGGAAATTCTTCAGTAATCGGTTGATATATTCCAATGTGTAAGATTTTTCCGTTTTCGGATTACAAATAACGGGAGAAAAAACATCGGGTTTTCCGATTAAAGTATACAATTCCCAAATTTTACTTTTTACACTGGTATGGAACTTTATCTTCCTGTTTTTACCTGTTTTTTGCTCAATTTTTGTCAATTCATCTTTACCTAAAACTTCTTTCCATGTAAGAGACAGGATATCGGAAGCTCGAAGTGCTGTACAGAATCCTAATCGACAATACAATTCCCAGAGATATTGCTTGTCATTGTGCAATCCATCAACCAACCGATTAAAATCTTCAATCGGCAGGTAGTCGGCAGTAGTCAATTGCCCTTTTATTCTTGCCATATACAATCTTTTTTAGTTAGTCTTCTTCGGGGTCTCCTATACATTGAAGCTGAGAAAGGGCATCTTCTATGCAGTTTCGAGCTTCATCAATACGACCATCATCCGCTCGTGCAAATTCTCCGATTTCCCATACTTCCCGTAATTTATATTCCAACTCTGTCAATTCGTTGGTTAATGTATCCAATCGGATGTGTGGTGTTGGTTCTTCTTTAGGTGGAAGATTTTCGTTGGGAATTTCTTTTCCTGTAAAAGGATTGTATACCTCACAACATTCGGCAGCTCCCGATTCAACGGCAAACAATCCACGGTCAATGTCGTAGAAAAGTTCCAATGGAACAGGTGTAATGGAAAGATAATTTTCCGCTTCTTCCCGGGACATTCCTGATAAGTATACCAATTCATGGATTTTCCGTTGGTAGGCTTCCGGAGTTTTATCCGGAGTTAGATATACTTCAATCGTATCACCTTCTTGTTCTGTAATTCTTAATGGTGGAATATTTTCTTTCATATTAATTGGATTTACGTTGTTCATTTCCGTTATAAACTTCACAAGCACGGTTGACTAATTTTGCCCTATTATTTGTAGATAGTTCTGCATAAAACCTTTCAGCGGCGGCATAAACTGAGTGCGTTTTACAAATTCCTTTCCATTTCTCCAGGAAATGCCTGAACTCCCAATCAAAAACAATTTCACATTCCTTTTCACACCATGCATTCCACATGTAGAAAAAATAAGAGCTGACAATGTTTTCTTTTTCTGAATCTGCTTTTTGAGTTTTAGGCTTTACTTTAGTTTCAAATTCAAATAAATTCTCATCACAATTCGGGCAGTAGTATGGGTAATTCAAGTTTTCCTCCTTAACAACCAGACATCCGCATTTGGAGCAATTTCTTTCTTCCATAACAATCAAGGATTAAATATTTTGTGTTTTGTTTTATACTCAGGATCCGGAGCCATATCAAACTCTTCGATAAGTACTTCATCCGACAAATACTCATGGATTTCAAGGTCTCTTTCATATACAATCTCAAATTCATCATCATTGAGTTCTGAAGATGTTCCGTTTTCTCTTTTTTCATCATACCAGCCTAAACATCCTTCAACATAGCATGATGGACATTTGTCTGCACCTGTTGGAAGGAGCATTATTTTATCACAAAAGTTACATTTTACCAAATCTCCTTCACTCTCATAGATTTCTACAACCGGTTTTTTCATAATGATGCATAATATTGCGTGTCTTGAAACTTTTCCCATTCCAAGTCCGATTGTTCTTTCCAGTTGTCAAAGTCATCAAGAGCATCTTCTTCGGTTTCAAAATCATGAAAAGAACCACAATTGTCGGTTATGTACTGTTCCAAATCAAAATCGGAACAGTTCCTTTCGGCTTGAATTATTTCTATTATTTCGTCTTCTGTCATAAGTTCAAGTATTATAAATCATTATTCAAAGGCAAATGATGTTTCTACAATTACATAATTATCTTGCCTGTCCTTATAATAAAACATGGTTAACATTGCATCGGGAAATTCTTCAGAATTAGTATCAATATCCAGTGTCATAGAAAAATCCGGCTGAATAAACCCTGTACTTTTATCGTCACGGCAAGACATGTCATCTTCTTCAATGGATATAACCTCCATTCCAATCAGGGAAGTGACTTTTTCTTTTAGTTCTTCAAAAGTTTTAAAGCGAAATAATACCAGTTTTTCAATTCTTGAAGCACATCCCTCTTCATCGAGTTCCTCCTCATCCAATACTCCGTGAATTTCCCATTGGTCATATAGAGTTGATGGATATTCCCAGGTAACCATATCAAACAGGTTTCTTGCCAATTCTTTATTTCCTTCTGTTACCTCCAGAAAATATTTATATGTACATCCGTCTTCTGCTACATCTTCATCTCCTAAATCAGGAATATAGCAAATCAAGTCATTGAAATATTCAAAAGCAATCTCGTCGATAAATATTCCTGCTATTTCTCCGTAATTGTATACTGCTTTCCTAAACTTTGGGGTAGAATCATCTTCAGGAATAATTATTTCTCCGACAAATCTCATATTTTTCAACTCATTTTGATGTTTGAAATGCTCATGAATGAGGTTATAAATAAGTGGAGTCGTAAAAAAAGCTGAGATATTATTGGGGAATTCTCTATTTTCCCAAATATCGATATTGATGCGGTCAAATTTATATTCAAGAGCGTATTGTTCAACGTATTGGATGATTTCGGCAAATGTATCTGCACTTTCAACCGATTCTGTAGAACCATCTTCATGAGTTATAAATAATTCATACCATTTGTCGGGATTGGAATCAGCCTCATCAATTTTTGCCCTTTCTTTTTGGCCGATTGCGTAGAAAATATAGGTAAGTAAATCTTTCATGTCATTCAATTTCTTTAAGGTAACATACGGAAACCCAATAAGCAGGACAAATGAAATCAGCCAATCCTTTTTCATCCATCACTTCTTCGCTATGCTCTTCGTAATCGGGTTCTTCCATCAGTTCCTGAGATTCGGGCCATTCAACTATTGCATAATATTGATTGGGATTCGGTTCGTATCCAAAATAATTGATATAATCTTCGGTTTTAACGAATCGTGCTCCATTATCTTCGGATTCATGGCATGGATAACCAATATTGTTTTCTTCAAAGTAAGTTGTATCTTCGGGAAATTCCACCAGTACATAATCTCCTGTTACCTTTTTAGGAACTCCGACATATTCGGCAATAATTTCAAGACTTATATGGAATAATTGTTCGCAATAATCATCTGACATTTTATCTGCAATTCTCTCCATTTGTTCATCAGTGGCACTTGGTCCGTCAAGACCCACATTAAGTAAATCGTCACGGTGCACACTTGTTATATAAAAGTATGGAAGCCTGCCTATTAACTGATTCAACAGGTGCTTTTCTTCTTCAGTCGGATTGGAGATATTTGTAAAATATTTGTGTAATTCCAATAATAATTCTCTGTGCATGATATTTTAGTTTATAGTTTTTTACCACAATACGAACAATAATCTGTTCTCTGCTTAGCACACTCGAAGCATTCTATTCCCTGAGCTTTGGTATAAGCATGAATTGCTTCATCCATGAACTTCAATGACAATTCCGACAATTCCTTTTGAGCTGCCCTGACCTCTAATCCTGCTACTGAAGATTCATGTCCATCAATGAATAATTGCAATTCCGAATGTCTTAACACATCATCCCTGCGATGATAGTCGGGAAGATATTTTTCAATAAAATCCCAGAATTCTACTGTTAGAGCCATATTTTTTAAGGTTTTGGAAAATAATCAGGGTATTTATCATATAATGCTTTCGCTAAAGGTTGTTTGTCCCAATAAAAATCCAATTCAACTTTTCCATTGTTGACTAAATCGGGAATCCAAGTATCGCCTAATTCGCTCATTTCGACATCGCCATTCAATATGGCATAGCAGTAAATGATTTCATTTTTTCTATCCCAGCTTAACACAAACCAGTCGCATCCGCCAAAGAAAAAGTGTGCATAAACGGTTTCCGATTGGTAATCATCAGGAATTTCTTCCAGTTCTTTGTCTAGTCGTTCGGTTATTTCTTCAAATTCGTCACTGCCCGAGATAATCAGTTGTTGTACCAAGGGCATAAATTTTTGAATATTTACAGGTAATTTTTGCATATTATTTGTCTAATGATTAATAAAAGGGATTGTTAATCCTCTTATATGCCCACAGCGGACCTGCATTGGAACCGCCAGTCATAATACCATCCAGTCCCGCTCCATGGGTTTGTTCGGTAATATCTTTGGCTTCTGAAGTGTTAATAGTCATTGAGGGCAGCATATTGGTATATATGCTTTTGTTCGTGATTGCTCCGACAAGAAAATCAGGGCTTTCATGCGTGGAAAGTTTCTCAAGCTCTTTGAAGTCTTCCCAATCGGTAACAGTGATAACTATTGCTTTATTACCGAATTTTCGAATGAATGTATTGTGCTGAGTCATATTTTATTGATTTATATTTTCTTTTTCAATATTCTTTCGATGTTCTTCCCAATAATTCCATGAATAGGACTGATTTTTGTCAATGACATGAACTGTTGGAATTCCCTTTTGTGCCAAATGACAGTTAACAAGCCATCCTCTCCAAAATGTATCAGGCTGTAAACTATCGTGCCAGACAACTTCACCATAAAGTCCATGTACCAAAAAATTACACACAGTCATCAAGCAACAAGTTTGGTCAATATCTTCGGCAACATAATAATTTGAGGAGTTGAGGATGTGTGCTGATAAAAGAAGTCTTCCACTTCCGCATGTGGGGTCTTGTACAACATTTTTCTTTTCTCCTACAGGATTGACAATTTGTGTCATCAAATCACAGATTTCGGGAGGGGTAAAAAACTGAGCATTCTGCTTTACACGAGAATTAGAAGCAATAAGTAACATATACAAATCACCAAAAGCATCATACCATTCCTTGGTAATTAGCTGCTCCTGCATGATTCGTATCCAAATTCGGAGCATTTCGTAAAATTGAGCATTTTGTTCTTTGCTGTAGGTCCAATCAGAGATAGGTGGTGCTCCGGGACTGAACCCATGGATGATATACCGAAGAAAATCATCAAAGACACAGTTTGTGTCTAAGCCGTTATAGTATACAAAATTGGATATAAACTTCTCTAACTCCCTGACTTCACAGGGAGCCTCATAATATTTTGACATAATGATTTTTTGTATTTTTATTCGTATAAGAATAGTTAGATTGTATTATCTCGGTTCCCCGGTTTGAATTTTTTCAGGACACGGATTGCAGGTATTCGGGAAACTTGCTGTAATGGCATATTTTTTTCTTATTCTGAGTCTTATAACTCATGTCGCAATCAGTAGTTATATATCCGAGAGCATTGAGGTAGACATCGCCCAAGATGCGTTCATCATCCTCAATAGTAAGGTCTGATATGAGAAGTTTACGTCCATAACGTGAACGACCTTCTTTCAGCAGATTGTCACGGGTATACCGGTTTTTGCGCACCGAAAAGAATTTATAAACATCGAGAGCTTCAACCACTTTATGATGAAGTTTTTGGTTATGATATTCATCATCACTCATTTGGAGCATAGGCATAAAATTGCTATCGGTGGATTTTAAGTCCTGATATTTGTATAAGTCAATACAAGCATCTACAAACTTTTGCGACATTGTGCTTTTTGAACCGTTTGTAACAATGTAGAAATATTCGACTGATACCTTGTTCTTTTTGAGTTCCTTCAGGAGATGCAAGATTCCTTCAACATTCAGTGACGGTTCTCCTCCAGTAATAGTCAAAGAATAAACAGAACTTACTTGTTTCAAAAACTCGGAAACATACCCGGATTGAATATCCACTCTTTGCGCCGCCCCACGAAGGCAATGCTCGCACCTCATATTACAGCGGCGAGTTATTTCAATAAAAAGATTGTCTATATGATATTTTTTCATTCTATTTTATTTGAATTATGTTTTGTAATACTTGAGAAAAATCAATATCAACATGGAATTTGATATTAGAATACAACTTCTTCTTGGAGTAAAGCTCCTTGTTTTCTTGTATTTATTTTCGGAAAGACTGCCGATTCATTTGGCGGCGGACACCCCATAATTTCTTCGTAGGCCAATCGGTAATCGCTTCTTCTCATTTGCAGAAATTTTCCGGAAAGGATTTCACGAATTTCACTCAATTTCAGGTTGATATTATTTCCGAGCATATCACTCATTTCCCGAAGCATGTCATCATATTCAACTTGGAATGAATAAGTCCGATGCAATGGCTCATCCCATCCTCGAATAATATTTCCGGTTTGAAAAAAAGAGGGCTTTCCGAAAAAAACATCATCTTCAAACAGGCTTCTTTTTTGTTTCCTTTCCGGCTTTGAATGGGGATAAACCGAACGACATTTCCGGATAATATCCGTTACAAATTCAAGACATTTTTTCAGGTCCTGAATATTTGTGAATTCATGTTCAGAATGGGGATAATAGTATCCACAAGAAATATTGACACATGAAACACCCAGTCCTTTTTCTTTGAGAGTAAATACATCTGTCATCATTCCGTTTGCAGGTTTATATCCATACGATTTAGGATTTACCGCTTTGACAAATGCATCCGAACAAAGAGGCAATCCATTCGCTTTAGTGATTAAATCACTGTTACCTTTTCGGTCACATTGAAGTACGAAGCGACAATCATTAAAAAATTCCATATCAGCATTAGAGCTACCAACACAGCCGATTTCTTCGGCTACAAAAAATACACATTTGATATTCTTGAATTTTCTGAGTGTTTGCAGGCATATCCAAATACCATTTTTGTCATCAGCACCAATACCTGCATGTTCTCTGCGACAAGAATCGTAACCGAATATTATTTCCCCTCGCAAATTAACCACTTCGTAATTTGTTGTATGATTCTGATGTACTTCATCAGTATGGCACACTACACAAGGATACGATTTGGAAGTTCCCTTTGTGACATAGATATTGCCTAACTTGTCTTTACAATACGATACTTGCATGTTGTCGAGGTAATTACAAATGAATTGAATCATTTTACCTTCTTTGCGTGAAGGAGAAGAAATATTATATAGTTCTTGCAGGAGTTTCATGTTTTTGCTAATTAATCAGTTAATAATTTTTTCGTATTAAGCGTAAAGTTTACGGACCTGTAAATAAAGCTGGAGGTTATCTACCGGTCTTCCTTTCTTGAATAACAGTGATGGGAAAATCTCTCCTTTGTATTCCACGGTTTTACAACTGAGAGCCTCACCGAAGATTGTTTGGACGTATATTTCACTGTGACAATGTTCACACAATTCATTACAACCGTAATGAACAATGCCACATTTAGGGCAAATTTTCTTTTTTCTATCAGCAGAACCGGATGTCTCACGACATTCTGCGATTTGTCTTCCGGAAGTTTTATTGGAAAGAATTACCTGTTTGTTTTCGTCTAATAAGACATTATAGAAAGTATCAAGATAGGGTGCTCCATTCTTATGCCATTTTTTAGCAGGCACTTTAATATATACATGCAAATCACTGAATTGCACTCCGGATTCCATTCCGATTTCGATAAAAGGATTGATTGAAATAAATTGTCGGCAAGAATTAAAATCATTAACTTGTTTGCGTAAATGAACCCCTATTCTTTTTGCATGCTCATAAATCATGCTAATGATGAAAGAATGAGTAAAATAAACCCTGTCCAAAACAGAGATTTTATATTCTACTTCATCCTTTTTCAATAATGCGTTAGTCCAAAGGATGGCTCTTCCAAGAATATTATTAGCACTATCTTTTGCAATGATAATTTTTGCTCCGGCAAAATTGTGATAGAAATCAGCGGCGTTACGAGCAGTTGTATCATATCGCATACATGAACTATGAAGTGAACTGTCACCATACTGTGCAATACCGGAATAATTATCAGCAGTATAAGCATCCACAAAATCGTTCATTTTGTCATATACTTTAACCGTAATTTTACTATTAACACAAATGGCATTAGAGAAATAATTAATATCTAATTCGTTATATTCAGACAGGTTTTTGAAATAACCAATAAATGTACTTGCTTCTACCTCGGCACGATTTTCAATAAACCAAGGCGCTTGAGGATTATCCCTGTCAGGGAAATTTGGATTTGTCACATCCTTTGTGCAAACGGTAAACACCACCTTGACTTTATTGAACATATCTCCGGACTGGCGTTTTCGTTTGGTAGAAAAATAGTTTGCATTACCTTTTATGATTTCAGAGACTTCAACATTCTTCCTTATTTCAGCAAGAATATCGCAAGCAATTACACTTCCGTTTGATGCGGCATTTGTTAATCTTGATTTTAATTCGTCTGTTACTGTCAGTTTCATATTTTCTATTATTTAAATTGATTATTATTCTATTTTCTTAGGATTCAGGCATAGCAGTGGCAGGCCGGATTTTCATCCAACTTATTGTTTCATACTATGCTCTTTGATTATTAGCTACTTAATTATAGTCTCCGCAGCATCCGGAGTCTTAAGTTTTTCTTTTACTTATATTCGTTTTCATATCAATTGCAACGACTTAATGAAGAATAGTACCAATCAATTCCGATTGGTTATAAGTCGGGCAAATATTTTTTCCGCATACCCATTACTTTGACCGAGAAGTGATAACAACGGGATATAGCTCACCCATGCGGATGATGCAAGCAGATTTCCCGCACTATTCCCGTGTTATTTTTCAGTGGCAAAGCGTACCTCACGGCACATGTAGTAAGCAGAAGTTTTATTGAAGTGTGGATAATTCGGGATATAACTCCGACATAGTTTTTTATTATTACCCTTGAAATACACAAAGGGCATAAGCATTGCTCATACCCTTTGTATTTAATTAGTCGAAATGTACCAATTAAGCGGCTTCTTTAATTTCTTCTTTCTTATTTTCGGCAGCTGTAACAACTACCTTTTCAGTTTTGGCATTCGCTTTTTTGTCTTCGGTCTTTTCTTCTTTCGGTAATTCGACACGGAACCCAAGTGCATCAAAAGAGGCTTTTGTTGCGGCATGAATTGCTTTTTTGTAGTCCCTTGCAGTACGTTCAAAGTCTTTTTTCGTCGGTACTAATCCAATTCTTGACCATACCGAAAAGTCCAATTGATAGCTTTTTATCATTTCGCCTGCTTTGGAGCGGAAAATAATTTCGCTCGGAGTTGAGGCACGAAGTTTGGAACGGATGCCGTCATTATCGGCACGTAATTTTATTTCTTCCTGTTTTACCGCCCAGAAAGTAGCGACAACGTTTTTCCACACACGAAACATCTCGTCTTGCGATTTATCGGCAGGTTCGTATTCCTGTCCAAAAAAATGCTGAGCGGTTTGCTTACCGTCCTGATTTGTGTAAATCAACATTACACCGTTGAAATTCTTGCTAAGTTCTGCAAATTGTACTGCATTTAATTTTGAAGTTGCCATGATAAAATTGATTTTAATTGTTAGAAATTCATTTTTTGTATGCAATAGCGCATATTGTGGGTACTCGGGGACTCGAACCCCGACACTTTGCAGTGGTAACGTCCCGCTACATACCCGTAAAAAATGCACGCTATCTTATTCACCCGATAACGTGCATTTTTTTACTTTTACTTTTTTGCGCCTCGCTAAAACGTACCACATAGTTCGCTCACAAAATTTGCTTACATTTGCATTGTAACTGCAAACAACAAATTTTGCTTCGTGGCAAACACCCGATATACTCCGATTTCATCAGGTTGCTTCTTTGGCACGTCCCGAATCTTTTCCAATTCGGCAGCTAACATTTTCAGGCGGGTAGCGGGTGGTGATTATGGGTATAACATTGGCAATACTCTTTTCTCAAGCCCCGTGCAGGTTGTTTTTCCTGCATAGCGTATTTTATCTCCAAGCGCATCTGGGCGCATTTACGGCATTATTCTTTACGCTTCCTATTCAGTGCTCCATACTCCCAAATTGACGTATTTTTGGCACTCGGTTATAAAGTACACGTACTTTTACCGTTCCGACTTGCTAAGTTGGTGCTTAGTCCTGCGTAGCGTGGTTATTTAACGCACTCTTTAAGCGTTCCGAAACGCACAGGCATTTTTTGATTTTTCAGAGTTCAAAAAAATGTTTCCAATAAAAAAGCTCTTTTGTTTCTCGCTTTTGCGGTCTTTTGTTTTTTGCCTTGTTTAATTTTTAGTTTTTCTTATCTGTATATTGTTTCAAAATTTTAATCTGTATATGTTTACTTTTTTGTTCGTCTTTTTTCGTTTTGAAGACAGAGGAAGTATAATTACAATTTTTCAAACTCCAAACTTTTTGGAATAATTTTTTTTGAAAATATTTTTTTGAAGACTTAAAATTGAAATGATATAATCGCGCGTGTATGTGATTTCAAATATTTGATTATCAGTGATTTGTAAAAATATTAATTCACTTGAAAAATTTTTTATTTTCACAAAAAGAAAAAAAGAACCGTTTCAAAGCATATATCAAAATGAAAGTTTCTATTTTGAAAATTCATATTATTAATTATCAATAAGTTATAATTTCGTTTCCTTTTCTATTAATTCAGTATTCGGAATAAAAAATAAATTTTACTTACAAAATGATAGTGAGATTTTTTATTTTGATAGTTTTAGGTTTATTTTCTATAAAAGTAAACCATATATCTAATTGTATTTTAGCAAACTAACATTTTTGAAAATAAAAGGGAGGGTACCCCCGCGGGTGCGGATTCCGTATTTGTCCTCGGGGAAAATTTCCAAGTCCCGTTTTTGGAAAATTTGTATGGGGGTATCGGAAATTAGGTGTGGGGCTGATTTTATATCTGTATGTCGATAAACAGAGAAAAATACTGTTTTTATCAATATCCATCCATCATAGACTTTTTCATTCGTATAGTATTAAAAATTACTGTATATGTTAATTGATTTTGATTGATAGAATTAAGTCAAATAATCGACTTAAATTCACGGAATTGAAAAATATTTTTCAGGTAAATAAAACTGTGAATACTATATATAATGAAGGAGATGCTGAGAATTTATCAAATATACAGTATTCCTGCATTCAATTAAAAAACATGGTGTTAATGACTTTTTTGATTGTTTTTTGATTTATCTGTTA
>JAVBLO010000108.1:0-4818 GCA_031553415.1 Bacteroidales bacterium | reverse complement strand
AATGATTAGGAAGCCGTCTTTCATTATCAAGTTGAAATTTCCGTTTTCGTTCAAACCGTAATACTCGGATATTTTGACAGGCGATTTTTCCGAATTTGCATATACAGGAAACCATGTGAGATTGTTGGTGTGATTAACCAGATATTCAATGCCGCCGTTTGGATTGTCAATACGGAATCTTATTTGTAATTCTTTGAATGCTGGATAATACGGCATTTGGATATGAATTCCGTTTTTATCCCTGTATTTTGTTTCGAAATTTACGGGGACGATTATTTCTCCATAGCAATATCGGTCATTGTCTTCCCCTTGTATCTCATCAAATAACAGAAAGGGATAGAATACCTTATTGGTAAGGTTATCCGTTGTAGATACTTCCCCGTAAATCGCGTCAACATGTATATCCTGTCTGGCCATTCCTTCAGTTTTTAGCAAAATCCCCGAATCATAAGAGTGAAACGGGGATAAAATCTCTTATAAAAGAGTAGAATATGAGCAAGAAAAAAGTTTTCGGTTATTCATCTTGAAGGGCGTTATAAATCTTATGTAGAGCTTTTCATAAGATTTATAATGGAGAGTGATATGTTATGTAAAGTCGATAACGTTCATTTTTATTAAGTGACTGAAATGCAATGTGTTTATTTACTTACTTTGCATAATCTCTTTACATAATAAATATATTTGGTCTGGCAATGTTGCCAGACTAATTTTTTATATATGGAAGAGGAAATAACAAAATTAATTGATGGTTGCCTTGAATATTTCAAGAACAACTCTTATTCAGGTAATCGGATTCAGACCTACGAATCCTTATGGAGAAATGGCATTCTCCCTTATATGACCAAGAATTATTTAACTATTTACACACCGGAAGTTGGTCAACAGTTTGTAGAGAGTATTACTTGTGATAAACTGGAGGGGTGCCAATATCGTGAGAAAATAAGAAGCATTCAGGTATTGGATGAATTTCTCACATTGAGACATATTCGTACCAGAAGAACAATCCCTGTAGAACATCCTTTGTTCGGGGAGATAGGAGAACAGATGCAAAAACATATAGAGCACCTTCAACATCTCCGTCGTAGCATGATTACGATCAAAAGATATCGGATCTACCTGAATCGTTTCCTTGTTTATTTAACCAAATGTGAAATTAAGGATGTTAGAGAAATCAGTGAACGGTATTTGTTGGACTTCCTGTCTTCATCAGGAACTAATAATAGTCATGTGATTACCACTTTACGAGTACTTTTTAATTTTTGGTTCGAAAAAGGAATAACAAATAATAACTTAGCAGATAGCCTTGAACAATGCAAATCCAAAAAACGAGAGAAAATTCCATCATTTTACTCCAAAGAAGAAGTATGTGAAATTGAAAAAGCTTTTGACAGAGCAAGTGGATTCGGCAAACGCAATTATGCGATGTTTATGTTGGCTAGCAGACTTGGTCTTCGCGCATCAGATATATCCGGACTAAAATTTTCGAATATTGATTGGGAAGTGAGTGAAATCCATTTAAGGCAACAAAAGACAGGTAATCCTTTATCTTTACCACTTCTTACTGATGTCGGAAATGCAATTATTGATTATCTTCGTTATGGCCGTCCTAATTCTGAATCTCAAAATATCTTTCTGGCACATCGTCCTCCATTTAAAAATGCAACTTCGTTAACCGTTACTACAGTAATAAGCAACGCAATATTAAAATCCGGGATATCCATTGATGGTAGACATCATGGTTCACATTCCCTCCGCCATAGCCTTGCCAGTCGTTTATTGGAATTAGAAACAAACATACCCGTTATATCGGAAGTTTTAGGACACTCTTCAAGTCAAACAACTATGATTTATCTTAAAATAGATATCTCCTCACTAATGAAATGTGCGATTCCGGTATCTAATGTTTCAAATGATTTCTACACACAGAAAGGAGGAGTTTTTTATGAGTAAGGAATTTAACTACAAGAGTGTACTCGCTCCATTTATAAAGGAGTTCATTAGTATAAAGGAGTCGTGTGGACAGCATGCGCTTCGTTACAAATGGATACTAAATGAAATCGATTTGTTTGTTTATGAAAAAAGTCTGGAACGACCTATTATAACAAAGGATTTGATTGAAGAATGGCGCAAAACACGGATTAATGATAAACCTTCAACAATAAATTGCAAATATTCAATTTGGGCCCAGCTTGCCCGTTACATATCCCGCCATGGACAAGATTGTTTTATTCCCAAACTCCCTAAATTTCCATCAAACACGAAAAACTTCACTCCTTATATCTTTACGCATGAACAGATTAATGAAATTTTTGAAAGAAGCAATAAACTCAGATTACAAAATCGTAGCATAAAAGCGGCTTTATTTTGTATTCCAACAGTATTACGCCTTTTATATAGTACCGGGTTGAGAATTTCTGAAGCTTTATCTATCCGAAACAAGGATATACAATTTGACAAAAAATATATTCTGATTGGAAAAACAAAAAATGGATCGGAACGAATCGTTCCCGTCAACGACTCTCTTCAGGAAGTTTTGCTTCAATACACATCATATCGTAGCAAGATACCTTTAAAAAAGCTAAGCGAGCCTGATTGTTGGTTTTTTACTAAGACTGATGGAACTGGATTTACCGACAAAGCAGTAGCATGGTGGTTCCGGATATTGATGGAACAGTGTGGTATCCCATATATTGGAGACCATCACGGTCCTTGTGTTCATGATTTACGTCATACTTTTGCTGTTCACTCCCTTATGCAAATGTCCCAGGCAGGAATGGATTTATACACCTGCTTACCTATAATTTCAACTTGTCTTGGACATACATCATTGTCAGCAACAGAAAAATATGTGAGGTTGACATGTGAAATGTTTCCAGAACTTACAATGCAGTGTTCTGAAGTAAATTCTTTTGTTTATCCTAAAATTATCTATCAAAAATGAATACAAATACAGATTTTGCAAAGTATCTGACTAAGTTCCTGTCAGGCTACTTGCCATTTGAGAGAAACATGAGCCCGAATACAATAACTTCATATCGTGACACATTTGTTCTATTCATTCATTATATGAGGGATGTAAAGCAAATAAAAGTTGAGCGACTTTTTCTTAAGGATATTACCAAAGGCGTAGTGATTGATTTTTTATCTTGGATAAGAGATAAGCGTGGTTGTAGTAACTCGACAAACAATAATCGTCTGGCTGCAATTCATTCTTTTATACAATATCTTCAGTACGAGGATATTGCAAATCTTGAAGAATGGCAAAAAATACTGTCAATCAAAATTATGAAAGCAGAAACAAAAATTATGAATTATCTATCAATAGAAGGCATGGAAGCTTTACTGGCTCAGCCTGACACAGAAACTTACACTGGACGCCGTGATTTAGCCATGTTGGCACTAATGTATGACACGGGAGCTCGTGTGCAAGAGTTGATTGACCTCACACCGGAATCGGTTAGGATAGATAAAACACCACATTCAATTCGTCTTATTGGGAAAGGCAGAAAAAGTAGAATTGTTCCTTTGATGTGCGAACAAGTGGATATTCTCAAATCTTACATGGAAGAAAACAACTTGTTGGAATCAAGCATGCAGAAACATCCTTTGTTTTTCAATAGTCGAGGGGAAAAACTTACAAGGTCCGGAGTCGCGTACATACTTAAAAAATATGTTGATGAAGTCCACTTGAAAAAACCTGAGTTAATCCCTAAAGCAATCAGTTGTCACTCATTGCGACATACAAAAGCGATGCATTTACTACAAGCAGGAGTAAATCTCGTATACATACGCGATCTTTTAGGTCATGTGTCAATACAGACAACTGAAATTTATGCGAGGGCAAATTCCAAGCAGAAACAAGATGCTCTTGAAAAAGCATATATTGATCTTGTACCGGAAAACGCAAAAAATAGAGAATGGGAGCGGAATAAAGATCTTTTACTATGGTTAAAGGGCCTCCAAAAATAGAATATTATGTAAAGTTGTAGTGTAAAGTAGAGAGATAATTTATTAATAATCAACGACTCTATACTACAACTTTACATAATGCATCACTCTCCATTATAAATCTTTTCGACTGTACTCCACATATCATCGGGAAGTTGTTCGTCAGAGATTTTTTCACAGCAAGCTTTCAGGTACTCCATCTCTTCTCTAGAAAAATCAATGTGAACGGGAATATCTTTTTCCACGTCCCATTCGATACGTTTTGTTTCTTGATTCTCTTTCAACCCGACTTCGGCACGTTCTTTTTCCGAAATCTCAATTTTCTTCAGGATTTCTTTTTTCAGGTTGAATTGTTTGAAGTTTCCTTCTTTGGGCAATAGTGCAGGTAAATACAACCTGTCTTTAATAAGTAATTCCATACTGATTTTGTTTATACTGTTAGTTTTTTGTTTTTGAATTGAACAAGTTGATTGATTCAGACTGAGACCAATCAGTTTATTTTTTAGTCGGGAAAAGAGCCTGCACATCCGCTTTAATTATTACCATAAAACCTTCAAAATCTTCAAAATAAGAAGTCGTTTTTACTTCAGCGGGAAGAGAACAGTTCATCATACCGTTATCGTATGAAATGTTACCTATATAGGTTTCATTGGGGTTTTCATCGGTCGGCAGCCTGCTGATATTGGCAAATACCCTGTTCAAAGTACCGTTTGTAATGCTGTATTCCAGTTGATATTTTCCGTTACTTGTTTCTCCGTTTGCATGACGGGTAATGATGGTGTTTGTAATTTTCATTTTTCTAATTTTTGTTTGCTATAAAGAAGAATAGTACTTATATAAATTCAAAGATTACGATTACGGTAAAAAAAG
>JAVBLO010000082.1:0-42595 GCA_031553415.1 Bacteroidales bacterium | reverse complement strand
GGCTTATGGCTTTCCAGCGTGCTACACTCCCTGCCTTCCTTTCGTGGGCAGATAAGCTGGTGATGATAGGTAACTTATTGGAACACATACCTAATAGCTTGCCAATGCTACATTTATTGAATCACCTATACGGGCGCACCGTCGCAATACTTTTTTGCTTGCTTTCTAGCTAAAACATCTCCCAAACGTTTTCGTATTTTTTCAAAACGAGTTCGTATTCTTTCCATTACACCGGTTTCTGGATTTATGACGCGATATTCAATTTGCCAGCCGGTTGGCCATTCTTTTAATGTAGCGGGTTCAAAAGTGACATGCGAAATACCTATTTCACGTGCGAGAAGAAAAGTTGTGCTTGAGTTCATTTTTTTTTTAGCTGTTCTGACAGATCAGCCAAAAAATGATTTATACTCTTAGTTGCAATCCGGTTGCACTTTGTTTTTATGGGTACTATAAAAACAGAAATAAACCATTGAAAATCAATGATTTATTTCGATGAATTTTTAATTCCAGTGGGCGGTGAGGGATTCGAACCCCCGACCCTCTGGGTGTAAACCAGATGCTCTGAACCAACTGAGCTAACCGCCCTCATTCCCTCTATTGCTCTTACTCTCAAAAGTGTTGCAAAGGTAAAGTTTTTATTTAATTCTGCAATAGAAAAATAAAAAAAAATAAAAAATATTTTCATCAACATTGATTTTCAATCATTTATAATTTCTTTTTTTGTCGTATTTCATTTTATCTTTGTGACCAATTGAATAAAATAAAAACAAAATCACATAAAATGAATACGTTGAATTCTTTTGCCGCCATTGATTTTGAAACTGTAAACAGCCATCCCTGTAGTGTATGCAGTGTTGGAATTGCGATCGTAAAAAACGGGCAAATAGCAGAAAAATATACCGTTTAATCAATATGCTTTAATAACACAAATACCTATATATTTAAGAAACCGATAAAAGGAAGTATTAATAAATCCGAATTATCAAAACTTCTCAATATGGATACTAAGACCATTGAAAAGTATTTGAATCTAGTAAAAGGATTAAATGAAATAGCAATTATAGGTAATAGGATAATTGTAAAAAGCAACTACTTCCCTTTGAGAGTAAAAGATAATAAAAAATCATTTTGAAAATCAACAGTTCGTTCAAAATTAAGGAAAATAACACTGCTTTTATTAGAATTAGCAGTATTATTATCCTAATTGTAAATTTAATCACCTCTGTATTAGAGATTATCATCAAATTTTTGCATCATTATCATCGACGTGATAATTGTGCAAAATTGATGATAATAGGCTATTCATCAAGGATGTTGAAAAATCATAATGTTCATGATTATGAGCAAATATTATTATTTTTGTTCATAATAAAGAATATTATACTATTAGTATGAATACAAATACAATTATAAAGCGAGAACAACTAAAAGTGAATTATTTCGCTCTTTTCATATCTTGATTCAAAAATTATTTCTATCTTTGCATAAAAAGAGCAATAAAATGCACCTTATAGATATCTGTAATAAAATCAAAGAACGTCGTTCCCTGCTCGGAATCACCCAACAGGATTTATCCGACATTTCCGGTGTGGGGTTGAGGACGATTAAAGAAATTGAAACGGGAAAAGGAAATCCGTCTATCAATACATTACTAAAAATCCTCGATGTGTTAGGTATGGAACTGGATGCGCAAATTAAAAGAACGATTGAATAATGAGAACCGCCAAAGTATATATGAACAAAATAGCTGCGGGCGTATTAACAGAAAACAACGATGGTTCGTTTGTGTTCCGTTACGATGAGGATTATTTATCCAATTCCGCCTACTCGTCCATCAGCCTTACATTGCCGAAAACATGGCAGGAATACTACTCGAAAACGCTTTTCCCATTCTTTGCCAATATGCTTTCGGAAGGTGTAAATCGCAGGGTTCAAGCCAACAAATTTAAAATAGACGAAGAAGATAGTTTTGGGTTGTTGATGACGACAGCTCAAAGCGACGTTATTGGTGCCATTACCATTGAAAAGATATGAAACAGATACCTGATATAAAAAGCTGTCCCGGCACTCTTGCTGCCGGATATGCGACCTATAGCCCGACAGCCTTACGCCGTGTATTTGACAACAGGAAAGTAAGCCATCTGCTTGATTTCTCGAACGACGAGAATAGTCGCGTTCTGATTGATGATAACATCGGACGTATATCCATATCGGGTGTTCAGGAAAAGTTATCTGCTATTATTGAAAAAGGGAAAGTTATCCTGACACCGGAAGGTATTCAAGGCCGCTACATTATCAAACCTGCACCGGATGACAAACGGTTGAAGTATCGGAATTTTATGCCTGCCAACGAACATTTGACCATGCAAATTGCCCGGCAGGTGTATGGCATTACAACGGCGGAAAATGCCTTGTTGTTTTTTCAGGATGGCGAACCCGCTTACATTACCAAACGTTTCGACATCAATACGGATGGATTAAAAATCAAGCAGGAAGATTTTGCTTCATTGTCACAGAAGACAAATGAAACTCATGGGAAGCATTTCAAATATACCGGAAGCTACACGGATATGGGCTTGCTGTTCCCAAAGTATGTGGCAGCTTGGCAAATTGAAGTAAGTAAGTTTTTCCGCTTAATACTATTCAACTACCTGTTTGGGAACAGTGATGCTCATCTGAAAAATTTTTCGCTGCAACAGTCCGAAAACGGCGATTACATGCTAAGTCCTGCTTATGATTTACTGAACAGTTCCCTGCATATTCAGGATGAAGATTTTGCATTGGAAGGCGGTTTATTTGGAAAAGAATATTATTCGGAAATCTACTTGCAAAAAGGACATCCTTGTCAGGATGATTTTATTACTTTTGGTAAAATGATTGCTGTTCCCGACATTCAAATACAAAAAATAATGAAAGATTTCCTTGCCTCTCAACCACTGGTTTACGAGTTAACAGAACATTCTTTTTTGGATGATAGATTGAATCGAATGTATATCCGCAGTTATGAAGAAAGAATGGACAGATTAAAAGGACAGTCAACGCTTTATGCAAGGTGCAAGTATCTATAAGGACAAACAACGCCTTGTTTATCTCTAAATTCCTTAAACTTGGCTTTACAACTCGCTTCGTCAGGATATTGTGATACGAAATTTAATAAATTCATGCCTTGGTGTTTTAATTTTCAGTAAAGATAATCATTAAGGGCAAAATAACGGATAATCATTCCTGGAATTATGCGCAGGTGTTTGTGAAAAGAAGGATGATTCTCCTTTGACATCGGCACAAAGAGAACTTTTGGAAGAAACAGGTTATGGCAATGGTTTTGGGGAAGAGTACATGGTTATATCCGCTAATCCATCTACGGTAACCAACCTGACCCATTGTTTCCTGGCAAAAGACGTCGAAAAAATCCAAGAACAAAATTTGGATGAAACAGAAGAACTTACTGTACATTTATTATCTTTGGAAGATGTCAAAAAATTATTGTTCAATAATAAAATCAAGCAATCATTAATGGCTGCCCCATTATGGAAATTCATTGCAGAAAATAAAATGGAATAAAATGTTGAAACTTTTTTCATTAGTTTTTATAGGAGGTGGATTAGGAAGCGTTCTCCGGTTGGGAATTGTTCGTATAATGTCACAATTTATGACACCGGTTTTACCTTTGGCCACATTGGGAGTGAATGTTACAGGCTCACTTCTTATAGGCCTATTTTGGGGTATTCCCTTTATCCCGGATAAAAATTCGTGGACACATTTTCTCTCTATAGGATTTTGTGGTGGATTCACAACTTTTTCCGCCTTCTCATGGGAAAATTTCAATTTATTGAAACAAGGTAATATTTTATTATTCTTTGTATATATTATGTTAAGTGTGTTTCTTTGTTTATTATTCACATGGTTCGGGTATTCCATCGGGAAAAATCTTTAGTATGCCCAACTTTTACTAAAAAACAATCCGTATATTTGCACACTAAATCAGTAACATAATATCCTATGAAAGTTAAAATAGTTAATCAATCCAAGCATAGTTTGCCAGAGTATGCAACCCCCTATTCTGCCGGAATGGATTTACGCGCCAACCTGGACTCTCCCATAACTCTTAACCCGTTGGAACGCAAATTAATACCCACAGGTATTTTTATTGAACTTCCCGTAGGCTATGAAGCCCAGATTCGCCCCAGAAGCGGTTTAGCTATCAAACATGGCATATCATTGGTAAACACACCAGGAACCATCGATGCTGATTACAGGGGCGAAATAAAAGTTATATTGGTTAATCTTTCTGATACTCCATTTGTTGTTAATGATGGTGAGCGGATCTGCCAAATGGTTATTGCTACACATGCCCGCGTAGAATGGGAAGAAACTGATAATTTAGAAGAATCAGACAGGGGAGCCGGAGGATTCGGACACACAGGAAAAAACTAAAAACTAAAAACTAAGAATTAAAAATGAGAAGTTTATTCTTCGTAATGTGTTTCTTGTTTTGCCTCAATTTGATGGTAAAAGCCAGTAATACTACTAATAATCAAAATCTTTCAGTACAAGTACTTTCTGAAAAAGAGAAACGAAAATTTGATTATTTCTTTTTGGAAGCTTTGAAATTGAAGCAAAGTGAAAAATTTTCGGATGCTTACAATATATATCAATATTGTTTATCTATAGATTCCACTTCTGCAGCAGTTTACTATGAACTATCCAATTTTTACATTTTCCTGAATAATAAAAAATTAGCATTGGATGCTTTACAAAAAGCTGTTCGATTTGGGAGCAACAGGTATGATTATCAAATAGCATTAGCCAATTTATCCCGTGAAGTAGGATTGAACGAGCAGGCTATTGATATTTACGAACAATTGAGTAAAAGGTACCCTGATAAACCTGAATTGCATTATTATCTGAGTGATTTATATGTACGACAGAAAAAAATAGACAAAGCAATTAAGGAATTGGATTATGTAGAAGAAAATTCCGGAATGGATGAATCCATTTCTATCCAAAAATATCGTTTATATTCAATGATTGAAGAAAATACCAAAGCTTTTAATGAACTCGAAAAACTAGCCTCTAAATATCCTTATGAAGCTAAATATCAAATACTTATCGGAGATTTATATTTAGAAAAAAAAGAGACTGAAAAAGCATATAAAGCATATCAAAAAGCTTTTTCAATAGATCCGGAAGACCCGTATTATATTGTTTCCATGGCGAATTATTATGAACAATCCGGGGATCAGGAATTAGCAAAAAAAGAGATCGATACAGCATTAAGGAATCCTAAACTGGATATTGAAACCAAATTAACAATTTTAGGACGATATATCCAAAACCTACAAAAAAATAAAAAGGAAATTGAAAATGCCAATACATTATTTGAAACTTTAATGGAGCAACATCCACAGGAAACAGAATTAAATTTGATGTATGGTTCATTTTTGCTGGCTCAGGATAAAGTTGAAGATGCCAAATTCCAATTTCAGGTTGTAACTGAATCTTCACCAGATAATGTTGTGGCATGGGAACAACTTCTTCGTATTTCTTTTATGGAAGAAAAACCAGAAAACTCAATTGAGATATGTAAATCGGCGCTGATTCATTTCCCTGATTCACCACAATTTTATTTCTATCAGGGAATTGCCTACTATCAAACCAAAGAATATCAGGAAGCTTTGAAAAGCTATCAGGATGGGATTCAATATGTTGATTCTAATGATGTAAAATTACTTTCTGATTTCTATGGACAAATCGGCGATCTTTATCATCAAATAAAACAAAAGGAATTATCATATAAAAATTATGATATAGCATTGGAATACAATGATAAAAACATTGCCGTTTTAAACAATTACGCCTATTTCCTGTCTATTGACAAAAAAGATTTGAATAAAGCCGAACGCATGAGTAGTGTTTGTGTTAAGTTACAACCTGATAACAGCACTTATATTGATACTTATGCCTGGATTTTCTTCGTACAAGGTAATTATACGCTGGCAAAATTCTATATAGAAAGCGCTATGTCGAAAGGAGGAGACAAAAGCGAAGAAATAGTTGATCACTACGGCGATATCCTCTATAAAACAGGAGATGTGGATAAAGCGGTGGAGCAATGGAAAAAAGCGATGGAATTAGGAAAAAACACAGATGTTTTGAAACGGAAAATTGAAGATAAAACATATTATGAAGGTCCTGAAGAAAATTAAAATTTGTTTCATTTTGTCTGTCTGTTCATTAGCTCTCACAACAGGCTGTAAGACAACTGAAACGAAAGGATCCATGGAATCTTATGAAGCCCAGGAACTTTTTTCCCTCGTTGTAAATAATTCATTAGATTACCGGACATTTTCAGGAAAAATGAAAACATCCTTCCGTTTCGGAAAAAACGACATGGATATTAGTGCTTATTTGAGGATAATAAAAGATGATAAGCTACAATTGTCTTTCCAGGTGCCCATATTAGGTGAAATGTTTAAACTTGCTGTTTCTAAAGATAGTTTGATACTTATAGACCGGATGCATAAACAATATGTCGCAGAATCGATGCAAAATATAAAAGAAACTTCTTCTTCTGATTTTGATTTATATAATTTGCAGGCTTTGTTTACAAATCAGATCTTCTTAGTCGGCAAATCTGTTGTAACAACAAATGATTATCAACAGTTCAAGATAGAACAGGACAAGGAAAAAGCGCTTATTAAAACTAAAGACAAACACATTAACTACACTTTTACTGTCGATTATACCGATCACATAAGAAATTCCATGATGACCGGAAATAGTGGAAAAACAACAATGAATTGGTCATATGACAATTTTTCTTCATTGGAAAACAAACAATTATTCCCGATGCAAATGGGGATGAATTTAAATAGTTCGTCGCAAAAGTTCTCTCTGAATTTTACTTTCTCAAAAATCGACTTGAACAAAGGGGTTGAAATCGATTTTAATGTTCCTAAAAAATATAACCGTATCACATTGGCTCAGGCCATGGTACTCATCAATAGTTTGCAACAATGAAATTTAAGTGTATTGTAATATTATTATTTACTGTACTTGCATTAAACGCCCAGGATTCAAAAAGGAAAACTCTGGAATCTCAACTGAAGAAGAATCAGGAAGAATATGAAGTGACGAAAAAAATGTTAGCACAAACTTCAAATTCCAAGAAAAGTGCAATTTATAAGTTGAATCTTTTATCTGAACAAATCAGGTTGAGAAAAGATAATATAAGCTTGCTCAACCATGAAATTGGAAATTTGGATGAAGAAATTGCAACAACTGAAAAAGACATCAAAACGTTGGAAACAGAACTGTCATACAAGAAAAATAACTATGCCAAGTCTTTGCAACACATATCGTTCCAGAAAAACACTCAGGATAAATTGCTATTTGTCCTTGCCGGTGATGATTTTGCCCAATCATACAGGCGGATGCGTTATTTAAAAGAATATGCCGATTGGCAAAAACAGCAAGGCAAAGAAATTACATCCAAACAAACCAAATTGAAAAAACAAAATCAACTGTTGGCTGTAACTAAAAATGATAAATTAACTCTCGTACAACAAAAAGAAAAAGAAGAAAAGAATCTCAAGCAAGAAGAAACTTCACAACAAGGAGAAGTAAAAAACCTTGCCGCTCAAGAAAAAGATTTACAAAAAGAATTAGATAAAAAGAAAAAACAAGCTGAAGAACTCAACCGGCAAATTGAAAAAGCCATTGCTTATGAAATTGAAAGAGCTAATGCTGAAGCCGAAAGAATAAGAAAAGCTAATGCCGAAGCTGAAAAAGCAAAAAAGACCAATGAAATTAAAGAAGTACGACAGGCTGAATCTACTGGTGGTTATGCAATGACAAAGGTTGAAAGGCAACTGTCTTCTGATTTTGCAAGCAACAAAGGAAAACTCCCCTACCCTTTAAGAGGATCATATAAAATCATCAGCCGTTTTGGACAGCAAAAGCCAGATGGAATGAAGTTTGTCACACTAAAAAATAATGGCATTGATATACAAACGACTGCGAATAACGAGGCCAAAAGTGTTTTTGGGGGCGAAGTTACCAAAGTATTTATGGTTCCGGGATTTAACAATTCAGTAATTGTACGCCACGGAAATTACCTGACAGTTTATTCCAATTTATCAGAAGTATACGTCAGTGCCAATGATAAGGTAAAAACAGGTCAAGCCATCGGAAAAATCTTCACCGACACGGAAGATGGCAATATCTCTGTCTTACACTTTGAATTGTGGAAAGAAAGGACTAAATTGGATCCTGCAGGTTGGTTAAACAGATAAGTTTCATACCTGTTTAACCCAGCATCTTATATTTTTTCTCCAATATAAGTTTCCAGAAGTTTACATTCTACTGATGGTTTTAATGTCACTGATTTTGCAGTGGCAGAAATTAAAACCGTTTGCCCTTGATGCATTTCGATTGTACTTCCGGAATCATCTGTTAAAGTAAGTTTTCCTTGCATACAAATATAAATGGAGAATGAATCTCTATTTTTTAAGCCAATTACCTTATCGTCTTTTGTTTCAATCAAATTAGTCGTGAAATAAGGACAATTAACCAATGGCTGAACGGCATTGGGCTTTGGAGTATACTCCAGTTTATAATCAGGATAAATATGGTAATCTATAGCATCTTTAGCCAGTTCCGTATGCAATTCACGGGGATTTCCCTGTGCATCTTTACGATTGAAATCATAAATACGGTAAGTAATATTGGACGTTTGTTGTATCTCCGCAATAAAACAACCGGCACCAATGGCATGTACACGTCCTGCAGGCAAAAAGAAAACATCTCCTGCATGTACCTCATGCTTGGCCAACATATCGGTAAAGGAATTGTCTTCCACACTTTTAATATATCCATCAGGATTTAGCTGTTTGGCAAAACCGGAATATAAAAATGCACCATCAGTAGCATTAATAACATACCACATTTCAGTTTTACCAAAAGAATTATGGCGTTCTTTGGCCAATTTATCATCAGGATGCACCTGAATGGACAAAGCATCTTTTGCATCAATGAATTTAATTAACAACGGGAATGACTTACCAAAACGTTCATAAACTTTCTTTCCAAGTAAGTCTGAACCATATATTTCCATCAATTCATCTAATGATTTTCCCTGTAAGGGGCCATTAGCCACAACAGAAACATTATCTTTTACATGAGAAACTTCCCAACTTTCACCAATTCCATCTTGTATTGGTGATATTTCTTTGAAAGAACAAATTTTATTTCCTCCCCAAAGAATAGATTTGAGGATAGGTGCAAAGGTGATAGGGTATAACATGAAAACTAAGAGTTAAAAGTTAAGAATTAAGAATTAGGTCTGTCTGACTGCGCTTGTACCAATTCTTAACTCTTAACTTTTTGTAAGACTATTGCTGTGCGAGCCGGCAGATAAAGTTTCAGCCACTCTTTCTTTTCTTTTTTATAAAGCGGATCGGGCTGGGTCAAGTGATTTTGCAATTCATCAATCAGTCCAAATCCTCCAAATGAAAGGTTATCAGTATTTAAAACAACCTTATATTCACCTGGTTCCGGAGTTAAAATTCCATATCCGGTAAATGATTGGGTCGGATTAAAATTAAAAACAAAAATCAAATCTTCGCGTTGGAAAGCTAATACCTGATCTCCGCTATTATCCCATAATTTGGTTATAGGTGCATTTTGAAAATTTTTGATTCCACCAATAAAATGAATCATCGCCTTGTCAAAATTTCCCAGGTATTGATATTTCAAATCCTGATTATCAACTAAATTCCATTGACGCCGGGCATATTTATATGACCAACCATTACCCTCGCGTGGGAAGTCAATCCATTCGGGATGACCAAATTCATTACCCATGAAATTGAGATATCCTCCATTGATTGTTGATGCAGTTACTAAACGAATTATTTTATGTAAAGCAATTCCACGGTCAACGACCATATTTCTATCGTCTTTGTGCATGTGCCAGTACATATCAGCATCAATCAGCCAAAATATCAGCGTTTTATCTCCAACCAATGCCTGATCGTGACTTTCCGCATAACTGATTGTTTTTTCATCTTCCCTGCGGTTGGTAGTCTCCCACCAGATTCCGGAAGTATGCCAATCCTGATCCATCTTTTCTTTCAGCGTTTTAATCCAGAAATCAGGAATATTCATAGCCATACGATAATCAAAACCATAGCCTCCATCTTCTATTTTTGCAGCCAAGCCGGGCATTCCGCTAACTTCTTCTGCAATTGTAATAGCATGCTTATTGACTTCATGAATCAATTTATTTGCCAAAGTAAGATAAACAATGGCATCACCATCCTGATGTCCGTTATAATAGTCTCCATAATTGGAAAAGCCCTCTCCCAATCCGTGACTATAATATAACATAGAAGTCACACCATCGAAACGGAAACCGTCAAATTTATACTCTTCGAGCCAGAATTTGCAGTTGGAGAGTAAAAAATGGAGAACCTCATGTTTCCCATAATCAAAACATAAGGAATCCCATGCCTGGTGATTCCTTCTTACCGGATCTGCATGAAAATATTGGGTATAAGTGCCGTCAAACCGGCCAAGACCCTCAGTTTCGTTTTTTACAGCATGAGAATGCACAATATCCATAATAACAGTGATTCCCATTTCGTGTGCAGTATCAATTAATTCTTTCAATTCATCTGGAGTACCGAACCGCGAAGATGCGGCAAAAAATCCGGAAACATGGTAGCCAAACGAACCATAATAAGGATGTTCCTGTATGGCCATAATTTGTATGGCATTGTAACCACCGGCAGCAACACGAGGCAATACTTTTTCCCTGAATTCACTATACGAGCCTACTTTTTCCTCTTCGGTAGCCATTCCGATATGGCACTCATATATGAGTAATGGTGAGGTATTGGGTTTGAAATTCTTTTTTTTGAACTGATAAGAACTTCCAGGATTCCAGACCTGGGCATTGAAAATGTAGGTTTTGTCATCCTGGACAACTCTTTGCGCCCAAGCCGGAACACGTTCTCCTGAACCACCTTCCCAATGAATTTTTAATTTATATAAATCCTGATGATGTAATAATTCTTCTGATAAAATAATCTCCCAAACACCATTTTCCAATCGCCTGAGTTTATAACTGTCGGATTCCTGCCAATCGTTGAAAGTACCAATCAGGTAAATACTTGAAGCATTGGGTGCCCATTCCCTGAAAACCCAGCCTTCCTTTGTTTTATGTAATCCAAAATACAGGTAACCTGAAGCAAAATCTTTTAAACTGGTTTTCCCATTTTGGGTTAACTGTTTTTCCTTTTCAAGACAATAACTGTATCGTCCTTCAATAGCTTCTTTATACGGCTCCAGCCAGTTGTCGTTTTTTATCAGATTAAGCATGGGCATCGAGAGTTAATCGGGAGTTAAAAACTTCCGATTTATTCTTAATTTTTAACTTTAACAATTATTTTCCTGATAGGTCCTTCACCTACACAAGGAGCATGTCCATCTTCCGGGAAGAAAATAGCGAATTCGCCTGGTCGTAAAGTGAAATATGTAGTTGGAGCATCATCATAAAATTCAATATCTTTTTCTTCGTTAAAAGGTGCGCTAACCGATTCACATTTAACGCGGTCTTTCCAGCCAAAAGATTCTGCACATGAAACAGGAATCTGAATGTCGATGTATTTATTATGAACTTCCAATTTGGATGCTTCTTTTGTTTTCAGATTAGTGTCGTTAACCATAACGAATAGAGCATCTCCATTCAATTCTGTTTTACCGGCTTCCAATTTTGCGAAATCCAATGATTTCAAATAATCAAACGCTTGTTTGAAATAAGGATTCAGGCTTTCAATACGAGCTGAATTCTTCAATGAATCAATAATCATAACTTTATTTTTTTATTCAACATTTGCAAAGATAGTTATTTGAATTGAGAATGGAGAGTTGAGAATGGAGAATTATTTCACTATTAATTCTCAACTCTCCATTTATTTCAGCCATTGGTCAAACCATCTGAAAAACTCACGTTGGAAAAGAATGCCATTTTGTGGTTGAGAAATCCAATGATTTTCATTCGGAAAAATTAACATACGGGAAGGGATTCCACGCAATTGTGCTGCATTAAAAGCCATCATTCCCTGAGAAGCTAAAATCCGGTAGTCTAATTCTCCGTGTGTAATCATAATCGGAGTATTCCAATTCTGAACAAATTTATGTGGCGAATTGGAATATGTTCTTTGTGCGATAGCATTATTTTTATCCCAGAATGTACCTCCTAAATCCCAATCTGCAAACCACATTTCTTCGGTTTCTAAATATTGAGCTTCCAAATTAAAAATACCGGCATGGGAAAGGAATGCTTTGAAACGGTTGTTATGGTTTCCTGCTAACCAATATACGGAGAATCCACCGTAGCTTGCTCCGGTACAACCTAATTTTGTTTCATCTACAAATGATTCTTTAGCCAGTTCATCAATAGCAGAAAGATAATCTTTCATGTTTTGTCCGCCATAATCTCCACTGATTTGCTCCAGCCATTCCTGTCCGAAACCGGGTAATCCACGGCGATTTGGAGCTACAATAATATAACCATTTGCCGCCATTAGTTGCAGGTTCCAACGATATGACCAGAATTGGCTGACAGTGTTTTGCGGTCCTCCCTGACAATATAATATAGCAGGATATTTTTTATTAGGATCGAAATTCGGTGGATAAACAACCCATGTCAACATTTGTTTGTTATCTGTAGTCTTAATCCAACGTTTTTCTACTTTTCCCATTTTAATTTGGTCAAGGAGCTGTTTATTTTCTGTAGTCAGTTGCTTTTCTTCTTTAGTTGCAATATTTACAGAAAATATTTCATTCGGATAAGACAAGGAATGTTTTAATGCATATAATTTTCCATCAGAATAACAGACTGATGCATAATCGTGATAACCGGAAGTCAAGGTTTCAATATTCCTGGAAAAATCAATACTGAAAAGTTGTGTTTTAGCTTCCACACATGAAACAAAATATAAACTCTCTGAATCAGGATTCCAACAGAAAGCATCCGTATTGTAATCAAAGTTTTCTGTCAGATATATTTTTTCTTTAGAACTCATATCCATCATAAACAACCGGTTTTTATCTGATTCAAAGCCTTCACGTTCCATACTCAACCAGGCAATTTTATTTCCATCAGGAGAGAAAGAGGGATTTGTATCATATCCCATCATACCTTCTGTCAGATTAGCAGTTTCTTTACTTTCAATATCATACAGGTAAATATCTGAATTTGTGGATTTTGCATATTCAATTCCTATTTTCTTCCTGCAAGTATAAGCAATTTGTTTACTATCAGGATGCCAGTTGAAATGTTCGATTCCACCCCAAGGCTTCATAGGAGATTCGTATGGCTCACCTTCCAGAATATCTATAATGTTTTGTAATTCATTGACTTTATAATCAGCAACAAAAACATGAGGAATAGTTTCTACCCATTCATCCCAATGTTTATACATAAGACTATCAATAATGCGGCCTGAAGTTTGTGGTAAATCGGGATATACATCACTTGAACGATTTCCATATTTTATTTCTGTATAAAATGCTATTTTTTGTTCATCAGGAGAAAACTTGAATCCATTTATTCCATCTTTATATGAAGAAATTTGAGTGATATTGCTACCATCTGCATTCATTACAAAAATTTGAGGTTTGCCATTTTCATCCGATTTCAGGAAAGCTATTTTCTTACCATTATCAATCCACACAGCATTGGATTCACTTTTAGTCGTTTTTGTAATCTGCTTGTTATCGGAACCATCCGCATTCATCACAAAAAGTTCGGTATTGGTCTTATTTTCCTTGATACCGACATACGTAACCGGATATAGTATTTTTTTTCCATCGGGAGATAAATCAGGAGTCCCTACCCTACCAAAGCTATATAAAACTTCCGGAGTCATGATTCCGCCGGAAACCGTAATATTACTTTTCCCTATCAAATCTTTAGATTCCTCTTCATTTACTGCTGATTGACAGCAACTTGTTAATAAACCTGATGCAGTCATGATTGATAAAATAATTGAATTTAGTTTCATGATGAATATATGATTAAGAGAACACAAACATATTGCTTTTTATATGTATTTTGACAAACCTTCTTCTATCGAAATTTTAGCTTTCCAGTTGATTTGTTCAGGATTTTTAAATGTTGGCGCAACTGCATACATAATATCACGTTCCCGGTAAGGCCTCCCACCCCAAAGAATATTACATTTTTTTCCGGATACTTTTTCTACAATTGTAGCTAATTCGCAGATTGATGTTCCTTTACCGGTTCCCAAATAGAATTCTTCCCCATTTCTCAAGGCATAAAAAAGGAGTAATTTTTTTAATATCTGAATAAAAAATGAGGATATATCATCAACATGAATAAAATCAAGTATCTGTTCTCCGGTAGTCATAGAAACAGGTTTTTCTGCATCAATAGCTTCTATCAGATAATCCATCAAACGTTTTACAGTAGTCTTTCCTCCATAAACAGAATAAGGAATTGCTGTAATGTATTTGAATCCTTTTAACTGAGAATAATAGTCGACAAATATCCGGAATGCCGATTTGGTGGCGGAATATAAATAAGCATCTTTTATTTTTTCTGTTCCGGAACTATATTCCGAAAACGAACCCACGTTTACAAACAACTTAAATCCGGAGCAAGAAGCCAATATACTTAAAAGCTCTGCTCCAAAAGTAATGTTTGTTTCAATCATCGGTTTTATAATTTCCAAATTATTTTCGGAAGAGGTCATTGTTGCCAGATGAAATACAATTTCAGGATTGAAATTTTTAATTGTTTCTGCTGCCAAACTAATATGTTGACATTGTTCGAAAGGAAACATATCAATAGCTTTAGCAACATCTCTATTGACAGTCAATATTCTGATTTCCGGAAATTGTCTGATGATTTCCGGCAAAAAATTTTGTCCGATAAATCCGGTTGCTCCTGTAATCAATAGTTTCATTTTTCAAAATTATATGCTATTTCAAACAATCCTTTACCATCAGCTTCAGCCGGATTATGAAGTCCGGGTATAATATTCATTAACATTGAAGTACCCTCTCCCACCCCCTGGAAAGCCATCCATAAACCGGGAAAGATTGTCAGTCGTTGGTAGTTATTTTCAGGAGAAAGGATAAATTCCCTGAATTGTCCATTAGTAGCACTATTTTTCCGGTCATCATATATAACAAATTTGATGGTTCCAACTATCACAACCAGATTCAATACCATTTGATTATGCCGTTTCCATCCTTTTATTTCTCCTTCTTTTATTTGGGAAAAATAAGCCTCTCCAAAACCGACATACCCTTCATCTGTAGATTTTAAGGCATGATAAATATCACCTTTAGGTATAGTTATATGCTTCAACGGATGTAAAGAAACACCTTCCATTACTGTGCCCAATTTAGTTTTTGACTGAGAGCCTCAGAAATATATCTGCTAATTTGATTAACAGTCAATTGATACATATCTTTTGGTTCTTTTTCATCATAATAAGCCAAATACCAATCTGCTATTAAATCCATACACTGGCTATAATGTAATGTTGAATGCCAATGTAAGTAAGCCAAAGATTTGTCACAATTCAGTTTCAATAAAGTAGCTTCATTAAATGGTATCTCATCCGTTATCCTCACAGAATTATCAACATTTAATCCCCATAAACCTGCCAAATCCCGGGTTAATTCTAAAACTGTTTTTGTTTGTTCGGCATAAGGCCCGAAATTAAATGCTTCACCATTTTCAATTTTTGATTCATACAGGTATTGTCCCAAAGCCAGATAACCACTCAATGGCTCCAATACATGTTGCCACGGGCGTGTTGCCTGAGGACAACGAATTTCAACTGTTTCTTTTTTGGAAAATGCTTTGATACAATCAACGACAATACGATCTTGCGCCCAATCACCCCCACCAATTACATTTCCGGCACGGGCAATCCCCATTTTTATGTGGGGCATTTTTTTTATAAAAGAATTCCAGTAGCTTTTAATAATTAGTTCGGCAGCACCTTTAGACCCTGAATAAATATCTTTTCCACCTAACCTGTCATTTTCCCGGTATCCCCAAATCCATTCTACATTATCATATACTTTGTCACTTGTAATCAATACACAAGTACAATTCCACGTTATGTTAAGGATTGAATCCAACACAGAAGCCATCCCTGTAACATTGGTAGTGATTGTCTCGAATGGAGATTTATATGAATCGGATACAATGGCCTGCGCCGCCAAATGGAAAATAAAATCAGGTTTTATTTGTTGTATATAATCATTAAGTTCTTCTTTATTCCTCACATCTCCCCATTGATGAGTGATTTTTTTCTCTAGGCCCAGACACTCAAACATGGAAGGATTAGTCGGCACATCCAAAGAGTATCCATATACTTTCGCACCTAAAGACGTGAGCCATACAGAAAGCCAGGAACCCTTGAATCCAGTATTTCCTGTAATCAGAACCTTTTTTCCCTGATATATATTGTTGAATGCCATATTTAGAAATTTTACCACACTTTCCAGGGAGCTTTTCCCATATTCCACATTTCATTAAGTTCGGTATTATCACGCAAAGTATCCATAGGTTTCCAGAACCCGGCATGTTTGAAAGCATGAAGCTGTTTCTCTCTTATGATACGTTGTAACGGCTCTTTCTCAAACATTTCAAAGTCGCCTTCGATATAATTGAATATTACAGGTTCACAGACAAAAAATCCGGCATTAATCCAGGTACCGGTTTCTGTGGGTTTTTCTTCAAAAGATTTCACAATACCATTTTCCTGAATATTCAATACACCTAATTTACCTCCCGGCTGATATGCCGTCATTGTCAGATATTTACCTGATTCCCGGTGAGATATTATTGTTTTATTTATATTGATGTTAGCTACACCATCACCATAAGTCAATAAAAACGGTTCATTACCAACATATTGTTTGATGCGTTTGATTCGTCCTCCAGTTAAAGTATTTAATCCTGTGTCTATCATGGTTACCTTCCAATCTTCTGAACGATTATCCAGAATTGTAACACTATTATTGGATAAATCAACTGTCATATCACAGTTATGATGAAAATAGTTGGCAAAATATTCTTTAATCACATATTGCTTATATCCACAACATATTATGAATTCGTTGAAACCATAATGACTATAAATTTTCATAATATGCCACAAGATCGGCTTTCCACCAATTTCAACCATCGGCTTGGGAATTAAATTAGTGGCTTCACTTATCCTGCTTCCGATTCCTCCTGCCAAAATAACAACTTTCATATTTAATATCAACTCGTTTACTTGTCTATTATATCACTCAATCTCAAAATCCGCACAGTAGCATAAATAACCTAATTTATAAAGATCATAAATCAACAGGTTTGGATTTTTACCAACTATATTTTTGTACAAAATCTTCCTTGATAGTATGAAAAAATATTTATAAAATTTATCCAAATGCCACTTCCTGAGTTTCTTTTCGACTCTCAATATTTTGCAGGAATCAATGAATTCAGGGTCATTATTGTATAAAAATTTAATTTTATGATAATTTCGAAGTCCATCTTCAATTTTTGACATAAATATTTCGGCAGTTTCCAATCCTAAATGATACAGAGGATTATCAATATGGCTGATTTTAATTCCCTTTTTCTTCAACTCTATTCCGAATAAGGTATCTTCATTACAATAGCCTTGCAGACGTTCGTCGAATTTTACAATATTGAAATTTTTTTTATCGATTAGAAAATTGCAGGACATAAAGTTATTGTTAGGCTTTCTTGACCTGATTTCAGCGGAAAATGATTCTCTGGAAGTTCCAACCCGCCAATGCAATAAATACTTTTTATCTTGAGGTTCTTCTGAAAAATATAAACGTCCGCCTGAACACAGGATTCCGGGAGTACAGTATGGAAGAAAATCTTTGATATAATTTTTTTTCGAAACCTTCGAATCACAATCCATGAAGAGAATGTATGGATATTGTGCAGTTTCAAATAAGGAATTACGATTTCCGGTTCTGCCAAGGTTTACTTCAGATTGCAGATAACGGACATTAAGGAGTGTAGATAATAAACTGTTTTCTTTTCTGAAATTTTCATCCGAAGCATTATCTGATATCAGTATTTCGTACTCGATATTTAAAGTTTCTGCTTCTTCTTGTAAAGAATGTACAAGTTCAGTGACATAAAAATTATATACCGGAATACAAATTGACAACATAACAGTAGATTCTACTTTTCAATTAAAGACTCAAAGATACTAACAAATTGTTTTGCTTGCTCTCTTCTCGAAAATTGTTGAATGATTTGTTGATTTACCGGCTGCCGGGTATAGCCATTTTGTTTCCATTCGGCATATTTTTCCAAAATAAAGTTTTCTACCTGTTCAAAATCACTCGCTGCAATGCCAGATTGTGTTTCTTTCATGCTTTTTTCAAGACAATCTTCGTCATTCCTAACACATAAAACTGGCTTTTCAACGGCCAAATATTCAAAATATTTGGTAGTCATAATTCCCCTGGAACCTGTCTCATGTTTATTTGTCAGCAGTAATAAAACAGATGCTTCATTCAAAATACCAGGTATCAATGACGAATTTACAATATCATAATTATCAATAAATTCTCCTATTTGATATTTTTGGGCTAATTCTTGAACTATATTTTTTGTTTTGTTATTAGTGTAGAATTTTATCCTGCACATTTGACTTGTAACAATTCCTTTCTTTGACAAATTATAAATAGCTTCAAATAATAATGTTGGGTCTTCCATCTCTACGCTTAAAATTCTTCCTGCATAGACAATATTGAATGTTTTGGGATATTTTATTTCCGGAAAAAACAATTCCGGATCAAATCCATTATATATTAAACCGACATGCTTATTGTATTTTTGCAATGTTTTTACATGAAATTCAGAAACAGTAGTGATATAATCAGATTTACGAATCATTTCATTTCTTTGCCTTAAAATTTTCCTGGTTATGATATTTGAGAAAATATTATTCAACAATTCAGAATTGGATAATATTTTACTTATATGCTCATTATTAGGAAATTGCTCTACAATATCTCTCAAATCCATTACAATCGGCAATTTGTATTTTTTGCTTAATTGGTAAGCTGCTTTCATCGGAAAAATGCGATACGTACTTGAAAGAATCAATGAGATATTGTGTTTTTCAATTTGTTTTTTGGCGGCTTTTCTGATAGCAACGTTTTTATAATCAAAAAAGAAATCGGCAAAAAAAGTAAATGTGTATTTTAACTTTTGGATGATTTTATTATCAGACCAATAATAATTGATATATGTTATATTTTCATTAATTTCTACCAGTTCATCATTAATATGTTCAGGAATATACTCAGTAATTATGACAGGTTCCCATCCATAAGCCGGCAGGTATTTACATAAATATCCCATTCTCGGAGCAAAAGCCGGAGGAAACATATCGCAAATAATCAATATTTTTTTCATAAATAAAACAACGTGAAATAGTACACATTCGTATGCAAATAGCAGGCAAATCGTTAAATAAAGTTATTTCAGAGAAAAACGTGCTAAAAAATTATGTTTTACAACATAAAATCAATTATCTTTGTACTGTGTTTTTCATGGTATTAGATTTAAGGTTAAATGAAGATTGTGGTTGTTGGGAAACAACCTTTTCTTTTTTAAATAATATTGCTTCTTCCTGATAAAATTCAATAATATACTGACATACTGTTGTCACCCGGGCGTATTAAGTTTGCATTGTCATTAATGATAAAACTATAAAAGTATTAACATCAAAAGTTTGAAACAATGAAACTTATTCCACATTTCTCATTTGACTCGAAGGCAAAAGAAGCCCTGGAGTTTTACATCACAGCCTTAAAAGGCAAAGAAGAAATCGTTTATACGTACAAAGATTGCGTTCCGGATTTGGAGGAAGAAAACTTTGACAAGATTATGTATTCGGCTTTCAGTTTTGGAGAAGGAAACCTGATTGCGATTTGTGATATGTGTCCCGGAAGCGGACCCGAAAAATCCGGAAATATTGTTTTCATGGATTTGGAATTAAAAGCCAAAGATGTCAAACCGGTTTTCGATGCGCTAAAAGAAGGTGGTAAAGTTTTGTGCCCCTTATCAAAAACCTCATGGACAGAACAATTTGGCTGTTTGGTTGACAAATTCGGTGTTGGCTGGAATATCATGGAAGAAGAAAAATCCAACTAAATTTTATATCTTTATCCGGATAACAATTATAACATGAATAGACTCGAACGAATATCGGCAATTCTTGTCAGCCTGCAATCGCGCTCAGTGATTACAGCCGGACAAATTGCCGAACGGTTCGGGGTTAGTTTACGGACTATCTATCGTGATATCCGGGTACTTGAGGAAGCAGGTATACCAATCTGTGGAGAAGCCGGTTCTGGTTATTCTCTGGTGCAAGGCTTCAAATTACCGTCACTTATGTTCACCACTGAAGAAGCTATTGCTTTCCTGATGGCGGAAAAACTGGTGGATAATCAGGCTGATGGCGACACTCTTGAATTGTATCGCAGTGGAATGGATAAAATCAGGGCTGTTCTGCGCAGTGCAGAAAAAGACATTTTGAACGATTTTGACAGCCATATTCAATTGATAGAAGCTCATAATCCACCACGTCAACAGCCAGCTAATATCCTGCAACCTTTACTTAAAGCTATTTTAGACAAAAAATCAATTGCAATACAATATTTTGCAGCTTATAACAATCAAACAACAGAAAGAAAAGTTGAGCCTCTGGGAATATTCTTTATGTCGGGAAGTTGGTATCTGTTAGCCTGGTGTAAGCTTCGCTCGGATTACCGTACATTTAATCTCTGCCGTATCCGCTCTTTAACTACTGATGATTCCTGTTTTGAAAAGAAGCATCCATCATTAAAATTCCTGATTGAAACTTTATTTTGTGTTCATACTCCTTTTAAAATACGCATCAAATTACATAGTACAGATGCTTTATACCGTATAAACTGGGGAAAATATGCCCACGGTTTTCATGAAGAAGATGAAGAAGATGGATGCCTCATACAGACCTACCTTACTGATTCTCTGGATTATTTTGCCCGGTGGTATTTATCATTTGCAGATGCGGCTACCATTCTCGAACCCGAAGAACTGAAAATAACAGTAAGAGAATTAGCTGAAAAAATAAGATCAAAAATGTGATTAAAAATCCTGATTTTCCCGGCTATTCAAAACGGATTGTTTTTGCAGGGGATATCCTGGAAATAATAAAAGAAGGGCCAACAAGTATTAACATAGAAATCACTAATGTCAATATATTCAACAAAATAATATGCCAGAAATTGATTTCTACAGGAACCACCGAAACATAATAATCCCGTGGATTAAGTTTGATGACTCCAAAATATTTTTGAATAAAACAACATGACAACCCAATGATATTTCCCCAGAATAATCCTTTGGTAATGAGAAAAAATGAAACATTAAGGAATATCTTCCTGATGCTTGTGTTATCCTGACCCAAAGCTTTCAATATACCAATCATATTAGTTCTTTCAAGAATGATAATCAAAAGACCGGAAATAGTTGTGAATCCGGGAACTATCAGCATAAGAATCAATATAATCACTACATTCATATCCAGCAAATCAAGCCATGAAAAAATCATGGGATTCAGTTGCTTGATAGAACGGGTATAAAAGGCATTACCTAAACGGTCACGGTCTGAACTCAAAGCATAATACAAATCTGTAGTTGTTCGGTCTAATTTGTCATAATCATCCACTAATATTTCCAAACCGCTTACCTGATCATCATCCCAATCATTCAATTTCCTGACATGTTTTATATCGGAAATAATGAATAGTTTATCATATTCTGCAAAGTTTGTTTGATATATACCAACAATATTAAACTTACGGGCCCTGACTTTTTGATGTAAAAAAAAGAAAGTTGAAAAAGAGTCTCCTAACTTCAAATTTAATTTATCGGATAACACTTGGGAAATCACAACATCATTCGTAGTTTCATCAGAAGTGATTTTAGGTACTGTACCTTCAATCAGGTTTTGCTTGAAAAAGTCCCAATCAAAATCCTCTCCGACCCCCTTGACTACAATTCCCTGAAAATCATCATCTGTTTTGATTATACCGGGCTTTGTTGCAAATTTTTCTATATGTTTAATATTAGACACCTCTTGAATAGCATGAAGCAAGCTATCGGTAATGGCAATCGGTTGTGTCTCATAAGAAGTATTGTTATCAAAATTAGTTATCTGAATGTGTGAACCAAATCCGATTATTTTATTACGGACTTCTTTTTTGAACCCGATAACAATGCAAACCGAAAGAATCATCACTGACAATCCCAAAGCTATACTGACAATAGCTATACGAACTGCAGGAGGTGAAACTTTTTTTTCACCTTCATTACCTCTATATATACGTCTGGCAATAAATAGTTCGAAATTCAAAAGAATTAAAAATTAAAAATTAAAAATTAAAAATTCGGAATGAAAAATTATTTTCATTCCGAATTTTTAATTTTTAACTTGTTATATGTTTCAAGCGCTTTTTCTAACACAACCATTGCTTTTTGTAAGTCTTCTTTTTTCAATACGTATGCGATACGGACTTCATTTTTTCCAAGGCCGGGAGTTGTATAGAATCCGGAGGCTGGAGCCATAAAAACAGTTTGTCCTTCATATTCAAAATCCGAAAGGCACCATTCACAGAATTTATCGGCATCATCTACCGGAAGCCGTGCAATTGTATAGAATGCTCCCATCGGAATTGGAGAATACACTCCGGGAATCCTATTGAGGCTATCTATCAAAAATTTACGCCGTTCCACATATTCGTCATAAACTTCCTGCATATATTCAGTACTGGCGTCTAATGAAGCTTCTGCAACAATTTGTCCGATTAACGGAGGACTTAACCTTGCCTGGCAGAATTTCATTACAGTTTTCCTCAATTCCTTGTTTTTTGTAATCAAAGCGCCAATCCGTATTCCGCACTCACTATATCTTTTAGATACGGAATCTATTAAAACAACGTTTTCTTCTATACCAACTAAATGGAACGCTGAAATATAAGGAGAGCCTGTATATATAAATTCGCGGTAAACTTCATCAGAAAATAAATACAAGTCATATTTTTTGACTAAGTCGCGGATTTTATTCATTTCAGAACGGCTATATAAATAACCTGTAGGATTATTCGGATTACAAATCAAAATACCCTTGGTGCGCTTGGAAATGAGCGCTTCTATTTTTTCAACAGGAGGCAATGCAAACCCGTCTTCTATGGAAGAAGATATAGATTTAATAACTGCTCCCGCAGAAATAGCAAACGCCATGTAATTAGCATAAGCAGGCTCCGGGACAATGATTTCATCTCCCGGGTTCAGGCATGCCAAAAATGCATAAAGCACAGCCTCAGAGCCACCGGAAGTTACTATAATATCATCCGCACCTACATTAATATTATATTTGGCATAATAACGAACAAGTTTTTCCCTGTAACTCCTGTTGCCATCACTTGGACTATATTCCAAAACCTTACGGTCTACATTCCGGATCGCATCAAGTGCAACTTCCGGTGTCGGAAGATCCGGTTGTCCGATGTTCAGGTGATATACAACAAGTCCTCTGGCTTTAGCTGAATCCGATAGTGGCACCAGCTTTCTGATAGGAGAAGCCGGCATTTCAATTCCACGAGATGAAATTTTTGGCATTTTTTGAATTTTATATTGAATTTGGGTAGCAAAAATACGCTATTCCATTGGTAAAACAAAATTAATCAGTAATTTCGCTTCGTTAAAGGAATAAATTAAAATATGACACAAAAAAGATCAAGTTACATATTTTTTTATATATTATTGATAATTAACCTGATAAATTGTCAATGCATGCATTCATACAATGTATATCAATCTCCCTTGGAGCAACGCAGGCTTATTGTCCCGGAAGAAATGTTGCTTGACATTCCTCCTCTTGAGGAGCCCTTTCTCAATGATAATGATTATATAGTAAATCCCATTTTCATGCCGGTTATATTTTCAGGTAAAGTTTTACCTGAAGGTTATCTGAAAAATAATCCTTACCAGCTTCCCAAATTATCAGATGTTGATAAAATCATACCCAATCACATGACATTGGATACCATATCTTTTTTATCTGAAGAAGAGAAAAGGGAACAAGAATTAAATCGCAAGGCCTATTTGTACTTAACATCAACAAATCCTTCTATCATCAAATATAAGATGATTGATTTACCGGTCAAAACAGAACCTATTGCTCAATTGGAAGTAAATCCATTTAAAAATTTATTTAAGGTAGATTCCAATTCTGATTTTTCACTTTCAGAATCTCCCGAAAAACTACAATTCAGGAAATATTGGTTTGTAAATGGAAATCATCTGTTACAGTTTTCCCAAAACTATATTTCAGACAACTGGAGCAGCGGGGGTGTAGGTAATTTAAACATACTCAGTAACCAAAATGTAACAGTAAATTATATAAAAGATAAAATACAATTCAATACATATCTGGAATGGAATGCGAGTCTTTATACAAATCCTAATGATACATTAAGAAAAACAAAAATAGGTACTGATTTGATTCGCTCATATAGTAATTTTGGATTCAGGGCTTTCGGGAAACAGTGGTTTTATTCTACCAACTTAGAATTAAAAACACAATTATTTGATAATTACAAGGAAAATACCCAAACTAAAATATCGTCATTCATGTCTCCTTTTTTCCTGAATATGGGTATTTTAGGTATGCGATATGAATTGGATAAAAAATTTAAAAAAGATAAATATAAGACATTAAAGTTTTCAGTGGATTTTTCTCCATTGTCGATAAAATACACTTCTGTAAAAGATCCGGATGTAGATCCTACCCGCTATGGTATTCCTGCTGGGGAAAATAGTCTGCTGGATTTTGGTTCCACAGTTAATGCTTCGATAATGTTTAATATCAACAGGTCAACATCATTTAAATCAAGATTCAAGTATTTTACAAATTTCGATAAAATTGAAGTTGAATCCGAAAACGAAATAAATTTTTCCATCAACAGGTACTTCTCCACAAGAATCTATTTATACCTTCGTTATGATGACGGGGAAAAGGTTCCCCGTGATGAAAAACTCGGTTATTTGCAAATAAATGAGCTGTTAAGCTTCGGATTTAACTATAAATGGTGAAATAAATTTGCAAATTAAATTTATTTTGTATCTTTGCCCCGGACATGTGAGTATTTTTTTCAGACTTATTTCTTTTTTCGAGTTTTCCATTCGTTTGAATATCTACATCTGCATCAATCTCCTCAACAGTTCAAATTAAAATTTTATTTACATTTTTATTTTTTACAAATGAACATTTTTATTGCAGGCTTAAGTTACAAAGTGAACGATGCTGATTTGGCAGGCCTATTCGAAGAGTATGGATCAATTTCTTCGGCAAAAGTTGTTGTTGATCGTCAAACTGGAAGATCTAAAGGTTACGGTTTCGTTGAAATGGAAGACAACGATGCTGCAGCCAAAGCTATTTCTGAATTAAATGAAGCTGAATTTGACGGAAGAAAAATTTCCGTATCGGAAGCTAAACCGAAAGAAGAAAGACCAAGACGCTCTTTTGATAACAACAGAGGCGGCGGTGGTCACAGAGGAGGTGGATATAATCGCGACAGATATTAATCATTGAAAAATGAGAATTAAAAAAGGCACCTGTTCTACAGATGCCTTTTTTATTGCTTTCTAAGCGCCATAAGTTCGCAAAACATTTTGTAAATTCTTCTAAAAAACTATACCTTTGCATTTCCTTTAACCCACATATATTAATGATGATTTGGAATGAAGCAATGGAGTGTATGCGCCGTGAAGATTTGCGCAAACTCCAGGGAATTAGATTGAAAAAGGTTGTGGAGCGCATATACCACAATTGTGAACCTTATCGCAAAAGAATGCAGGAAGCAGGTATAACTCCTGCCGACATCAATTCGATTGATGACATTGTCAAATTACCTTTTACATCAAAAAAAGATTTAAGGGATTATTATCCTTTTGGCTTGCTGAGCAGCCCTATGTCTGAAATTGTCCGTTTACACGCATCATCAGGTACAACCGGAAAACCTATCGTGGTTGGTTATACCCGTAATGATCTAAATATATGGAATGAAGTAGGCGCAAGGTGTTTCACAGCATACGGATTAGGCAAAAACGACATCGTGCAGGTTTCTTATGGATATGGATTATTCACAGGAGGATTAGGTGCACATAATGCTGTAGAAACCATCGGAGGAACAGTTATTCCCATGTCAAGTGGAAACACGGAAAAACAAATCATGCTCATGCACGACTTTGGAGCAGTTGGGTTAGCCTGTACACCCTCTTATGCATTATTTCTCGCTGATGCCATGAAAGATTCCGGCATTCCACGCGAGGAATTCAAATTAAAAATCGGTGTTTTTGGCGCAGAACCCTGGACTGAATCCATGCGTCAGGAATTACAGGAAAAATTAGGCATAAAAGCATACGATATATATGGATTAACCGAGATTATCGGACCAGGAGTCGGACATGAATGCGAATGCCAAAATGGTACACATATTTGTGAAGACCATTTCTTCCCGGAAATTATCAATCCGGAAACTGGAGAGCCGCTTCCCGAAGGTTCGCATGGAGAATTGGTTTTCACTACGCTTACCAAAGACGGAATGCCTCTGATTCGTTTCAGAACCCGAGACTTAACAAGTCTGAATCACGAAAAATGTGCTTGCGGAAGAACTTCTGTGCGCATGAGCCGGATTTTAGGCCGTTCGGATGATATGTTAATCATACGGGGAGTTAATGTATTCCCATCCCAGGTCGAATCTGTTATTTGCGAAATGCCGGAGTTAGAGCCCCATTATATGCTATATGTGGATAGGATTAACAATCTGGATACTTTTGAAGTTCATGTCGAAGTAAAAGAAGAATATTATTCCGATGAAATGAACAAAATGATTGATTTGAGAAAACGGATTGCCCATCGCTTGCAAAGTGTTTTAGGCATTGGTCCTGACATCAAATTAGTAGAACCCCGGAGCATAGAGCGCAGCCAGGGGAAAGCAAAGAGAGTGATTGATAAAAGGAAATTTCAATAGAAGAAGTGAAAAGTGAGAATAAAATTGCTCCGAACTTTCAACTTCCAACATCTAACTTCTATATTTATGTTAATCAAACAATTATCTATTTTCTTAGAAAACAGGAGAGGGCGTTTCACTGAAATCGCCAATATTCTGGGAGATGCAGGTATCAATATGACTGCATTTACGGTTGCTGAAAATTCCGACTTTGGAATTTTGCGTATAATTGTATCTGATCCTGAAAAAGCTAAAGAAATTTTGAAAGAAGCCCGCTTTGCAGTAAGCGTTACAGATGTTGTCTGCCTGCAATGTCCCAACGTGCCGGGTTCTTTGGCTAAAGCGATGAATATCATTACTAAAGCCGGTATATTCATTGAATATATGTATGCATTTTCTGTTGGCCAGGCCGCATTAGTGGTGATCCGCCCCGATAATCTGGAAAAATGCATTGAAGTTTTGACACAAAATAAACTGGAATTATTAGCTGCAAGTGAACTTTATAAAATTTAATTACAAAATAGAAATTACGAATTACGAATTGGCCATTAACCTATTTTTAGTTCTTAGTTCTTAGTTCTTAGTTTTTTATTTGTATATTTGCACGCTAAAACAAGAAAAATGAGATTAAAATTTATCAGTCTTCTATTGATAATCATTTCTTTATCAGCTTGTTCTGAATACAATAAAGTATTAAAGAATCCTGATCCGGAGTATCGCTACACTTATGCCAAAAAGTATTTTGATCAGGGCAAGTTCAGCCGCTCCGCTACACTTTTAGAGGATTTGGTTGTTATGTTCAAAGGAACTTCACATGGCGAAGAATCTTTATATCTCCTGGCACAAAGCTACTATGGGATGAAAGATTACACCACTGCTTCACAATATTTTACTTCTTATTATAAGATGTATTCCAAGGGACAATATACAGAATTAGCGCGTTTTTATTCTGCATACGGCCTATACCTGGATTCTCCCGATCCACGCTTGGATCAAACCGACACATATAAATCAATGGAACAGTTCCAGGAATTTATTGAATATTATCCTCAAAGTGAACGCAAGGATGAAGCTCAAGCCATTTTATTTGAATTACAAGAAAAACTGGCATATAAAGAGCTTTTAGCAGTTCGTTTATATTACAACCTGGGCAATTATGTGGTGGGCTATCCTTTCCCGGGCGGAAATTATACTTCATGTGTAATAACAGCCCAGAATGCACTGAAAACATATCCGTTTTCCCATTATAAGGAAGATTTTATGTATTATACTATCAGGGCTAAATACGACATGGCAAACCAAAGTGTTGAAGAAAAAAAGGATTTGCGCTATCGTGATGTAATTGATGATTATTATTCATACATCAATGAATTCCCTACCGGAAAGTACACCAAACAGGTGCAAAAAATATTTGAGACTTCGCAAAAAGAAATGAAAGATAAGAATATATAATTGTTTTAATAAATTATGGATTATAGAAAAACGACAGCCCCTGCCTCTACAGTTACCCGTGATATGATGGAATTATCGGAAAACACGGGAAATGTTTACGAAACAGTAAGGATTATTGGGAAACGGTCTAATCAGATTAGTGTTGAAATCAAACATGATCTTGAAAAGAAATTACAGGAATTCGCATCTTATAACGATAGCTTGGAAGAAGTTTTTGAAAATCGTGAACAGATAGAAATCTCCCGTTACTTTGAAAGGTTACCTAAGCCTACGCTGATTGCTACTCAGGAATACATGGATGACGAAGTTTATTTCAGGAATCCGTCAAAGGATAAAGATAAATTTGACAGCGATTTATGATACAACGGGCGCAATCTGTTTATTTGTTTTTTGCTGCCATCTTATTGATAGCAACATCATTTTTTCCTGTAATTGGATTCTGGGAATCTGAGAGTGTTTATCAAACAATCAGATTATATCCTTTAGGGGAATATTTTCTTTTGCCTGGTTTTATACTCCCGGCTTTGGCTTGCCTGGCAGGCATTCTGAGTTTGATCACTATTTTCTTATATAAGAAACGTAAGACTCAAATAAAGCTATGTTATTCGGCATTGGTTTTAATTGTGTTATTATATGGTTCTATTTATTATTCGTATACAGTTATTGCCTCTAAGTTGGGCGATAGCATCATCAAATTTTTTCCTAAAATAACCCTTGCTTTTCCGTTTATCGCTTTTGTACTGGTTTGCATGGCCATCGGAGGAATTATAAAAGATGATAAATTAGTAAGTTCATTAAATAGAATTAGATAAAAAAGAGATTCAATATTCCTCCTTTTTGAAATGAACCCCAAAAGTCAATTAAAAAACTTTTGGGGTTCATTTTGTTTCTACCTATTATCAAAATAAACAAATCTACTTCTTTTATTTATTAAAATAAGTAAATTTTCATATTATATAACATATTTTTTATTAAAACATTTTTTCATTACTCTTTGTTTAACTAACAAAATCGCTTTTTACTAAAATTTAAAACCATGAAAACAACTATTCTTAAAATGCTTTGTGCTGCGTTTACCTTAGCACTTACAGTATCACTATCTGCACAGGATTCCTCTCTAAAAGAAAAGAAATCAGAAGAAGAAGTCGCCGCCAATCAAACAGAGATAATGGCTATTGATTTGGATTTGACTCCCGAACAAACAGAGAAAATCTCGGAAATCAATCTTGATTTTGCAAAAAAAGTAAAAGAAGCAAAAGACCGGAAAGCTCCGGAAAACGAATTCAAAACGCTGTATCAAAACAGGGATGATTCTGTTCAAACAGTTTTAACACAGGAACAATTTACCTCTTGGAAAGGAAACCGGGGCCAACAGAAAAAACAACAAAAAAATAACCTGAATAAATAACCTGAAAATTGAATATCATTATGAAAAAGATTATCCTTTACATCGCTGCATCGCTCGACCAGCGTATCGCAGAACAACCGGACGGCGGTTTTGAATTTCTTTCCGACTATCCTTCAGATTCCACCTCGCAATGGACACCCTTGCCTTAAGCTAACGCTTCCCACTATCAAGGCGCGTTCGGGACTTACACCCTAGAGTTATCGCCCGTGCCGGGCGAACAAATGAAAAAAGGCTCACTTCTCAGTGAGCCTTTCTTATTCAGTTTTAAATAGGCATTAGTTCCCTTAAGGCAAAAAGATTGTTTTAGGTTATGAGTGCAAAGATCAAGTATTTTTAAGAATTAGCAAAAAAAAAAAACATATTATATAACATGTTTTAATAAAAATGGCCGTAGATGATACTTACGGCCATTTTCGTCATGAAAAAATATTGTGTGATTAAATTTATTTAACTAATGTTTGCAGTTTATCCAATAATTTTGTTCCTCTTAAATTTTTAGCAATGATAATTCCGTCCGGATCTAATAACACTGTGTGAGGAATAGAACTAAAATTGTAGATTACCCTTGCTTGTGTATCCCATTGCCTTAAGTCCGACATTTGAGGCCATGTCATATTATACTTTTGAATGGCGGCTTTCCAGGGTTCTGCTTTGGCATCTAAAGAAACTCCGACGATTTCAAAGTTTTTATTCTTGTATAGTTTATAGGCTTCCACTAAAGTCGGCATTTCTTTGATACATGGTCCGCACCATGAAGCCCAAAAATCAATCAAAACATATTTTCCTTTTCCGGCATAATCAGAAAGTGAAATTTCTTTACCGGCCGGATCGAACATGGTGAAATCAGAGTATTTTTGCCCTTCAGCAACTTTTTTCATTCCGCTAATCATTTCAAGGATGGCTTTTCCTGTTTCTTTCGATTTGAATTCTTCTCCGGCATTGTTCATTACTTGCTCCATCTCATCGACCGACAAACGGTTGGCGATAGAAAGAAAGATGCCTTCTCCCAGTTTGTTGTTAATGTTATCAATCGCAAATTTCAGGTTGATGTCTTTAACGCTGTCGTCAATAGCCATAAACTCACTGTTGATTTTTTCGAGTTCTGCTTCTGACAAGTCTGTGGGATTAACATTAGCATATTTTTGTTGAAGAGCATCTAATTGTTTGTATACCTCCATTTCTGCTTCTGATTTTTTTTGAAAAGCATCATTCACGGCATTTCCTGAAACCTTGATATCATTGTCTGCTTTAATATCTACATCAATTTTGCCTTGTTCAATATAAATAATCCGTGACATTTCGTTTTCCGAATCGTTATCATTTGATTTTTGGAAAGATAAGACATAAATAGTCGGAGTCTCCTGTATTCCTTTAAACGTGAATTTTCCACTTTTGATGATAGTCGAATCTATATTTTCTACTCCATCTTCCCGTTGGTTCATGAGGTAAATCGTTTTGCCTTCGAAGTCTTTGGTTGCTGTACCTTTAACTGTGAATTCCCCTTTCGAGGTGCAGGATAAACATGTTAAAACTGCAATTAAAATTAAAAATAATTTGTTCATAAATAATTAATGTTGAATATGATATATTCCGACAAATGTACAGAATATTTTCGAAATGTCAATTGTCCGGTAAAACCAGGCTTGCAGCCTGTCTGGTTAACTGAACGGTTCCTGGTTCCATAACTATACTCCTTTTTGATGTAATTTTACTCCTTTTTGATATTTTTATTTTGTATCTTTACAATACAATTCGTTGAAATTTAATTAATTAAATTTTATGTTTTGTATTATAAACAACCAATATAGTTTACTGCGTGTGAACCTTCTTTCTATATCATTATTCATTGCTTTATCATTTAATGTATTTGCAGGGAATGACCTGAAATTGAATTTTGAACGCCTTGATAATACGGTAGGTTTGCCGACTAATGAAATCCGGCGGATTGAGCAGGATAGTGAAGGGTATATATGGTTTGTAAGTACTAATGGATTAATCCGTTATGACGGCTATGATTTTCAGTTGTATAGAAATACGATTGATAATCCTAATCTGTTGACTTCAAATGCCATCAGGTGCTTTGGTGAAGATTTGAACTATTTATGGATTGGCACGGAAAGAGGGTTGAACAGATGGAATAAAAAATTGAGGAAGATTGAAAAAATTAATCTTCAGGACATAGATGTGCAGATATATAAAATATTGGTTTCAAATGAAAATTATATATGGTTGGCTACAAAAAAAGGTATAATCAAATATTTTCCGGACAATAATACATGTGTGATTTTTTCTCCTGATGGTGTAAATGATATTTACATGGATTCTAAAGGACGTATCTGGTTTGGCTTCTGGCAAAATGGCCTGGAGCGATACAATCCGGCAGATGATTCTCTTATTCATTATCCCGATTTAAGTAAAAAGAATTCCGTACATGTTATCTTTGAAGATAAGGCCGGAACATTATGGCTTGGCACCTGGGGGGTATACCGTGTTATCAATGACGATGAACCGACTGAAACAAAATATATACAATATTCTACGACAAATAATATTGCAATTCAATTACATCCGACTATATATACTCTATCAATCAGGATTCTAAATATGGCTATTTATGGATAGGTCACAGAAACAGACTCAGTATATTGACGAATCCCGAAAAATCTACTTCTTTTATTAATTATACAACTCAAAAATTCGAAGACCATCTGATTCATTTTACGGATGTAAATGCAATTTGTATCAATCGTTCAGGTATAATCTGGTTGAGGCTGCTGGGTGGAGGAGTGAATAAAATTAACCTGAATATATCAAAATTATATCAGAATCCTTTGTTTGAAATCAATCAAAAGAAAGGAAATTCAACCATAACATCTGCCTGGTATGATGAAAAAAATGCTGTGATTTGGTTGGGAATAAAGAACAACGGTTTGTTTTTATTGAACCTGAAAAACAATACTTACAAAGATGTAACAGAGTTTGTTGCAGGAAATAATCTGCTCACCGATGTGTTTATCCATAATATAGCTTATATTGAGCGGCTTGATGAAGTCTGGGTTTCAGTACGTGGAGAAGGAATTTTTAGAGTAAGCCGGAATAAAGCCGGAAATCCGGTTCAGGGGAAAAAGTTGGAAAGAGATTACATCAATCATAAAAAAATATCTAAAATTTATGAAGACAAAAAAGCCAATATATGGATGCTTTCCGATATTTGTTTGAAGATTTATCTAATAATATCTGGATGAATAATGAAAATGTGATTTTAAAGTTAAATCCCGAATCAACACAAATGCAGGCATTTACATCAACTGATAAATTGTGGGATAATGTTTTTTATTCTTCATGTCCTGTGGTAAAGCTTAATGAAATCCAATATTTGCTGGGAGGAAATAAAGGTTACAATATATTGGATGTAAATCAATTAATGTTTAATACCATGGAGCCTCAATTGGTAATTAACGATATGAAAATATTAAATCAATCTGTTTTTTCCGGGCAATATGAGTCGCGAATTGACCATTCTACAGATAGAATAGTTTTGAAAAATAAGGAAAATAATTTTTCTTTTGAATTTTCTGCGCTTTGTTACGATAATCCGGAGAAACAACATTATGCTTATCGTTTAACCGGATACGACAATGACTGGCATATACATAACCAAGCCATTTAAACCTGAACTGTTGAAAATAAGGATAGCTAATTTATTTAAAACAAAGAGGGGGTAACTCAACGATTCAGACAGCAAAAAGCGGTAGAAATAAAAGATTTAGATTATACGCCTTTAGATGAACAATTTTTGGAAGATGCAATTAAAATTATAAAAGAAAATATTGACCGGACTGATTTTGATTTCTTTGCAGATAAAATGAATGTCAGCCGAGCCACTCTTTACCGTAAGATTAAAACAATGACCGGATTATCAGCAACAGAATTCATCCGGAACATAAGATTGAAGGTTGCCTGCCAATTATTGGAAAAGAAGAATACAAACATTTCTGAAGTGGCGTATGCTGTTGGTTTTACAATCCCCAAATATTTTTCAAAGAGGTTTAAGAAAGAGTTCGGAATTACTTCCGGAGATTATATCAAACAATATAGTAAGCATTCAGATTGAAATTCAAAGTTCGCTGTAAATCATTGCATAGGTGAGATAAAATAATATATTATAACAGATATAATTTAATCAAAGTAGCATGAAATTATATTCGTAAAGATATAAATTAAAAAAATATTTGTATTTTTGTATCCGAACGGATATAATTTATTAGAAAAATATGTCATTGTCTCTATATGTAAAGCAGATGCGTAAGCAATATAACCTGACACAAGTTGAGCTCTCTGAGAAGTCGGGAGTCGGATTAAAATTTGTCCGTGACTTAGAGCAAGGAAAGAAGAGCTTACGAATGGATAAAGTAAACCAAGTATTAAGCCTGTTTGGTGCTGAATTAGCTCCTGTTCCAATGGATAAAAGCAATTTAGATATATGAAGCAAGCGAGAATATACATGCGTGACCAATTAGCAGGAATGCTGACGGAAGATGATAACGGATATACTTTTTTTTATGAATCTTCCTATCTGAAACAATCAGATGCAGAGGCAATTAGCCTGACAATGCCCTTGCAGGAAGACTCTTTTCAGGATAAAGTATTATTTCCTTTTTTTGACGGCCTGATTCCGGAAGGTTGGTTATTGGATATTGCAGAAAATACATGGAAAATTAATTCCCGGGATAGGATGTCTCTTTTATTGGCTTGTTGTAAAGATTGTATTGGAGCTGTTAGCGTAATTCCCATAGAAAGTGAAAAATATGAATAGATGCCTTTATTGTTATAGGGAATTAGAAGAAGGACAGGCGGATTTTCATCCTGCTTGTTCCCGAAAAATATTTGGTATATCGATACCGCCAATACTGCCTTATACACATAGCCAAATTAGTGTGTTGGCAGAACAAGTAATTCGCAGTCAAATCACATTGACAGGTGTGCAGCCTAAATTATCATTGGATTTGGAAGAGAAAAACGCACTCAAGCGATTTACCATTGTTGGTTTATGGGGTGGATATATTCTAAAACCACAAACTGTACAGTTTACTCAACTTCCTGAGTTGGAAGACCTGACAATGCATTTAGCTGAAATAGCTAAGATTAAAACGGTTCCACATTCATTAATTCGTTTTGCAGATGGGGAACTTTGCTACATAACCAAACGTATAGACAGGGATAAGAAAGGCAATAAGATTCCAATGGAAGATATGTGCCAACTCTCCGAACGTTTAACCGAATATAAATACAAGGGTTCTTATGAACAAGTCGCTAAGTTGATTTTGAAATACTCGAGTGCTCCAAAACTAGATTTAGTTAATTTTTGGGAACAGGTTCTTTTTTGTTGGTTGACCGGTAATGCTGATATGCATCTCAAAAATTTTTCGTTGTACAATCAAATAGGGAATTCTTACAGTTTGACGCCTGCTTATGATATGTTATCCACTACTCTGGTGATGCCCGAAGATACGGAGGAATTAGCTCTTAACTTAAATGGCAAAAAGAAAAAATTAAAACGATCTGATTTTGAAACTGCATTTACTAATTCAGGATTGGACCAAAAGGTTGTAGAGAATATTTTTATAAAGTTTGAACGGGTATTACCTGCCTGGTTAGATTTTATGGACAGTTCATTTATTTCAGATAGTATGAAAGAGGTATACAAAGAATTGATAAGATTTAAGTTGGCTTTTGTTGCCCGGTGATAAAATGGAAAAATCTGTTAATCAAAGAAATAATAGACTTTGTTTACTCTTCCCTTAAAAGCGTACTCCTTTTTGACGTGATTTTGCCCCTGCAATAGTATGTAGGGGCTTTATCTTTGTGTCAGTTAAGGTTGATGAAATCTTAACAATGAAAAATAACCCTACTACTTGTGAACCATGAAAAAAACTTTCTTTGTATTTATGCTTTTGTTTTTATTTGCTTTTTTTCAAGTAAATAATTGTATATAGATCATGGTACCAGTCCTACCGATGCCACCTATTCATACGTATTGCTGCCAGCGCTCTCAAAGGAAGAAGTTGCTGCTTATTCATCTAATCCTGATATTCAGATATTGAGCAATACAGATAAATTACAGGCTGTTTGGGAAAAGAGGTTAAATGCGATTGGCATTAATTTTGGGGAAGCCGGTACCGCAGATATAGTCAAAAGTGAAACTGCCGCATCGGTAATGTTACAAAAATCAAACGATACCATTTATCTGTCGGTTTCCGACCCAACATGGAAACTGTCCACGCAAAAATTGACTTTAAGAGGAAGCTATAGCCTTGTATCACCACCTACAGCAACGGTAATTATTTCGGCTTCAGGAGAAAACAGTACGGATATATTGATTAATTCGTCAGATAAAATGGGAATGACACAGGAAATTGTTTTAGTCGGTAATAATCCGTCAGGTACTCCATCCGGTTTGCTAAACGAAGAACCAGCTCTTTATCACAGCGGGATTTCATCGGAATTCATTATTGATCATTTGCCTCCAGGGAAAACATATATCAAGGTATTCAATATGATAGGAAATCAACTTTTTTCATCTATAGTTTTAACATCTAAAGCTGTGTTAAATTTATCCATTTACCATAAAGGAACATATATGGTCGTTTGCAACACAAGTGTAGGAGAGTTATATGTATGGAAATGTATTAATTTATAATTCGAGCAGGATGAAAACTACTTCGTTTTCATCCTGTTCAATTGTTATCAGGTTGATAAAATTATCAAGGCGCTATGTATTTCAATGTTTTCACAGAACCATCTCCGTAAGTAATTTTTTTGACAAAAACTCCTGATTTTACTGTTCCTGTAATTTGTATACCCGTAAGTGTATAAATAGTTTCAGAATCAATGTACTTGGAAGCCTCAGTTTTATTAATGGAAGTTGCTATAGCTTCTGCTTCTTCAAACGTATATATGTCGGATTCAAATGAAAATGTATAATAGTCGTCTTCAACTCCTGATCCACCGCCTCCTCCACCAGAACTATTTCCGCAACCACTGGTACAGTTATTGGGATCACTAAATCCTAGGTTTGACATTTTTTTTAATTTGAATTCATAAGATTCTCCTTTTTGCCAAAGTCCATCATCTTCTTCTCCTTCTCCTGTTTCTGCAGATTTGAGTGTTATGATCGTTGCACTATTGTCGATAGTTGCTGTAAATTTAGCGCCTTCAGGAGCTGTTATTGAAATAAGTCTTAATAAATCATCGGAAGTTACAGGGACTCCATCTTCTTTCAACCAAGGCTTGTTTGCCGTGAAAATGACAGCTTCATCTCTTTTGGGTTTTTCTGTTGGAGATTTGGTGAAGAAATCCGGATTTTGCGGAGGAACCGATGGGTTATAGGCATAAATTTCAGCAGAACAAGCAATATCTGTTTCGGGAAGAAGCGAGCCAGCCCTAATGGTTAAAGTGTTGGAATAACTAGTTACTGTTGTTAAAGTACTTTTCAAGCGGACACAAACCCAGGCTGATATACTTCCATCTGTTTCAACAGGAATAGATAGTGAGGAAGTGTAGTTGCCAAAAGTAATTTCGCCAGAAACCAGTGTTCCCAATGCAATTTCAAAATCAGTACCTGTCATGCTCACAGTCACTGGCTCTAGTAATAGATCTAACAAATCGACACCAACAATTGTAAATGCTTTTCCACATTTATTTGTGGTAAAATTACTTATTCCTCCATTAACGGTTAAACTTTGTGACATCAAAGAACTGGATAAACTAAATGACAATAGCATAATTGTCATAAAAATTTTTGTTTTTTTTCTCATTACGAATTGATTTTTTAGTCACTTTAAAATATAAAAAGTGAAAATGTTAAACATATTCAAACTTTTGAATCTTGTTTTACATCAGAAACAGTGTGATTTCCCCTTTGCTACATATCAACATTAATCAGTTGTTGACCTGAATAAAATAAGTTTCAAAAAGTCAGAATGACTTTGTTAAAAACTATGTATTTGCAAATACTAAATATATAACAAAAATAAGCTGAAAGTGTTCAATAATTATTGTTAAATTTCACATTTTTTACTTAAGCACTTGTGAATAATTTGAATACATACATATATTTTTAACTAAAAGGTGATGTTGGATACCTGCTATATAATTAAGGTAATGAATATTGTTTGTATTCTTTCCTATTTTTATATATTTTTGCGGGTGCATAAAATACAACAATTGTAAACCCAAATTATAATATCATGATTACACAAATTTTCTGGATTGTTCCGGCTGCATCCCTTGTAGCCCTCTGTTTTGCTTTCTATTTCTACAAATGGATGTTGAAGAAAGACGAAGGTACTGATTTAATGAAAAAAATAGCTTCACACGTGAGGGTAGGAGCTATGTCTTATCTCAAACAACAGTATAAAATTGTTGGAATTGTATTTGCTGTTCTGGTTGTGTTGTTTTCCATTATGGCATTCGTCTTTAAGATTCAAAATGAGTGGGTGCCTGTCGCATTCCTTACCGGAGGATTCTTTTCCGGGTTAGCCGGATTTTTAGGAATGAAAACGGCTACTTACGCTTCCGCCCGTACAGCTGCTGCTGCCCAAAAATCCCTGAACCAGGGCTTGCAGGTTGCTTTCCGGAGTGGAGCAGTAATGGGTTTGGTTGTTGTCGGGTTAGGACTTATTGATATATCTTTCTGGTACTTATTGCTGAACTGGCTCATTCCGGCTGATGCCATCGAGCCAATGCACAAACTAAGCATCATTACCACCACCATGCTTACATTTGGTATGGGGGCTTCAACGCAAGCGTTATTTGCCCGTGTGGGAGGAGGTATCTATACCAAAGCAGCTGATGTAGGCGCCGACCTGGTTGGAAAAGTTGAGGCCGGTATTCCTGAAGATGATCCGCGTAACCCAGCAACAATAGCTGATAATGTGGGTGATAATGTAGGTGATGTGGCTGGTATGGGAGCTGACTTGTATGAATCATATTGTGGCTCTATTTTGGCTACAGCAGCTTTGGGCGCTTCTGCATTTGCAATTACCGGAAACCTGGAAATGCAATATAAGGCAGTTGTAGCGCCTATGCTAATTGCCGCCATCGGTATCTTGCTATCTGTATTGGGTATTTTTGCAGTTAAAACCAAAGAAAATGCCGGCATGAAAGATTTGTTGAAATCTCTTTCTATAGGAACCAATTTAAGTTCGGTTTTGATTGCCGGTTTTACTTTCCTTATTTTATATTTATTAGGTTTGGATAACTGGTTCTGGATTTCATGTTCGGTTATTGTCGGATTATTGACAGGTATCATTATAGGTCAGGCTACCGAATATTATACCTCGCACACTTACCGCCCTACTCAAAAAATTTCAGAAGCCGGTTTAACAGGACCTGCTACTGTTATTATTTCAGGTTTGGGGGTTGGTATGTTGTCAACTGCAATTCCGGTTATTGCTGTGGTTATAGGTATTATTGCTTCTTTCCTTTTTGCTTCAGGATTTGATTTCAGTAATGTAGGTATGGGATTATATGGTATCAGTATTGCTGCTGTGGGTATGCTTTCTACTTTAGGTATTACATTGGCAACAGATGCATATGGGCCGATTGCAGATAATGCCGGAGGAAATGCCGAAATGAGTGGATTGGATAAGGAAGTGCGTAGAAGAACTGATGCTTTGGATTCGTTAGGTAATACTACTGCCGCAACAGGAAAAGGTTTTGCTATTGGTTCGGCTGCATTAACAGCATTGGCATTGTTGGCTTCTTATGTGGAAGAATTGAAAATCGGACTGATGCGTATCGGACAAAACATATTGACTTTAGCAGACGGAAGGACAATTGAAACTGCAAAGGCTGATTTCGTTGATTTTATGTATTACTTTGATGTGACATTGATGAATCCAAAAGTATTGGTAGGAATGTTCATCGGTTCAATGATGGCTTTCATGTTCTGTGGATTAACTATGAATGCTGTTGGGCGCGCTGCAGCCAGCATGGTGGAAGAAGTACGCCGTCAGTTCCGTGAAATCAAAGGTATATTAACCGGAGAAACAGAACCCGATTATGCCCGTTGCGTGGAAATCTCAACCAAAGGCGCCCAGAAAGAAATGATAATTCCATCTCTTTTAGCTATTGCAGTTCCTATTTTGACCGGATTTATTTTTGGAGTTCCCGGAGTTATCGGTTTGTTGGCCGGTGGTTTGAGTTCCGGATTTGTATTGGCAATCTTTATGGCCAATTCAGGAGGCGCCTGGGACAATGCTAAAAATATATTGAAGAAGGTAATCATGGAGGAAAAGGAAGTGATGCGCACAAAGCTACCGTTGTTGGTGATACTGTCGGAGACCCATTTAAAGATACATCGGGTCCTAGCTTGAACATCCTTATTAAATTAATGAGTATGGTTTCGATTGTGATGGCAGGAGCAACTGTTTTGTGGAGCCTCTTCTAAAGAAGTTAAGAGTTAAGAGTTGATTTACGAAGATTAACTCTTAACTCTTAATTCTTAATTCTTAACTTCTCAATAACTTTTCCGGATTAAGATAATCCTTCTCTATGTCCTTAAAGTAATTGTAAGTTCCGACTTTCAAGTCATAAGTGGCCATATCATCACAAACGATGATTCCTTTCGGATGAAGTTGCAATGCTGTGATAGTCCACATCTGGTTAATAGAACCTTCTACAGCCTGTGCCAATGCACGGGCTTTATTGTATCCGTTCACCATAATCAACACTTCTTTTGCATTTAAAATAGTTCCGACCCCAACAGTTAGTGCTGTTTTAGGAACCTGGTTGATATCATTGTTGAAAAATCTGGAGTTGGCAATGATTGTATCGGTAGTCAATGTTTTTATCCTTGTGCGGGAAGCTAAAGAAGAGCCCGGTTCATTGAAAGCAATATGTCCGTCAGGTCCGATTCCCCCTAAGAAAAGGTCAACTCCTCCCATGACTTTCATTTTGGTTTCATAAGCAACACATTCGGCATCGAGATCGGAAGCATTTCCGTTCAGGATATTAACATTTTCTTTTTTGATGTCTATATGGCTGAAAAAATTGTTCCACATAAAAGAATGATAACTTTCGGGATGTTCTTCTGGTAATCCTACATATTCATCCATATTAAAGGTTACAACATTTTCGAATGAAACCACTTTCTTTTTGTTAAGCTCAATCAGGCATTTATACATGCCAAGAGGAGAGGAGCCGGTTGGTAACCCAAGGATAAATGGTTTTGAACTGGTCGGCTTAGCCGCATTAATTTTAGAAGCTACATAATTTGCTACCCATTGGGACAATAAATCGTAGTTTAGTTGAATAATTAACCTCATAGTAATTCTTTTTAGAAGTTGTATATTAAATCAAAAGGCAAAATTAAAAAAAAATTTGGTTGGTTTTGAAGATTTCGCTACATTTGCAGCCGGAAAATGAAAAAGCAAGTCTTCGTAGCTCAGTTGGTAGAGCAAATGACTCTTAATCATTGGGTCCAGGGTTCGAGTCCCTGCGAGGACACTTGAGGGGACGAATTGTTAAGTTTAGCAGTTCGTTCTTTTTTATTTCTCCTAACTCATTGATATTTTGGTATATTAAGGTTAATACCTGATTGATTTGAACGGTTCGATATTTTTTATTCTCATAAATCAATTTTCCGGGAAATATCGAACCAAGTATTTTATGCTTAACTTCAATCGGTGCTTCATTATAGTAGTCCGGTAAATCTTTCAATAAACCAAAACTATACTTCACGGTATCCATGAAATCCTTTTCTACTAATTCCAATTCTCGTTTTTGTGATTGAAGATTGTGTATTTGAGCCTCATACCATTCCTTGCCTCGTTCATAATCAAATTTACTCAAATCATTCTCTATATATTTATCCAACAAGATTTCTAATTTGTGTTGCAAATCTTTTATGTCTTTTTCAATTTTTGCTGTTTCGTGGATGCGTTCTTTTTTGTCAGTTTTGAATACATCGTTTAAAACGAGATAATACAGTTGTAGAATTTCGTCATTTACCTTATAATTATTCAGATAATTTATGAAATCCTGATTAGCTTCATCTGCTTTATGTCGCTCGGTGCATCCTTTTTGGCAATGATAATACCCATATCGCTTAGACCTACCAGTAGAGAAGCTTCCAGTAAGCGCATTATGGCATTTTGTACAAACTAAAAATCCTCTCAAAGGTAATCGTTCATTTTTTCCGAAACATGGTATTATTGTCCTTTTTTTGCCATTCAAGTGATTCTGAACGGTCATAAACAGTTCTTCGCTAATCAATGGTTCATGAATTCCGTTCACTGTTTGTTCTGGCTCATCTTTGTCTTCTTTTATTTTTATTTTTCCTATATATACCGGATTTCGGATTTGAAGTGGCAATTTATAAAGAAACCATTAGGAGGCGCTACCCTCACTTCAAGGAGATGATGCATTCAGTCCCAAGGGGTAAAGTTACCGCCTTTATAAAGGTAGATACCCTGGGTTACTAAAGGCAGCACTCTTTGGTTACTAAAGGAAGAGATGCTTGGTTACTAAAGGTAGCAACTTTGATCCCCAGTTGGTTGAGGCTATACCTCA
>JAVBLO010000018.1:0-41207 GCA_031553415.1 Bacteroidales bacterium | reverse complement strand
GAAAAGATATATTTTCCGGATGGGATAAAAATTGAGGAGAGAGCTTTTGCCTGGTGCAATCAGTTGGAGCAACATGTTTTAGAAAGAATTGAAAATGAAGTATAGAAATCTCGGCAATACAGGACTTAAGGTGTCTGAAATTTCTTTTGGTACCATTCCCGTTTTACAGGGAGATATACCCGTACTTCCCGATTATTTCAATTTAGATGAAGCGGCGGCTATCCATGTGATGAAACATGCCTATAGCTTAGGATGTAATTTTTATGATACAGCTATCGTGCCTGAATATGGCGATGCTGAAATCAAGCTTGGAAAATTTGCAGCCGAAGTAGGACGGGAAAAGATTATCATTTCCGATAAAGCGCGTTTTTTTACCGGCAATGAAATGTACCGGGCTGTTGAAGAATCCACCAAGAATTTAGGTACATACCCCGATATCTATTTTATACATCAGGTGGATGAAGATAATGTAGAGGCAGTATTTGAAAAATATGGTCCTTTGGATGCACTTTACGAACTCAAAGCGGATGGGAAAATACGATTTACCGGTATCGCTTCTCACTATTTCAGTGTACTGAAAAGAGGTATTCTTGATCACCGGGTGGATGTGCTTCAGGGAAGCGGGAATATTCTGGAATGCGGTATGTTAGACCGTTTGACCGAAGAGAATCTGTTGCAACAGAAAGGCTTTATCCTGAACAAAGTATATGCTGCCGGCATTTTGCCGGCATTCTTCCCGGTCGAAACCCTTATATCCGGAGCTTTGGCTTATCCGGTTACAACAGCGCTTATCGGACTTGGAAGCATTGAACAAGTGAACCAGGCAATGGATGTTGAATTAGATTATGCCCGGGTGCCTTTTTCTCAAGTGATATCCGTATTCGAAAAGAGTTTTTCGCCTATTCCCTGTGACAGATGTCAACACTGTAAATGCATTTATGGTCACGAGATTCATCTTATTTTCAGGCAATTCAACTATTATTTTTTAGGGAAAAATTACTGGGCGCTTAAAAAGTTAGATCTAAGCATTAATGAATTTGCCGGTAAATGCAAATCGTGTGCCGCAATGTCTTGCTTGAAAAGCTGTCCGAGAAATTTGTTTATACCAGATTTGGTAGATATGATTCAAAGACTTACTAATACGCATATCCGTAATGGGTGGATATGAACCGTTCATACAATCAAATCAGAATTAAGGAGTTATAAAAAAGAAAAAGGAGACAAAAAAGGAAAAATTTCCAAGTTGTCTCCCTGAGTGCGGATGAAGGGACTCGAACCCCCACGCCTCTCGGCACCAGATCCTAAGTCTGGCGCGGCTGCCAATTACGCCACATCCGCTGATGCTCCTTTGCTCTTAGCGGGCACAAAGATAAATCAATTTTTTATATTTCACAAAGAAATTGGAAAAAAGTAAATTTATGATTACAAATATGTATAAATAAAAACAAAATGAATAATTCCGGCGTTTTATAACAAGTTCTGAGAAAAATAGTAATTTTAGCCGTCAATCGAAATATTATAAAACTATCAGACTGTTCAAACGCATATTCATTATTACTATAATTGCCTTATTGTCGGTTGTTTTAGTCGTTTATGCCTTGTTGTGGATACCTTCCGTACAACAAGGAATAAAAAATATTGCCGTTTCTGAACTGAATAAAATGACCAATGGAAAAATTTCTATCAGGAAATTCAGTCTTCGTCCTTTTAATAAAGTGGTATTGGAAGGTGTTTTTATTCCAGATTTGAAAAATGATACACTATTATATGCAGAACATTTATCGGCAGGATTTTCACTTCCTGAATTATTGCATAACAGACTGTTGATTAAATCTGTCAGGTTGGAAGATTTTACTGCCGGAGTTTCGAGGGACAGTGTGAATGCACCGTTTAATTTCCAGTTTTTGATTGATGCTTTTGCATCTTCCGATACAACACAATCCAAACCAAGTTCATTGGTAATTGAAATAGATGATATTTCGCTTGTAAGTGGAAAATTATCGTATGATATACATTCACAGGAAAAATTACCTGAAGGATTCGATTCAAATCATATTCACATATATGATTTCAATACCAATATTTCGTTGAAATCTATCAAAATAGAAAGTCTGGATGCCAGGTTGAAATCACTTTCTTTCAAAGAATCATCAGGATTGTTTTTGAAAAATCTTACCGGAAAAATTTCTTCGGATGGAAAAATTATCAATGCTGAAAATTGGGATTTGCAGTTTCCGGACTCAGAATTAAAAATAGATAAGGCGACTGTTGATTACACCGGAATGGAAATCGGAAATATGATGGACAGCGCCCGGTATTCCGTTTCATTGAATATTCCTAAATTTCTTCCTGCTGATTTTCAGGCATTTTATCTTCCATTGAAAAATTCGGAAGATTTATTGAATCTTAGTATAAAGGCTTCCGGAAAGTTTCCTGCTATTGATGTTGAAACAATATCTGTAAAGTTTGGCAAATTTCTTTCTCTTCAGGCATCCGCCCAAATGGACGATTTCCAGAAGTGGGATAAGAGCCTGTTTGATTTGTATATCAAAAACCTGACTGTAAACAATAAAGCCTTAGGAAAAATTATGGACTTGATGAGTGTTGAGAAAACTCCTGCTCCGCAAATGGGTATTCAATTGGAAACAATCAAACTAATGGGAAGAATAAAAGGCTCTTTACCAAATGCCAATTTGAATATTGTGGCGGAAACTTCTACTGGAAACCTGAATCTCAAAGGAACCGGCGGTTACGTAATGGATAAAAAATCCGGAAACTTTAATGTAAATCTGTTATCAGAAAATTTCAACCTGAAAGCATTGTTAAATAATCCAAGCCTCGGACTTGTCAGCTTGAATTTGAATGCTTCCGGAAATATTGTAAATGGAAATATCAATGCCCGAACCGGAGTCCGACTGAATCGTTTTGATTTCAATGGCTATAGTTATAAAAATATTCACGCAGATGCTGCTTATCAAAAGGATAGTGCCGGTTTGTTGGCTGTAAGCAAAGACCCTAAGCTAACAATGGTATTGAAAACCAAAGTGAAAGGTTTTAACCCCGAAAAGATGAATGCCGATTTAGCAATAGATAGTTTGCTGTTTACTGCTGAAAACGGAATTATCAGGCAAGGCCCTATCCGGTTGAGCTACAATGCAACAGCAAATAGTCAGAAAACGATAAAAATTTCATCAGATATATTGAATGGAAACATACGAGGCAGGACAACTTTATCCAACCTGGCACAAGCATTTACCAATACGATGTCGTCTTATCTTCCTGCTTATTTTACCTATAAAAAGACATATAAAAAACCGGATTCAAACCTTAAAGTAGAACTCAAAGTCAATAATACGGAAGATTTGACCAATGCACTAAACTTACCATTTTCAGTAATCGAACCGGCATTAATAACCGCATCTTACAACGAACAGAGCCGGTTTGTCGGATTGAATATGAATATGCCTGAAATCAAGGTAAATAATATAGTGTTGACTTCCAGTCAATTGGATTTACAAACGGATACTCTCAAATCAAAAATGCATCTTGTTGTGCAGTCCGGACAAATTACCGGACAGGCGGATTCCCTGCAGCTCAACCTGAATTCGTTAGCCGGACATGATTCTATTTCTATTGCAGTTGATTTCAAAAGCATTACTCCCGACATGAATATCCATGGAGCACTTGCTTCCGGTATTCATTTGGTGCATATCCCTAAGCAGCAAATTCCTGATATGTTTATAAATATTTTGCCGACTTCCGTATATGTAAACCAACAGGTTTTGCAAATAAGTCCATCTAAATTAGCCATACAAGGAGAACGTTATGAGGTGGATAATTTCAAAATCGGCTTTTCCGATAATGAATATCTGAGTATAAACGGTAAGGTTTCTAAAAATGAAAACGATACTTTGATTGTCAACTCTTCCCGTATCCAACTCCAAACATTGACGCAGGCTTTGCGGTCGGATATAGATTTGACGGGTGAAATCGACGGCAGGTTTGTATTGACACAACTTCTTACTGTACCCCGTTTTTTTACGAATGATTTTACGGTTAAGGATATCATGCTGGCAGACCAGAAAATCGGAACAATCAATCTGTCGAGTTTATGGAATAGTGAGCGTAAGGGTATCGGAATCAAAGCAACATTGACACAGGAAAATGCCCTGCAATCGGAAATCTCCGGTTTTATCATTCCTGCACTGGATTCCCTTGCAATCAAGGCAAATATCAATGCGATTCAATTGGATTGGCTTTCCCCATTTACCCAGGATTACCTTTATGGCTTGGCCGGAACAGTCGAAAGCCAACTCAAAGCAACCGGAAAATTAAGTTCTCCAACGCTTTCAGGAAATGTTTCTTTTAAGGATGCCAGATTGGGTGTGAAAATGACTAATGTTTTGTATACTATTTCAGACAATATTGTAATCAATCCGGATAATATTTCATTGAAAAACTTTAAAATATCAGACCAGAATAATAACTCCATGACTATCAATGGAGATGTGAAGCACCATAGTTTTACCGGATTTACTCCTGACCTCAAAATCAGGATGAGGGATTTTCAATTGCTTAATAATCCTTCTGCAATTGACAGCCTGTTTTATGGAACACTCAGGTTGAACGGTTCTATTGATGTAACTGGTTCAGATAAAGATTTGTTGGTGAATATGGTGTTGAGTAACAGCGGAAAAGGAAAAGTATTTGTAAAAATTCCGGATTCAGAAACACAGGCGCAACAATTCACCAGCATTACTTTTATCAATCCGGCTGATAGCTTGCCGGCCAAAGAAAAACCAACGGAGAAAAAAGAGAAACTGAAAACCACGGCCGTGTCTCTTCCAATCAAGTTGAAAATAGCATTGTCTATCGATCCTCAACTGACTCTGGGAACTATTATTAACCCCGATACACGAGATGAAGCCAGCGTTTCAGGAACCGGCAACATTGATTTTTCATACAATTTGAGTAACAATGATATGTCTATACTGGGTCAATATACTGTGAACAATGGAAAATGTACCTTGTCATTAAAAAATATCACTAAAAAAACGTTTAATATACAACCGGGAAGCGAGGTGCTTTTCAATGGAGACCCGATGAAAACTTCGTTTGATGCTACTGCTGTATATTCCTTACGTGCCGACTTAACAACCCTGGATGATAGTTTTAAGGATAATACTTATTTACCAACTACAAGGGTGAATGTGGATTGCCTGGTTAAAGTTTCGGGAAATATGGATAAAATGGATGTGAAATATGATATCGTTTTACCCAATGCCTCAGAAGAATTGAAGCAACAGGTAGCAAGCCTGATTTATTCCGATGATATAAAAATAAGGGAAATTGCGTATTTGTTGGGAGTTGGAGCTTTCTGGGCACCTGATAATAATGCGGATAAGGCGAAAGGAGCCAACCTCTGGACTTCATTAGCTTCCTCTACATTAACTAACCAATTAAACCATTTGTTGTCGGGTGTATTGAGTGAAAACTGGAGCATCGGAACCGATTTGCATGCGAGCGATAACAGTATGTCGGATTTGGAAATGGATGTAAACATTTCGACTCACTTATTCAACGACCGTTTAACGGTGACAGGTAACCTGGGTTACCGCAATTCATCTACAACCAATACCAATTTTACGGGTGATTTTGAAGCTGATTATAAATTGACTAAATCGGGCGATGTCATCATCAAAATATATAACGTAACAAACGACCAGTATTACGAACAAGCGCCAACCACGCAAGGTGTCGGAATTGTTTATAAGAAAGAAGCGAAAACGTTTAAAGGGTTGTTTAAGAAAATAAAAGCGCAATTCAAAAGGGAATGAAATCCATATTATCACATATTATCCTGTTATTATTCTTTGCCGGCTTGTTTTTTGCCTGCGATGTAACCAGGCATGTTCCGCAGGGGCAATATACAGTTGATAAAGTTTCGTTGGATATTGATACAAAAGATGTGGCGCCACCCGAATTGTCGCCGTTTATCCGTCAGCAAGCCAATAGTTCAGCATTTGAAATAGGTATTTACAACTGGACTTACGGAAGTAAATTCTTCCTTAAAAAATGGATAGGAAAACTCGGTAAAGCGCCCGTTATATATGACGACCGTGCCCGCCTGCAATCTGCCAATCAAATAAACATTGAAATGAGGAATAAAGGCTACCTGAATGCTCAGGTTGAATCCCGGGTAGATACGGCAAACAAGAAGGCTAAGGTATATTACCAGGTAACCAGCAAGGAGCCTTATCGTATACAGGATTTCCGGATAGATATTGCCAACCAGCGAATTGACAGTATCCTGGAACGGAGAAATAAAAGGAACCGTTCAGAAATCAAACCTGGTATTATTTTCGATATGTATACTTTGGAAGATGAACGGACAAGAGTAAGTACATTACTCAGAAACAGAGGTTATTATACTATGACAGAAGATAATCTCCATTATCTGGCTGATACCACCCTTCGTTCCCATCAGACTGATTTGACGATGATTTTGAAAGACAGTGTTGTGATTGAACCATATAAAATACGGAAAGTATCTGTTTTCAGTGGATATGACCCGTTGAACAGGCGTGCATATAAAGTACGGGATTCCATTTTATATAAGGATATTCAAATTTATTATGATTCGACTAGATTTATTCGCCCGAGAGTTCTGGCGTATAATATCCTGATGCGTCCCGGACAACTGTATTCCGCTTCATCTACAACAAAAACATATAATTATCTTACTGAACTGAATAGTGTAAGCCGGGTAAATATACAGTATGAAGAAGTGGCGGAAAGTGATTCTGCAGCATTGGATTGTAAGATTTATATTACACTGGGAAATATACACGGCATCCAAACCGGATTGGAAGGAACAAACAAAGCCGGCGATTTAGGTATTGCCGCTAATATTGTTTACACACATCACAATATATTCAATGGCTCTGAAGTTTTGGGTGTAAAATTGCGTGGCGCTTATGAATTTGTGAGTGGCGGAGATACTTCGAATGTCTTTAACCATAATTATTATGAGTTCGGAATTGGGGTAACATTGGGCTTCCCGAAATCACACATTCCTTTTGTCGGAAAATTGAGCAGGGACAGATTTAAAATCACTTCCGAATATGGTGCCAGCTTTGATATCCAGAACAGGCCTGAATATATCCGTGAATTTTTCAACCTGAGTTGGAAAAACAAGTGGAATAATGAAGCCAAAACGGTCAGTCAAACCCTCAACCTGATTGATATTAACTATGTGATGATGCCCTGGATGTCGGATGATTTTAAAACCTATCTGAACCAGCCCGGCAATCAATTAGCCAGGTACAGTTATGAAGACGTTTTTACAGCCGGGGTCGGATATAGCATTATTTTTACAAATGCCAGTACCGGAAAATTCAGGCAAAGACTACACACTGTCCGCTTGAATGCCGAAACTTCAGGTAATACACTGGATGCCATTTTTAGTTTAGCCGGAGCCAAAAAAGATGATTCCGGACAATATAACATACTGGGAAATCCATTTGCGCAATATGCCAAGGGAGATGTTGATTTTTCCCAGACCCAACGGATTACAGAAAAAGGAAGCATTGCTTATCATGTAGGCCTGGGTGTTGCTTACCCTTATGGTAATTCATTCATTCTTCCTTTTGAAAAAAGGTATTATGCCGGTGGACCGAATAGCGTCCGTGGTTGGAGTACCCGCCGTTTAGGTCCTGGTTCTTATAATGGAGATACCGATAATCCGGCAACCCATGTCGGGGATATTAATCTCATCATGAGTTTTGAATATCGCCATAAGGTACTTAAATGGCTCGAACTGGCAGCTTTTGCCGATGCCGGGAATATCTGGACAATCCGTGATTATGACAACCAACCGGGAGGCATGTTTGATTTTTCTTCATTTTATAAAGAACTGGCGATTGGAACAGGTGTTGGTATCCGTTTGGATTTGGATTTCCTGATTGTCCGTTTGGATTCCGGGAAAAGAGTATATGACCCTGCTCATGAAGAAGGTCAGCGCTGGGTGCTTTTTGACAAGTTCAAAGGCAATTGGGGAGCTTATTTAGCAATCGGTTACCCGTTTTGATTAGTAGTTAACAGCTTTATCTACTTCAAAATTAATCACTAACCACTAATTTTAGTTGCTTCCGCTTCCACATCTGCCCTCGATTTACTGATGGCAACCAAATATACTCCGCTGAAAATCAGAATTGCAGATACAATCTTTTGCCAGGTAATAGTATCTTGCCCGATAACGGTGGCAACTAATGAAGCAACTAACGGTTGCAAATAGTTATACATACTTACTGTTGTGGGACGGATTCTTTTTAAAGCCATTGGAATTAACATATAAGTAAGGTAAGTTGCTCCGAAAAGAATAAAAAATATGCACCAAAGTGTATTGGAATTATAAGGTTCTTTAAAGGCTGGAGTCGCCATTAAATCGTCATAATAGAAAGGCAGCAATATCAATGTTGAAAAGAAAAACATCCATTTCATTATTGTAACGGAACTATATTTCAATGTCAAAGGTTTGGCTATGGTCAGATAAATGGCATACATAAATCCACCTGTTATAATCAACAGGTTTCCTGATAAAGAACTTGCTTGTCCGCCGGCATGGTGCCCTGTTAATATCAGGAAAATAGCTCCGGAAGCGCCAATCAACACACCTCCCGCTTTTTTCAAAGTAATAGGCTCTTTCAGAAAAAAGAAAGCCAATATGATTACAAACATCGGGCTACAGGTCGTCAAAACAGAAGCATCGACAGGAGAGGTCGAATTCAATCCTTTTAGAAAAGAACCCTGGTTCAATACAATTCCGGTTACCGCACAAATAAACAGCATCCATAAATCTTTTTTGTCGACCTTTTCTTTGTGCGTAAAAACAGAAGTAATCCAAAAGGCGATACAAGCAAAAAGAATACGGGCTAAAGTCAATCCTTCGGGAGAAATATCGTGAGGAAGCACTAATTTTGAAACCACCATATTTAACCCGAAAATAGTGCTGACGGTAGCGATGATCAAATGCCCTTCCAGTTTTGTCCTGTTCATCATTATAGTCTTAAATTAAAAATTAAAAATGAACAATTAAAAATTAATCTTAGTTTTCATTTTTCATTTTGAGCTCATACATGGTTCAAAAATTTATTTTTTGCAAAGGTAATACTATTATTTTGAAATTAATTACCTTTGTACTCAAGTTGAAATTGTGTGTAAAACTGTCAAATTGTTATAAATATACCCTAATCTTATAAGTGATGATAGATAATAATGCTTCCGTTCTCCTGATATATACCGGTGGAACTATCGGAATGATAGAGAATCCGGAGACCGGTTCCCTTGAATCTTTTGATTTCAAACATCTGAAAGATAATGTTCCTGAACTCAAAAGGTTTAAATTTACTATCGATACATTAGAATTCAATCCGCCGATTGATTCTTCAGATATGGGACCTTGGGGTTGGAAGAAATTGGTCCGCATCATTCAAGACCATTATGAAAAATATGACGGATTTGTTATCCTGCATGGAACGGATACGATGGCTTACTCAGGTTCTGCGTTGAGCTTCATGTTGGAAAATTTGGATAAACCCGTTATCCTGACGGGTTCACAGCTTCCAATCGGTAAGATGAGAACTGACGGCAAGGAAAATCTAATCACAGCCATTGAAATCGCTGTCGATAAAGACCCGTACGGAAAAGCTATTGTTCCCGAAGTTTGTATCTTTTTTCAGAATTATCTGATGCGGGGAAACCGGACAACCAAAGTCAATGCCGAAAACTTCAAGGCATTTCACTCCTATAATTATCCACCATTGGCAGAAGCAGGCGTACATATCAAATATGAATCTCACTTGATTAATTATCAGAGGACCCGCAAACCTGTACGTTTTCATTACTTGTTAGACCCTAATGTAATGATATTGAAAGTGTTTCCGGGAATTCCCCAGGATGTTGTAAATGCTGTATTCAATATTCCCAGTCTGAAAGCTGTCGTTTTGGAAACGTATGGAAGTGGTAATGCCCCCAGGCTGGATTGGTTTCTTGAAATAATCAAAAATGCAGTAGACAGGGGTGTTGTGGTTGTTAACGTTACACAATGTCTTTATGGAACTGTTGAAATGGGACGTTATAAGGCAGGGCATATTTTACTTGATGTTGGTGTAATTCCCGGATACGACATGACTACCGAAGCTGCTGTAACCAAATTAATGTATCTTTTCGGACATGGTATGAGTATTAAAGAAGTAAAAGACCACATGCTTTGTTCTTTGATTGGAGAAATGACGACTCCGGAATAAGTTTTGTACAGATTTGTTTTTTATATTTTTTACTGTAAATTTGTGCCTAATTAAATTTCCAAACTATACCTAAGAAGTATGGCTAAAATAATCAAAATTAAAAAAGGATTAGACATCAACCTGAAAGGCAAAGCATCGCAATACTTATTGGATAGTCTTCATCCAGATGCTTATTCAATTATTCCCGGTGATTTCATTGGAATTATTCCTAAAGTTGATATTAGGGTTGATGATAGGGTAGAAGCAGGTACTCCTGTTTTACATGATAAAAGTCATCCTGAAATAAAAATTGTTGCTCCGGTCAGCGGGATAATTATGGCAGTTAACCGTGGAGAAAAACGTAAATTGTTAAGCATTGACATTCTTGCTGATAAGGAAATACAATATAAGGATTTTGGAAAATCCGACATTTCAAAACTATCTGTTTCAGAAATTAAAGAGATACTTTCAGCCGGCGGAATGCTTCCTTTTATCAAGCAACGCCCTTATGATATTGTAGCCAATCCATTAGATAATCCGAGGGATATTTTTGTTTCTGGTTTCAATTCAGCTCCTTTAGCTCCTGACACTGGGTTTGTTTTGAAAGGGCATGAACAGGATTTTCAAACCGGCTTAAATGTTTTATCCAAACTCACTTCCGGAAAAGTATATTTGGGCATCAAAAGTGACTGTAATGTCGATTGCCTGAAAAATGCTAAAAATGTAGAAGTTGTAGCTTTTGATGGCCCGCATCCTGCCGGAAATGTAGGAATTCAAATCAATCATATCAAACCGGTTAATAAAGGAGAAATTGTCTGGACGGTTAATTATGCTGATATTCCTTTTATTGGAAGATTATTCAATAAAGGAATTGCAGATTTTACCCGTTTGATTGCCCTGACCGGTTCCGAAATAAAGAACCCTGGTTACTATCAGGTGATTGCCGGAGCAAATTTAAGTAGTATGTTCCAGGGAAAGACAACCATTGGCAAAGAATTGCGTTATATTAGCGGTAATGTCTTGACAGGAAAACGAATTACTGAAAACGGATATCTTGGATTTTACGATAACCATGTTACTGTTATTCCCGAAGGAAAAGAAACCAATGAATTTTTTGGTTGGATTTCTCCCGGATTAAACAAGTTTTCCGTAAGTCATACTTATTTTACATGGTTGTTAAATGCTTTCAGTAAAAAGGAATATACCATCGATGCACGCATCAAGGGCGGAAAACGGGCGATGATTATGTCGAATGAGTATGATAAAGTGTTCCCGATGGATATATTTCCTGAATATTTGCTCAAAGCTGTCATTGCTTTCAATATTGATAAAATGGAAAATTTAGGAATTTATGAAGTGGCTCCCGAAGATTTCGCTCTTTGTGAATTTGTTGATACTTCGAAAATCGAAATCCAAAGTATAGTGAGGAAAGGACTGGATTTACTTTATAAGGAGATGAACTAAATTGATGAACAGCAGAAAAATAAAAAAAGCAATTAAACGCCTATCTAATTTGCCTACAGGAAAATATTTTTTTATGTATTTGGGAAATAAGGTAAGACATTTTTGTTATAAGGTTACTAAATCAACAAAAGTAGCTTTTCCTTCTACTATCATGATTGAATTAAGTGCTCATTGTAACTTGCATTGCACAACATGTCCCAGGGAATATTCTTATGGTAAAGAAATGGATAAGGGATATATGACGGTTGACAATGCAAAGAAAATTATAGATGAAATTTGGCCATATCTTGATTCTGTAGGATTAACCGGAATGGGAGAAACCTTTTTATTCAAAGAAATAGAACAAATTGTTGATTATATTAAATCAAAAAATAAAGGAATAATAATCTCAATATCGACAAATGCAGTGATTCCTGATTTTATAGATGTTGTTAAACCTTTGATAGGAAAAATAGATACGATTCAGATTTCTATTGACGGACTTAATGAAGTATATGAATCAATCCGGTTGAATGCGTATTTCAAAGTATTGGATGAAAATCTTAGAACTTTGCGGAATCTGTTTCCTCAAACGGAAACCACATTTATGTTGAATATGGTAGTTACGAAAGAAAATTACCATCAAATGGCAGACATGATTTCTTATGCAGAAGAAGTTGGTATTCAGTATCTGAATTTTACATTGTTTAATTTGGCTTCGGTAACAGATGTTCCTTCCGGTTATTATGATTTGTATAAGAACGTTGACTTTATTGAGGCATTGAAAAAAGCTAATGAGAGAAAAACGCAAGTAAAAAATGTGCTCATAACCAATTGGGATTATCATACGAAAAACGAATTCCGAAAATGTATTTTGCCTTGGACACATTTTGCTATATGTTGGAATGGAGAGATACCTCCTTGTTGCGCAAAGCCATTTCCGAAAGAAATAAGTTTTGGAAATGTTTTTAAACAAGGAGTTATGCCTGTTCTTAATGGAAATAAGCATAGGGCTTTTAGAAAAATGTGGTTCGAAAATAAAACACCGGAATTTTGCAATAAATGTCACTACATAGACATAGAACCTATTTCCATAAATAATTGAATATAAACAAGAAACATTATAAAAATCAGAAATGAATTTTTTAAGAAATTATCTTGACAAAATCAAACCCAACTTTGAACCGGGAGGACGGTTTTCCATGTTCCATTCCGTTTTCGACGGATTCGAAACATTCCTTTTTGTTCCTAATAAAACTTCAAAAACGGGTGTTCATATCCATGATGCGGTGGATTCCAAGAGGACAATGACTATTGTTATCATTGCATTGATTCCGACTTTGTTATTCGGAATGTACAATGCTGGTTATCAACATTATCTGGCTGTTGGTCAGAATCCGGGATTCTGGATGACTTTCCTGTTTGGGTTCCTGTCTGTATTGCCGGTTGTTGTTGTATCATATGTAGTCGGATTAGGAATCGAATTTATCATTGCCCAATACAAAGGCCATGAAATACAGGAAGGATTCCTCGTTTCCGGAATACTAATCCCGATGATTGTCCCAATCGATACACCACTTTGGATGGTTGCTGTGGCTACGGCTTTCGCAGTTATTTTTGCCAAAGAAGTATTCGGGGGAACCGGTTACAATATATGGAATGTTGCATTGATTACCCGCGCATTCCTGTTTTTTGCTTATCCCTCAAAAATGACTGGAGACCAGGTATTTGTAAGGACTGACAGTACTTTTGGTTTAGGAAACGGACAAATAGTTGACACTTTTTCCGGCGCCACTCCGTTAGGTCAGATTTCAACTGCAGCTGATAAAGTCCATGTAGCCGATGTGCTTGGTAATCCATTGAGTTTGTGGGATATGTTTTTAGGATTTATTCCCGGATCTATCGGAGAAACATCCAAATTAGCAATTTTACTGGGAGCATGTGTCTTGCTTTTTACCGGAGTAGCTAGTTGGAAAACCATGATTTCGGTATTTATCGGAGGAATTTTTACTGCATCAATTTTTAACCTGATTGCTACCACTCCTGCTATGCAGGTTACACCCATAGAGCATCTTTTATTAGGTGGATTTGCATTCGGAGCCGTTTTTATGGCAACCGACCCGGTAACATCGGCCAGAACGGAAACCGGAAAATATATTTACGGCTTTTTAATCGGTTTGTTTGCCGTATTAATCAGGGTGCTCAATCCCGGATATCCTGAAGGAATGATGCTTTCCATTTTATTAATGAATTCCTTTGCTCCCCTTATTGACCATTATGTGGTGGAAGGAAATGTCAAGAAACGCTTAAAAAGAATAGAGATTATATGAATAGAGAAAGTAATATTTACACAATAATCTATGCTTCCGGAATGGTTATTCTGGTTGCGCTTTTGCTGGCTTTCACTTCCCAGGCATTGCAAAAAAAACAGCAACAAAACGAATCTGTTGATAAAATGCGGCAAATACTCCGGTCGATTAATGTAGATGCAACTAATGCTCAGGCTGAAGCCGACTATAAAAAACTGATAACTGATTCATTCGTCATTGATGCAAACGGTAATAAAACCGAAGGGGATGCTTTCGAAACCGATTTAGTTGATGAATTGGCAAAACCGGAAGCAGACCGTAAATATCCGGTATTTATCGCAACAATCGATAGTGAACAAAAATATGTTTTGGCTATGAGAGGCGCCGGACTTTGGGGTCCGATTTGGGGATATATTTCCGTGAATAATGATAAAAATACTGTCTTCGGAGCTGATTTTGGCCATGCCGGAGAAACTCCGGGATTGGGTGCTGAAATTAATAAACCTGCTTTTGGTCACGAATTCATTGGTAAACATATCAATAATCGGGAAGGAAAATTTGTTTCCATTGCCATTGTAAAACCCGGAAAATCAGTTGTCGGACAAGATTATGTTGATGGAATTTCCGGAGGAACTATTACCAGCCAGGGAGTGAATGCCATGCTACAGCACAGCATTGGCGCTTATGATAAATTTTTAAAAATGAAATAAATTAAATAAATGAAGGAAATGAAAAAACTACTTTCATTACTTTCATTCGTTCATTATTTTAATTAAAAAATTATGGGATTTCTTTCAGAAAAAAATAAAGCTACATTGTTAGGCCCGTTAGCCAAAAACAATCCGATAACGGTTCAAATGTTGGGGATTTGTTCAGCATTAGCCGTAACCAGCAAATTAGAGCCTGCCATTGTTATGGCCATATCAGTGACTATAGTAGTTGCATTGGCTAATGTGATAATTTCTTTATTGAGGAATACGATTCCTAACCGTATCCGTATTATTGTACAATTGGTCGTGGTAGCAGCTTTGGTGACTATTGTAAGCGAGGTATTGAAAGCTTACGCTTATGATATCAATAAACAATTATCAGTTTTTATCGGATTGATTATCACCAACTGTATCTTAATGGGTCGTTTGGAGGCTTTTGCACTTGGCAATAAACCTTGGTCTGCATTCTTAGATGGAATCGGTAACGGATTGGGTTATGGAATTATCCTGATTATTGTCGGCTTTTTTCGTGAATTATTAGGCTCCGGCACATTGTTAGGATTTCATATTATTCCCAAATCATTTTACAACCTTGGATATGCCAATAATGGATTAATGATTCTTCCACCTATGGCGTTAATCGTTGTCGCATGTATTATTTGGTTGCAGAGAACAAAAAGTAAAGAACTTCAGGAAAAATAGTTAAGAATTAAGAGTTAAAAGTTCGATTAAAAAAATCTTAATTTTTAACTTATAATTAATATGGATTTATGCAAGAAATACTAAGCACTTTTGTCCGTTCCATCTTCGTAGACAACATGATATTTGCCTACTTTCTTGGAATGTGTTCATTTCTCGCTGTTTCAAAGAACGTAAAAACAGCTTTAGGATTGGGTATTGCAGTTGTTTTTGTCCTTACAATTACATTACCAATCAACTATTTGTTGGAAACTAAAGTGTTGAAGGCCGGAGCATTGGAATGGTTAGGCCCGCAATTCAAAGATGTAAACCTGAGTTTTTTGAGTTTCATTATTTTTATTGCTGTTATAGCATCTTTTACCCAATTGGTTGAAATGGTAGTTGAAAAATTCAGTCCTTCGTTATATTCTTCATTAGGAATTTTTCTCCCATTGATTGCTGTGAACTGTGCTATTTTGGGAGGTTCGTTGTTCATGCAACAAAAAGATTTTCCAAATGTTGGAGTCGCTACCATATATGGATTCGGTTCCGGAGTTGGTTGGTTGCTTGCAATTGCAGGAATGGCTGCCATCAGGGAAAAGCTGGAATATTCTGATATTCCCAAACCTTTGAGGGGCTTAGGCATGGCATTCATTATTACTGCATTAATGGGTATCGGATTCATGAGTTTTTCAGGAATAAAAATCTAAATTATGGGTAGTTTAACAATAATCGCAAGTATAGTTGTTTTTCTTGTTTTAATATTATTGCTTGTTGTGGTATTACTGGTTGCTAAAACCAAATTAACTCCTTCGGGTAATGTGGAAATCGTCGTTAATGAAGAAAAACATATTTCTTCACCTATGGGAGGAACCATTTTAAGTACTTTGCAAGCCAATGGAATATTTCTTTCCAGTGCTTGTGGAGGTGGAGGAACCTGCGGGCAATGCCGTTGTCAGGTGGTGGAAGGCGGTGGAGAAATCCTTCCTACTGAAGTCGGATTTTTTAATCGCAGGCAAATTAAAGACCATTGGCGGTTGGGATGCCAGACCAAAGTAAAGGATAACCTGAAAATCCAGGTTCCGGAAGATGTTTTTGGAGTAAAAGAATGGGAATGTGAAGTGGTTTCCAATTATAACGTAGCGTCATTTATCAAGGAATTTGTTGTTAAATTGCCGGAAAGAGAATTTCTGAACTTCAAACCGGGTTCTTATATCCAGATAGAAATCCCTAAATATGATTTGAAATTCAGTGAGTTCGATATCAAAGGTCGTCCGGAAGAATCTGAAGAGGATCGCTTTCAACCTGAATGGGAAAAATTCAAAATGTGGGATTTGGCCTGTAAAAATGATGAAATAACTTTCCGCGCTTACTCTATGGCTAACTATCCTGCCGAAGGAAATATTGTTATGTTGAATATCCGCATCGCTACTCCACCATTCGACAGAACCACAGGAACTTGGAAAGCCGGAATCAAACCTGGTATATCCTCATCCTATATTTTCAATTTGAAACCTGGAGATAAAGTGAAAGTTTCCGGTCCTTACGGAGATTTCCATATATTGGATACCAAACGTGAAATGTTATACATTGGTGGTGGCGCCGGCATGGCTCCATTGCGTTCTCACTTGCTACACTTATTCAAAACACTCAAAACAACCGACCGGAAGATTTCTTACTGGTATGGAGCACGTTCCAAAAACGAAATTTTCTATGAAGAAGATTTCCTTGAAATAGAACGAGAGTTTCCTAACTTCAAATTCAATATCGCATTAAGCGAACCTCGCCCCGAAGATAACTGGACAGGATATGTGGGCTTTATTCATCAGGTTATTCTCGATAATTATCTGAAAGACCATGAAACACCCGAAGATATCGAATATTACATGTGCGGTCCCGGTCTGATGGCTAATGCAGTTAAAATTATGCTGGATGATTTGGGAGTGCCAAAAGAAATGCTGATGTTTGATGATTTCGGATAATTTAGCACACAGATTTCACAGTTTAATTTTTGAGTCATAGAAAAGGCCACGAATTGCACGAGATAACACAAAAATAAAAGTGTAAATTCGTGCAATTCGTGGCTAAAAAATAAAGAATCTGTGAAATCTGTGAGAGATACTTTGTTTTGATGAAAAAATTATTCTATTTTTGCGCAATTTTAGTTTTAATTTTAAATAAAATAAGCCTGAAATGCGTGTATTATTCGTAAAATGTATCTGTTTTGTTTGAATTTATAATAAAATATATTCTATATTTATGAGCAAAAATAAAAAACTTGGGGAAAGAATTAAACAACTTCGGGAATCAAAATATATCAGTCTGGAAGACATGGCTGAACGTTCCGGTTTGGATATTTCGCAAATTAAAAAAGTGGAAGATACGGATGATTTTCCGTCTTTATCTCCGCTAATCAAAATAGCCCGTGTTTTGGGCGTCAGATTAGGTACATTTTTAGATGATAATGATGAACTGGGCCCGGTTGTATCCAGGAAAGAGCAACACAATAAAACTGTTAGCTTTTCTACAAGCGATACAAAAGAGCACCGTCACATGGATTATTATGCACTTTCCGCATCAAAAGTGGGACGTCATATGGAGCCATTTATTATCCATATTTCGCCAACAGAAGCAGGTGTTGATTTCGTAACTTCCACTCACGAAGGCGAAGAGTTCATTTATTGCATGGAAGGTTGCGTTGAAATTACTTATGGCAATGGTATGTACCTGCTGGAAGAAGGAGATAGCATCTATTACGATTCTATTGTAGCACACCATGTACACGCAGCTGATGAACATGGTGCGAAAATTTTGGCAGTAGTATATACTCCGGTTTAAGAAGTTAGAAGTTAGAAGTAGGTAGTTAGAAGAGTATGATTTTAGCTTCTTAATTCTTAATTCTAACTTCTAACTTCCCACTTCTAACTTCTTAAAACATGCAACTAACAGAAAAGACCGTTGGGCAATGGCTTGAGTATTGGGCTGAAACTACTCCCGGCAAAGAATATATAGTTTACTCCGACCGTGACTTGCGTTTCACCTGGAAGCAATTCAATGAGCGGGTGGATAACATGGCCAAAGGATTATTGGCTATTGGTGTAAAACCAGGTGACCATGTCGGTATTTGGGCTACGAATGTTCCCGACTGGCTTACTTTCCTTTATGCCGGAGCCAAAATAGGAGCTGTCCTTGTTACCGTTAATACCAATTACAAGCAACATGAGTTGGAATATTTGGTGAAAGATGCCGATATTCATACGCTTTGCATTACAGAAGGCGTTTTTGATGGAAGTTACATCGATATGGTGTATGAAATGGCTCCCGAACTGAAAACTTCTCAAAGAGGATATTTCAAAAGCGAACGTTTCCCGAAATTAAAAAATGTTGTTTTCATTGGGCAACAAAAATTCAGGGGTATGTATAATACTCCCGAAATTTTATTATTGGGTAAAAACGTATCAGATAAAGATTTGAATGATGCTAAAAGTACTGTTAAATGCCACGATGTGGTAAATATGCAGTATACTTCGGGAACAACCGGTTTCCCCAAAGGCGTAATGCTTTCCCATTACAATATTGTGAATAATGGTTTATTTACAGGAGAAGGAATGAAATTTACGCAGGATGACAAGCTTTGCTGTTGTGTGCCTTTGTTTCATTGTTTTGGAGTAGTGCTGGCAACAATGGCTTGTTTAACGCATGGAAGTACACAGGTGATGGTTGAGAAATTCGATCCGCTGGTAGTTTTGGCATCGGTTCATAAAGAAAGATGCACGGTTTTATATGGTGTTCCGACTATGTTTATTGCCGAACTGAACCATCCGATGTTTGATATGTTCGATGTAACTTCTTTACGCACAGGAATTATGGCAGGTGCTTTGTGCCCTATAGAATTGATGCGTAAAGTAACTGATAAATTACACGTAACCTACATTACCAGTGTATATGGATTAACCGAATCTTCTCCAGGAATGACACATTCCGTGTTGGAAGACCCGTTTGAAGCACGTTGCACGACAGTCGGGAAAGAATATCCTTATACAGAAGTGAAAGTAGTCAATCCCGAAACAGGAGAAGAATGTCCTGTTGGTGTACAAGGTGAAATCTGCTGTCGTGGATATTTAGTGATGAAAGGGTATTATAAAAATCTGCAGGCGACTGCCGAAGTTATTGATAAAGATGGCTTTTTGCATTCCGGTGATTTGGGTATTAAAGATGAAAATGGTTATTACCGCATCACAGGCCGTATCAAGGATATGATTATCCGTGGGGGTGAAAATATTTATCCGCGTGAAATCGAAGAATTCCTGTATCACCTTGAAGATGTAAAAGATATACAAGTGGCAGGTATTCCTTCTGAAAAATACGGGGAGGAAGTCGGAGCCTTTATCATTTTGAAAGAAGGTGCAAAACTTGCTCCTGAAGAAGTTAAAGATTTTTGCCGAGGACAAATTGCCCGTCACAAAATTCCTAAATACATTTTCTTTGTGAATGAGTTCCCGATGACCGGAAGTGGAAAAATCCAGAAATATAAATTGAAAGATCTTGGATTGCAATTATTAAAAGAACAAGGTGTCGAAGTTATTTAAAGATATACATAATTCTATTGGAATGCCCATTTATTCGGGTGCTGCTTTCGAATTCGATACAGCGGAAGAAATGGAAGACGCTTTTTTAGGTAAATCCGGAAAGCATACTTATTCCCGCATATCTAATCCGACAATAGAGCATTTCGAAGCCTCTGTAAAATTTGCCAGTGGAGCTAAAAATGTTACTGCACTTGCTTCAGGAATGGCTGCCATTTCGAATACGTTTTTGAATATCGCATACAGTGGCGCTAACATTGTAACATCTACCCATTTATTTGGTAACACTTTTTCATTGTTTCTTTTTACACTGAAAAATTTCGGAGTGGAAGTCCGTTTCTGTAATTTGCTTGATATTAATGATGTAGAAAAAAATATCGATGAAAATACTTGTGCTGTTTTTATAGAAATTATCACAAACCCTCATTTGGAAGTTGTTGATTTGAAACAACTTTCCCGTCTGACAAGAGAAAAGAAAGTTCCTTTTATTGCCGATACTACTATTGTTCCCTGGAATGCTTTCAAGGCAAAAGATTTTGGCGTGGATATAGAAATTGTTTCCAGTACCAAGTATATTTCCGGAGGGGCAACGAGTATTGGAGGGCTTATCCTTGAACATGAGACATACAGTTGGGAAAATTCGAAAGTGCTCAAAAATGCTGTAGAAAAATTCGGAAAGAAAGCATTTCATTCAAGGCTCAGGAGTGAAATATTCCGGAACATAGGGGCATGTATGTCTCCTTATACGGCATATTTACAAAGTATTGGCTTGGAAACACTCGAAATAAGATTTCAGAAGGCGGCCGATAATTGTCTGAAGTTAGCAGAATACTTACAAACTATTCCTCAAATAAAAGATGTCAACTATACCGGATTAAAAGATAATCCGTTCTATTCGGTCAGCAAAGCTCAATTCGGCGATTATCCCGGAGCCATGCTCACTTTTGCTTTGGGAGATAGAAAAGCTTGTTATGCTTTTATGAATAAGTTGAAACTAATCCGCAGAGCAACTAATTTATTTGATAATAAATCGTTAATTATCCATCCATCTTCAACTATTTATGGTACTTTAAGCCCTGAATATAAGGCTATAGTAGATGTGCCCGATAATATGATGCGTTTCTCGGCCGGATTGGAGAACTTGGACGATTTGAAGAAAGATATTGCTCAGGCACTCTCCTGACAAGGAAGCTCCTATCTCCAGCTAAATATAGTATACCGAAATATAATTACAATCCGATTGTAGTCAGTGTACAATCCGATTGCACAGTTATTACAATCCAATTGTATATTCCCTACAATCGGATTGTACATTTCTGAAAGTATGACTTCCGATGTTCTGAGGTCGAACCTCATACATTCATTAGAGGAGTAGAAAAAACATACGGCCTCACCCCCTTTCCTTAAGAAACTCTGAAATATCTATTTTTGTCTATACTTTTTATATGTGAAGTTCCTACTTTTGACTTGTGAACAAACATTTGTTTTGAGTTAATCGGAAACGATCCAAATAGAGTAACAGCTTCTAATAAAAATGGTATAATATCATGAAACAAAGTAAACAGAAAACTGATATTTATGATAATAATTCAATAAACGGAAAACTTCAAATAAAACAACGACCTATCCAGATAATGACTGATAAATTAATCAGGCGCATATCAGATTCTTTGATAGAAAAAAGCAAAAAGGACATATATATCAGACAACTATCAAATCTGGAGATTGAGATAGTGGAGCAAGGTTGTCTGACTGCCGATAAGAGAATATCTAACATGGATATGAAATATATTATTTGCTTCTCTATCGAAATGGAGGTAAAAGATCTCAGTTTGCTGTTCAATATAGAACCTGCCAGTGTTAGAACTGCTCGTTATCGTATCCGGAAGAAATTCGGAGAAAAAAATACCTTCCGTTTTTTAATATAAATATTTCTTTAAAATATTATCTTTGAGTGAATATTGTATCTATAATTTTTAATCGTTATGAAGAACACACTCTGCATTCTTGCCTTATTTCTCATCCCGTTTTATGGATTTTGTGAAAATTCTTTTACAGAAAAGTTTAATGTGAAAGACAGTCTTCAAACTATTTTACGGACCGATACTATTGACCCTGAGACCCGTTTCAAAAATGCTCACAACCTCATGTTTTACTATTCTTCACCGGAAGAAGCCGAAGCGTTAGGACAAAATATTGTATATCCTTTTGTCAAAAAAACATGGGAAAGCAAATCAGAACAATTGGCTCATTTGGCGAGGCTTCAACTATTAGTGAGTATGTGTTATCGTGAGCGGGGAAGCAATGACCGTGACGAAAAAGAGCGTTTGTTTGCTGAAAAAGCCTTAGAAACGGCTAAGAAATCAGAAATCGATGCGACTTGCGCCCGTTGCTATAATGCCTGTGCTTACATGGAAATCAAACGAGGTGATGTAAAAAAAGCACATGAATACCTCTATCACGCCATTAAGTATTACGATAAGATGGAACAGTACACCAAATCGTCGGAAATGTTATATGTGATAGTCAGCAATTTTTATGAAATAAAAGATACCGACGGAATGCAAAGAGTATTGCGACTGATGGAAGGATATCTCAAAAAAGACACATCTAAACAATCACAATATCAATATAACATTACCAGATATTTCTATTTCAGATTATTGTTGGAAAAAAACGAAGCAGATAAGATACCGGTTGATTATCGATTGATCGATTCGTGTATGGTATACATCGAAAGAAATATCGATTTGGCCGAAAATTACCTCAGCGAATTAGATACTCATTGGATGCACGGTTATGCCTATTACTTTTTAGCAAAAGAATTAGATACCTATTATCCGGAACAAACAGTTAAGATTTTTTTCAACTTGGATAAGGCGCTCGAAATGATAGACAAAGAATCATTCAGCCGGATGAATGAAGCCAATGCTGTAATGGAATTGAAAATTTACATAGACCAAACACGTGCAAAGGCTCTTTTTCGTGAAGGTAAAATCAGGGAATCTTACGAAGTTATGAGTAAAGCACTATTGATGCTCGACGAATTAAAAAACTATAAAAACCTGAGTGTATCGCGCCAGATAGCATATCAATTTATGGTCGATTATTATGAAAAAACCAACCGGTTTGCCGAAGCGTTGAAATTCCAGAAAATGCTTCAGGAAAATGAAGCCCAACGTTTTGAAAATGAGAAAGTCCAGGCCATTAACGATATGCTTGTCAAGTACGAAGTAGAAAAGAAAGAGGCCCAGATTGTTTGGTTGGCTGAACGGAATCAAACCGCACAAAAAATATTGATATTGACTGTCTCTCTGATTACTGTCTTGTTGATTGCTTTATTGATTTTTATCCGGTTTTATAAACTCCGTAAGAAAAGCATGGAACAATCCATTTATGAATCGGCGCTGTTGGCTGAATTGAAGCAAAGTGAACTGGAGCAAAACCTGAAAGAAAAAGAACAATTACAACAAGAATATAATGAATTGGAAGTACAAGCCAACCAAAATGAACAAAAGGCACAATCGTATGATAAGGAGTTGAAACAAATCAAACAACAATTGGAACAAAAACCAACTAAAACCATGATAGGCAAATTAACCGGATGGATTTCCAAGTCAGTTATGGATAAAAAGACAAAAGAAGATTACATACAACAATTATCCGGCTTGGATATTGATATGTTGGAACAAGGTTATCTCACTGCCAATGAAAAAATATCCACTATGGATATGAAGTACATTATCTGCTTTGCCATTGATATGGATGTGAAAGACATGAGTCTTTTGTTCAATGTAGAACCTGCCAGTATTCGAACCGTTCGCTATCGTATTAAAAAGAAATTCGGAGAAAAGAACACTTTCAAATTCTTAATGTAAGAAAAATCTATTTTTGTCTATATTTTTTATATGCAGAGTTGATACTTTTGGCTTGTTGAAAAGTCTTAAAAAAACTCTAAATATAAAGAATCATGAGAAAAAATTACTTCTTTCGGATTTTCCTGTTGGGGATATTTATCCTGGGAATAGGAATAGTGAAAATCAATGCACAGGTTGTACAATCTCCTTTGCCGTCATCATCTTATTTTTACGACTTCACCGGAAATGGAGAAAAGGGCTTTATCAACTCGTATGGAATTGGAGGCAATCCTCTTGGTATTTATTCTTTTAAAAGTATTTCGAATAATTTTGAATTGTGGAATTTACTTTATCAAGGCACGTTTAATGACATTTTTAGTGGAAAAAATAAGTATATCATCGACGATGTGAACCGTGATGGTATTCCCGATATCGGATTAAAAAGCAATGATACTCAATCATGGGGTAAAAAAGACAGCCTGCTATTGAGCCGGTCTGACGGAAGTTACAAAAAAATCCAGGCTTTGCTTTGCCGTAACGCCGACATCAATGCCGATGGTAAAATAGATTTATTTGAAAATATTGATAACAAATACAATTACACATTAACTCAGCAACCTAACGGTTCTTTCCTTCGGCGATTCTTGCAAACGCTCACATTCGACGAATATTATGCTGACTTTGATCCGACAGCCTGGGTGGAAGCTAATTCGGCTAACTACTCGGGAAAACTTCCACCTCGGGGGAATGGTATCCGGTTTTCCGGAGTTTCCCTTTCCCATGACAATTTTGAATCACCCAAAATACAACGTCCTGATGTTTGTCTGGATATAAATGGAGATGGAATTCCAGACTTGCTAAGTATTGAAACAGGAATGGTTTTCTATGGAACCAGTAATCCTGAAAAATATATTATTACCGGCGTAGGCAATCAAATTATTGCCAAAGAATTGAATAATGATGGAATGATCGACTACATCATCGTCGATGCTGCTAATAATAGGGTAAAGACATTGGTATATCAAGGAAATAATGAATACAAAGAGCAAGTCTTAATCAACGAGATGACGGTAGATAAAAACGTATATTGCTACGATTTCGACCGTGATGGCTATGTGGACATTCTTGTTACTTCGAGCTATCATAAAAATAAAATGGGTTATTTCTTAATTTCATGTAAAAATGATGGGAAAGGTAATTTTACTATGTCGGAAGATGCAATTCCCGGCAAATGGGCGATTGCAGGCTGTCAGGATATAGACAATGACGGATTTTATGATGTACTGCTGGCAGATATAACCGATGAAAACTATTATAGCGGAAAAGAAATAGATGTTTATGTACGCAAAGGAAAAGCTGGTTTTGCGTTTAATATTATCGAAAAGTTGTACCGGGCAAATGAAAATTATATAAACAATGGTACAGTTATTACAAGCGAAGAGCTGGATTTCGGATTGAATGTAGAAGACATTGATAATGATGGTTATATGGAAGTATGGCTTGTAGATGATGCTTACCTGCACAAAATCTCATCATCCAATCGGAATACGGCGCCAAACAAACCGGCCAAACCGGCTGTATTGTTTGATGCAGGAACAGGAAAATTACAAATCAACTGGAATAAAGGAAGCGATACGCAAAGTTCTTCCTGTGATTTGACGTATGCATTGCGTATCGGAACGGCTCCCGGCAAAGGCGATATTGTATATGCACATGCCAATGCCGATGGAAAACGTCGCAACTTCCACGAAGGCAATGCCGGATATAACCTCTCCAAAGCATTCGATGCCCGAACTTGGTTGCCGGGGACTTATTATGTTTCACTACAAGTGATTGACCCGCAGCATACCGGTTCGACCTGGTCGGACGAAGTGTCATTTGTGCATAATTTTGCAGCAAGCAACTTTGCTGTCAGTAAAAATACATTGAATTTTTCCGATACATTGAAAGTGTTTTACTCTGAAATACCCGGATACAATTACCAATGGACATCGGATGGAGCAAGCAAACTTTCGTCTTCCCTACCGGGTGAACTGCATTTGACATGGAACCAGGGCGGAACAAAAACGCTTGCTTTGCAAATTGAATTGCCGGATGGTTCGCTTACCGAAAAAATAGAAGAAACTATTACGGTATTGGATAATAGAATCGGATTTTTGGAACCAATGTCTGGTACAGAATACAACTATAATCACACCTTAAGTAACATCCTTACAGGCATTTTTGCCGACTGGAATATGGATGGGAAACAAGATGTCGTAACTGCAAGTGATGGCTTATACAAAAATGATGGTGCAGGCAAATTTACCAAATTGATGAAAGGATTCAATACCACTTTTACTCCGAGCTATGGCAAATGGTTGGATTGGAATATGGATGGTGTGGCAGACCTTTTTTATGTCAATTCCGATAAATCAGGAAATCTTACATATGGCTGTTTACTAAATAATTTGAATGATAATTTTACTAAAACAGATCTCTCTTTGCAAACAGATGCATACGATAATGGAGGGAGTCTGAGTCGTATCTTCTCGATGGCAGATATGGATAATGATGGTGATTTAGACCCCTTGACGCTGCAATACCGGTATTTTGAAGGAAAACAAGAACAAGGATTGTATAAAAATGATGGGAATAGCGTATTCAGTTTCGCCGCTAAATATCCATTTGATGAAACAGCCAAGATTGCCGATTGGAACAAAGACGGTTTCTTCGATTTATATACACCTTTGTTCAAAGGAGATTACATGACCAATTATTACTATTATTACAGTGGAATGCAAATTCTCGAAAACAAGGGCAATTATGATTTCGAAAAGAAAGTAATTCCGTTTGAAAATACGATAACTAACGGTGTGCGAAACCATTATGGACAAATCAAATTTTTCGCATGCGATTTTGACAATGATGGGTACATTGACCTTTTCTTTTTCAAAAATGAAAAGGTCGCCCATATCCTGCGCAACGAAAGTAATCTGCGTTTTGTGAAAGGTTGGGATGTTTTGATTGACGAAAATGTGTCATTGATTACTATGAGCGGTGGAGCACCTTCAAAACCGGTATTTGATCAGAATTTTCTTGATATTAAAGTCATGGATTTGGACAATAATGGTTATCCGGATATATTGTTTTCTGCTACCGATAAGTTTAAAAATCCGCAGGAAATTTCGGATTATATTAACCACTATGCTCCTTATGTTATATACAACGATGGAAATGGCGTGTTCCGTCAAGGATTTATTGGAAATGAAGAAGGCAATTATCTTGACAAATTGGGCAAAAATATAGTTGTAGACCTGGATGGAGATAATATTCCAGACCCTGTTTTCGGTATTACTTCTACAAGTATAAATAATTCGACAACATATAATGTATTGGCAAAAGTTCAAACCAATATAACTAACACTTGTCCGCAAGCGCCGGCAGGCGTTGTTGCTACTCAAACAGAAAACAGTTTAATTATTGAATGGGATGATGCCATAGATAAAGAAACGCCTGCTACCCAAATGCGCTACAATCTTTCGGTGAAGAAAAAAGGAGCCACAGGACCAGGTAGTTATATTATTTCTCCACTCAATGGCGGCAATGCTCAAATGGCTGCACTTTCTCCTGTTCAGATTGCCAATTACTACGACGAAAATCCGGGACACTATTACATAGAAGCCACCCGCTTTGAAATCCCATTATCAGCCTTGCCGTTGGGCGAAGTGGAAATCTCCGTGCAAGCCATCGACTTGTGGAATAACATGTCGGAATTCTCCGCCGTATACACCAAGAAAATCGAAAACAGCGTGAAACTGAAAACTCCGGCAACTGTTTGCTTCGATGCTCCAGCCGAGATTGTTTACAATGGTCCGCAAGGCAGCGGTCAGGTCGATTGGAATTTCGATAGCGGACAAATTGTTTCCGGTTCGGGTTGGGGACCTTATCTGGTGAAATGGAATACCTCAGGAGTGAAAAACATTTCACTAACCATTGCCGGAGAAACAGCAACTACTCAAATTAAAGTGCTATCCGATTATTCAGCTGTATTCGGCTTGGCCGACAATATTTTCTACGATACCGAAATGGAAATCACTTTGCCGGAAGTTGCTCAGAATGCTATTTTCCGTTGGGAATTATCCAATAATTCGTCTAATTTCCTGGAACATTGGATCAGCGCCCGTCCGGGAAATAAGACAGGAATCATCAAAATTACCGGAGGCGGACTTCGTTACCGCGAATTGACGCTGACTGTTTTTCAAAATGGTTGCGAAAAGACTTACAAGAAAAGTCTCAATGTGGTTGAAAAGATCAATCCACCTGCTATCTCATTGGTTTATCCGAATGCAAGCAATAAGAATGTGATTACATGGGATGTAGCAAATTTGCCTGCAAATAGTTCTGAAATAATTGTTTACAAAGAAGGAAGTTACCTGAATGATTTCCGTGAAATCGGGCGGGTGCCGGCTTCTCAACTGCAATTCACAGATGTTTCCTCAAATACTATGGTAAAAAGTGAACGTTATGCCATCGCTGCCGTATTGAATTCCGGAATGTTTAGTGGAAAAAGCGAAATCCATCAAACACTCCATCTGACCATTAATAAAGGAATTGTCGATGGACAATGGAACCTGATTTGGTCTGCTTACAAAGGGCGTGATATTGCAACTTACCGTATCTTGAGAGGAGCCACTCCCGAATCATTACATTTACTGGCTGAAATTTCCGGAGCTCAATTGTCTTATTCAGATATTGCCAATGCAAACGAACCTTATTATGCACTGGAATATATCCCGGCGCCATTGCTTCGTTCTTCAGGATTGAAAGCTGCAAAAGAAGATGATTCCGCTCGTTCCAATGTGGTATATAGCGGTGATGCACGCTCAATTGTTTATATGAATAATTTGAATATCATGTGCGTGGAATCCAATCCGGTATTGAGCCAGGAACAACAGTCTTTGTACCTGTATGCCGAAATATTCCCGTTGAATACTACCTATCAGAATATAGTTTGGAGTATTGAAGAAGGTTCAAATTTAGCAACTATCGACCAAACAGGGCAATTGAAAGGGATGTCTAACGCTACCGGAGGAATCGTGACCGTGAAAGCGACTGCTATTGATGGTTCACAAACGGTAGCAACACGTTCTTTTACAGTGGGAGCAATTTCAGGAGAAACTTCAATCCCTGAAAGTCCGGTTGTCAAGGAACATAAAGCTCCGGTTATTTATCCTAATCCGGTAAAAGAAACACTCTTCATTGATTATTCAAATGAAATTAAGAATATGATAATATTAAACAGTTCCGGTGTAATTGTAAAGAAAGAGAATCAGGATATTAAAGAAATAAACGTATCTTCTTTGCCAGCGGGAATTTACATTATTATCATTCAAACCGGAGAAGAATATTATAGAAACAAGTTTATAAAGAATTAAATAACTTTTGCGTCCTTTGCGAGTCTTTTGCGTTCTTTGCGGTTAAAATAATTCTACCGCAAAGAACGCAAAGGTTTTTAAACAACTACCTTCGAAAAAGGCACAGCATTCATAGGGCAAAAATCATTGTTTAAATACTTGAAATGCCCGCTCATAGCTACCATGGCAGCATTGTCGGTAGTGAAGGCGAAAGGAGGAATATAGATTTTCCAGTTGTATTTTTGTGCATGTTCTTCGAAAGCGGCACGCAAACCCGAGTTTGCAGAAACACCTCCGGCGACTGCAACTTCTTTTATTTTCAAGTCTTTGGCGGCTTTCCGTAATTTATCCATTAAGACTTCAATAATGGTATATTGCAGGCTTGCACAAAGGTCGGCTTTATTTTCTTCAATAAAATCAGGATTGTTTTTTAATTCATCCCTTAATAAATATAAAAAAGAAGTTTTTAATCCGCTGAAACTGTAATTATAATCCGGAATATGAGGTTTGCTGAGTTTGAAAGCTTTCGGATTACCTTCTTTGGCTAACCTATCGACAACTGGTCCGCCAGGATATGGCAATCCCATCACTTTAGCACACTTATCGAAAGCTTCACCTGCAGCATCGTCAATGGTTTGTCCCACAACCTCCATATCATTGTAAGCTCTTACTAAAATAATTTGGGAATTTCCACCTGAAACCAATAAACAGAGGAAAGGAAAAGAAGGGTGGTTGTTGTCTGATTCGTTTTTTTTAATAAAATGAGCTAATACATGTGCCTGTAAATGATTCACATCAACCATTGGAATATCCAATGCTGTAGAAAAACCTTTGGCAAAAGAAGTTCCAACCAACAACGAACCTAAAAGCCCCGGTCCGCGGGTAAAAGCAATGGCGCTCAATTCTTCTTTTTTTATCCCGGCTTGTTTCAAGGCTTCATGGATAACCGGAATTATATTCTGCTGATGTGCCCTGGAAGCTAATTCCGGAACCACTCCGCCATATGCTTCATGTATCTTCTGACTTGCAATTATATTGGATAACAAAACTCCATTTCTCAAAACCGCAGCAGAAGTATCATCGCAAGAAGATTCAACCCCTAAAATCGTCACATCCATATAATTATTCATTCCTCAATACTTTCTATAAAATTTGTGCAAAATTAAGGAAAACTTATTTCTTATTTTTATAGTTTTGTGCATAAATTCAAAAAAGGAACAATATTAAAAAGTTTAAGTACATAATTTGGGGATGTTTGATATTTTTGTGGGTGTTTTATATTATGCCTGCAGGTTTATTGAACGTTCCTTTTGTGCAAAAGAAAATTTCCCGGATTGCATCGGAAGAACTTCATGCCGCTTTAGGTGTTCCGGTTGAAATCGGCAAAGTGGATTTTGAGCTTTTCAATAAACTTATCATCAAAGATTTATATCTGGAAGACCAATATGGCGAAGTTTTATTCCAGGCTAAACGTTTGGGAGTCGGATTTGATTTCCTGCCTTTGCTCAAAGGAAAAATCAGGTTCAGTTCTGCCCAATTGTTTACTTTCCGGTTTAATTTAACCAAAGAAAATGACCATTCTCCACTCAATCTTCAATTTGTGATTGATGCTTTTGCCAGCAAAGACACTATAAAGAAAAAAAGTAATATTGATTTGGTAATTAAAAATCTGAATTTGCGCCGTGGCGAATTTACCTTTAATGTGAAAGATGCTCCGGAAACGTATGGCAAATTCAATGCGAAGCATTTGAGTCTTAAAGATATATCTTCCAAAATACAAATAGACAAATTGGCGGATTCAGAATTGGTTGCTGAAATTGAAAGACTTGTTTTTAAGGAGCAATCGGGATTTACGGTACGCAGAATTGCTTTTGGACTGAATTTTTCGAAAGACAGCGCTTCGATAAAAAAAATGGAAATACTGTTGCCTTGCAGTTCTATATTATTGGAGAATATTGTTGCCGATTTTAAAGATGTTACCCAATCAAACGAATATGTCGATAATTCCCAAATTGCATTGCAAATATCACCTTCTAAAATCTGCTTAAAGGATTTAACCACTTTTGTACCAGCCTTCGGAAACTATAAAGATATGTTAGATATTGAAGGGAAAGTTTCCGGTAAGATAAACCGTCTCAGATTAGATGATTTTTTATTGGCGGATGAAGATAAATTGTTATTCCAGGCCAATGTGCAGATGGAAAATTTAACCAACAAAAAAGAAATATTTATTTCCGGAGCGATAAAAAAATCATTTGTTGCTGCTTCTGAAATAGAAAAAATCGCAAATAATTTCAGTGAGAAATCAATTGATTTTCCCGAAAAAATTTTGCGGTTGGGCAATATCCGGTTTGAGGGCGAGATATCGGGTTATTTTCGCCATTTAACAGCTTATGGTTTATTCAATACTGATGTGGGAAGTATCCGGACGGATGTTTTGCTGGGTAAAGACCAAACCAATTTTATCAAAGGAGAAATCAAATCTCAGGATATTGATTTGAAGAAAATTTTCGAAAGTGATGATTATGGAATGGCTAACTTTGATATTTTAGTGGATGCCCGGCAAAACCAGAATAAAAAATATGAAGGAACAGTTAATGCCCGCATTAATAACATTGAATACAAGCATTATAGATATGAAAATGTAGACCTGAAGGGTAATTTTACAGAAACAAGTTTTGATGGAACAATCGATATTGATTGTCCGGAGGGAAAATTTGCATCCAAAGGATTGGTACAATTGAACGGAACCCAATCGATTTTCAATTTTTCCGCACAAGCCGAACGTATTAAATTGGATAAGCTGAATTTAAGCAAAAAGTATAAAGATTCCGATTTATCATTCAACATGGATGTTGATTTTACCGGAAACAGTATCGATAACTTGCTGGGTTATATTGATGTAAAAGACATCCGGTTCAGCACGGAAAAAGGAGGATATTATTTAGATACATTGACTGTATCCTCTCATATAACAGAAACAAATGATAAAATACTGACGCTAAAATCCGACCTTGTCAATGGCACGATAGCCGGCAGGTATTCATTCAAAGATATTGTTCCTGCCCTCAGGGAAACAGGCAATATGTTTTTACCGGCATTGGTTAAAGCCCCTAAAAAGAAAGTTGTGTCGGAGAATGATTTTAACATGGACATAACTGTGAATGATTTGGATGAATTTGCTTATATTTTTGATTTACCGGTTGTTCTGTATGACAATACAAAAATACATGGATATTATGAGCATGATGCCAATAAGTTTAATATCGAAGCTACTTCTCCTCATTGCCGTATCAATAAAACGGAATTAAAAGATTGTTATATCAGGCTTGAAAACAAAGACGATAAAAAAGCTTTGCTTTCGGTTAATGCTACTCAACTGAAAAATGACAAAACCAATAAAATCGCAGCTACATTTGATATAGCCGACAATAATGTATATTCGAAATTAAAATGGAACGACAGGTTTGACCAGTATAATGGATTTTTTAATGTGTCGGCCAGATTTACGGAGCAACCAGGGGCATTTCCCTTGAAAACTGAAATCAATTTGCTGGAATCTAAAGTGACTTTTAAAGACTCTTTATGGAATATAAATCCTTCGCAAATTGTATTGGATTCGGCCAAAATAAAAATCAATCATTTGTTTGTAAACCATTCCGACCAGTATGTGAAAGTAAACGGGACTATTTCAAAACATCCCCAGGATAGCCTTTGGGTCGATTTGAACAAAGTGGATTTGGGCTATATCTTCGATATTTTGAGTATCCGAACATTTGAACTGGGCGGTATTGTTTCGGGCTATGCAACAGCCAATGATATATACCACACGCGGAAATTATCTACAAAACTGAATGTTAAGGATTTTTCATTCAATAAGTCTGTTGTAGGAAATCTGGATTTGCTTGGAACCTGGGATGATGAAAAACAAGGAATCCAAATGCTTGGGGATATTTATAAAAATGACTCCAGTAGTTTGAAAGTAGATGGGATGCTTTTCCCTATAAAAGAATCCTTAGACCTTAAAATGAAAGCGAAAAATGTGGATGCTGCATTCCTCAGACGATATTTGAATAATGTTACCAAAGATATTTCCGGATTGATTACGGGCGATATTAATCTGTTCGGTAACTTTTCGGATGTTACTGTCGCCGGGGATGCTTATGTGAAAAATGGCAGTTTTGGAATCGATTTCCTGAACACAACTTATACTTTTTCCGATTATATACATTTGAAGCCGGATGAAATTGCGATTAAAAATGTTATGTTTTACGATAAGTTTGGAAGAAAGGCTTTGGTCAATGGTTCTGTAAAACACAAATATTTTAGTGATTTTGTTTTTTCGGCCAATCTGAATGCAAGCAATTTCCTGATTTTTAATGCTACGGAACGGAAAAATCCTTTGTTTTTCGGAAGCGCATTCGGTACAGGTTCTCTTGCGATTAAGGGAAATGAAAACCAAATTAATTTTGACCTGAAAATGAGAACCGATGAAAAGACCAATATAACATTGAATTTTATGGAGCAAAGCGATATTGCAGAATATAATTTTATCAGCTTTATTTCAAAAAAAGAAAAGGAACCTGAATCTTCCGCTACTTTAGATAGGATATTTTCACAGTTTACCAACCAACCTATTTACATGCACTCTGAATCCGGGACAAACCTTAAATTCAATTTGCAGCTGACAGCAACTCCCGATGCCACCATTGAATTGATTATGGACCCGGTTAATGGAGATAAAATCAAAGGTTACGGGCAGGGAAATATCAATATCCAATATGGTAGCAATTCGGCATTGAAACTTTTCGGAAAATATACATTGGAAAAAGGAACTTATAATTTCAGTTTCCAGCAGGCTTTATACAGGGATTTCCAAATCCGTGACGGTAGTTCCATCGCTTTTAAAGGAGACCCATATACTGCAACTTTAGATATCGATGCCATTTATTCGCTTTCGGCCAGTATTTCGGATTTGAGTGAAAGTCTGGCACAGGAAACCTCCAGAATGAGTATTCCTGTTAATTGTGTTTTGAAAATCAATGGAGCCTTGGAACATCCGGATATTAAATTCGACATTGAAGTGCCGAATTCGGGTGAAGATATTGAACGGCAAATAAAAGCGCTTATCAATACAGAAGAAATGATGAACCGTCAGGTGGTTTATTTATTGGTTCTCAATAAGTTCTATACTTCTGAAACCGCAACAGCTTCAACTCAGAAAAACAATGAATTTGCTTCGCTTGCGGCGTCCACTTTATCATCGCAATTGACCAATCTTTTGGGTTCTTTAAGCCAGAATGTGCAAATTGGAGCCATTTATACTACAAAAAACAATAATGCTTATAATGATACAGAGATGGCGCTTATGTTGTCCAGCCAGTTGTTAAATAACCGTTTGATTTTCAACGGAAACTTTGGTTACCGGGATAATCCGGCGACAAATACAAGCTTTATCGGGGATTTCGATTTGGAATATAAACTTACAAAAGCCGGAGATATCCGGCTGAAGGCTTATAATCACTATAACGACAGGTATTATTCTCTCCGCTCTGCTTATACAACACAAGGTATAGGACTTTTGTACAGGAAAGATTTCAATAATTTCCGGTATATTTTCAGAAGGAGGCAATGGCCTGGACCACCACTTCCTGCACCCACAATAAAGACCGATTCAATTACTTCATATCTTACCAATGAAGATGAAGATAACTTTATAAGGTTCAAATGAAATGAAAACTACTGTTTAACTCCAACGCCTATACCTTTTTTTTCTTCATTTCTGATTATTTTAAAATAAAAGTCTAACCAAAACAAGGGGAGTTAAATGCCTATATAACAGTACATAATCATCGCATTGCAACAAAAATGCCATGTTGACAGGGTGGATTCCCTATTATTATCGTATATTTGTATGCTAATTTAAGGGAGTTGTATCCTGATGAAATCGAATGCGTTAAATTCAGGTTTTAAGGCAATTGGGTTCGATAAAGAACTTGATGAATGCTTCTTTTTATGTGAATCTAAAAACAATGTTACAGATTTACATATAAAATTCCATTTGGATACGGCACAAGATTTCGATGCCACAGGTGTATTCTTTAAAAAAGAATTAGACCATTATTATAATCCTCAAATATACATATACGATTACACAGGAAAGCTTTATAATGAGAACGAATTAACTTCATTACAGAAAAAAGTTTGGAGTAGCGGAAATGTCCCATTGGTATGTGTTTTTTATGATACTGAAATAAAAATTATAGACTGCACAACCCACATAAAAAATGATAAGCCTGTTTTATTAGAGACCATATCATTGATTAATAAAGCGAAAAATGCGTATGATGAGTTATTCGCTGTAAAAATAAAAACCGGAATCTTTTGGGAAGAGGCAGAAAACAAAAACAAATTTAATTTCAAAAATAATTCCTCCTATAATATTCTGATAAATTGGATAAAAGAGTTAAGGAAAGAATATGCAAAGCTACTTAAGCCTGATGAAGTTGAAATTATAAATAAGGTCATCATTCAATCCATTCTTATCAAATATTTGGAAGAGCGGAAAGATGAGAATGGACTGAATCTGTTTCAAGATAAATATTTCAAAGAATACAATAATGCCAGTACTTTTGTTGAGGTATTAAATAACAACGATAATTTTATCCACTTATTAGGCAAATTACAAAAGGATTTTAATGGGAATGTTTTTGAATGGAATGACGCGGAGAAAGGCGTATTAAAGAAAATTGATTTAACTCTCTTGTCAAAAGCTCTCAACGGGTATGTAGACCCGAACAATAGAGAACAATTGATTTTGGAACTTATACGATACTATGAATTTAGTTATGTTCCCGTTGAATTGATAAGTCGGTTATATGAAGAATTCTTAGGTGAAGATAAACGCAATAAAGGGCTTTATTATACCCCGTCACATTTAGCAAGGTTGCTTATAGATGAATCAATGCCGCTTAAAAATTATGGTCAGGTGGATTTGAGCAAGTATAAAATTTTAGACCCTGCATGTGGTTCGGGTATTTTTCTTGTTTTTGCATTCAAGCGATTGGTTCAATGGTGGAGACTACAACAAAATAGTTTTGACAAGAAACCTAAGTTAAGCGATTTAAAAAGTTTATTGGCATGTATATATGGGAGTGACAAAGAAAAACAAGCAACCACATTGGCTGCATTTAGTTTGTGTTTAGCATTATGCGACGAATTATCTCCTTTGCAAATTATTACAGAGTTACAATTTGATGATTTGACTAATTCTAATATATTACATACTGATTTTTTTATTGATGAATTAGTACCAGCACTGCAAAACAATGTAGATTTTGAAACACAAAAGAAGAATTACGCTAAGTTAGAAAAATTAAAATTTGATTTGATAATAGGCAATCCCCCATTCCGTAGAAGTGGAGATTTGGAAGGGGTAAATAATAAATTCTGGGAGGTGAAAATTGCCGAAAGTCAGATTAATATTCCATCCAAGCAAATCGCATTAAAATTTCTCTCTAAATCTTTATCATTCCTTCATCCTGACGGATTGCAATGTTTGATTGTTAAATCGGCTGCTTTATTATATAATCCAACCGCTATTGAGTTTAAAAAGATTTTATTTTCGAGCTATAATGTAGAAAAGATATTCGATTTTACGGCGCTTGCCAGAAATGGGGTTTTATGGGATAATGGAGCAGAAGTGGATACCATTGCTATATTTACAAGAAACCAAATGCCGGATAATTTAAAGAATATACTTCATCTGACTTTCAGAAGAACGAAGTCGATAAAAGAACGATTATCTTTCGATATAGATGATTATGACCGGCATTTCGTTAATAGGCATGATGCAATTAACAATCAATATATTTGGAAAAATAACCTGATTGGTGGAGGACGAGTACGAACTGTTGTAGATAAACTAAGCTCATTGGATACTTTAAAAGCAGTATTCGAAGATGACTTTATATTTATTGAAGGAGAAAGCGGAGCGAAGAGTCTTGATAATGATGGATTTGAAGCAGACAGGATAAATAAAAAACTTTTCCCTGATGGTTATTATAATTCATTTAAAAATATACATCAAGAAAAATTTGCGCCGCCTAATATATTAATAAAAGAGAATATTGCCCTTCCTTTCTCTCTTAATAATGAACCAATACCATATTCAAACGAGGTTGTTGGTATTTATTCTGCTAAATCAGGAGGAAATAGAAAGAGACTGTCCGAGATTAGAAATTATTTCAGTAACAATCTGGAATATTTGAAATTTTATGTAATTGCGACATCCAGTAAGGCCTTAGTTTATAAAAATACGGCTATCAAAAAAGAAGATATTGAGAATCTACCATATTATGATGGAGAGATAACAAGTTTGCTTTCTGATTTTGATGCAAACGTTATTGCAGATACTCTGAATTTCTATCAATATTTCCTTCGTAATGGGGAGGGTTCGGATGCTGTCATGCCTATTTCTAATAAAGATTTACTTATATACATGCCGAAATATGGAGAGGGATTTTGCAGAACTCTAAATTCGATTTATGGACAAGAGAATGAAAAATTCAGATTAAGTGATATAATTCCTGTATATGGGAACTCTTATTTAGCCGCCATTTTTAAATATGACGAACAAAAGTGTGAACCTGTTATCAATAGCAATCTGAATACGCTTAATATCGGAAATCTTACAATAAACAAAATATCTTCTTCGCTGACATCCACAAGAATTATTAAGGTCTATGAGGAGAATACTATCATTTTCATAAAGCCTAATCAGTATCGGTATTGGCTTTCATCTATAGCATACAGAGATGCTGACAAATGTGTTGTTGACTTATCTAAAGCAGGTTATTAAGTTATGGATAATTTAACACAGAAGATGAACGTTGATGCACATGGTAAGTTCCCAACCATAAAGCCAAATTCGACTTTAGGAATAATTATTCAATCAATCTACAATACTTATACCCCCTTTATTGAGGCTTTGAAATGCCATCAAAATCCAAATTTGTCAAGTGAGAAATCCTTAGTTCAAGAGTTTGTTATTCAAAATGATATCCAGTTAAGGAAGCGTATAAACTCTATCAGGATTGATAAAGAATATACAGATAATTTTTACGGGATTAAAGGAATTCCTGACTTTGCATTTCTACCTTTAGAAGAAGGAGCATCTCACGAACCTTTATTTGTAGTCGAGGCGAAAATACTTCCCGCACCAGATAACAAAGTACAACGAGAAAAAGAATATGTTATTGGCAATAAGAATAATGGAGGCATAGAGCGATTTAAAATCGGGAAACACGGTATAGGACAAAATCATTGTGGTCTACTTGGCTTTATCAATGATGAAAATACAATAGACACGTGGGTCAAACAAATCAATTCATGGATTATTGACTTAAGTTCGAATAAATCTTCTAATTGGTCTAATGAAGAAGTTCTTGAGAAAATAGAAGCTTCCAACCAAATCCAATCAATCGCAAAAAGACAGTCGGACAATGTTTATCTTCACCATTTCTTTGTCAAGCTGGAAATAAAGAAAAATGCTTCTGCCCATTTAACCTGATAATTAGGATTCTATATAGCAAAAAATAGCTAAAAGTTTGTTTTCAAATAGGTAGGGAAGCAAGATTCTAATCCGACAACATGGGATAACTTCTACCGTCTGCTCGTAAGAGCAACAAACTAAAATCCTGAAAAAAATATTGCAATCAGGAAGATTATTCGTAATTTTGACGTGAGTTATTTGAGGAAATGCAGCGTAAAACGCAGAAATACGCACGGTTGCCAAATCGTTACCTCTACCGCTGAAAAAACTCGCTTATAGACTTCTATTCAACAATTTATCTCCTAAAGATAATTTTATAAAATAAAAAACGTGTAAACCGTTTTTGAATATTGGTTTACACGTTTGATATTTTATTAGATTACTTGATAATCTTACATAACAGACTTGATTTGTTCAATGGATAATCCGGTTAATCTGGAAATTGTTTCAATAGAAATACCCTCTTTCAAACAATTTTGGGCTATCTGGATTTTTTCTTTTTCTTCACCTATTCTTTTACCTTTTTCCTCTGCAAATTCCATCGCATTCTGGACATCGGCATATTCTTCGATACTTTTCTTATACTCTTTCATTTCCGCAGGTGTTAATTGTGAAATCTCGGCATAGCGAAATAATTTTTCAAATATCTTCCAAATACTCCTGTCTTTGAAATAGGCTTGCTGCACTTTCTGCATTTCGACTATAAAATATTTACCACAGTCGGTTTTGAAACAACTTCTGTTTCAAGAGGTTTTGCATTACTCGTAAAATGTATTTTTGTTTTGATTAATAATCAAATCAAAGATATGGAATGAATATGAAATCTCCAAATTTCATTGTTAATTGAATAAGAACCCGTCTCGACTTTTGAAAGTTAGTTTCAATTTTTTTTAGTTTAAACAAACAACATAATAGATACATAGAAAAATAAAAAACGCTCCCCGAAGAGACAAAAGTTTCTCCGGGGAGCGATGAAAGTCTCTTCGGGAAGCAATCAATGTCTCTCCCCGATGCAATCAAAGCCTCATTTAGAAGCGCCCAGGATTGTTCCCGAAGACACGATGCTGGCTCTTTGAACAGCGTCTTTCAACTCTTTTCCGGGAGAAAACCGGATGTTCAGGTTCCTGATGTTATTCGAACTGACTTCCTCTTTCGTGTCGCTTCCCTCGCTCTTACATGTCAGGTAAAAAGAACCCCAGTCACCCAACTGCACACTGTGTCCTTCAAGCAACAAACGTAAAAGGATTTTACGGAGCTGGGGTCTTCCACATACCCACCTTCCCATTTGAAAATATGCGGAACTAATTTTGCTATATCAGCCATAAGGTTATTGAATTAAGTTTTGTAATAAATTGTGGTTGTGCCTTCCCGTAGAAAGACGTTTTCAATGTCATGTCTTCATTGTGAAAAGTGATTTTAACAGTTAATACCGGAAGTTAGCTGATGATACTTTTGGTTAGCTATGCCAAGGTGGTTATCATGATGTAAAACTTCATTAATTAAAGTTTGTGATTAATCAACAGATGCAAAGGTATTAGGTTTAATCATTCAATGTCTGCTTGATTTTAAGATATTTTCTGTATTCTGAAGGAGTTTTTCCTTTATACCTGCGGAACAACATATTGAAAAAAGAAATGCTGTTAAATCCACATTTTAAAATAATATCAGATATTTCCATTTCTGTATATTCCAACATTTTGCAGACCTTATCAACCTTATATATTTGCAGATAAGTAATAAAGGTATACCCGGTTTGTTCCTTGAAGAAGTTACAAAATGAAGGAACAGATAAAGCTACATTATCAGCTACCTCTTTGATTGGAAAAGGCCGGGTATAGTTTTTATCCACGTAATCGTAGATTTTTTGCATCCTGATAGTTTTGTAGTTCTCAACGCTTGAAACAGGCATTGGCAAATAGGTTTTGTTCATGAGTATGATAATTATTAAAATGGCTGTATACCTTGAATCAGTTTAATACTCCTGTATCAACAAGCCGGGCATATTTCCCTTTAATGATGTCTTTTTCATCAATCACATAAATAGTTGGTGTGCCGATTACCCCATAATTCTTGAAATTCTCCCCTTCAAACCCTTTGAAATCGCAGAGTTTTTCCGGCCATGGGAAATTCCGGGAAGTATTTTCAAAAATAGTTTGGTCATTATCGGCTGCAATGCTGATAACTTTGTATCCCTTTTCTTTTAACACAGGGTAATTACCGATTAATTGATTCATTTCATTGTCGCAATTGTTGCAACCCGATTCGTAAAATATGATTAATTGCCGGGTACCCGTTGGGGCGGGGTTCGCCCGCCCGATGATTGCCGGGGCAGGTTGGCCGGGCTGAAGTTTATATATCATCAAGGTTTGTTTCAATTTGCCCTGGGGGT
>JAVBLO010000004.1:0-47821 GCA_031553415.1 Bacteroidales bacterium | reverse complement strand
GGTTACTAAAGGTAGCGACTTTGATCCCCAGTTGGTTGAGGCTATACCTCACAAGTGTCATATCAACCACTAGTGGTATAAGATCAATGTTACTCTAACGATACATAAAATTGTTCTTAAGAAAATTTAAACAGGCTCTAAACAAAATTAAAACTCCATGCCTCCGTGGTGAAAATAATAAAATAGCGAGAATCGAGCCCAATATGAGCCAAATTCACTACCTTTGTGTTATGAAAAATTTAAAATTGTCAGATTGGTTGCCAACTACCAGAAAAGAAGTCGAGATGCGGGGATGGGATGAATTGGATGTGATTCTTTTTTCCGGAGACGCATACGTGGATCATCCTTCTTTTGGGGCGGCGGCGCTTGGCCGGTATATAGAATCAATGGGATTAAAGGTTGCCGTTGTGCCTCAACCTAACTGGCGTGATGATTTACGTGATTTCAAAAAATTAGGCAAGCCCCGGTTATTTTTTGGAGTTTCTGCCGGAGCAATGGATTCGATGGTCAATAAATATACGGCCAATAAGAGGTTGCGCTCGGACGATGCTTATACGCCTGATGCCCGCGTGGATATGCGTCCTGAATATCCAACTTTGGTTTATACAAAAATACTGAAAGATATTTTTCCTGAAATTCCTGTTATTATAGGAGGGATTGAAGCTTCTTTGCGGCGTTTGTCGCATTATGATTATTGGCAGGATAAACTTTTGCCAGGCATTTTAGTTGATTCACAAGCTGATATGCTGGTATATGGTTCAGGAGAAAGACCAATTAAAGCAATTGTTGAGGCTTTGCAAAACGGAGCTAAAGTTGAAGAACTTAGCGTTATTCCTCAAACTGTTATTATCAGGAATGAAATAAAAGGAAAAGAAGGGGATATTAACCTGCATTCATATGAAGATTGCCTGAAAGACGTAAAGAAACAAGCTGAGAATTTCCGGCATATCGAAGACGAATCAAACAAAATCAATGCTTTACGTTTGTTGCAGAAAACAGGAAAACAAACGATCGTGGTGAACCCACCATATCCTGTGGCAACAACGGAAGAGGTTGATGTATGTTATGATTTGCCTTATACACGTTTACCTCATCCTAAATATAAGGATAAGCGTATTCCCGCATATGAAATGATTCGTCATTCTGTTAATATTCACCGTGGATGTTTTGGCGGCTGTGCTTTTTGTACGATTTCTGCCCACCAGGGGAAATTTATTGCTTCCCGTTCGAGAGAATCAATACTTAAAGAAGTGAAAGCGGTGACTGAAATGCCCGATTTCAAAGGTTATATAAGCGATTTAGGCGGACCTTCCGCCAATATGTATAGCATGAAAGGTAAAGACCTGAAAATCTGTGAAGCCTGTAAAAAGCCATCTTGTATTTTTCCGCAAATATGTAAAAATCTGAATGCCGATCACAAGCCATTGTTGGAATTGTATCAGGCGGTAGATAAAATCCCGGGAGTAAAGAAATCTTTTATTGGGAGCGGTGTTCGTTACGATTTGCTTGTGCACCAATATGATGATGGGGAACTCAGTAAATCGGCACGGGATTATACACAGGAATTGGTTTCCAAACATGTTTCCGGAAGACTCAAAGTGGCTCCGGAGCATACTTCCCATGAAGTGCTTACATGTATCCGCAAACCGGATTTTTCAACTTTTCATCAATTCAAAAAGATATTTGATAAAATCAATAAAGAACAAAACCTGAAACAGCAACTTATTCCTTATTTTATGAGTTCTCATCCGGCTTGTACTGAAATAGATATGGCGGAACTGGCTGTCATCTCCAAATCATTGAATTTTCAGTTGGAACAGGTGCAGGATTTTACTCCCACCCCAATGACTTTATCTTCTGAAATTTATTATTCAGGTGTTCATCCTTATACTATGAAACCTGTATATACAGCTAAATCGAAAGAAGAAAAATTGAATCAGCGGCAATATTTTTTCTGGTATAATTGGGATTATAAAAATCAGATAACTAAGGCGTTGAATAAATTGAAAAGACCAGATTTGTTGAAGAAGTTGTATCAGAAGTAAATAAAGTCTATTTTCAATATAAAAATCCAAAGAGCCAAAGCGGAATCTTATTCCCGAAACCAGATTCTATATTATCCAAAGCTAAATAAGACTTATCAAGTCCTGTAATTTGCTCATGTCCTTTATTTTTGCCTCCGATTTCGAACTGGAATGTGTTATTGATGCAAAAATCTGTTTTGGGGGAAGACATGACAGATGCAACCACTTTAAGCTGATTAAAAAAGAAGGTTTCCCGCAAATTACCGGTATCCGGTTTGCTTTCGTCTAAAGCATGAATCAAATTTGTATTGTGCAAGTAAATTTTTTCAGGTTTTGAGAGTCCTCTTAATCCTGAAACATCTTGAGATAACAAGTTAAGCAATTGAGCTTTTTCCAGGATTGATAAATAACTTAACAAACTGTTTCTACTGGTTCCTATTTTAGCGCTTAAATCGGTAATATTAGGGGTGAATGGCACCATTTGCGCCATAATTGACAACAGTTTTCTGATATTCCTGATAGAATGCAATTCTATTTTTTCAACTGCCGGCAAATCCATTTCCAATATCACATTGATCACATTCAGTAATTTAATTTGATATAAATTTTTATTTTCCTTATAATAAGGATAATATCCGAATTTCAGGTAATCCTCGAATAAAGGCAATGGTTTTATTCTTTCATTGATTTCCTGGGAGATTTCAATGTGGTTGGATAACAGATACTCTAAAGAAACTGCAGGTAAATCTAATTTTTTTTCTAAAATCAGAAATTCCCTGAAAGACATGCCGTGTAACAGATAATGTATGGCCCTCCTGCTCAAATCAGCGTTTCCCTTATATACTTCAAGCATGGAAGAGCCGGTAAATACAATCTTCAGATTAGGAAAACTGTCGTATAGATTTTTTATTTCTTTCGACCAATCAGCATATTTATGTACTTCATCTAAAAAAAAATATTCGCCACCTTGTTTCTCAAATTCCATACCCAATTCGAACAACCTGTGTGTTGTGAAGTAAATATGGTCGAGGCTGGCATACAAAACATTTTTAGGGGAATTCCCAAATGTTTTCTTTATATGTTGCAATATTAGTGTAGATTTTCCTGCTCCCCTGGGTCCGGTAATGGCAATGAGCCTGTTTTTCCAATCTATCTCGGAATGAAGATATCTGGTGAATGTCGAATCAGTCAACCTAAGTTGTTGGTGGAAAGCCGTAAATAATGATTCCATAATATTTATATTTTTCAACTGCAAATATACAAAATGTTTTTTATAAACAACAATTTTCATTTTATTTTGTTGTTTGAAAACAACAAAATTGGAATATTTTGTTGTTTTCAAACAACATTGGTATCTCCATTCTGAACAATCCGCAGTTTTCTTTGTTTTCTGAGTAATATAAATCCAATATTTTAATGTAAAATTGAAAGTAAAAAATTTATTATTTCAGCTAAGGATATTCTTTTTGAAGTTCCGGGAAAAAATAGTTTTCTTTTCGGAATTATTCTTATCGTTGATTAGTGCTTATTCCATCTTTCTGATAATCTGGAGATTCGGTTATCAGTTAAATCCCAATACAATTTTGCAGATACGGCATTTGGCGTTATTCTCTTTATTCTTCTTTTTTATAGCCTCTTCTATCCGCTTGCTATTTAATTTCAAAGAAGTAAGGCAGGAAAAATTGTTTGTGGTGGATATTATTGCCTACATATTATTGTTTTTGGCTGTTTCTGCGTCAACTTTTTTCCCGAGGCAGGTTCAAACATATTTCCCTGTGCTTCATCTCTTACAATCCAGGGAGTTGATTTATATTTTATTGGGGTTATTATCTGTTATCAATGTATCCAAGTTTGTATTCAGGGCTTTAAGCAGTAAAACAAATCCTTCATTGTTGTTCATCTATAGTTTCCTGTTCCTTATTTTACTTGGAACAGGTTTGTTATTATTGCCAAATTCTCATCATGGAAACCTGCAATTCCCGGATGCATTATTTACAGCGACCACAAGTGTTTGCGTAACAGGTTTGACAACTGTTGATGTGGCGCAAACTTTCACATTTACCGGGCAATTGATCATCCTGTTCCTTATTCAAATAGGAGGTATAGGTGTAATGACTTTTACCAGTTTTTTTGCTCTTTCTTTTATGGGAAGTTCCAATTTCGGCGGGAGTTTTATCCTGAAAGATTTTCTGAGTGAAGAGAATTTGGGAAACATGTTTAAAACACTGGTAAATATTATTGTTGTTACTTTTATTGTTGAAATTATTGGAGCCATCCTGATTCTCTATTCTATACATGAAACACTGGAAATCGGGTTGAAACATGAAATATTTGTTTCTGTATTCCATTCTATATCGGCATTCTGTAATGCAGGTATTTCTGTGTTTCATGGAAACCTGACGAATCCTTTGGTGACTGCAAACTATGTTTTTTTATTCTGGATTGCTGCCTTAATTATTTTTGGTGGTTTGGGATTCCCGATTGTATTTAATTTCATGAACTGGGTAAAACATTTTTTTGTTAATCTTTCCAAGATGCTTATGGGGCGCCAGGAACACTACATTCATAGACCTCGTATTATCAACATTCATACCCGTATAGTTGTGTACACAACTCTTTTTTTATTAATTTCAGGAACTGTTTTTATTTTCTTCTCAGAATACAATCATGCATTTGCAGGAATGAATACCGGGGAAAAATTAATCAGTTCTTTTTTTAGCGCTGTGACTCCAAGAACAGCAGGGTTTAATAAGATCGACCCAGGTAAATTTCTTCCATCAAGCATTATCATCATAATCATTTTGATGATAATAGGGGCAGGCCCAATGTCGACAGGGGGAGGATTAAAAGTCAGTACTTTTGCGATTTCAATTCTGTCTGCCTTAGGAATATCCCGTCAAAAACGAAGATTGGAAATATTTGGACGGGAAATAGATTCATGGACTATCGGACGGGCCTATGCAACTATTGTTTTGTATTTTACATGGGCTATTCTGGCCGTTAGTATTCTCTCATTTACGGAAAATGAAGGGAATATTACGATCTGGACATTTGAAGTACTCTCAGCAATCAGTACTGTTGGTTTGAGTCTGAATTTTTCTCCCGAACTGAGCCTGGCGGGAAAATACATTATTATTGCCACCATGTTTGCCGGAAGAATCGGAATATTAACTTTCTTTTCAGGAATAATGAAACGATACCAGCCCAAAAATTACAGGTATCCTCAGGCTGGGATTATTTTATAAATGAGACTATTTGCTAAGTCCTTTTACTGATTCTGCAAGTCTCACAAATTCTCGCCTATAACCTTGAGCATCATTGTCCAGCCCTTCCTTGGCTAAAGAAATCACTTTTTCGTAAGAAGCATTTCCTTTGAAATCCGAATCTGTGAGCAATTGTCCGAACATGGCGACAGCCGAAGCAAATCTGAAGTCAGCAGAAAGTTTGTTTGAGCCTGTGTCTATAAGGGCTTGTTCCAATTTAACACTTTTATCTCCATCTGGCTGTTTGTAGCGAAGTTTTACAGTCAATAATTCATTGGAACCATTTGATTTTACTTTTTTGTCTGATGATTCATCCTGATATTTAAGTTTGTCAACACCTCCGGGATAATCTCCCTTAACACCTACAGGAACAACTTCGTAAAATGCGGTAACAGTGTGTCCGGCTCCCATTTCTCCCGCATCTTTCGTATCATCGTTAAAATCTTCTTTATTCAATAACCGGGTTTCATAACCAATTAACCTGTAAGATAATACTTTAGCCGGATTGAATTCGATCTGTAGTTTTACATCTTTGGCAATTGTATAAATTGTTCCACCGAATTCCTGGACTAATATTTTATTAGCCTCCTGTATGTTGTCTATATAAGCATGATTTCCATTACCTTTTTGAGCTAAAACCTGCATTTTATCATCTTTATAGTTACCCATTCCATAACCTAAAACAGTGAGGAAAACACCACTTTTCTGTTTGGTTTCAATCAGGCTTTCGAGTTGCTCATTACTGGAAACGCCAACATTGAAATCTCCATCGGTGCAAAGGATGATGCGGTTATTTCCCCCTTTGATAAAATTCTGCTGGGCTATTTTATATGCTAACTGGATACCAGCGCCACCTGCAGTAGAACCACCTGCAGTTAATCCGTCTAAAGCTTCCCTTATTTTTTGTTTATCATTTCCGGAAGTAGACGGCAGCACTTCGCCGGCAGCACCCGCATAAACAACAATGGCTACCTTATCTTTTTCCCTTAAGTTATTAACTAATAATTTCAACGAAGATTTTACTAAATCCAAGCGCGTCGGACCATACATAGAACCGGAAACATCAATCAGGAATACCAGATTGGAAGCCGAAAGATTTTCTTCTGCGATTTCCCTGGCTTTGATACCAATACGCACTAAGCGATGTTCTTTACTCCAAGGGCATTCACTAACTTCTGTTGTTATTTTTACAGGGTCTTTTCCGGTTGCTTTGGGATAATCATAACTGAAATAGTTCACCAATTCTTCTGTACGGATAGCATCTTTTGGAGGCATTTGTCCCTGGTTTACAAACCGGCGCATATTACTGTAAGAAGCTGCATCCACATCTATTGAAAATGTTGAAAGAGGTTCATCATTAGCTGGTTTAAAACGGTTTTCGTTTGAATGGTTATATGATTCATTATCTGCATAGGCATATAGAACTGGTCTGGCAGCAGGTTGTGGGGGATAATAGCCTGGTGCTATTTGAGCTACGCTTCCGGTGAACATTTTCCTTTGAACGGTACCATATCCTGTTACTACGATTTCATCTAAAGTTTGGGTGTCGGGAGTTAAAGAGACATCATGCCGGGTCTGTTTTACAACGACCTCCTTTTTTATATATCCGACATAAGAAAACACTAAGGTTTTTCCTTTGGCTACCTGAATGGAATACTTTCCGTCGACATCTGTAACAGTCCCTCGATTTGTTCCTTTAATTTGTATTGAAGCTCCTATAATGACTTCCTGGTTTTCGCCTGTAACTTTACCCGTAACTGTTAGCGCTTGTGCGTCTAAACCCAATGCAGTACATACTATGAGTAAGAATGTGCAAAGACTCTTAAAATAAATTGTTTTCATATCTTTTGTTTTTGAGATTGACTAATTTTCATCTAATGCATTAATTCGGGCGCAAAATTGCTCAAATCGTTCCCTAATTGAAGTACTATTAAACTACCCAATAGATGCCTTTCTTGTTGAAATTCCATAAACAAAATGGAAAAAAGTGTAATATTTTTTGTATGTTCTTCAAAATCATTTAGTTTTGTAAAAAAATCTGTACCTTGAACTTTTTCAGAAAGAAAACATTTAGCAATTCCGACGAGGATTTGTTGGCTTTATATGTGCAAACAAACCTGTCTGAATATTTTGGGGAACTTTACAACAGGTATATTCCCCTCATATATGGCCTTTGTCTGAAATATCTTCAGAATACAGAAAAGGCGGAAGATGCTACTATGGAGTTGTTTGAGACTTTACTACCTAAAGTTTCCGGCTATGAAATAAAGGTTTTTAAAACATGGATCTATAGTGTTGCCAAAAATCACTGTCTACAAATATTAAGGAAGGAAGTGCCACAAATTTTTGTTGATTTTAATGCTGAAATTATGGAATCTGATTCTGTTTTGCATCTATTAGAAGAAAACGGGTCGAAAGATGACACTGCAGTGTTGAACCGCTGTCTTGAAAAACTGCCTAAGCCCCAGAAAATAAGTATCTCTATGTTTTTCATGGAAGAAATGTCGTACGCCGACATTGCCGAACAAACAGGATATTTATTGAAAACTGTAAAGAGCCATATTCAAAACGGGAAAAGAAATCTGAAAATTTGTATTGAAAAGCATCAGGACGAATGAGCATAATACGTTACATAAAAGGCATCAGACGAGGGAAAGAAGCTCATCGCATCGAATTGGAAGCGATGAAAGATTCTTTTTTGTCGGATGCTTTGGAAGGATATGATGCAATTGAGGATAACCATACGGAACATATCATCCGTTTACAAAGACAAATAAAAAAGCAGACAGAAAATAATAAGGGGATTATTATTCCTCAGCAGGAGACATTCGGACAGAAACCTCTAAAAATCAAAAAATCGTTAAAACATAGAAAAAAACTTGATATTCCTTGGCAAAAATGGAGTGTCGCTGCGACTATCTTATTTTGCTTGTCACTGGGCGGTTATCACCTTTGGAAAAACTATGAACTACCTTCCCCGTCTCAACCATTAATTTTGTCGGAATCTCAAAAGAAAAATGAAAACATTGAAATAAAGGCTGATACAATAATTTCTAAACAGGATTCATTAATTATATACATGCCTGCATCTCCGTTGCCTAAGACTGATTTAATCGCATCTGCGCAAATTTTGGATGACAAGCTGAATGAATCCGGACGGGATGTTGAAATGCTTAAATTAGAATCTCCTCAAATTCCTCTTCCAAGTGCGGCTGAATTCAGTGATGTATTGGTTGATGCAACTGATATAAGCAAGCCTATGGAGATTGCAATGAACGAAAAATCTCAAAGTCTTGATGAAGTTGTGGTAACAGGATATGGTACTGTTCAAAGGAAAATGTTCACCGGAAGCGTAGCCCAAATAGATACTCCTGTTCTGGATAAATCATTGGATAGTCGTATGGCAGGTGTGGATGTAAGTGTGAAACCAGCTAAGCCGGAGCCGGAAGTGGGAATGAAAGCATACAAAAATTACCTGAAAACGAGTGTGATTCATCCAACTGATAGTATTTGTGCAGGCATCAAGGGTAAAGTAAAATTGCAATTCTATGTGAATCAGAAAGGCTCTCCTTATAATATCCACGTAATAAAAAGCCTTTGTAAAACTGCTGATGCTGAAGCTATCCGTTTGATTCAATCCGGAGGTAAGTGGAAGTATGGCAGTGAAGTTGTTGAAATGGAAGTTTCATTTTAATGGAGAATTGAGAATGATTTTATTCGACTATTCCCATCCTCAATTCTCCACACCCAATTAAACAAAGTCTTGTCCGAATTGCAATCCGGCATCTGTAACAAATTGTTTGATGCGTTGTTCTTCGGATTTCTTACAGATGAGCAAAACATTGTCGGATTCCGCAACAATGCAGTCTTCCAATCCTTGTATCACAGCTAATTTCCCTTCTGGCAAAGTAACCATATTATCTTTGCTTTCGTAATACAGTGCATTGCATTTCAGTGTTGCATTTTTTGCTTCATCTTTATTTGAAATATCGTATAATGCGCCCCAGGTTCCCAGATCGGACCACGCAAATTCTGCGGTCAGGAAATAAACATTGTCAGCTTTTTCCATTACTCCATAGTCAATGGAAATATTCTGGCACACAGGATATTCCGTGTCAATAAATGCTTTTTCTTGTGGTGTGTTGAATTTGTCCAATCCCTGGTCAAAACGGGTGGTAATATCCGGAAGATATTTATGGAATGCATCTAAAATAGTCTGGACATTCCACATGAAAATACCCGAGTTCCAATAAAATTCACCACTTTCAAAGAAAACTTTGGCTAATTCGTAATCAGGTTTTTCTGTAAATGCTTTTACTTTTTGGATATTGTTTTGTCCGTTTTCTTGCGATTGTATATAACCATATCCTGTTTCAGGACGGCTCGGTTTAATGCCAATCGTCAATAAGGCCGGATTCGATTTTACAAAATCCAGGCCGGTTTGTATATTCTCCAGGAATTTGTTTTCCAACATGATTAAATGGTCGGAAGGAGTAACAACAATATTGGCATTCTGATTAATTGCCCTGATGTGGTAAGTTGCATAAGCAATGCAAGGGGCAGTATTTCTGCGGGTTGGTTCCAATAGGATTTGGTGGTCAGCAATTTGCGGCAATTGTTTTTTTACCAAATCGGCATATAATTCATTGGTTGCAATGTAAATATTTTCTGCTGGAATCAGTTGATTGAAACGATCAAAAGTCTGTTGGAGTAAGGATCTTCCGGTTCCGAAAAAATCAAGGAACTGTTTGGGCATTGACTCGCGGCTTGAAGGCCAGAAGCGACTGCCGATTCCACCTCCCATAATTACGCAATAGTTATCTTTCATGATTCTTGTTATGTATAAGAATTAAAAATGAACAATGAAAAATTAAAAATGGAATGTATTTTTCATTGTTCATTTTTAATTTTTCATTAATTACAAAGATAATATTTTTCCTGAAAATCTACCTTAAAATAGCCTGTAATTTGTGCGCAATACTTTGAATTCTGTACGTCGATTAATTTGGTCTGCAATTTCCTGCTGCTGGGGCGTCAGGGTCTGTACAAATTCTTCCGACAATACTTTTCCTTCCGGCAGGAAATCGTATTGTTTGGCAATATTTTTGGTGACTGTTTTAGGTTGGGTTTTCCCGTAACCAACAGCAGTCAGCCTTTCTTTTTCTATGCCGCCTTTTATCAGGTAATCTACTACCGATTGTGCCCGCCGTTGCGAAAGGCTTTGATTGTATTCGAAAGAGCCAATCCTATCAGTATGCGCCATCAATTCAATGGTAACATTCGGGTTGTCCTTTAGTAAAGTAATCATTTCATCCAAAGCAGTTTGTGATTCTTTTCGCAAAGTAGCTTTGTTAAAATCGTAGAAAATATTTTCAATCAAAACCGGTTTTGTTATGGATGCTAAAGAGTAATCGATATAGAAAATTTCACTTTTTTCATCTGTAGGAGTTTTCAAAGATTGTTTCTGATTGAGGTATCCCTGAGCGGTAGCCATCATTACATAATCCATTCCACGGGCTAATTCCAGATGATAAGTGCCGTCTTTCTTGGCATATATTTTTTCATTGGTTCCATCTTTTCCTACAATACGGATAATTGCGTTTTCAACTACCTCTTCATCTTTGTCGAGTACCCAGCCTTCTACAAATACATTTACACTTGGTAAGGAGAAAGAATAGATATGGTCGCTTCCTCTGGAATCATTACGGTTACTGCTGAAAAATCCGGATTCTCTTTTTCCTGCAAAAGTGATTCCGAAGTCATCCCCATTGCTGTTAATAGGAGATTTCATATTTTCAACCACCCAGTTACCTTTTTTTGTTAATGTGGCCTTGAATATATCTAATCCACCCATGCCAGGATGCCCGTTAGAAGCGAAATACATGATTGAATCGGTTCTCATATAGGGGAACATTTCATCACCGGCGGTGTTGATGGCTGTACCTAAATTTTCGGGGCTTGCTTTTCCTATGGCGTCAACTTCTATCCGCCAGATATCTTTCCCGCCTTGTCCTCCCATGACATCAGAAACAAAATAAAGGTGTTTTCCACTAGGGTCAATTGCCGGATGGGCCGCCATTTTCATTGAATCGGCAAAAATTTCCACTTTTTGCCCTTTGTTCCATTTGGCGCCCGAACGTGCCGATTTCATGATTTCTGCAGTACGGGGATTCTCTTGGTCCTGAGGACAATAGGTATAATACATCGTAGAACCGTCGCCTGTAAAAGAGCAGGTACCTTCTTCAGCTTCAGTATTAAGTCCTTCGTCTAAAGGACCAGGTGCTTGCCATTGGCCTTTTTCATCTTTTTTGGCGACAAATATGTCACAGAATTTTACACCGGTAATTGCACTTTTTTCATCACCAATAGCCTCATCCCGGGTTGATGTGATGTAAAGCTGGTCATATTCCTGGCCTGTGAGCATCGGTGAAAAATCACTTTTACGGGAATTCATTTTATCTTCCCTTTTTACTGTATACCTGGTTGGATTTTTTTTCCAATTGGTTGCAGAATCACAACCTATTATCCCGTTTTTAGCCCAGCGGTTGTTGGGGTCGAGGGCAAGGTAAGCATTATATTGCTTGATTGCTTCAGCATAACTCGCATTGCGTTGCAACATCAGCGCATAATAAAAAATAGTGGTACTATCGGTATATCCGAACCGGATGGCGTTCTGGTAGCCTGTTTGCGCCCGCTTGGAATTATTGACTTTCCGGTAGCAATCGGCCATGTGGTAAGCTACACTGCCTTTCAGGATTTTCTTTTTTGATGAAGATGTTTTGGAATAAACCCGTTTATATATTTCAGCGGCTTCATAATATTCTCCCCGTTCTTCTTTGGCAACAGCATCGCTCAACTTTGCCGATTTACAGGAATTGAAAATCAACAAAGAAGAAGCAATAGTAATAAAAAGAAGTAGAGTGATTTGTCTGCTCATGCACAAAACATATTCTTACCTATTTAATAACTCCATTTTGCCTGAAATATTGTTTGAATATTATTCCAAATATGTATAGCCATACAATCCTGAACGGTAATTGGATAAAAACTCGCGGCCTTCTTCAACCGAAATTTTACCTTCTTTCATGGAAGATGTCACCCATGATTCTACTGTGCGGACTAATTTTTTAGGATTATATTGTACATATTCCAGTACATCGGCAATTGTTTCTCCATCAATGATTTGCTCAATTTTATAATCATCTTCACCAACAGAAATATGTACGGCGTTCGTATCACCGAAAAGATTATGCAAATCGCCAAGGATTTCCTGGTAAGCACCTACCAAAAATACGCCGATGTAATAAGGCTCCTTACCTTTGACCGGATGAACCGGAAGGTTATTTGAATAATTTTTACTGCTGATGAAATTATCTATTTTTCCATCAGAGTCGCAGGTAATATCTTGTAAAGTAGCTGTATGTGAAGGTTTTTCATCCAAGCGCGAAATTGGTACGATTGGGAAAACCTGGTCGATTGCCCAGGAGTCGGGCAATGATTGGAAAAGCGAAAAGTTGCAGAAATATTTATCCGGTAACATTTTGGAAATTTTCCGCAGTTCTTCGGGTGCATGTTTCATTTCAATAGACATTTGATGGACTTCGCGCGCGATAGACCAATACAAGCGTTCGACCTGGGCGCGGGAAACCAAATCGAGCATGCCGAGGCTAAACCTGTCTAAAGCCTCTTCCCTGATTTGTTGGGCATCGTGCCATGTCTCAATTAAGCGGGGCTGGTTCATCTCGTCCCATAATTTGTAAAGTTCCTGAACCAGTTCGTGTGCATCCTTGGGTAGCACTTCATTCTCGTCCCATTCTGGGAGGGAAGCTGTTTCAAGCACTTCGAAAATAAGTACCGAATGATGAGCTGTTAATGAACGTCCTGATTCGGTGATAATATTGGGCTGAGGAATATCGTTTTTTTCGCAAGCATCTACCAATGTTGAAATAGAGTCATTTACATATTCCTGAATGGAATAGTTCATGCTGCTTTCGCTGGAAGAAGAACGGGTTCCGTCGTAGTCAACTCCCAATCCGCCGCCAATATCCACAAATTCGATGTTATAGCCTAATTTGTGCATTTGCACATAGAATTGTGATGCTTCGCGCAAAGCATTTTTGATGCGGCGTATTTTAGTTACCTGGCTGCCAATGTGGAAATGTATCAGTTTCAGGCAGTCTTCCATTTTATTTTTTTGGATAAAATCAAGCGCTTCCAATAATTCGCTCGAAGATAGTCCGAATTTGCTGACGTCACCGCCCGATTCTTCCCATTTGCCGCTTCCTGCACTTGCCAATTTGATGCGGATGCCCATATTGGGCCTAATCTTCATCTTTTTTGAAAGTTCGGCAATCAGCTTCAACTCATTCATTTTCTCAACAACGAGGAAAATTCGTTTTCCCATTTTCTGGGCTAACAGGGCTAATTGAATATAGGCTTCATCTTTGTATCCGTTGCAGATAATTAAAGAATCATTGCTGGAATTGATAGCCAGAACTGCATGCAATTCGGGTTTGGAACCGGCTTCCAGTCCGATATTAAATTTCTTTCCGTGGCTGACTATTTCTTCAACCACCTGGCGCATTTGGTTTACTTTAATGGGATATATAATGAAGTTTTTTGCGTGGTAATTATATTCCTCCGCAGCAATTTTAAAACAATTCGAAATTTTTTCGATGCGGTTATCCAGAATGTCCGAAAACCGCACTAAAAGTGGTGCAGAAACATCACGGACAACCAGTTCGTCCATCAACTCCTTCAAATCAACAGAAGCATATCCTTGCTTCGGACTAACAGTTAAGTGTCCTTTTTCGTTAATAGAAAAATAGTTCAATCCCCAACCATGAATGTTATACAACTCAGCAGAGTCTTCAATTCTCCATTTTCTCATTTCGAAATTAAAATTAAAATGTTTACCATAGAGACATGGAGGGCATGGAGATTATATTTTTCCATGTTCTCCATGCCTCCATGGTTCAAAAACGAAATTTGGTGCGAAAATAACAATAAAAACAATAACTTTGCACAAAAAATAAAATATTGAAAGTAATGACATTAGATTATTTTAAAAACGATAACAATCGTAACTTTTTTTTGCTTGCCGGACCTTGTGTGATCGAAGGCGAAGACATGGCTTTGCGTATAGCCGAACATATTGTGAAAATCACTGAAAAAATGAGTATCCCTTATGTTTTTAAGGGTTCTTATAAAAAGGCCAACCGTTCTAAAATTGATTCATTTACAGGGATCGGGGATGAAAAGGCATTGAAAATTCTTCGCAAAGTAAGGGAAACATTTCATATTCCTGTTGTTACCGACATTCATGAATCGCAAGATGCTGCTGTGTCGGCTGAATATGTAGATGTTCTCCAGATTCCGGCTTTCCTTTGCCGCCAGACTGATTTGCTGGTAGCTGCTGCCGAAACAGGAAAAATTGTGAATGTTAAAAAAGGACAGTTCTTATCGCCCGGAGCCATGAAATTTGCTGTTCAAAAAATTATTGATTCGGGTAATAATAATGTAATGCTAACCGAACGCGGTACAACTTTCGGCTATTCTGATTTGATTGTAGATTACCGTGGCATACCCGAAATGCAATCTTTCGGATTTCCTGTTGTAATGGATATTACGCATTCACTGCAACAACCCAATCAAACCAGCGGAGTAACAGGAGGGCTACCCCAACTGATAGAAACTGTCGCTAAAGCTGCAGTCGCCGTTGGTGTTGACGGTTTGTTTATCGAAACACATCACAATCCTGCTGAAGCCAAATCGGATGGCGCCAATATGCTAAAACTCGATTTGTTGGAGCCGTTGCTCGTGAAATTACAAAGGGTTAGAGAAGCTGTTATATAATTTTTTTCTTTAGCGTATAATCCATTGCGGAGTCGATTAATTTCTTTGCAGGACTTAACACATGAAGTGTTTCCGTATCATTGCTGTTATACATGTAATAGCTTTGTTCGGATTGAGGTTTGTCCCAGTTAAGGATAAATACAGTAGCATCGTTGTCGTTGCCAAACCCTCGCTCGGTATTGAAATTTCCTTCTTTGACAAACTCATTTTTGCCTTTGCCTAAATATACTCTTTTTTCTTCAAAACGATTTTTCAGGGTGTTTAATTGTAAAGTTATTTGAATGCCTTCACAATCTGCACATGGTACCATTCCTTCATAAATCAAAAGTATTTCTTTTGGAGAGGTGGAAACTTCGTTTTGTGAAACCGAATCCCCGGCTTTGACTTCCGGGGATGATTTTTTAGGGTTGCAACTGATAGTTAATATACAACCTAAAACTAAAATGCTGATAATTGCTTTCATTGCCTATTCTGTTTCTTTATACCACTTAACTAATTTATCATTCTGAAATTCAAAAATCCAATGGTATTTATACTTGTCAACATATTCCAATGATTCATTTCCATTAGATTGGCTTGAGGTATACTTATCACCCATCAGGGCAACAATCTGTTCTTGTGTCATTCCCAGTTGCACTTGTTTTAGCTGGGCATTATAAGCTGTTCCGCATGCAGCAAGCATAACGGTCATAACTAATATCATCAATAACTTTTTCATATTTATATGATGTTTTATAATATATGTTTTCAAACAATGTGCTCCCGGATAATGTTCAGGATATTTAGAAGAAGTAAATTTTATTAATAAATATTTGCTCAGCAGGACTGAAATGTTTGTTTTTTCATTTCATCCTTAAACTAAATAGTTTCATACAGCGCGCCATCTGTTTCACGTAAAGGGGGATAATTGATGATAATTATCTATAAGGAAAACCATACATTTGTATCGGTTCGATAAAACAAAGTAATCCATTTTACATGATTGTTTGCTGAAAGCCGGGAACTAAAGTTTCCGGACAGGGAAACTCTTGTGTATTGGTCAACAGGTTTAATAAAGAAATGTATGAAAAAAGTTGGTATTTTATTCATGGTTGCTGTGATTGTACTTATTACTGTACGCTGTTCCGACAGCGAAAGACATTTGGAAATAGAAGAAAGTATTGATTCTCCTTTGGTTCCGGATTCCATACTTCCGAACGATGTTGTTACTCCCGGCTCCTCTGTTCCCGACTCCCGAAAGTATATTTACCTTACGATAGATGATTCTCCGCTGAACGGAAGCGAATACATCGACAGTATTATTTCAAGTGAAAAGATAAAAGCATGCCTTTTTATGGTCGGAAAGGGTATTGATGAAAGTGGAAAATTCCGTAAGTATTATAAAAAACTCAGCAATAACCCTTATATTCAAATTTATAACCACAGCTATTCACATGCCAACAACAAGTATGAAAATTATTATAAAAACCCGGAATCAGTGCTGGAAGATTTTGAGAAAAACCAGTCGGAATTCAATATTTCCAATAAAATAGCACGATTGCCCGGCCGGAATTTATGGAACCTGGGAAAGCGGAAAAAAAATTACCGTCAAACAGGCTCTGATGCATCCGACCTTTTGCTTGAAAACGGTTATAAAGTATTCGGCTGGGATATAGAATGGGAATATGATGCAAAAGATTATACCCCCAAAGAAAGTATTGACGAAATGGTAAAAGCGATAGAGGATATGGTTTCACGTGCCAAAACCTTTACTCCCAATCACGTTATATTGCTGTTACATGATCAGATGTTTGGAAAGGTGAATGATAAGAATGACTTGGCGCAACTGATAGAGAGGCTGAAAGAGAATGATTATACATTTGAGTATCTTAGTGAATATCCTTTGGAGCCGAATTTATAGAAGACTTATATAAAATTCTTCGGCACTACAGTCTCCAAACACTACTGCCCGACTTTCTTTTCAACGGTCATTTGAATATTATTCCTGATTGGTTGAATTTGTATGTTAAATGATTATTTTACTGTATACTGTCGCCGTATTGGGTTCTTATTTCAATCAGTTTTTGTTTGTAATCAGAAATGCGTTGTTGTTCTCCGTCTACATTGATGAGATTGTGCATTTCATCCGGGTCTTCTTTCAGGTCATAAAATTCCCATGCATCAATATCATTTCCGTAAAAACGGATGATTTTATATCGTTCATCCCTCATTCCATAATGTTTTCTTACGGAGTGAAATCCGGGGTATTCGTAATAATGATAGTAGATGGAATTTCTCCATTCCACTTTTTTCTCCTGTAATAATGGTTTGAATGAAACACCTTGCATTTCTTCAGGTATCTTAATTCCGGCTAAGTCAAGGAAAGTAGGTGCATAATCGATGTTTTGAACCATTTGGGTTATTTCACGTCCCGGATTTTTGATTCCTTTGGGATAGCGCATCACAAGGGGCATCCGCAAAGATTCTTCATACATGAAACGTTTGTCGAACCAACCATGTTCTCCCAGGTAAAATCCCTGGTCGGAAGCATATACAATGATGGTGTTTTCCGTCAGTCCGTTTTTGTCTAAGTAATCCAAAACACGTCCTACATTGCGATCGACGGAAACAATGCAACGCAGGTAATCTTCCATGTAGCGTTGGTATTTCCACACAGCTAATTCTTTTCCTTCCGGATTTTTTTTCCTGAAATCGGTCAATACTGGTTTATATTCTTTATCCCAAGCCGCTTTTTGTTCAGAATTCAAGCGGTCGTATTCTCCATGAAAATTGATGAAAGACCATTCGGTATCCACCATGTTATTGGGGTCATATAATTTCAAGTCATAAACCGGCAACATATCTTTTTCGATATTCATTTTTTGTTTGGCTGCGGCTTCTCTTCCTTCATAGTCATCAAAAAATGTTTCAGGTATAGGAAATTTAACTCCCCGGAAACTGTCGAAATCTTTTATGTCGGGCATCCAGTTCCTGTGCGGGGCCTTGTGATAAAGTAACAGGCAGAAAGGCTCTTGTCTGTTTTTTACGGAATCCATCCAGTTGATTGCAAAATCAGTAATCAAATCGGTTGCATATCCTGGTTCATCTTTGGTGGTTCCGTCCATATGAATAAATGCAGGATTATAATATTGTCCCTGATCGTGCATGGAGATCCAATAATTAAAACCTGTCGGTTGACTTCTCAAATGCCATTTACCAACCATGGCAGCTGTGTATCCTGCTTCCTGTAAAAGTTTAGGAAAAGTAACTTGTGTGCTGTCGAAAACAACTCCATTATGAATCTGCCCGTTTTTATTGCTGTGTTTTCCCGTCAAAACGCAAGCGCGGCTGGGAGCGCTGATAGAATTGGCACAAAAACTATTTTGGAAAATGACACCTTCCTTTGCAATCCTGTCGATATTGGGCGTTTTGATGTAAGGAGAACCATAAGCGCTGATAGCCTGATAAGCATGGTCATCCGACATGATGTAAATGATGTTTGGTCGTTGTGCTTTTTGGGCATATAGGCTTCCCACACTTGCAGTAGCTATTTGCAATAATAAAAAAGACTTGTGATTCATAATTTTAAATTGACAAGTTTATTCTCTATAGCCTTAATTTTCTTTGTTATCTCGCCAATATCCTCTTTGGTGGCAAGATTCTTTCCTTTTTCCTCAACACAGGATTTTTTCTATGCAATATAAAACAGAAAAAAGAAATTAATCAGCGTAACAACAACTGCTATTATCTCCACGGGTGTATCAATATTCATAATATTTTGTCTAAATAAAGTTATTCTTTTTTGTCATCTTGCAGACAAATATACGACCTTAACCGGAATAATCTTTAAAACTATGAGTTTATCTTGATAGTATTGTTGATTCATATTTTTACTGTTTGAAAAATTTAAGAATAAAGAAGTAAGCATATTTGTTTACTTTCCGTATCTTTGTAAAAAAGTTTTCCTATGATTAATCGTATTGACATATTAAAAGGTATTCATCCCGGGAAAATTATTGAAAGGGATTTGAATAAATAGCATTTGACACAGAGAACTTTAGCGAAAACAGTCGGAGTTCCCTATCAAACCATTAATGCTATTATCTCCGGTAGAAGGAATATTACATTGGAAACGGCTTTGAATATTGAAAGAACGCTTGGTTATGAAGAGGGCTTTTTACTCATTTTGCAGGATTTTCATAATATTTCTGTTTATAAAGAACAGAAGTCCAAAGAAAAGTATAGTATTGCTCCCAACATAAGGAAATCTCTTTTTTGGGATTCCGATTTCAATAAAATAGATTGGGAAAGATATAAAAAAGCTGTTATTACCAGAGTTTGGGAGAGAGGTAATCAAAATGAAAAGGAAGAAATTGCCCGTTTTTATAACATTAAGATTACAGATGTTGGCAACTACATATCAACATCAAATCACCCCAACACTTCCAAACATGTAAACAAATCATGAGCAACCGGACAACAAATAAAGAATTGCATTATGAAACGGTTACACCTCAATTGCAAAAGGCCCTGATTGACTTAATGAGCAACTCCCTTTTCAATCCGTTTTGTCTTGTAGGGGGAACTTCTCTAAGTCTCAGGTTAGGGCACCGGATGTCTGTGGATATTGACTTATTTACAAACGCTCCTTACGGAAGCCTTGATTTTAACACTTTTGAAGATTTCTTCAAGGAAAACTATCCCTACTATTCGCGTCCCGATAAAAGCGATATTGTCGGTTTTGGGAGGTCATATTACATCGGAAATTCGAAAGACGATAACATTAAGGTTGATTTATACTATCATGATGAAATTATCGAACCGGTCGATTTAATTGACGGCATCCGTATTGCAAGCTTGAACGATATTATTGCCAATTGCGGATGAAGAGATTGACCCTATCTGCTTGAAAGGTAAAATATGGGAATTGATAAAATTGGATTTTGCAGAAGAAATTGAGGAATTAAAATTTTCATAATGCCATAATGCATAAAGACGATTTATTTTCCAATACATACATTACTTTCCATCCAAAATGTCGCTATTTTGTGGCGTCCACATGGCAGCTTATGGCGTTATCTTACTGAAAATAAGGCCGTATCCGGGCGAATTCTTATCTTTGCATTTAATATAAAAATTAAAGTTATGGCAAGTATCAATCCTCACATTAATTTCAACGGCAATGCAGAAGAAGCATTCAACTTTTACAAATCTGTATTTGGCGGAGAGTTCACAAAAATAATTCGTTTTAGAGATGTAGCAAGTGCTGAATTTCCGGTAGCTGATAATGAAGCAAATAAAATAATGAACATTGCTTTACCCATTGGCAAAGATTTTTTAATGGCTAATGATGTGCCTGAAATAATGGGACGAACAAACGAAAATGAGAACAGAAGCAAAATTGTAATCAGTGCAGAAAGCAAAGAAGAAGCTGACAGGTTATTCAACGGACTTTCGGCAGGCGGACAAATTGAAATGCCTATTTCCGACAGCCCTTGGGGTTCCTATTTTGGTATGTTTAGAGACAAATATGGAATTGAATGGATGGTAGAATTTGAGTCGAATGATAAGGGACAACTATAATATTTCATTAGAACCTTTAGTAAATAAAGATATTCCATTATTTGACCAATGGTTGAATAAGGGGTATATTTATAAATGGCTGTGTCCGGATGGAGATGCACAAAGAACGGCTTGGTTGGATGAGGTAAACAATAGAAATGGCAAATACGATTTCATAAAACATTTTATAGTTTACTGTAACGATGAAAAAATTGGATATTGTCTTTATGCTGATTGTTTTTTCTTGAAAGATTTAGAGGAAGAAGGACACGTTTTCGAGAATTTGTATGGGGATGTTGCGGAAGAAAATCACACCTATGAAGTTGGCTATCTGATTGGCGAAGAGAAATATTTGAATAAAGGCATTGGCAAAATGATAATTCAAATACTGGAAGAAAAAATTATCGCAATCGGAGGACATGAAATATCGGCAGACCCTTCGGAAGAAAATGTATTCTCAATAAAAGCTTTATTGAGTAATGGTTTTAAGAAAAAAGGCGATGGAGATTATAGGAAAATATTAATTTAGCCGCGGTGTGTTGAGGTGAAAACAAATGGTATTAAGATTGATACTATTGTTACCCATACTTCGCCTTCGTTTTGTATACCACTCACTAAATCGGGCATTGACAGTTGGCTTTCAAACGATGAACAATTGGCGGAAGACATTGTTAATGAGAGAATCTCCGCTTCGAAAAGTAATCATTCCATAATTCGCTGATTATTAATAACTTGCGTTGTTTCTGCATTCTTATCGTAATTGGCTGATTATAAGCATCTTTGAAGTTCTGTAGTGGGGAAAATTTGGAAGAAGCATCGGCGCGGAACGTTGCGCTAAGAATGTATTTGCTTTGGAAATCGTAATTCAACCGGGAGATAATTGAAACCTGAGAAGATTCTATTTTACTGTCACCGTTTTCCATGGTTGAATGGGCTCCCCAGGATAACATCTGGTATCTTTCGTCCACTCTCGGATAATCTCCGATAGTATCTCTTGAAGCGCTGAATCCTTCGTTGCCCGAGTAAGAAGTTGTTATTCCACCCATCACCTTCAAATGATAGCCATTGTTGAAAGTATTTTCATAAGTCAGATAATTTTCTGTTTGGGCGATAATGGCATCATTCACATTTTTGCTAAGACTACTGGTGCGATTTTGTTGTGAACCATCCAGGTGATATTGTTCGGCATATCGTTTTTGCTGATTGATTCTGGAATCTACATAACCTGCATTGATAACACTCAGACCGGGAATTTTTCTCCCATTTTCGTCAGTAACAGTTCCTTTGGAAGAACCTTTGACTTGAACAACAACTCCTATAAACGGAGAACCTTCGGTTTTATCGGTAACAGTACGGGTTACTGTGATAGTTTGTTGAACGTACAGCACAATAAATTGAATTTTGCAACTTTCTTATAATAAGAACATTAGGAGTATGAAAAATTGATCTGGTGCGGATCACTTTTCAAGAAAGAAAAACAATAAAAACCTCTAACTATCTACTGATAATCAGAGGTTTAATCTTCTCTTTAGTACCCAAAACAGGACTCGAACCTGCACATCCTTGCGGACACTAGTCCCTGAAACTAGCGCGTCTACCAATTCCGCCATTTGGGCAACTTTTCGGGTGTAAAAGTAAACTTTTTTCTGATAAGTTCGCCACGAATTACACGAAAATCACGACCAAAATATTTTTTTTAATAAGAATATTCGTGATTTTCGTGTAATTCGTGGCGAATCTACCTCTATTTTTTCTTTTTAGATACTGTTTTTGATGCTACTGCAATAAACCGGCTCCTGTTCAGATAAGTTTTATCATTTGCATAAATATAAAGCAGCGTTCCATCTTTGATTGTATCGATAATCGGCTCACAAATACCTTCTGGCAATGCCGGACAACCGAAACTTCTTCCTAAACGCCCTTCATCTATCAAAGTCGAATCACAATACGAAGCTCCATGTATTACAATAGAACGCTCTTTGGCACGGTCATTAATACCTTTTTCCAATCCATCAAGGATTAAGGAATATCCATTCCGGCCTTCATAAGTATTTTCAGTCACATAGAATCCCGGAGAACTTTTATGTGAACCCGGTTTGTTGGAAAAAGAAGTGGCATAATTCTCCCCACTCTTTTTCCCATGCGCAACATAAGTTGAATATAAAAGCCTTTTATTACACATATCAAGTACAAAAAATCGTTCCTCAGTTGAAGGTCTGCTAAAATCAATCAAAGTCATTATTTCCTTATTCCTTACATTGATTTTATTGTAACCCGAATAAGCGTACTTAAAAGCTGTGTAACTAACAACACCATCCAAATTCATATCTTCATAAAGTTGATGACATTCGGATGTTTCCTTTCTACTACTCTTTGTATTATTCGTATCTGCCCATATGTAGCTCCTATTCAGGAAGAAAAAACATAAAAGCAAAATTGAACATATAAAACTCTTTCGCATAAATAAAATTTATTTCAGAAGCATGCCTTGAGCTACTTCATCTGATTTAACCTGATCTTGTAATTCCATTACAATTTTCAGGCCAAAGTCAACAGCAAAGCCAGGCCCCTTACCTGTAATAATTTTACCATCTTTCACAACACTGTCAGCAGATAAGACAGCTTCTTTCAAATATGATTCAAAGCCGGGGTAGCAAGTGGCTTTCTTTCCCTTCAGAACTCCCAATCCGCCGAAAACCAACGGAGCAGCACAAATAGCAGCCACATATTTGCCGCTTTCAACATATTCAAGAATCTGTTTTTTCAGACCTTCATGAGCATTCAAATTACTGGCGCCTGGCATTCCACCGGGCAAAACAATCATCGCTCCTTCGCTAAAATCAATTTCATTAAAGAGTTTATCAGCATAAACTGATATTCCGTGGGTGCCTTTCACTAAATGTTCTCCTGTTATAGAAACAGTTACAGCTTCAAGTCCTCCGCGAAGGAGTACATCAGTTGTTGCAACAGCTTCAGTTTCTTCGAAGCCGGTCGCTAAAAAAACAAATACTTTTTTCATGGCGAATATATTTAAATACACCCCTAAATCCCCTAAAGGGGACTTGGTGTGTGATAGACCATAGTACACTACAAATAATGGCTGCCCTATAAGTCCCCTTTAGGGGATTTAGGGGTACTCATTAGTTTAATTTATATCTGTAGGTTATCTTTCCCGACTGATTTTCATTGCCGGAAATAGTGTTGAACTTAGCTTTCTTAGCTGCATCCAAAGCAGATTGGCGCATGGTCGAATTATCAATATTGGTACCTTTTCCGATAGTTGCCAAAATCACATTACCATTTTTATCAACTGTGATGTCAATAACAATAATTCCTTCTTCCTGAATGGAATATGCAGGGCGGGGCAATCCTCCGGGACCAAGTGAACGACCTGAAAGCGAGAAATCGCCATAGCCTCCCACTCCACTGTTAGCGCCTTGCGATGAATTTCCCTGTGGACTTCCCTGATTTCCGGAACCATTTCCTGTTCCTTGTCCTGAAGATTGAGTATTACCAGCTCCAAAAGCACCAGCCACCTGGTTGCTAATAGCTTGCTGACGTCTCTGCTCTTCTTCCTTCCGCTTGCGTTCAGCTTCGGCCTGACGTTTTGCTTCTTCTTTTTTCTTCTTCTCAGCTTCAATCGCTGCCGTTTGTTCCAGATTTTGCGTAATAGCTGTCTGAGGAGTTGGTGGAGTTGGTTTTGAATGACTTTCAGGAACAGGTTCTACAACAGGTTTTACTGGCACTTCACTGACATTATCTCCTGAGTTTCCGGGTTCGAAAGTACCCGAAGCTTCATCAACATTACCAAAATTTACCAACACACCTTCTTCTCCGGCCGGAACAATTGTTTTTAGCACTGAAAACCAAAGCATCAACAAAAGTAACGCACATAAAAGGAGTGAGCCGATGTATCCGTATATTTTCTCTTTTGTTAAATTCATTTGGGGCGTGTTACGAGTATCATGCGAAACTGGTTTTCATTCGCGATATTCAAAACTTTTACAACTTCACTGTAAGGGATAGTTTCGTCGGCATATAATGCCACATACAAATCCGGTTCTTCCGAATAGCACTGTTTCAAAAAAGGAGCTATTTCATCGAATGAAACTTTCCGTTCTTTGTCTTTCCCGAAAGCAACATAGTAGTTCAAACCAGCATCTATCGTTACCCGGGTTAACGGTTTGGCCGATGTTTGTTGCTTGCTTTGCGGAAGCAAGACCTTGATTGCATTGGGAACCACAACAGTAGAGGTTATCATGAAAAATATGAGTAACAGGAATATCATATCAGTCATGGATGCCATGCTGAATTCCGCATATATTTTTGATCTTCTTTTGAGAGCCATATTCAAAAAAGTTAAGAGTTAAGGGTTAAGAGTTAAGAATGAAAATGAAGAATTGGAACTCCATAAACAATTCATAACTTTTAACTCTTAACTTAATTGGTTGGTTCATTTAATAAATCCATAAATTCCATGGAGCGCGCTTCCATTTTATTGACAACGCCATTCACTTTGGCAACTAAATAGTTGTAGGCAAACAGTGCAATGATACCGACAATCAAACCGGCAACCGTAGTTACCAAGGCTTCATAAATACCAGAAGAAAGTAATGTTATATCTACATTGGCGCCGGCATTGGCCATATCGAAAAATGCACGTACCATACCAGTTACGGTTCCAAGGAATCCAAGCATTGGCGCTGCTCCTGCTGTTGTAGCCACCCAGGTAAACCCTTTCTCCAATTTAGAGATTTCAATGTTACCAACGTTTTCTATAGCTACTTGTATATCATTCATCGGTCTTCCCAAACGGGATATACCCTTCTCAATCATCCGTGAATAAGGAGTGCCTGTACTTTTACAGAGATTGATAGCAGACTTTATTTTTCCTTCATGGATATAATCTTTAATCCTGTGCATAAATGTCTCATCTTCCTTTTCTGCTTTTTTGATAACCAAAACCCTTTCTATGAAAATAGCAATAGCGATAAATAAAAGGAGTACGATAGGAATCATAATCCACCCTCCTTTAAGCGCCAATTCAAAAGCATTGATATGCGCTTCTGTTGGTTGTGCCGTAGATGAAAGATCGGGCATAGCCCCTGATATTTGCGCCGAAGCGTCTTGAATAGTTAATAGTAAACTCATTATATTAAAAAATTGAGAGTTAATAATGAAAAATTAAAAATGAACAATGAAAAATTAAAAGAGGCACTCTACAAAACAATTTTTCATTTTTAATTCTTCATTTTTCATTATTTAAACATCGTTTATATTCTTTTATTGTATTTTCCAAACCCATATAAAGCGCATCGCAAATTAACGCGTGGCCGATAGAAACTTCATCCAGAAAAGGGATGGAATGATGAAGATATTGTAAATTTTGAAGACTCAAATCATGACCGGCATTCACTCCCATTCCCAACTTTTTGGCCAATTTAGCAGCTTCTACAAATGGGGCAACGGCGTCTTCTTTCCCTTTTGAATATAATCTTGCGTATGGCTCGGTATATAATTCAATCCGGTCGGTTCCGGTTTTTGCTGCATATTCGATATTATGCAAATCTGTTCCGACAAAGATTGAAGTCCGGACCCCGATTTCCTTGAAACCTTCTACTATTTCGGATAATTGGCTAAAAGACTTTTTCACATCCCAACCGGCATTCGATGTGATGGCATCGGGAGCATCCGGCACTAAAGTTACCTGCCGGGGTTTTGTTTTCAGTATTAAATCAATAAATCGCAGGGAAGGGTATCCCTCAATATTGAATTCGGTTTTTACAGCACGGCTTAACTCCAGAACATCCTGGTAACGGATGTGCCGTTCGTCGGGGCGTGGATGCACAGTAATTCCTTCCGCTCCTAACATTTCACAATCCTGCGCCACTTTCAACACATTGGGTATATTTTCTCCACGAGCGTTTCGTAAGGTTGCAACTTTATTGATATTTACACTTAGTTTTGTCATTGTTCAAAATATAATAACTAATTTTACCCCTAAATCCCCTAAAGGGGACTTTAATTCCTGAAAAAACCAAAAATAATTATGGTCTTTTACACGCCAAGTCCCCTTTAGGGGATTTAGGGGTAAATTTGGATGCAAATTTAGTTGAATTGAATCAATAAATGAAACATGTTAAGTAAAGAAATACTAATAAAACAAATTCCGGTCTTAAAATCTACAGACAAAGGCAGCCTGGCTTTATCCTTAATGGAAGAATATAAGTTGAAGCATTTGCCTGTGGTTGATGAAGGAAAGTATACCTGCCTTATAACAGAACGGGACGTGTATGCTATGCAAAACCTTAACAAACACGTAAAAGGAATTTGTTTTTTCGCACCTTATGTACAGGAAGGAACTCATATCCTGGAAGTGTTGAGGATTATGAGCCATGATAAACTGACTTTGCTTCCTGTTACTAATTCTGAAGGACAATTTTTAGGCGCAATAACATTACCTGTTTTAGTAGAAAAGCTGACAGAAATAACAAGTGCAGGCTCCAACGGGGCATTAATAGCCATCGAACTCAATCCTCAGGATTATGATTTATCGAATATCATACGTTTAGTGGAATCAAACAATTCCAATGTTTTGAGCCTTTTTTCTTATCCGGTGAAAGAAACTGCAAAACTAATCGTTATATTGAAAATCGATTCGGAAGATGCTTCTGCCATACTCCGTAGCTTTGAGCGATTCAATTATTCTGTTATATATAATTTCCAGAAACAAAGTTTAACTGACGATATACAACGCAAACGGTTAGACGAATTGATGTATTATCTGCAAATGTAGACATAAATGAAAACAGGAATTTTCGGTAGTGATTACCAATTTGATAAACAAGTGCAGATTAAACGGGTTTTCGAACAACTGCAAAAATTGGATATGGAAGTATTGGTAGAAAAAAACTTTTACAGGTACTTATCTTCTCATTTAAATTACAAGCCTGCTGTTTCTGCATTGATTGATAAAAAAGATTTTCATATTGATATTGCTATAAGTATAGGTGGAGACGGAACTTTTTTACGTACTGCAGCGATTGTCGGTTCCAAAGCAATTCCCATACTCGGCATAAACACAGGCCGTCTGGGTTTTTTGGCAGATGTAGGTCCTACGGAAATTGAAGATACATTAAACGATATATTCAAAAATCATTACCGCATCGAAGAACGTACATTGTTACACTTCAAAACCGGCTTGGATACCAAAATATACAATTATGCCCTGAACGAAATTGCCATTCAAAAACGGGATACATCTTCTATGATAAAGATAAATGCATTTATCAACGATGAATTCCTGACTGCTTATTGGGGAGATGGCTTGATTGTTGCGACACCAACCGGTTCCACAGCTTATTCCATCAGTGTAAACGGACCGATTATTGTGCCTCAGGCCAAAGCGATTGTATTGAGTCCGATTGCTCCACATTCGTTGAACGTGCGTCCTTTGATCATTCCCGAAGATTCCCGTCTGAGCCTCGAAGTTGAATCACGAAATACAAATTTCCTCATAGCTGTAGATGGGCGTTCACAGGCTTTTCCAACAGGAACAAAATTTGAAATAGAAAAGGCAGAATTCCCGGTTAAGGTAATCAAACGATATAATCATACTTTCTATAAAACATTGAGAGATAAGTTAATGTGGGGAGCAGACTCCAGGATTTAAAATTATCCGCAAAGCGGGCTAATATGAATATATCAGAAAATCATTATCAAAAATATATTATGCAAAATAAAATTGTTCTAATTACAGGCTCTACAAGTGGAATCGGCGAAGCTTGTGCATTTAAATTTGCGTCAGAAGGGGTAAATCTGATTTTGAATGGAAGGAACAAAGAAAAGCTAGAGAATCTCAAAAACAAAATTTTAGAAAAATATCAAGTCGAAATTCTCACACTTTTGTTTGATGTAAGAGATAGGAAAGCCGTTCAGAAAAAAATAAGTAATTTACCGGAAAAATGGCAGGCCATTGATATACTGATTAACAATGCCGGATTAGTTTTAGGAGTCGATAAAGAATTCGAAGGTAACCTGGACGATTGGGATATCGTTATCGACACAAATGTCAAAGGACTATTGACAATGACTCGCTTAGTTGTTCCCTTGATGTTGAAACATAACCGCGGACATATCATCAATATCGGCTCAATTGCCGGCGAAGCTGCCTATCCGGGAGGTAGTGTTTATTGTGCCACCAAATCAGCTGTTCGCATGCTGACCGACAGTTTGCGTATAGATCTGGTTGATACACCTTTGCGTGTAACCAATATCAAACCCGGCATGGTTGAAACCAACTTCAGCATTACCCGTTATCATGGCGACAAATCGAAAGCCGATGCGGTTTACAAAGGGCTGAAACCTTTGGTCGCGGAAGATATTGCAGAAACTATTTATTATACAACTTCCGTTCCTGAACATGTTCAGGTTGCCGAAATATTGATAATGCCTACAAACCAGGCTACAGGAACAATATCATTCAGAAATTCATGAGATTTGTATCTCGTATTTGTCCATTAATCCCAATACAGCAGGATATGAAAACTTTGCCCCTTTAATGATGTTTGTATCGGGGTTAATGGAATAATTATAAGCGGTTCTGAAATCTGTTCCTCCTAAATTCGACATTTCAAAGATTGTCCGTGATAAATCACAATCCGGGAAAGATGCTCCGGTCAGGTTTGATTCAATGAAGCTGGCTTCACGGATAACACATTCATGAAAACTTGTCTTCTTCAGATTCATCTTCAGGAAAACTGCATAATCCAATTGGCACTTGTGGAATTTTACTGAGAAAAGAAATTCTTTGCAAAGGCTGAAATCAATCCCAATCAATTTGCAATTAACGAAATTCACACTTTTCAATCCGGTATTTTTTAATGTAACATTACCCAAGTTGCAATTTTCGAAAGCACAATCAATAAATTCCTTATCCGACAAATTAATTCCGGAAAGGTTACAGTTAAAGAATGTACATCCGGAATACTCTTTTCCAGCTAATCCGTTTTCTGAATAATCCTGTTTAATAAATTCTTCGTTGGTAAAAATTTCCTGTTTCATAAGACAAAAATAAACACGGAACTTAAAAAAACAAAGAGTTGCACGCTTAAGCATACAACTCTTAAAAAAATATTTATATTTCAATTACATAGATGCAACTAAAGAAGCACGGGAAGCATTTTCAGCATTTACCCTGATATATTTGTAAGCAGCGCTCAATTCTACAGAATCATCGTTAGCAGCTTTAGCGTCATTTGCTTCCATTGTAGCAAATTTATCCAATGCAGATTCCAAAGCAGCAGCTTTTTTACCATTTTTTTTCAAAAGAGTAACGGCATATTTATCAGCAGCTTTGTTTTGTGAGTCAGAATAAGGAACCTGAAGTAATTCGTTGATAAATGTTCCCATTTTTTCTCCTGAAAGAGAAAGCAATTTGTTCAATTGAGCAGAAGTAGCATTTGTTGCATTATCTCCGGTTGCCATTTTCATCAAAGCATCGCGGGTATCTTTGTTTGTGATGTGACCGATTTGATTGGCAATCACAGCAACCAATTCGTCGTCTGTCAAAAGATCCATCATACCTGAATAAACACGGATGCAACCGTTAGCACATGCCAGGATGTTAACTTCTGGATTTTCATATACTTTATAATTCAATGACAGGCCATCCACATTAACATAATTAGTTCCTACAAGAGAAGCCAAACGTTTAGTATAGGCATTATCATCAGCCAATACCGCATTGTTTTTATCCATGTAAGTTACAACATTATTAGTAACTGTATTGGCAGCAACATCGGCAGCCATGTCTCCGGCAATGTTACCGGCAGCACTGGCAACTGATTTTCCAATGTTTTTGAGTCCGCCAAATTGAGCATTAACGCTAAGGGAAGAAACTGCAAAAACAGCAGCAATAACCAAAATCTTTTTCATAAATTATAAATTAATTAATAAGTGTATGATGCGCAAAGTTAATCGAAAAAATATAACACATACATAAAATATGGATATTTTTTCACTTAAACTTTTTCAGTGTATTAATAGTTTATTTTCCTGTTATATCATTTGACAGGAAAGTTTCAATGTCATATAAGATAATGCAATGATTTTGAAGAAATTTCGTTGCCTCATGGCTTCAAAAGTAAGAATAGCTGTCGAAACTGAAACATTTAAAGAATCTATTTTTCCTCTCATAGGAATTTTAATCCGTGAGCAGGCATGTTCCAGCCAAAAGGGAGAGAGTCCGTCTGCTTCAGTTCCCATAATAATTGCAGAAGCCGGACAAAAATTAACGTTTTGATAAAATTCCGCAGCATTTAGTTCCGCAGCATACGAACGGATATTTTTGTTGTTCAGGAAATCCAATGCTTCCCGGTTTGAACAAATGGCTGTTTGCACAGTAAACAAGCAACCTACACTTGACCTTACAACATTGGGATTATACATATCGGTATGAGGGTCACAAATAATTACCGCATCGGCAGGCGCAGCATCGGCAGTGCGCAGGATAGCGCCTAAATTTCCGGGCTTTTCTACCGCCTCCAGTATAATAATAAACGGATCTTCAGGTAGAAGCAGATCTTGCAGGTCATGAGATTTGGGTTTGGCTAAAGCTAACAATCCATCAGAACCTTCACGATAAGCAATTTTATCAAAAACTTCGGGAGAAACTCCAAATAGAATCTTGGGATTGATGGTATCCAAAACATGAGGATAGTCGGTTTTGGTAAATAATTCCGGGCAAACAAAAACAGAATCCAGCATGTAACCGCCTTCCAAAGCAAGTGTAATTTCACGGGCGCCTTCTATGATAAACAGTCCTTGCTCTTTCCTTTCCCTGGCCTTAGAAGCTAACTTGTTTATATTTTTTATCTTTGGATTTTGAAGACTACTGATTTTTTCCATTATGAATCTTCCTCTTTCTTATTCCTGCTTTTAATAAACGCTACATAAAACTGCAACAATGCAGAAACAGATAGAAAAAGCACCCATTCATTTTTACCTTTAAACATAAGGTAAGATGAAAACGGCAGCAAAAGGGCTGCAATGGTTTCCTGGGTATTCAGCCGTCTCAACCGGAGATTATCGCCCCTATATGGACTTGTCAAATAAACAATGGCGACTCCTGCTGAAGCTACAGCAAAAACATAAGGCACAAAACTCCAGCCTGTTATATATAAAGCGGCAGAAAGCACTAATAACACGGCAGAGATATAAAACAAATATTCTTTGAATTTATCGTTCATCTGATAACAAATAATTCTTCATCGGGTTTTGTCATTAAATATTTTTCGCGGGCAAAGCGTTCCAAACTTTCATTATCGCTTTTCAAAGCTTCTAATTTTTGCTTGTTTTCTTCCGATTCTTTTTTGTACTTAGCTATTTCATTTTCCAATTCATTGATTTGCTTGTCATATTCATAGCGGCGGAGAAGCGTACTATCACCAATAAAAAAAGTAATCACAAGGAAAATCGCGCCTGTAAGGTAATACTTGTTTACCTTAGAAAAAAAATTGCGTAAAAATGATAGAATTGTTTTCATAATTTATAAAATGGATAATCACATAGGGCTACCCCTACAGATTAATCGTCAACACGGTTTACTTTCTTAACGCCTTTAATTTTACTGAGTTTTGCACACAACTGATTGATATCATCTACATCATGCACAGAAATATCTATTTTTCCGGCAAAGAATCCGGCATTAGTTTCTATATGGATTTTCCTGATGTTGACAGCAAAATCTTCTGATATTGTTTTCGTTATCTGATTCAGAATCCCTAATGCATCAATTCCATTGACTTCAATAGCTGATGGAAATGAAAACACCTTGTTTCCGCCCCACTCACAGGAAATAATCCTTTCCCCGAAATTACTTTTCAGTTTCAACGCAATCGGGCAGGAACGTTTATGAATAATCAAACGGTGATCATCGTTGAGGAATCCGAATACATCATCCCCCGGAATCGGTTTGCAACAATCAGCAACTGTATAGTTCTTTTGAAATGCTTCCTCCCTTAAAATGTAAGTTTTCTTCTTATCAATTTTTTCAGGCACCAGCATTTCCTTGCTGATTTCTTCTTTCTTTTCCGCATCCGATTTCCCTACACTAAAGGCTTGTTTAACGTATTTTAAAAAGATATTATCAGATTTTTCTTTCAATATCTTTTGTGGATTTTCCGGCCAGTTAACTTGTCCTTCAGAAATGGCAAAATAAAAATCATCCTTTCTTGAAAATCCGTAATACAAAGTCAATTTATCAAGAATTCCAACTTCCGGTTGAATCCCAAACTTAGTTAAAAATTCACGGAGTTGCTTTTCACCCTGTTTTGTCTGTTCTTTCTTCCTCTTGCGTAAAGAAGCCTCTATTTTTGTTTTAGCCTTAGCTGTTGTAACAAATGTAAACCACTCTTCATGTGGATGTTGTGAACGCGAGGTTAATATTTCGACTTGATCTCCACTTGATAACTTATGACTGAGGGGCACTAACTTGTGGTTAACTTTGGCTCCAATACAATGGTCACCAATATCGGTATGCAATTCATAAGCAAAATCCAATGCTGTAGCATTCTGGGGAAGTGTTTTCAGATCACCTTTGGGTGTGAACACAAAAATTTCGTTGGCAAAAAGATTCAGCTTGATTGTGTCGAGGAAATCCATCGCATTCGGATTCGGATTTTCCAGTAATTCCTGAATGGTTGCCAACCATTTATCCAATTCGGTCAGGTCCTCTCCATTTTGGTGTTCCTTGTATTTCCAATGAGCTGCAAATCCTTTTTCGGCAATTTCATCCATCTTGGTACTCCTGATCTGGACTTCAATCCATTGCCCGTCAGGTCCCATAACCGTTAAATGCAACGCCTGGTATCCATTGGCTTTGGGACGGCTCACCCAGTCGCGGATTCTATCAGGACGCAATTTATATAAATCGGTAATGGCAGAATAAATATCCCAACACCGTTTTTTTTCATCTATCCCTTCCTGAGATTCGAATACAATCCGGACAGCAAATATGTCATAAACATCGTCAAAATCCACCTTTTTGGTTTGCATTTTATTCCAAATCGAGTAAACGGATTTGACACGTTCCTTCATTTCATACTTGATGTTCATCTCGTCCAACTTCTTCCTCAATGGTTCGGCAAAATGTTCATATACCAAACCCCGGTTGGCCGCTGTTGCTTCTAATCTATTGGTAATTTGCTTGTATTCTTCAGGATGTTCATATTTGAAGCTTAAATCTTCCAATTCGGTTTTGATAGCAAATAATCCTAAACGGTGTGCCAAAGGAGCATACAAATACATGGTTTCCCCGGCAATCTTATATTGTTTAGCCGGCAACAGAGAACCTAAAGTACGCATATTATGTAAGCGGTCGGCCATTTTAATCAAAATAACCCGGATATCGCTCGACATGGTAAGCAATAGCTTACGCATATTTTCAGCTTGCGCAGAAGCCGCTTCTACAAAAACTCCTCCGGAAATCTTGGTAAGTCCGTCTACAATTTGCGCTATTTTCTCACCAAAAAGATTCTGGATATCTTCAACCGTATAATCGGTATCTTCTACGACATCGTGAAGCAATGCAGAACAAATAGACGTAGAACCTAATCCCATCTCTTTGCATACAATACGGGCAACAGCCAAAGGGTGCATGATATAAGGTTCTCCCGAACGGCGCTTAACACCCTTATGTGCCTGATTGGCAAAATGGAATGCCTTATTGATTATATCAAATTTCCGGCGGTGATTCGAATGAGTATAATCGTCCAAAAGGGCTTCATATTCCTTTTGGACCATTAAATCATCTGCTTGCTTCGTATCAACCGGTTCACTCATATCAAACTGCAGGAACTTTAATAACTTGCCCTACTCTTAATTTAGAACTATTCATTTTATTGATTTCCATCAAATCCTTCACACTAACTCCCGGATATTTTTGGGAAATTGTATAGAATGAATCTCCTGATCTAACTTTATATTTAGAAAAAGATCCTTTAGATGACTGAGTATTAGTTGATTTAGAACTTGCAGCAGAGTTGCTCTTATTGCTTGTAGTTTCCGGTGACGATTTTGAGACTTTCACTCCACCATTGTCTGCATACAATGTCAACCTTGTTCCGGTTCTTACTTTAGAGGATTTCAATCCATTCCATTTCTTTACCTGTGAAACTGTTACGCCATACCTGTTAGCAATGGAGTTCATGGTTTCTCCCGATCTCACCTTGTGGACAATCCGTTCCTGATTTGAAGAGTAGCTTCCGGAACCACCGCCAGGCTCAACCGAAGATCTGTTGGCTAAGAATTCTTCCGATTTATACCGGTAAACAGAATCTCCCAAACTAACAAAAGCGTATGCATTGGTTGAAGGTAAAAGTAATGGTCTCGGACCGTTGTTACCAGGTATAATATCCCGTTTGTATTGCGGATTCAAAGCCCTCAGCATTTCTATTTCAACATTCAACGTCTGGGCAACTTGTTCCAGGTGTAACAAATCATTAACCATTACAGTATCAGTAGCAAGAGGAAGGGAAGTTGATACAGGAGTCAAACCATGTTGTGAATAATAATTCATGGCATAATTGGCTGCGATAAACAGAGGCACATAACTGCGGGTTTCACGTGGCAGGTAATTATATATCGCCCAATAATCACGTTTCCCTCCCGCCCGGCGAATCGCCTTGTTTACATTTCCGGGCCCACAGTTGTAAGCAGCAATAACTAAGTTCCAGTCGCCATAAATATCATACATATCTTTGAAATAACGGCATGCTGCATAAGTTGCCTTCACCGGGTCTCTCCGGTCGTCAACCAAACTATTGATTTCCATTCCATAAGCCTTGCCTGTTGGCAACATGAACTGCCACAATCCGGTAGCTCCTGCACGGGATACGGCAGTCGGATTCAATGCTGATTCGACAATAGCCAAATACTTTAATTCCAACGGCAACTGATTTTCGTCAAGCGCCTGCTCAATCATAGGGAAGTAGAAATCCGCCAATCCAAGCATATATTCAATCACATTACCCCTTCTGTTTACATACAAGTCTATGCAATTTTTAACAACTTCATTATAAGGCATTTCTACAATATGAGGCAAACGGGAAAGCCTGTCTTTATAAACAGCCGCGCTAACCTCAATATTTCCGGAGGTATTACTTTTAGGACGCTGTTTCACGTAATAGTGAACATTCCAGCTGTTGAGGAGACTGTCTACATTCGCTTCAAAACTTTCAGGAACAAACACACTTGTATCCAGGATAGTGTCTGTTTCCAAGCTATCATTTTTCAGGACTTTATTTGTTGTGACTGTATTTCTCGAGCCCTTCACATCAGTCCAGATTGCAGTCTGCGCATTCATGGTTGCGACACCTACAAAACATAAAATAAATCCAGTTAATAATTTTTTCATCTTGATCAAAATTTGATACTGCATTGCAAACCCACCGAGCGGGAATTGAATTCAGATTTGTTATAAATAACAGGTTCAACCCTCATTGAGAGGTCAGGACTTATATCAAAATCAAAGAGTTGTGCATCTACATAAGAATCTAACATGCACAAAGCATATAAACCAACTGTAACAATAATACTCAAATCCCTGTTCCGGCGATAAAAATCTTTTTTATTCTTGAACGCATTGGTGTAATTATCCATCTGGGTCTTTGTCAAAGTTGATGGGTCTACACCATAAGGCAAATAATTTTGCCAGGAATTTGTAGTTTTATCATCATCAGCTATGTCGTGATATGCCTGCTTATAATCACCATATTGTGTGCTATTCCACGTAATAGCGTATGCGCATCCGATAAAACCTCCATATACAATAGGCAATTTCCAATATTTCCGGTTATAAATTTGCCCCAAGCCCGGAAAAATCGCAGAATATAAGACTGCTTTTGATGGATTAGGTTTAAATTCAGCCGGTTTATTATTGCCTTTTGGCATACTATCTAACTGCCTACCAAGAAGTTCTGATTTTTTTACAACTTTTCCAGATTGAGTACTATCTGCCGGGATGTTTATAGAATCTTTCTTCTCTAAAGCCAATAAATCAAGAGAAATAACATCCTGAGAAACAGAATCCCTTTCAACAGAAATGCTTCCTTGTGCCTTGGCAGGGCAAAGAGGAAGCAAAATTGCCAGCAATATGAATGTACAAAAAAACTTCAAAAAACTTCTTTATTAAGGGTGCTAAGATACAAATTATTTTTTTAAAGTATCAAGAAGTCCCATAATTCTTTCCAAATCCTGATCGGAATCGAAAGGAATTATGATTTTTCCTTTTCCTTTATCATCGCAGGAAAAGCCGATTTTGGCTTTGAAGAAATTGGTTAAATGTTCTTGCAGCATAGCATATTCTTCCGGCGTTTTTGTAGCAGTAGCCGGTTTTGTTTTTTGGGGAGTTTCAGTTTCTTTTTTTACCCCTTCCTTGATTTCACGAACAGTTTCTTCGGTCTTCCTCACAGAAAGGCCTTCATTAAGTATCTGTTCATAAACTTTTTTCTGTTCAGTCGGGTCTTCTAATGAAAGCAATGCCTTGGCATGTCCCATGTCGATTTTTTTATCCGTCAGGCCGAGTTGTATGTCGGCAGGAAGTTTTAAGAGACGTAAGAAATTGGAAATAGTTGCACGTTTTTTTCCGACCCGTTCACTTAATTGGTCCTGAGTCAGGCTATACGATTCTATGAGGTTTTGGAAACTCAGGGCAATTTCAATAGAATTCAGGTCTTCGCGCTGAATATTCTCAATCAAAGCCATTTCCATCACATTTTCATCAGAGGCTTTCCTGATATAAGCGGGAACTGCTGATAATCCTGCCATCCGGGAGGCCCTGTAACGCCGTTCTCCGGATATAATCTGGTATTTATCCTGTCCGACTTCTCTTAAAGTGATAGGTTGGATTAATCCGTGTGTTTTGATGGAAGCTGCCAATTCTTCCAATGCCTCCTGATCAAATATTGAACGGGGCTGATCAGGATTGGGCTGGATTTTTGAGAGTTCTATTTCACTGATGGATGACGTTCCGTTGGTCGTTACCTCGTCCATCGTGATTAAGGCATCCAAGCCTCTTCCTAAAGCAGATCTATTTTGTTTTGCCATAATTTGAAATGAAAAATGAAAAATGAAAAATGAAAAACTGCGAATCAAAAAAACATCTAAATGATACTAATAAATTTTAATTGTTAATTTTTCATTTTTCATTCTTGGCAATCAGCTCTTCTGCCAATTGCATGTGATTAATCGATCCTTTTGATTCCGGATCATACAATAAAACAGGTTGTCCGTAGCTGGGAGCTTCGCTGAGCTTGATATTCCGTTGAATAACTGTTTGGAATACCAAATCATTAAAGTGTTTTTTCACTTCTTCGTAAATCTGGTTTGCCAAACGCAAACGGGCATCATACATCGTCAGCAGAAAACCTTCGATTTCCAGGTCAGGATTCAACTTGGATTTGATGATCTTGATTGTATTTAATAATTTACTGATGCCTTCCAATGCAAAATATTCACATTGAACAGGAATAATAACCGAATCGGCAGCCGTAAGCGCATTAACGGTAATCAATCCCAAAGACGGGGAACAGTCGATCAAGATATAATCATATTCTCCTTTGATAGTATCTAAAACTTCCTTGAAAACTTTCTCACGGTTTTCGAAGTTCAACATTTCAATTTCAGCACCAACCAAATCTATATGGGACGGCATCACAAAAAGATTATCAACTTCCGTGCCAACTATTGCCAATTTGGGATCTACTTTATTCACAAAACATTCATACACCGAATTTTCAATAGTACGAATATCAATCCCCAATCCGGAAGAGGCATTTGCCTGCGGATCTGCGTCAATCACCAATACTTTTTTGTCAAGTGCGGCTAATGATGCACCTAAATTAATTGTGGTGGTTGTTTTCCCTACTCCACCTTTTTGGTTTGCTAAAGCAATAATTTTCCCCATAACCGATTTGTTTTTAAATCACTTTTTCGAGTTTGATTTTTTTATTGGCGTGCAAATTTAGTTTTAATCTGAGAACTGTTGTGTTTAAATTTGTAAACAATTGCATTGGATGTTAATAACTTTTGCTTATTGTTGATAACTTTGATTAACTTTGCAGGAATTAAAAAAGGTTTGATTCGGGCACGATTTGAACTATTTACCCCTAAATCCCCTAAAGGGGACTTTAGCGCGTGAAAGACCGTAGTTAACTATAATTAATCACTGCCCGGCTCCCCTTTAGGGGTTGGGGGTAGATAGTTCGAGTAGAGCCCAATAATATTAATTTATGGAATATAACAATAATAAAAAGCCGTTGATTTTAATCACTAACGATGATGGCGTTCAGGCCAAAGGAATCCAGTGCCTGATTGAGGTAATAAGGCCTCTCGGAGAAGTCGTTGTTTTAGCGCCGGACGGCGCACGTTCAGGTATGTCAAGCGCCATCACCTCACATGTGCCCTTAAGAATTTTCCAACTGAAACAGGAAGAAAATTTAACTGTTTATGCGTGTACGGGAACTCCCGTGGATTGCGTAAAATTAGCTATCAATGAAATTTTAGACCGTAAACCCGACTTGGTTATTTCGGGTATCAACCATGGTTCGAATGCCGCTATTTGTGTAGTATATTCGGGAACTATGGGGGCGGCGCTTGAAGGTTGTATTCTTGGAATTCCCTCGATTGGAGTGTCACTTACAGACCATTCTCCGGACGCAGATTTTTCCGAAGCATGCAGGTATGCCAGGATTGTCGCCGAAAAAACACTGGAAGAAGGTCTGCCCGAAGGCGTTTGCCTGAATGTGAATGTCCCCAATAATGCTAATATTAAAGGGATGAAAGTCTGTACCCAAACTTCGGGAAGATGGATTTCTGAATTTATGAAATCCAAGGATGCATTGGGAAAAGATATCTACTGGCTGACCGGTGTATTTGATAATCTGAACCCCAATGATGAAAACACCGATGAATGGGCCTTAGCAAATGGTTATGTATCAATTGTTCCAAGTAAAATAGATTTAACAGCACATCACATAGTGAATCAACTGAAGCACTGGGAAATTTGACAAGAATGAAAAAAATTGAAGAGTGGATTTGTGTAGAAGCGTTGATTTTTACTTTTGTATTTTTAATTGTTACCCAAACAAGTTTATCTCAAAATAAGTTTACTATCAGTGGATTTGTAAGAGACAGTTTGAACTCTGAAAACCTGATAGCTGCTTCTGTTTATAACAATATTAATCATCAGGGAACCTCAACCAATATCTATGGATTTTACAGTTTGACTTTGGCCGAAGGCCCTGTGGATATTGTGTTTTCATACGTGGGATATACTCCGAAACATGTTTCTTTCCATTTGAAGAAAGATACTGTTATCAACATGAGCTTGATGGCCAATAACTTATTGAAAGAAGCCGTAATAACGGCTAAAGCAGCAGAAGGAGCGCAGGATAAAACACAAATGAGCACAATCAATATCCCTATCAGCCAGATAAAAGCTCTACCGGCATTTTTGGGAGAAGTGGATTTGCTTAAGGTGCTCCAGCTAATGCCTGGAGTACAATCAGGCAGCGAAGGCTCCAGCGGCTTATATGTAAGAGGCGGAGGCCCCGATCAGAATCTGATTTTGCTGGATGGTGTCCCGGTTTATAATGCGTCGCACCTTTTTGGTTTTTTCTCTGTTTTTAATTCAGATGCCATTAATAATGTAGAGTTAATGAAAGGTGGTTTTCCTGCCCGTTATGGTGGTCGTACGTCTTCTGTTGTAGATATTTACATGAAAGAAGGCAATGCCAACAAATTTCATGGAGAAGGAGCAATCGGTATTGTTTCTGCCAAATTAACATTGGAAGGCCCTATACAGAAAGACCGTACTTCTTTCATCGTTTCGGCAAGAAGAACTTACATTGACATTCTGGCTCAACCTTTTATCAAACACATGAATGAAAATTCCGACAACCAGGTATCTACAGGATATTATTTCTATGACCTCACGGCAAAAATCAATCATCGTTTTTCCAACAAAGACCGGCTTTACCTGAGCGCTTACATGGGGTCGGATAAATTCCACCTGGAAGATGCATACGGAAACCTTAATTTCGACAGTTATGCTTCCAGTTCAAGTTCCCGGATTGAATGGGGAAATATTACATCTGCTTTAAGATGGAACCATATTTTCACTAACCAGTTGTTTGGAAATACAACTGTGACTTACAGCCGTTTCCATTTCAATACGGGCTATGATTGGGTGGAAAAAAGGAATTATTCATATAAACCCGAATCCGACACATACAAAATGGATTATAATTCCAGTATTGAAGATTGGAGCGGAAAAGTATCATTCGATTACATTCCTTCACCCGATCATTATGTCCGCTTCGGAGCTTCCGCCATCAACCATCTTTTTGAACCTGGTGTCACCACTTTTTCCGAAACAACGATGGCGATAGATACAACAATGGGAGCTTCACGTATCCGTACCAATGAATTTGACTTATATGCCGAAGATGATTTCTCAATTACAGGTAAATTGAAAATTAATGCAGGTTTGCATTGGTCGGGATTTGCCGTCCGCAATGATTTTTACAATTACCTGCAACCCCGTATTTCAGCCCGTTATCTTTTAACAGAAAAATTGGCTGCCAAAGCATCTTATTCACGCATGGCGCAATATGTACACCTGCTGACTAATTCGGGAGTCAGTTTACCAACAGACCTTTGGGTTCCTACAACCGATATCCTCAAGCCCCAAATATCTGATCAATTGGCAATAGGACTGAGCCAGAATTTCAACAAAACCTACGAAGCAAGTATCGAAGCTTATTACAAAAAAATGGATAACGTACTCGAATACCGCGAAGGCGCTTCGTTTTTTGATTTAGACGGAAAATGGGAAAACAAAGTTTTGCAGGGTAAAGGCAAGAGTTATGGGATTGAGTTTTTCGGACAGAAAAAAGCAGGAAAACTTACCGGATGGATAGGTTATACTTTATCGTGGACTGACCGTACTTTTGAGTTCTTGAATGGTGGGAAAACATTTCCTTATAAATATGACCGGCGGCACGACTTCAGTGTTGTAGCCATTTACCAGCCCAGCAAGCGTATAGAACTATCGGGTACCTGGGTTTTCGGCACAGGAAATGCTATCACGATCCCCACCGCAACATTTCCCGGAGACAATCCTTTTTACCCCGGAAGCATTATTGAAGGTAAAGCATATACAGAAAGAAACAGTTACCGGATGAATCCTTATCACCGGTTAGACCTGGGCATCAGCTTCATACGAAAAACCCGTTGGGGTGAAAGCCGTTGGATCATCAACCTGTATAACACTTATAACCGGCAAAACCCTTTTTATATTGATGTAGAAAGCCGGGAAGTGTATGACCAGAAAACAGGAATGATGTTAGAGAAGAATAAGTTTGTACAATACAGCCTCTTCCCGATTATCCCGGCTGTCAGTTATCACTTTAAATTCTAAAAATTATGAAACGAACAAAATATTTTTCATTCTTCATCCTTCTTTTTTCATCCTTATTGCTCTCCTGCTCGGATTTTATAAAAAAAGATATCGAAATCGATTCGTCTGATGATATCCGCAAATTAGTTGTCTCATGCTCTCTGGAAAATGATTTATTTTATATTCGCCTGGGCTTAAGTAATCCTATTACGGCAAAGGAAACAACTTCTTATGAATTCATAGAAAATGCTGTAGTAAAACTCTATGAAAACGACCGCTTGATGCTGGAAATTACCAAACGCGATGATTATCCTGAATATTATGACCCAACCTATGATCCGTATTATGATCCTTACTACAAATATTTATTACCATACGCTGTCAGGAATGACATTGGCATTGTTCCCGGAAAATCATACCGGTTGGAAGTTTTTCTGGCAGGTTATCCTCTGGTTACATCTACTGTTGTGGCGCCCGAAGAACCCCAGATTGAAAATTTTTCTCTTACAACATTTCCTCTTATTGAAAAGGATTTCAGCAGAATGGCGTATGCCGAAAGGCTGCAAAGTTTTTACACTCATGGCTCCGAATCTTTTTTTCAAATGAATTTCACTTTAAATGATAATTCAGCTACAAAAGATTATTACCTGTTTGAAGCTTTTGAAACCATAAATGACCTCACAATTTCCAGTTTATATAAATCTAATCGAACGGAAGTTGCTTCCTCCGACCGGATTCTCATGCAGGATAATCCGGATGTTGTGGCAGAAGAATGGATGAACGATCCGGAAATAAATACTTTCGTTTTCGGTCAGATGCTTTTGACCGATCTTACTTTCCAGGGGAAAAGACAAGACCTGAGTATCATGGTTGGAACAAAAAACTTAAATTATTTCAAACACGATAATTGCGAAAACATGATACGGTGGTATGGTGAATCGAGAGTCTATCAGGTTCATTACAAGCTGGTCGGAGTTGTAAAACATATCTGCAAAGAAGCATACGATTTCTATCGCACATTTGTATTACAAGGAGATGAAGTTCAATTTTTCAACGAACCGGTAGGCGTTATTTCAAATATTGAGGGCGGCTACGGTTGTTTTTCAGTTTGTACTTCTAAAATATCAGTTCTGGCTGAATATGATGTCTGCTGGGTATCATCATATCCTTATTAGTAATAAATATTTCCCCGAATAGATATTCGACCTGTTGTTTTTACGTAAACTTCTATATATCTTTGCCTTATGAAATACTATCTGATAGTAGGTGAAGCATCCGGTGATTTACATGCTTCCAATTTGATGAAATCTCTGAAAGAGTCGGATGAAAAAGCTGATTTTCGCTTCTTTGGCGGTGATTTGATGCAAAGTGTGGGTGGCGTTCTGGTGAAACATTACAGGGAAATGGCTTACATGGGGTTTATCCCTGTGTTGCTGAACTTGCATACCATATTTAAAAATATGGATTTATGCAAACAGGATATTGAACAATATAAGCCTGATGTTGTGATATTGATTGATTATCCCGGATTTAACCTGAAAATAGCCAAATTCGTAAAAACCAGACTACAGATTCCTGTTTATTATTACATCTCTCCCAAAATCTGGGCATGGAAAACATACCGGATTAAAGACATCCGAAAGTATGTAGATAAAATCCTTTCGATTTTACCTTTCGAAGTCGAATTTTACAAAAAATATGATTACAAAATTGATTATGTAGGAAATCCAACTATCGACGCCATAGCCAATCGCGACCATGCTAACGAAACTTTCGAAGAATTCACCACTGCAAACCAGTTATCCAATAAACCTATTATCGCCCTTCTGGCGGGAAGCCGCAAACAGGAAATCAAAGATAACCTGCCAACTATGATTTCGGTTCTTTCCGAATTCAAAAACCATCAGGCTGTTATTGCCGGAGCTCCGGGAATAGATCTGGCTTATTATCAGAATTTTCTGAGGGGAACTGATATCAACATTTTGTTCGGGCAAACCTACCGGTTATTACAGCAATCAAAAGCTGCTTTAGTTACTTCCGGAACCGCTACTTTAGAAACTGCATTACTAAAAGTACCTCAGACTGTTTGTTATAAAGTGCCTTTAAAGCACATTTCCTCTTTTGTTTTCGAACATTTCTTCTCTGTAAAATACATTTCTTTAGTAAACCTGATTGCAGGCAAAACCGTAGTCAAAGAATTATTCGGAAAATATTTCTCAAAAAAAAACATATCGGAAGAGCTTTGCGCCTTGATTAAAGATATAGCGTACCGGAAGGAAATGCTGCAAGGTTATGATGAAATAATTGATATTTTAGGAAAACCGGGAGCTTCAGGACATGCTGCAAAAATTATTATAAAATCATTGCAGTAAATAATAAAAAATTTTATTTTTGCAACCAAAATACTTCACACTAGTAATAAAAATTAACGTTTATGTCAAATTCACTTGGATACGGGAATAAAGCAGGAATCCGCATGCTATTAGGACGCATTGTCAGAACCATCGGGGCAGTAATGGTTATTTTTTGTGCTTATTGTCTATATGCTGATATTACCGGGAAAATTTACTTCATAACCGGGTTAATTATTGGTGTGCTGATTTTTTTCTATGGGCTTTCAATAAAAGGAAAAAAAATTATTATTGACGAAGAAACCGGACGGGTTAAAAAGAAACACTTATAAACACTGCAAGCAAGTTTTCACACATATCATTTATTTACCTAATTAAATTTTATAATTATGATTTACGCTCTTATTCCTATTGTATTTATCGCTGGTATCTTTATCGTTTTTTACCTGTTCAAAGACAAGTTCATGGCTAAAACAGTCAACACTTATAATGAAGCAGCGCAAAAATGGGCAGAAGATAAAGAAGGCATTATTTCCGATTTCTTTTCCAACCCCGACAAATTTAAAATAGTAAGAGACGCTGTAGAAAAAAATATCGATTGTATAGTTGATAGCGCTCCTAAAAAAGGAATCGCAGGAAAAATCTTAAAAGGAGCATTGGAAATGGCCACCATGAGGGAAACTTTCGATATGAGTTTATATTATTTAGCTATTGCAGGTGATGAACTACACTTCTTACAATCTGATGGTAAAATGATCATTGAACATGCTGTCTTTGATTTGAATGCTATTGAAGAAGTTGAAATGAAACGTGATGGCGGCGCTATGATAGCTGCAAAATATATTATGAATAGTGGAGGTTCAGGCCAACAACATTATTGGTTAAACTTTACAAGTAACGGAAAAGCTTACGAATTCAAAGTGAATGAACAGTTGATGGAGTTTCCTGTTTATAAAATTGAAAAAGAAATCACTGTTAACAGGAAACATGGTCAGAATCCTTTCTACAGGGTAAGTAATGTGGCCGACATTGACCGGTCATTACTGAGTATGTATGTACCTGAATCTGTGGAAAAATTCAATCAGAAAATTGAATCATTGATCAAATAAGATAGTTTTTTCAAGGAATTACAAACAAAAACAGGGTACGGTATTCCGTACCCTGTTTTTGTTTGTGGAGCTGGAGGGATTCGAACCCTCGTCCAAACGAGGAATTAATCTGCTTTCTACATGCTTATCTTCGCCTTATTTTTCGACCTGACACAAGACCGAAGCCACCAATGTCAAGCTTATTCCCTTAATTTCATCTGAGGCCCGGGACTTACCTCAAACTATCTCCGATATTGCTGTACCACCGGTTCGGATTGCTTCGAAGCCACAGCTTCCGGGTGATATCTCGTCCAAACACCTTGTGTAAGGATAACGCTTGAAATCTACTATACTTCGATTAAGCAGCGAGAGCGTAATTATTTTCGCCAGTTAATTGTTATCATCCGAGATTTAAGTGCCGGACAACGACGCACTGCATGCTTACAAACCACTTCTACCCGCTGTCAAAACCGGTCAACCCCATGATTTGTGAATGCAAAGATAATACTTTTTTATGAATGTGAAAAATTCCCTACTTTTGTAACAATAATCGTAAAACGATTTTTTTGGATAAGAAGCTTAACTTGATGCAAAATTTAATATAATGCGAAAAGGTACTCTGCGGATTGGTTTGATAGGTGCAGGAATGCGCTCAAAGGAACACATTAAAAATATTTTCAGATTAGGAGAACGCATCACGGGTTTGTGTGATGTCTCAGAAACTGCATTGAATAGCAGTTGCCAATTGATTTTGTCGATGGGTGGCCAACTTCCGCCAGTTTATGGAGGTTATCCTGAGGCTTATGAAGAAATGCTTCAAAAAGAAGAATTTGATGTGGTAATTGTTTCTGTGACATGGGATTTGCTTGTTCCGATAACGCTTGCTACCATGAGGGCGGGTGTTCCTTATGTGGGAATTGAAGCATCTTCAATCAATTCTTTGAATGATTGCTGGGACTTAGTTGATGAATGTGAAAAAAATCATTGTCAATTAATGATTCTGGAAAATGTGTGTTATCGCCAGGATATATTATCTGTACTGAATATGACACGGGCCGGGTTGTTCGGTGAATTACTTCATTGCCGTTGCGGATACGAACATGACCTTCGGGAGATTAAATTTGGTGATACGGAAAAGCTGCAATCATGGAGGTTGCAGCATTCAATTGATAGAAATGGAGACTTATATCCTACTCATGGTATCGGACCTGTAGCTTCTTTCTTAGACATTAATTATGGAAACAGGTTTGTTTCTTTAGTGTCCATGTCTACTCAGTCGCGAGGATTGAAGAAACATATTGTTAAAAAAGGAGGGGAGAATCATCCTTATGCCGATGTTGAATTTAAGTGTGGAGATATTGTTACAACAATGATTAAATGCGCCAATGGGCAGACTGTTATTGTTACCCATGATACCAATTCGCCCCGTCCTTATTCATTAGGATTCAGGGTTCAGGGCACGAATGGATTGTGGTATAATGACGGTGATTTGATTTATATTGAAGGTAAGTCTGAATTTAATAATTGGGAAAAGAGCGAAGACTTAATTCTTCAATATACTCACCCCTTGTGGAAATCATTGCAAGAGGTAGCTAAAGAAGCCGGTCATGGAGGAAGCGACCTTATTATGATGTATGATTTTTTGCAGTCAATAAGGAATAATACAGCTACCCCGTTTGATGTATATGATGCTGTGACCTGGATGTCCATATCTCCTTTGTCGGAAATGTCTATTGCTTCAGGAAGCATTCCGGTAGAATTTCCTGATTTTACCCGGGGAAAATGGATAAATCGAAATTCCGGATTTGCACTCCTCTCTTTTAGGCCCGGTTTCTCTGATAGCAAGCTCAGCTTCCCAAGCGGCTAAAGGGTACAGGAAGTTCTTGGAAATGAGTCTGATAGATTGACTGTGCGTGGATTGCAAAATTTCACGATTCTACAAGCGCTTTGTAAGGTTACTGCAAGCACTTTGTAAGACTCCTGCAAGGTGCTTGTAGAAAACCTGCAAGCACCTTGCGGGAGTCTTATAAAGTGCTTGTAAATTGCTTTTTTTTGAACAAACTTTTTGGTAACGAATTCTTTTTAACTTTTGATTTCATTAGGGCACGAATTGAATGTTTTTCGACAGGATTTACGGGATTGAAAGGATAACCACGTAGCGGTTTGATTTTTGTAACCGTGTGGCATCAGCCCACGGTCAATAAATGCCATCCATGCCGTGATGCAATGCGCGTTATAG